>NZ_BAAGXJ010000003.1:0-645220 GCF_054779895.1 Microbacterium lacusdiani | reverse complement strand
TGGGAGAGTAGGACACCGCCGGACTTCCTTTACGAGAGGGCCACCCAACGCTGGGTGGCCCTCTTGCGTTAACACGGCAGTATGGAGGAGTGGATATGGCTGCGGAGGACGGCGACCGACCCGACCGAGGACGGCACGACCGAGGCGATCGCCCGGGAGCTCCTCGAGGCCGTGACGGCGGCCGCGGACCGCGGCGCGAGGGCGGTCCGCGGGACGCCGGCGCCTCCGGCGGCCGCCGCCCGCAGCGCGACGGCGACCGCCCTCGCTACAGCGATCGCGACTCCCGTCCGCAGCGCGAGGGAGACCGTCCGCGTCGCGACGGCGACCGTCCCGCGTACGGCGATCGCCGTTCCTATGGTGATCGTCCGCGTCGCGATGGCGACCGTCCTTCGTCCGGCGATCGTCCGCGTCGTGATGGCGATCGTCCCGCTTATGGTGATCGTCCGCGTCGTGATGGCGACCGTCCTTCGTCCGGCGATCGTCCGCGTCGTGATGGCGATCGGCCTTCCTACGGTGATCGTCCGCGTCGTGATGGCGACCGTCCGTCGTCCGGCGATCGTCCGCGTCGTGATGGCGATCGGCCTTCCTACGGTGATCGTCCGCGTCGCAATGGCGACCGTCCTTCGTCCGGCGATCGTCCGCGTCGTGACGGCGACCGTCCGTCGTACGGCGATCGTCCGCGTCGCGATGGCGACCGTCCCTCGTACGGCGACCGTCGTCCGCAGCGCGATGGGGACCGTCCGTCGTACGGCGATCGTCCGCGTCGCGATGGCGACCGTCCCTCGTACGGCGACCGTCGTCCGCAGCGCGATGGGGACCATCCGCGCTCGTTCCGGGACGGCGACCGCCGCCCTCAGCGCGATGGCGGGCGCCCGTCGGGGGAGCGCCGGTTCGACGATCGCCGCGACGATCGCCGCGACGACCGCGAGCGCTCGAACTCGCGGCCGCCGGAGCACGCCCGCATCCCCGACCCGGAGCTGCCCGACGACATCATGCCCCGTGATCTCCCGGGGGCGGCCCGCAACGAGCTGAAGACCCTCAGCAAGGAGAACGCCGAGCGCGTCGCGCGCCACCTGGCGATGGCGGCCCGCACGCTCGACGAGGACCCCGCGCTCGCGCACGAGCACGCCCTCGCCGCCGTGCGCCACGCCGGCCGCGTGTCGATCGCGCGCGAGACGCTCGCGATCACCGCGTACACCACGGGCGACTACGCGCTCGCCCTCCGCGAGCTGCGGACGTACCGCCGCATCACCGGACGCGACGACATGATCGCGATGATCGTCGACAGTGAGCGCGGCATGGGGCGTCCCGACCGGGCGCTCGAGGAGGGCCGCGCGGTCGACCGCGCAGCTCTTCCGCCGGCCGTGCGCGTCGAGCTCGCGATCGCGATGTCGGGCGCGCGCCTGGACATCGGGGAGACGCAGCTCGCGCTCGCCGAGCTGGACATCCCCGAGCTGGACCCCGACCGCGCGTTCGAGTGGAGCCCCGGTCTCTTCGCGGCCCGCGCGAATGTGCTCGAGGACCTGGGACTCCACGACGAGGCGGCCGAGTGGCGGCGCCGCGCGGAGATCGCCGCCGACGCGCTCGGGCACACGGTCGACGAGGACGAGTTCGACGTGATCGAGATCGACGACGCCGACACCGAGGAGCTGCCGGAGTCGGCGGAGGAGGTCGCCCCAGCGGAGCCTGCCCGCGTCGAGGAGCCGGCCCCTGTCGAGGAGCCGGCCGCCGAGGAGCCGGCCGCCGAGGATGAGACGTTCACGGTCGAGGACGAGGTCGCCGAGATCCTCGCGGAGATCGACGCGGAGCCGGAGTCCGCGGACGACACGCCGGAGTCGTCGGCGGTGAGCGACGAGGACGAGGACGGAGAGGGCCGCCCCGATGGCGCTCTTTTCTAAGCGCGAGAAGGAGCGCACGCCGCTCGACGGGGTCGACGCCGTTCTCGCGGATCTCGACGGCGTCGTGTACGCCGGGCCGGGCGCCATCCCGCACGCGGTCGGGAGCCTGAACCGCGCGGCGGACGAGGGCCGGCGCCTCGGGTACATCACGAACAACGCCTCGCGCACGGACGCGACGGTCGCGGCCCACCTCGTGGAGCTCGGACTCCACACGCGTCCCGAGGACGTCGTCACGAGCCCTCAGGCCGCCATGCGGCTGCTCGCCCAGCGGATCCCGGCCGGCTCGACCGTGCTGGTCGTCGGCGGCGAGGGGCTCGTGGTCGAGGTCGAGAAGGCCGGGTTCGTCGTGACGCGCAGCGCCGACGACGGGCCCGCCGCAGTCGTGCAGGGCTTCGCGCCGGACGTCTCGTGGATGCAGCTCGCCGAGGCCGCCTACGCGCTCGCCCTTCCGGAGGACGAGGGCGGCATCCCGTGGATCGCGACGAACACGGACTGGACGATCCCGCAGGCGCGCGGCATCGCGCCGGGCAACGGCACGCTGGTCTCGGCCGTGCACACCGCGGTCGGCCGCCTCGCGACCGTCGCGGGCAAGCCCGAGGCGCCGATCTTCCACGAGGCGGTCGCCCGTTTCGGCGCGACCTCGCCGCTGTTCATCGGCGACCGGCTCGACACAGACATCCTGGGCGCGAACCGCGCCGGCGTGCCGTCGGCGCTCGTGCTCACCGGCATCGACCGCCCGAAGCACGTGCTCGCCGCGCCGCCGGACAGCCGACCGACCTACATCGTGTCCGACCTGCGGCAGCTGTTCGAGCCGTACCCGGTCGCGCGCGTGAAGGGCGACGCCGTGTGGGTGCGCGACGCCGCCGTGCGGATCGACGGACCCGACGTGCAGATCGTCTCGGAGGGGGAGCCGATCGACCTGCTGCGCGCCGCGGCGAGGGCGATCTGGGACACCGGCCGGCAGATCTTCGGCTTCCGCGTCCCCGAGCGGCTCTACGCCGATCCGTTCCGCTGAGTCGCCGCCCGCGCGACGTATCCTTGACCGCGTGAGCGACAGCAGCGACGAGCGGTCCGCCGAGGACCGGCAGACCGAGGGCGAGGGCCTGGTGAGCCGGGTGCGGATCATCGAGGGCCAGCCGCTCGCGGACCGCGCCGCCGCCTATGCGAGCCTGCACGACGAGCTCGCGCGGCGCCTCGAGCAGGCGCCCGCCGAGCCCGGCGAATGAGCCTCCGCCTGGACGCCGCGCTGGCCGCGCGCGGCCTGGCGCGCTCCCGCACGCACGCGGCCGCGCTGATCGAGGCGGGGCGCGTCACCGTGGCGGGTCGTGTGGCGTCGAAGGCCTCGATCAAGGTCGACGACGAGACGCCCATCGTGGTCGCCGACGCCGACCACTACGTCAGCCGTGGTGCGCACAAGCTCATCGCGGCGCTCGACGGGTTCGGCGTCGATCCCGCCGGTCGTGTGGCGCTCGACATGGGAGCCTCCACGGGAGGGTTCACGCAGGTGCTCCGCGAGCGCGGCGCCGAGCCGGTCATCGCCGTAGACGTGGGGCACGGCCAGCTGGCGCCGCAGGTGGCCGTCGACGCGGGCGTGCGCTCGGTCGAGGGGTTCAACGTGCGGTACATGACGCGCCAGGGGCTCGCCGAGGCGAGCGGCGTGGAGGAGGCGCCGTCCGTGATCACGGGGGACCTCTCGTTCATCTCGCTCACGCAGGTGCTGCCCGCGGTCGCCGAGGTCGCGGCGGCGGACGCCGACGTCGTGCTGCTGGTGAAGCCGCAGTTCGAGGTGGGGCGGACGCGCATCCCCAAGGGCGGGGTGGTGGCCGACGCCGGCCTCCGGGCCGACGCGGTCACGGAGGTGCTGTTCACGGCGAGGGATCTCGGGATGGGGACGCTCGGCGTGCTGCCGTCTCCGATCCAGGGCACGCACGGCAATGTGGAGGTGCTCATCCACATCGCCCCGGGTCGCGGGACCGATCCGACAGAATGGAAGACCACGATCGACAGATGCAGCGCAGGATGACGAGCGACGGAGGACGATGAGCGAGCGGAGGATCCTGGTCGTCGCCCACGCGCACCGCGAGGACACGGTCGAGGCCGCGGTGAGGGTCGTCGCGCTGCTGCGGGCGGCGGGCGCGCAGCCCGTGCTGTCGCCCGAGGACCGCGCGGAGCTGTCCGCCCTCGCGCCCGTGCTGGCGGATGTGCCCGTGCTCGGCACGGACATCGCGCTCGCCGACATCGAGCTGGCCATCGTGCTGGGCGGCGACGGCACCATCCTGCGCGCCGCCGAGCTGGTGCGCGACGGCACCGCCCCCGTGCTCGGGATCAACATGGGCCACGTCGGCTTCCTCGCCGAGATCGAGCGCGACGCCATGGACGCCGCCGTGCAGCGGGCGGTCGCGGGCGACTACGCCGTCGAGGAGCGGCTCGCGCTGGACGTGCGCGTCAAGGACCGCGCGGGCCGCGTGGTGTACGAGACCTGGGCGCTGAACGAGGCCACGGTCGAGAAGGACAGCCGCGAGCGGATGATCGAGGTCGTCATGGAGATCGACCGGCGGCCGCTGTCGACGTTCGGCGCCGACGGCGTCGTGATCGCGACCCCGACCGGATCGACCGCGTACAACTTCTCCGCGGGCGGCCCGGTCATCTGGCCGACCGTGCAGGCCATCGCCGTCGTGCCCCTGTCGGCGCACGCGCTGTTCGCCAGGCCGCTCGTCGTGGGGCCCGAGCACGCGGTCGCCGTCGAGGTGCTCGAGGGCGGCGCGGGCGCGTCGGCCGTGCTGTGGTGCGACGGACGCCGGTCGCACCCGCTGCCGCCGGGCGCCCACGTGGCCGTGCGCCGGTCCGCCCAGCCCGTGCGCCTCGCACGCCTGCACCCGGCGGTGTTCACCGACCGCCTGGTGCGCAAGTTCAAGCTCCCCGTCGAGGGATGGCGCGGGCCCGCCGAGCCGACCGCGACCGGGGTGATCGACACCATCCCGCCGGAGGCCGACGAATGACCCGTGGCGGAGGCGACTCGTGATCGAAGAGATGCGGCTGCGCGACCTCGGCGTGATCAGCGAGGCGACGCTCCCGATCGGGCCCGGGTTCACCGCCATCACGGGCGAGACGGGCGCCGGCAAGACCATGGTCGTGACGGGGCTGGGACTGCTGCTCGGTCAGCGGGCCGATTCCGGCGCCGTGCGCGCGGGCGCGCCGCAGGCCTCGGTCGAGGGCGTCTGGATCGTGCCCGAGGAGGGTGCCGTGGCCGAGCGCGTGCGCGAGGCCGGCGGCGACGTCGAGCCGATCGGCGGCGGGCAGGCGGAGCTGTACCTGTCGCGCACGCTGGCGGCCGAGGGCCGCAGCCGGGCGAGCGTGGGCGGCCGGGCGGCGCCCGCCGGCGTCCTCTCGGAGCTCGCGGACGAGCTGATCGTCGTCCACGGCCAGTCCGATCAGCTGCGGCTCAAGTCGGCGGCCGCCCAGCGCGACGCGCTCGACCGGTTCGCCGGAGACCCCGTCCGCGAGGCGCTCGCCGCCTACCGCGAGGCTTACGAGGCCTGGCGGGCGCTGGACCGCGAGCTCGAGTCCATCACGTCGCACCGCGAGGCGCGCGCGGCCGAGGCGGCCGCGCTCCGGGCGACGCTCGCGGAGATCGAGCAGGCGGCGCCGGAGGCTGGGGAGGACGTGGCTCTCGCCGAGCGCGCCGAGCGTCTCGCGAACGCCGAGGAGCTGCGCGCGGCGGCGGCGGTCGCCCGGGAGGCGCTGTCGAGCGAGGACGGCGCGGTCGACGTGTCGACCCTGCTCGCGGAGGCGCGTCGCGCGCTCGAGCGCGTGGCGGATCCGGCGCTGGCGGCGCTCGGGGAGCAGCTGGCGGACCTCGGCTACCGCGCCGCGGACATCGCGGTGGAGCTGTCGGGGTTCCTCGCCGACCTGGACGAGACCGGCCCCCAGGAGCTCGCCGCCGTCGAGGAGCGTCGCGCCGTGCTGAACGGGCTCGTGCGCGCGCACGGCTCGCTCGACGCGGCCATCGCGCTGCTGGAGTCGGGATTCGCGCGCCTGGCCGAGCTGGATGACGACGACGACCGCGTGGAGCGGCTGCGCGCGCAGCTGGCCGACGCGCGCGCCGGGCTCGACGTGCGGGCCGAGGCTCTGACCGCGGCGCGGACGAGCGCGGCAGAGCGCCTCGCCGAGGCGGTCACCGAAGAGCTGCACGCCCTCGCGATGCCCGACGCGCGCCTGCTCGTCCAGGTGAGCCCGGGCGCGGAGTCCGCGCACGGGCGCGACGACGTCGCGCTGCTGCTGGCGCCGCATCCGGGTGCCGAGCCCCGGCCGGTCTCGCGCGGCGCCTCGGGCGGTGAGCTGAGCCGCGTGATGCTCGCGATCGAGGTCGTGATCGCGGGCACCGACCCCGTGCCGACCTTCGTGTTCGACGAGGTGGACGCCGGTATCGGCGGCGCGGCCGCGATCGAGGTCGGCCGCCGTCTGGCCCGCCTCGCCGAGGCGTCGCAGGTGATCGCCGTCACGCACCTCGCGCAGGTGGCCGCGTTCGCGGGCAACCACCTCAGCGTGGTGAAGGCCAACGACGGGTCCGTCACGTCGTCGAGCGTCACGCGCCTCGAGGGCGCCGACCGCGAGGCCGAGATGGCGCGCCTGCTGTCGGGCCTGTCCGACTCGGAGGCCGCGCTGACCCACGCGCGCGAGCTGCTGCAGCTGGGGTCCGTGCGGGCATGAGCCGCGAGCGGGGCGGCGCGCCCGGCGCCGATCCGGCCGCCCCGGCCGACGCCGTCCCGATCCCGCCCCGGCACCAGACCCGGCTGTATCGCCGGCTGTCGCTCCTGCTGCTGCGCATCGAGGCGCGCTCGCGTGCGCGCGGCTCGCGGGGCACACGGCTGGCCGCGCGCATCGTGTGGACCGCGGTGGCGGCGCTCGGCGTGCTGCTCCTGGTCGGGCCCGTGATCAACCAGCCGCTCGGCTTCGACGACCATCTCGATGCGGCGGGCTCCGCAGCCGATTCCTGGATCGCGCGATCGTTCGAGGCGGACTACGAGCTCGCACGCGACGACGACAGCCGGGTCCAGATCGCGGTCGAGGAGCGGATCACGGCGGCGTTCCCGGACGACGTCGACGAGTCGCGGATCGAACGGGTGCTCGTGAGCCAGTACCAGGGGCATGACGTGCAGCCGCGCCTCGTGACCGCCGAGCTCGACGGGCGTGAGGCGACGGTCGGCGTGCGGCAGGGCGCCACGCGGACGGTCTTCTCGATCGAGACGGACGAACGCCTCACCGGCGACCATGAGCTGGTGCTGCGGTACACGCTGCACGACGTCGCGTTCGACTCGTTCGACGAATCGACGCGCGAATGGACCCAGGTGCTCGAGTGGGATGCGTTCGGGCCGCGCTGGGAGCATGCGACCGCGGCGACGTCCGTGCGCATCACGGTGCCGCGCGAGCTGGTGGACGACTTCGCGCGCGAACCGCGCGCCGGGATCTCGTGGCTGCTGCTGGGGGAGAGCACCGCGCTCGAGGTCGATCGCGAGACGGTGGATGCCGTCACGTACGAGTTCACGAACGACCAGAACCTGCCGCCTCACGCCGCCGCGTGGTTCCGCTTCCACTTCGCCCCCGGCTCTCTCGTCATGCCCGCGCCGTCGCCCGTGTTCTGGGTCATGGTCGTGGGTCCGTTCGCGCCGCTGCTGGCCGCCGCCGTCGTGCTCCTGCTGTCGCTCGCGGCGCGGGCCGTGGCGTGGGGAGACGCGCGCGGCCGGGCGTGGTTCGTGGCGCAGTCCGAGCCGCTCGACGGCATCGCCCCGCCGCTCGCGGCGCGGCTGTGGCGCGCGGTCGGCACCGCGCCGCTCGTGCGCGCGCTCGCCGACTACCAGGCCACGGCGCGGCGGCCGGGCATCGCGCGACCGCGCAGGCGCGGACTCCCGCTGCCGTGGCGCCGCGGCCGACGCGACGCGCCGCAGCCGCCCCGCCGGGATCGCGAGCCGGCGCGACGCGCGCTCGCCCGCGAGCTGCATCGCACCGGGCGCCTCGGCAACTGGCCGCGCGCGTGGACCGAGTACCCCCGGGATCCGGTGTGGCGAGAGGCCTTCCAGCGGAACCTGCGCCGCGTCCCGGACGGCTTCGTGCGCGACAACGTCGTGGGCGCGGCGCTGGCGCTGCCCATCCTGCAGCTCGGACTCGCGCGCCAGCTGTCGTTCCAGTTCCCGCTCAGCGTGTTCTGGTGGCCGGTCGCGGTCGTCGCGGCGACCATCCTGATCGCGGCCGTCGTGCTCGTCATCGCGCTGTCGGCGCGCCCGCTGACCCGGCGAGGCGCACTGGTGCGAGAGCACCTGCTGGGCATCCGCCTCTTCGCCGAGCGGACGAGCGCGGCCGACAGGGCGACGCTCGCCGACCCGCTCCTGCCATACGCCGTGATGTTCGCCGGACCGCGCCGGGGAGCGGCCATCGTGCGGCGGGCGATGGACGAGGCGGGCGTGCCGCGCGCGGTGCGCGAGGACCCCGACTTCCTCGGGGGCGGGCGGCTCGCCATCCGGATCGCGAGCGCGCTGCTGGTCGTCGGCGCGTTCCTGCTCGCGAACCTCGTGCCGTCGCCGAGCGTGACGCCGCCGCGCGACGCCGCGTGGGACGACCTCCCCGGCTCGTACGGGATGTTCGTGCGGGCCTTCGACGCCGAGGCGACGCTCGAACGCGATGCGGCCGGACGGCCCGTGCTCGAGGTGGAGGAGCGGCTCGCGGTGACGGTCTCGGACGGCAGCCGGGAGGTGCCGCAGGTCCTGCGGCAGTGGACGGACCGGCCGGAGGGCGGCGATCAGGGGCTCGAGGTCACGGCGGTGACGATCGACGGCGAGGACGCGCCCTTCACGACCGAGCGGACGCAGGGTATGGCGCTGCTGCGCACCGCACTCCCTGACGAGTGGCCGGGGGAGCACGATGTGGTCATCGCCTATCGCCTGGCGCATCCGGTCACCACCTCCCGGTCCGGCGGGCAGTGGCATGACGACCTGCGGTGGACGGCGCTGAACCCGCACTGGACGTGGGGCTGGGAGGGGCTGCTCGACCTCGGCGGCGACCGCGTGGGCGTCGAGCGCATCCGGGTGTCGCTCACCGTGCCGGCGGACCTCGCCGACCGCGCGACGAGCGCCGCCGCGCTCGACCACCGCCGGGGACAGGATCTCGAGCTGCGCGAGCCCGACACCGTCGAGCGGGACCCGCGCGCCGTCACCTACGTGCTGACCCCGGAGCCCGGCGACGACGCTCGCTTCCTGGGGATGCGCCTCGCCTTCCCCGAGGGATCGCTGGCACCCGCCGACCGCACCGACTGGTGGCTGTGGCGGATCTGGCAGGACACCCCGCTCGCGCTCGCCGCCGCGCTCGGTCTGGCCGCGCTCGCCGCGGCCGTCACCGGAATCCGCCGGGCGCGCGGGCTGCGCCCCGGCCCGCTCCGAGACGTGGTCCGCTGGGGCGGCCCGGCGGCCGCGCTCGCCCTCCTGCCCGTATTCGGATGGGCGACGTCGGAGTGGTCGGGCGACGAGCCGGGGTTCGCGCCGATCGCGATCCTGGGGCTCGTGGCCGTCGTCGCGACGATCTGGTCGCTCGTCGCGACCCACGATCCGGGATCCGACGGCTCCTCGCGGCGGCGTACCCGGGCGTGACACGATAGGCGGAACGCGCGCGGCGCGGCCCCGACGACCATCCGACTGATAGGATCGAAGCCCGTGATGCAGACTCCTGGCGCGGGACCCGAGACCACCACCAAGCAGATCTTCGTGACGGGTGGTGTCGTCTCCTCGCTCGGCAAGGGCCTCACCGCGGCGAGCCTCGGCAATCTGCTGACGGCCCGCGGACTTCACGTCGTGATGCAGAAGCTCGACCCGTACCTGAACGTGGATCCGGGCACCATGAACCCGTTCCAGCACGGCGAGGTCTTCGTGACCGACGACGGCGCCGAGACCGACCTCGACATCGGCCACTACGAGCGCTTCCTCGACGTCAACCTGAGCCAGGCGGCCAACGTCACGACCGGTCAGATCTACTCGCAGGTGATCGCGCGCGAGCGCCGCGGCGAGTACCTCGGCGACACCGTGCAGGTCATCCCGCACATCACGGACGAGATCAAGCGCCGCATGCGCCTGCAGGCCGAGGCCGACCCGAAGCCCGATGTGATCATCACCGAGGTCGGCGGCACTGTCGGCGACATCGAGTCGCAGCCGTTCCTCGAGGCCGCCCGTCAGCTGCGCCACGAGCTCGGCCGCGACAACGTGTTCTTCGTGCACGTGTCGCTCGTGCCGTTCATGGGCGCGTCGGGCGAGCAGAAGACCAAGCCGACGCAGCACTCGGTGGCGGCCCTCCGCCAGGTCGGCATCCAGCCCGACGCGCTCGTGCTGCGCAGCGACCGCCCGGTGAGCGAGTCGAACCGCAACAAGATCGCGCTGATGTGCGACGTCGACGTCGAGGGCGTCGTGAACACGGTCGACCTGCCGAGCATCTACGACATCCCCTCGACGCTCAACGACCAGGGGCTCGACGCCTACATCGTGCGCCGCCTGGGCCTCGCGGCCGGCGAGGTCGACTGGACCCGCTGGAACACCGTGCTGCAGGCCGTGCACAACCCGAAGCACGAGGTCACGATCGGCCTCGTCGGCAAGTACATCGACCTGCCCGACGCCTACCTGTCGGTCACCGAGGCGCTCAAGGCGGGCGGCTTCGCGCACGACGTCAAGGTCAACATCCGCTGGATCCCCTCCGACACGTGCGAGACGCCGGAGGGCGCGGCCAAGCAGCTCGGCGACCTCGACGCGATCTGCGTGCCCGGCGGCTTCGGCATCCGCGGCATCGAGGGCAAGCTCGGCGCGCTGCGCTTCGCGCGCGAGCAGGGCATCCCCGCGCTGGGCCTGTGCCTCGGACTGCAGTGCATGGTGATCGAGTACGCGCGCAACGTGGCCGGCATCGCGGACGCGTCGTCGAGCGAGTTCGACCCCGAGACGAGCGCCCCGGTCATCGCGACCATGGCCGAGCAGGTCGACATCCTCGCCGGCGGCGACCTGGGCGGCACCATGCGCCTGGGGCTGTACCCCGCGAAGCTCGCGGAGGGCTCCATCGCGGCCGAGGTCTACGGCGCCACCGAGGTCGAGGAGCGCCACCGCCACCGCTACGAGGTCAACAACGCGTACCGCGAGCAGATCTCGGCAGCCGGCATGGTCTTCTCGGGCATCAACCCCGACCTGAACCTCGTGGAGTTCGTCGAGCTGCCGCGCGACGTGCACCCGTACTACATCGCCACGCAGGCGCACCCCGAGCTGCGTTCGCGCCCGACCGACCCGCACCCGCTGTTCCGCGGCCTGGTCGGCGCCGCGGTGGACCGTCACCGCGCGAGCGAGCTCTTCGAGGTCGAGAACGCCTGACGTGGAGATCCGAGACGAGCCCTTCGAGGTCGAGGTGGTGGACTCCCACCTCGTCTTCGAGGGCCGCGTGTGGGACGTCCGCGAGGACCGCTTCCGGTACAACGACCACGAGCTGGTCCGTCACTACATCGACCACACGGGCGCGGTCGCGGTCGTCGCGATCGACGATCAGGATCGCGTCCTGCTGATCCAGCAGTACCGCCACCCGATCCGCACGCGTGACTGGGAGATTCCGGCCGGGCTGCTGGACATCGAGGGGGAGGACCCGCTCGACACGGCCAGGCGCGAGCTGGCCGAGGAGGTCGACCTCGTCGCCGAGCACTGGGAGCGCCTGGGCCGGATGGCGCCCACCCCGGGCGGCAGCGACGAGATCATCCACCTGTTCCTCGCGACCGGGCTCTCGGCCGCGCCGCACGTGCACGCGCGCGAGGCGGAGGAGGCCGACATCCGGATCGAGTGGGTGCCGCTGGACGACGCGGTCGCCGCCGTGATGGGCGGCGAGGTGGCGAACGGCGCCATGATGCTCGGCATCATGCTCGCGGCCGAGAGGCGGCGGGCGTCCGCCCGGGCGTGACGGGCGTCGCCTGATGCGGCTCGCCGGATCATGAGACTCGAGCGCGCGATGGACGCGTACCTGCGCCACATCACGATCGAGCGGGGGCTCTCCGACCACACGGTCGCGGCCTACCGCCGGGACCTGGACGCGTACGTCGGTTGGCTGACGGAACGGGGCGTCGCCGACACCGACGCCGTGACGCCCGCGGTGATCGCGGAGTTCGCGGCGGATCGCGCGTCGGCCGAGCCGCCGCCCGCCGCGTCGTCGCTCGCGCGGCTGCAGTCCTCGGTGCGCGGCCTGCACCGGTTCCTCGCCCGCGAGGGCATCGCGGACGCGGACCCGTCGTCGCGGCTGCGACCGCCCAAGCAGGCGCGGAGGCTGCCGAAGGCGCTGACGATCGAGCAGGTCGAGCGCCTGCTGGCCGCGCCCTCGGCGGAGGACCCGATCGGCATCCGCGACCGCGCGCTGCTCGAGCTGCTGTACGCGACGGGCGCGCGCGTGTCGGAGGCCGTGCAGCTGGATGTCGACGACCTCGCGAGCGGCGACATCCTGCGCCTGCGCGGCAAGGGATCGAAGGAGCGGATCGTGCCGGTCGGGTCGTTCGCGCGGGCCGCGGTCGACGCGTACCTGACGCGTGTGCGGCCGGACCTCGCGACCCGGGGGCGGGCGACTCCGAAGCTGTTCCTCGGCGCGCGGGGCGCGCCGCTGTCGCGGCAGAGCGCGTGGCTCGTGATCCGCGCGGCCGCGGAGAAGGCGCAGCTGACCGCGCACGTGTCGCCCCACACGCTGCGCCACTCGTTCGCGACGCACCTGCTGCAGGGCGGCGCCGACGTGCGCGTGGTGCAGGAGCTGCTCGGCCACGCGTCCGTCGCGACCACCCAGATCTACACGCACGTCACGGTCGACACGCTGCGCGACGTGTACGTCACCAGCCACCCGCGGGCCCGCTGACGTCTCGCGGGCCCAGCGCGCCCGAGATCCGGATCGCCGGGCCAGGTCCCGGCGCGCCGCAATCGCGTCGTTACAATCGAGCAAGCACGTCGAAGGCGGGAGAGACTGTGGCGGAGAAGACGGATACGCGGGCCCGGAAGAAGCAGGACGAGGTCATCCTCGGTCCGACCGGGCGCCCGTACCAGGGTTTCCCGACCCCGAAGAAGCTCGACGGCCACGGCCCCGCGCGCATCATCGCCCTCTGCAACCAGAAGGGCGGCGTGGGCAAGACCACGACGACCATCAACCTGGCCGCCTCGCTCGCGGAGTACGGGCGCAAGGTGCTGGCCATCGACTTCGACCCGCAGGGCGCGC
This sequence comes from Microbacterium lacusdiani, assembly GCF_054779895.1. Lineage (NCBI taxonomy): Bacteria > Bacillati > Actinomycetota > Actinomycetes > Micrococcales > Microbacteriaceae > Microbacterium > Microbacterium lacusdiani. Next base: position 632,075 of record NZ_BAAGXJ010000003.1, on the reverse strand, counting down.
TGTCGGCCGGCCTGGGCGTCGCGACGTACGACGTCACCACGATCTACGACCTGCTGCTTGACACCAAGCGCGACCCGCACGAGGCGATCGTGCACACGGGCGTCGAGAACCTCGACCTGATCCCGGCGAACATCGATCTGTCGGCCGCGGAGGTGCACCTCGTCAACGAGGTCGCGCGCGAGATGATCCTCTCGCACGTGCTCCGCCGCGTCGCCGGCGACTACGACGTGATCCTGATCGACTGCCAGCCGTCGCTCGGCCTGCTGACGGTCAACGCCCTCACGGCGGCCCACGGCGTCATCATCCCGCTCGAGTGCGAGTTCTTCGCGCTGCGTGGCGTGGCCCTGCTGATCGAGACGATCGACAAGGTCCGCGACCGTCTGAACCCCTCGATCAAGCTCGACGGCCTGCTGGCGACCATGTACGACCCGCGCACGCTGCACTCCCGCGAGGTGCTCGAGCGGATCGTCGAGGCGTTCGGCGAGGACGTGCTCGAGACCGTCATCGGCCGCACGGTGAAGTTCCCGGACGCGTCGGTCTCGGGCGTGCCGATCATCGACTTCGCGCCCGAGCACCCGGCCGCTCAGGCCTACCTGCGACTGGCGCGGGAGCTCGTCGCCCGTGGCGCCGTCGCGTAGCGACGGCGCGCCGCCGGAGGCGGCCGACCGGCACCGGCCGTCGCCTGATCTCGAGCCGGTCCCGGCGCCGGTCGACGCGGCGCCCGAGGGGGAGAAGGGCTTCCGCGTCTCGCTGTCGAACTTCGACGGCCCGTTCGATCTGCTGCTGAACCTGATCTCGCAGCACGAGCTCGACATCACCGAGGTCGCGCTGTCGAAGGTCACCGACGAGTTCATCGCGTACCTGCGCGAGCTGGGACCCGACGAGGAGCTCGACCAGGCGTCGGAGTTCCTGGTGGTCGCCGCCACCCTGCTGGACATGAAGGTCGCCGGCCTCCTGCCGCAGGGCGAGCTCGTCGACGCCGAGTCCGTCGCGCTGCTCGAGGCCCGCGACCTGCTGTTCGCGCGCCTGCTGCAGTACCGGGCGTTCAAGGAGGTCTCGGCCTGGTTCGCGGAGCGGCTGCAGGGCGAGGAGCGGCGTCAGGTGCGCAGCGTGCCGCTCGACCCGAAGTACCGCGCGAAGACGCCCGAGCTGGTGTGGACGCTCACCCCGGCCGACTTCGCGGCCATCGCGATGCTGGCCTTCGCGCCGCGCGAGATCCCGCGCGTGGGCCTGGACCACCTGCACGCGCCGCTCGTGAGCATCCGGGAGCAGGCCGCGGTCGTGGTCACGCTGCTGCGCGGCGCCGAGCGGATGACGTTCCGCGAGCTCGTCGCGGGCGTGGACCAGGCGGGCGTCGTGGTCGCGCGGTTCATCTCGGTGCTGGAGCTCTACCGCCACGCCGCGATCAGCTTCGAGCAGCTGGAGCCGCTCGGCGAGCTCACCCTGACCTGGACGGCGGACCACTGGTCCGACGAGACGCTGGCGACCCTGGGGGCCGACTATGACCGATGACACGCAGACCGCGGCGGAGCCGGAGCTCGAGCCGGTCGCGCCGGCCGCCGAGGAGCCCGCGGAGTTCCCGGGAGGCGTCGCGCAGCGACTCGAGGCGATCCTGATGATCGTGGACGAGCCGCAGAGCGTGGTGTCGCTCGCCACGGCCGTGGGCGCACCCGTGCCCGCCGTGCGCAAGGCGCTCGCCGCGCTCGTGGAGGACTACGACGGCCGCGCCGGGACGCCCGAGCGCGGGTTCGAGCTGCGCGAGGTCGGCGGCGGCTGGCGCTTCTACGTGCGCGCGGAGTACGACGACATGGTCGCGAGCTTCGTGGGCGGCCAGGCTCCCGCGCGGCTGTCGCAGGCCGCCCTCGAGACGCTCGCGGTGATCGCGTACAAGCAGCCGGTCACGCGCTCGCAGGTGGCGTCCATCCGCGCCGTGAACGTCGACTCCGTGGTGCGCACGCTCCTGGCGCGCGGCCTCATCACCGAGGTGTCCACGCATCCGGAGACCGGCGCGATCATGTACGGGACGACCGACCTGCTGATGCAGCAGCTCGGCATCAACTCGCTCGACGAGCTGCCGCCGATCTCGCCGCTGCTGGACGACGGCTCCGACGGATTCGAGGATGTGATCGCATGAGTGCGGACGGACAGGGCGCCGAGGGCGTCCGGCTGCAGAAGGTGCTCGCGAACGCGGGCGTGGCGTCGCGCCGCGTGTCGGAGCAGCTCATCGTCGAGGGGCGCGTGCGCGTCAACGGCCAGGTCGTGACCGAGCTGGGCTCGCGCATCGACCCCGAGCACGACCTGGTCGACGTCGACGGCACGGCCATCCAGCTCGACACGAGCAAGCGCTACGTGATGCTGAACAAGCCGACCGGCGTCGTCAGCTCCATGAAGGACGATCGCGGCCGACCCGACCTGCGCCGCTTCACGAAGGACTGGCCCGAGCGGCTGTACAACGTCGGGCGCCTGGACGCCGACACGAGCGGTCTGCTCGTGCTGACCAACGACGGCGAGCTCGCGCACGTGCTCGCGCATCCGTCGTTCGGCGTGACCAAGGTGTACATCGCCAAGGTCGACGGGCGCGTGTCGCCGCAGACCATCGCGACGCTGACGCGCGGGATCGAGCTCGAGGACGGGCCGATCCACGCCGACAAGGCGCGCCTGCTCGATGCGTCGGCCGGCTCCAGCCTGGTCGAGCTCACGCTGCACTCCGGGCGCAACCGGATCGTGCGCCGCATGATGGCGGCCGTCGGCCACCCCGTGACCGAGCTCGTCCGGCGCCAGTTCGGGCCCCTGCACCTGGGAACCCTCCCAGTGGGCCGCGCCCGCGAGTTGACTAAAGTGGAGCGCGGCGCGTTGCTGACTCTCTCGCGCCGCGGATCCGACTCTCCCGAGACCGGAGCCGATCCGTCGGGGGAGAACCTGGAGACATCGTGACCGATCCTGCCGTGCCCGCGCGCGACGCGCTGGTGCCGGGCCGCGCCGCGCGCGTGACGGGCACCGTGCGCATCGTCGGCGCCGGCCTGCTGGGCGCCAGCATCGGGCACGCCCTGCGCGCCAGCGGGGTCGACGTCGTCCTGACCGACACCTCGCCCACCCAGCTGCGCCTGGCGATCGACTACGGCGCCGGCCGCGCCGAGGCGCCGGGCGACGAGCCGCGCCTGATCGTGGTCGCCGTGCCGCCGGACGTCACGGCAGACGTCGTGCAGAGCGAGCTCGAGCGGTACCCGGGCGCCGTCGTGACCGACGTCGCCTCGGTCAAGCTCGGTCCCCTCGAGGAGCTCCGCGCGCGGGGCGTCGACCTCACGCACTACATCGGCTCGCACCCCATGGCCGGCCGCGAGCGCGGCGGGGCCATCTCGGCGCGCGCCGACATCTTCACGGGCCGCCCGTGGGTGGTGTGCCGGGACGGCGAGACGCCCGCCGCCGACCTCGCGCTCGTGGAGGACCTCGCTCTGGACCTCGGCGCCATGCCGATCGAGATGACGCCCGAGGAGCACGACCGCTCGGTGGCTCTCGTCTCGCACGTGCCGCAGGTCGTCGCGAGCCTGCTCGCGGCCCGCTTCGCGGACGCCCCGGACGAGTCTCTGCGCCTCGCCGGCCAGGGCGTGCGCGACACCACGCGCATCGCCCATTCCGCCCCCGAGCTGTGGGTGCAGATCCTGGGCGCGAACGCCGCGCCCGTCGTGGATGTGCTGGACGCGCTCGCGGGGGACCTGTCGGCCCTCGCCGACGCGCTGCGCGAGCCCGACGCCGCCGGCGCCCGCCGCACCCTCGCCGACACCATCCGCCGCGGCAACGAGGGCGTCGAGCGCCTGCCCGGAAAGCACGGCCAGAACCGCCGCTTCGAGTCGCTGATCGTGATGGTCGACGACACCCCGGGCCAGCTGGGCCGCCTGTTCGGCGACCTCGGCGAGCTCGGCGTCAACATCGAGGACCTGCGGCTCGAGCACTCGCCCGGCGCCCAGTTCGGCCTCGCCGAGATCAGCGTCGTTCCGGGCGTGCTGCGCGAGGCGACCGCGGGCCTCGAGCAGCGCGGCTGGCGGATCGCGAGCACGACTCATGATTGAGAGCCGTCGATGACCGAACACCACCAGACCCCGATCATCGCGATCGACGGACCCGCCGGATCCGGCAAGTCCAGCGTCTCCAAGGAGATCGCGCGCCGCCGCGGCTACGGCTACCTCGACACGGGCGCGGGCTACCGCGCGCTGTCGTGGCATGTGCTGAACCTCGGCGCCGACACCAACGACGAGGACGCGGTGCTGGACGCGCTGCGGACCTTCGACCTGCGTCTCGGTCTCGCGCCCGACGACCGCACCGTGACGGTGGGCGGCGTGGACGTCACGTCCGCCATCCGCACGCCCGAGGTGACCGCCGCGATCGCCGGGTTCACGCGCGTGGCCGAGGTGCGCGCGTACCTCAACGGCGTCTTCCGCCGGCTGGCGGGGGAGTCCGGCCTCGACGGCGTGGTCATCGAGGGCCGCGACATCACCTCGGTCGTGGCGCCCGACGCACCGGTGCGCATCCTGATGACCGCCTCGCCCGAGGTGCGCGCGAGGCGCCGGGGCCTCGAGCTGGGCGCCGACACGACCGAGGTCGCCGAGGCGATCGCGCGCCGCGACGAGTCGGACAGCCACGTGCTGGACCTCGCGCAGGCGGACCCCGGAGTCGACGTGGTCGACTCCACCGAGCTCGACTTCGAGCAGACCATCGACGCCGTCCTCACGGTGATCGACCACAGGATCAATCAAGAGCATGGAGGCCGCGATGGCCGTTGACGACGAGTACGAAGGCAAGCCGGACCAGCTCGCCGAGCGCCTGGCCGAGGTGGACGAGGAGCTCGCCGAGCGCCGCGCCGCCGCTCTCCGCCAGGGCCTGGAGGACTACGACCTCGACGAGGAGGATGCCGCGCTGCTCGCCGGCATCCAGCGCGGCGAGGACGGCATCGAGTACCTGCCCGCGCTGCCGGTGGTCGCAATCGTCGGCCGCCCCAACGTGGGCAAGTCGGCGCTGGTCAACCGCATCCTGGGGCGTCGCGAGGCCGTGGTCGAGGACACGCCCGGCGTCACGCGCGACCGCGTGACCTACAAGGCCGAGTGGCTCGACCGCCGCTTCTCGCTCGTCGACACGGGCGGATGGGAGCCCGACGCCAAGGGCATCGACCGCTCGGTCGCGCTGCAGGCCGAGGTCGCGATCGACCTGGCCGACGTCGTGCTGTTCGTGGTCGACGCCATGGTCGGCGCCACCTCGACGGACGAGCACGTCGTGAAGCTGCTGCGCAAGACCGACAAGCCCGTGTTCCTCGTCGCCAACAAGATCGACGACGCGCGCCACGAGCCCGAGGCCTACGCCCTGTGGAACCTCGGTCTCGGCGAGCCGCACCCCGTCTCGGCCATCCACGGCCGCGGCGTGGCCGACCTGCTCGACGAGATCATGAAGGTGCTGCCCGAGGTCTCGGCCGTCGCGAAGCACGAGATCGGCGGCCCGCGCCGCGTGGCCATCCTGGGGCGCCCGAACGTGGGCAAGTCGTCGCTGCTGAACAAGGCCGCGGGCGAGGAGCGCGTGGTCGTCAACGAGCTCGCCGGCACGACGCGCGACCCGGTCGACGAGATCGTCGAGCTGGGCGGCAAGCTGTGGACGCTGGTCGACACCGCCGGCATCCGCCGCCGCGTGCACCTGCAGCAGGGCGCCGACTTCTACGCGTCGCTGCGCACGTCGGCCGCGCTCGAGAAGGCCGAGGTCGCGATCGTCGTGCTCGACGTCTCGCAGCCGATCAGCGAGCAGGACGTCCGCATCATCGACCTCGTGCTCGAGTCGGGCCGCGCGCTCGTGCTCGCGTTCAACAAGTGGGACGAGCTGCTCGCGGACGATGCGCGAGGCGGCGACCGCCGGCGCATGCTCGAGCGCGAGATCGAGACCGACCTCGCGCACGTCGCCTGGGCGCCGCGGATCAACATCTCGGCCAAGACCGGCCGCCACCTCGAGAAGCTCGTGCCCGCGCTGGAGACCGCGCTGAAGTCGTGGGACCAGCGCATCCCGACCGGCAAGTTCAACGCGTTCATCGCCGAGCTCGTCGCCGAGCACCCGCACCCGCTGCGCGGCGGCAAGCAGCCGCGCATCCTGTTCGGCACGCAGGCGGGCACCCGTCCGCCGACCTTCGTGCTGTTCACGACGGGCTTCCTCGACCCGGGCTACCGCCGCTTCGTGCAGCGCCGCCTGCGCGAGCTGTACGGCTTCGAGGGCACGCCGATCGTGATCAACATGCGCGTGCGGGAGCGCCGCCAGCGCTGATCCGGGTCGCACCGGGCCACGCCACGGCCGACGGCTCACGCGACCCTGTGCCAGTCTGGAGGGGTGACCATCGAGCCTGCTCGCCCCGGTGAACCGCCCCGGTTCACCGGCCCGCGCGACCCCGGCGACGCCTGGGTGGTGACGGAGTCGGGCGACCGGTACTGGGGGCGCTTCGGCGCGGCCGGGCTGATGGCGTTCGACGGCGAGCGGGGCGTGCTGCTGCAGCACCGCGTCGGCTGGAGCCACCACGGCGGCACCTGGGCGCTGCCGGGCGGAGCGCTCCATCAGGACGAGGCGCCGATCGACGGCGCGCTGCGCGAGGCGCACGAGGAGGCGGGCGTGCCGCTCGAGTCGGTGCGCCCGCGGTTCACGAACGTCCTCGACCTGCGGGTGTGGTCGTACACCACGGTGGTCGCCGACGTGACCGACCGGTTCGCCGCCGAGGTGACCGATCCGGAGAGCTTCGCGGTCGAGTGGGCGCCCGTCGACCAGGTAGACCGGCGTCCGCTGCATCCCGGGTTCGAGGTGGCCTGGGCGCATCTGCGCGACCTGCTGCACGTGCATCCGGTGGTCGTGGTCGACGCCGCGAACGTGATCGGGTCGGTGCCCGACGGGTGGTGGCGCGATCGCGCCGGCGCCGCGACGCGGCTGCTGACGCGCGTCGCCGCGCTCGCCGAGGCCGGCGTGCCCGCGCTCGAGCTCGACCTGGGGGCGACGCACTGGTTCCCCGAGTTCGTCGTCGTGGTGGAGGGAGCCTCGCGCGACGTGGCCGACATCGACGGCGTGCGGGTCGTACGCGCGGCCGGTGAGGGGGACGACGCCATCGCGGCCGAGGCCGCGGCGCTGGTCGAGGACGGCCGGACCGTGACCGTGGTCACGAGCGACCGGGAGCTGCGCGGGCGCGCAGAGGAGGCCGGCGCGCGGGTCCGCGGCGCCGGGTGGCTCACAGCCCTGCTGGCCTGAGTGGGTCCGGGCTCCGAGGAGGCGCTCGGTCGTCGGGAGCCGCGCGCGGTCGTCGGATCCGCGAGGCGCGCGGGGCGCTGAGCGTCGCATCCACCCCACCGGCACCACAGGTCCGACGAGCGGGCCGCTCTTCCGACGACCGGGTCAGTCGCGGCCGCGGAGGCGGTCGATGTCGCGGCGCTCGCGCTTGGTGGGCCGGCCCGCGCCGCGGTCGCGGACGGCGACGACGCCGGCGAACTCCCGGGGAGGCGGGGGAGGGGTGCGGTCCTCGAACGCCGTCGCGGCGACGGGGGCGCCGACGCGCTTGGCGATCGGCTGACGCACCACGAGGATCCGGTCGAACCCGCTGATCCGCACCCGCAACTCGTCGCCGGGGCGGACGAGCTGCGCGGCCTTGGCATGTGCGCCGTTGACGCGCACATGGCCGGCGCGGCAGGCCGTGGTCGCGGCCGAGCGGGTCTTGTAGACGCGCACGGCCCACAGCCAGCTGTCGACGCGGACGCTTCCCTCGCTCATCCCCCCATCGTACGAAGCCGGATCACGCGGTGAGGTCGAGAGCGACGACCACGCGGGTGTCGGTGGGGCGGGCGATCTCGCGGAAGCCCGCGGCCAGGAAGGTCGACAGGGCGCCGACGAACAGCGAGTTGGTGGACGGCTTGGTCGCGTCGGTCGCGATGGGGTAGCCCTCGACGACCCGGGCGCCGCTGTCGCGCGCGTACGCCACGGCCGCGTCGAGAAGCGCCGCGTTGAGCCCCTGCCTGCGGTGCTCCCTGCGGACCGAGAAGCACGTGACCGCCCACACGCCGTCGTCGTCCAGGCGCTCGACGGATCCGTTCTTCACGACGCGGCTCCGCAGGGTCCGGCGCTGGGCCGTTCGCGGTCCGATCCGGATCCATCCCGCCGCCTCGCCGTCGACGTAGGCCACCAGGCCCGGCGGGGGACCGGCCTCGAGCTCGCCTCGCAGCAGCTCGCGGCGCTCGTCCACGGAGGTCCCGTTCCACTCCGCGTTCGTCAGGACGGGCCACACGCACTGGCACGAGCGGCCGTCGCCGCCTCCCGTCAGGGCCGCCTGCACGTCGTCCCACTCCTCGATGGTCGCCGGCCGGGTCGTGATCTGCACCATGCGCGCCAGGCGACGACGCCCCACCGACACGCGCGAGCGCCCCGGTTCGCGGCACCCGTTTCGACCGGGTAGACTTGTCGAGTTGTCCGCCCATGGGCGGTCACGGGATGTGGCGCAGCTTGGTAGCGCACCTGACTGGGGGTCAGGGGGTCGCAGGTTCAAATCCTGTCATCCCGACCAATCCGCACAGAGGGACCGGCTTCGGCCGGTCCCTCTGTCGTTTCGCTGCGATCCTCCGCGCGTCTTGGCTGTGACTGAACGGGATCCGTGTCCGTGGTCGGTCGTACGGTCTGACCATGGAAAGGCTCCGCTCCTATTCCGACGGTCAGCTCATTGCGGCGGTGGCCGGCTCGAGCTCGTGGCGGGGGCTGCTGCGCGAATTGGGGCTGACCGCGACGTCCGCCGGCGCCATGCGATCGGTCCGCGCCCGGGCGGACCACCTCGGGGTCGACTACAGCCACTTCCGCGGTCGGCGGCGATGGGACGAACCCGCCCTTCGTGCGGCGATATCGACCGGAGAGTCCTGGGACGACGTGGCTGAGAAGCTCGATGTCCAGGGGCCGGGCGCGGTAAGCGTGCTCAAGGGCCACGCGCTGCGTCTGCACATCGACATCGGGCACCTCGCGGAGCCGCCGGAAGGGCGCCGGAGGGTCAGGACGCCGGACAACGCACACCTGCGCAAGGCGGGGCCGTTGCTCGCCGCCGCGTGGTTCACGCTCTGCGGCGAGGATGTGTCGTGGCCTCTCGAGCCGTGTCGCTACGACCTGCTGGTGTCGGGAGCCGACGGCATCCGGCGCATCCAGGTGAAGACCACGACCGTCCGCGCCGGTGATTCCTGGAAGGCCTACCTCTCGACCACTCGGGGACAGCGAAGGACGTACGATCCGGAGGAGATAGACGAGTTCTTCGTCATCGATCCCGACATGACGTATTACCTGATCCCGGTCACGGCGGTGGGAGGGCTCCACGCCATCCACCTCAGCGCGTACCAGGAGCACCGCCTGCCTCACCTGGGCAGTTGAGCCCGTGGCGTGTTCACATCGGCGTCACTCGGTGGCGTTAGCGTGCGGACAGGCCCCGCGATCGCGGGCCGTCGTCATGCTCGAAGGAGAACCGTGAAGCTTCACCTCGCGTCCGCGCTCGCGGCCGTGCTGGTCGCGACCGCCGCTGTGCCCGCCGCAGCCGCGCCCGAGGACCACACGCTCGACCTGACCCTGCTCGCCACCACCGACCTGCACGGCAACGTCGCGAACTGGGACTACTTCAACGACCGGCCCTACTCGGACCGGGCCGGGGACGCGATCGGGCTCGCGTCGGTCGCCTCCGTGGTCGACGCCGTCCGCGAGGAGCAGGGCGACGACAGCGTGATCGTGGTCGACAACGGCGACGCGATCCAGGGCACGCCGCTCAGCTACTACTACGCGGTGCAGGAGCCGGTCGAGGAGACCGGCGCCGTCCACCCCATGGCCGCCGCCTACGACGCGATCGGCTACGACGCGCAGGTCGTGGGCAACCACGAGTTCAACTACGGTCTCGACACGCTCGAGGCCTATGAGGGCGCGCTGGACTTCCCGCTCCTGGGCGCGAACGTCATTGACGTCGCGACGGGGGAGCCGGCCCTGAAGCCGTTCACGATCGTCGCCAAGCGCGTGCCGGGCGAGAAGCCGGTCAAGGTCGGCATCCTCGGACTCACGACGCCGGGGTCGGCCATCTGGGACAAGGGCAACGTCGAGGGCCGGCTGGAATTCCAGGACATGGTCCAGGCCGCGCAGACCTGGGTCCCGCGGGTCAAGGAGGCGGGCGCCGACGTGGTCGTCGTGCTGTCGCACGCCGGCCTGGGCGCATCGTCGTACGACGAGTCGATCGCGGCGCCCGAGAACCCCTCCGACGTCATCGCCCGCACGGTGCCGGGCATCGACGTGATGGTGCTCGGACACACGCACCGCGATGCGCCGTCGCAGACGATCGTCAACGAGGTGACCGGCGAGGAGGTGCTGCTCACGCAGCCGTACCGCTGGGGATCCACGGTCTCGCGCGTCGACCTCGACCTCAGCAAGGTGCGCGGCCAGTGGCAGGTCGACTCCGCGGAGGCGTCGGCCATCCGGACCAGGGACTACCCGCAGTCGCAGGAGATCCTCGACCTGGTCGCCGAGCAGCACGCGACCACGGTGGCGTACGTGAACCAGGTCGTCGCCCAGTCGACGCAGGAGCTGTCGGCCGTCACCTCGCGCTACGAGGACACGCCGATCATCGACTTCATCCAGCAGGTGCAGACCGACACGGTGGACGCGGCGCTCGAGGGCACGGCGTACGCCGAGCTGCCGGTGCTCTCGATCGCGGCGCCGTTCTCGCGCACCGCGGTGTTCCCGGCCGGCGACGTCTCCGTCAAGGACATCGCGTCGCTGTACATCTACGACAACACGCTCCACGCGGTGACGATGACCGGAGCGCAGATCGACGACTACCTCGAGTTCTCGAACAAGTACTTCGCCACCGTGCCGGCCGGCTCGACGTTCGACCCGGCGCGCGACACGGGCGCCGGCGGAACGCCCGACTACAACCTCGACATCATCGCGGGGCTGGACTACTCGGTGGACCTCTCGCAGCCCGTCGGCTCGCGGGTTGACGGCATCACGCTGGCCGACGGCACGCCCCTCGCGGACGACACCCAGGTGGTCGTGGCGGTCAACAACTACCGGCGCTCGGGCGGCGGCGGCTTCCCGCACATCGCCTCGGCTCCGCTCGTCTACGACGAGCAGAAGGAGATCCGCCAGCTGCTGATCGACTGGGCCCAGGCGAAGGGCACGATCGACCCGGCCGACTTCTGGCAGGACTCGTGGGAGCTCACCGTGGCGGGCACGCCGATCGGCTGATCCACACCGCTGGAACGAGGGGCCCCGCCGCACGGCGGGGCCCCTCGTCGCGTCCGCCTGGGCGGTGCACGAAGACTGCCGCCATACCGTGATCTTCCGCCCGTTTCCGCCGCCGAAGCGGGGGCGTAGGATGGCGCTCCCCGGGCGTCAGGAGGCGCCAGATGAGCACCACAAGGGGACCCCTTCGAACCGGATCGGCCGGCGGCGCGATCGCCGTACTGGCCCTTCTGCTCTCCCTGGCGGCGTGCACCGGCGGCCCGCCGCAGCCGCCGCCGACCACGGGCTCGGCCGGGCCCACCGAGACCGCCTCGCCGCCCGGCTCCACCCCGGGCGAGAGCCCGCCCGCCACCACGCCGGGCTCGACACCCGACATGACGCCCCCGGCGACGGCCAGCCCTCCGCCCGAGACGCCGTGCCCCGACGCGGGCGGGACCGACCGGGTCGAGGACGGATTCCCGCAGCGGCTCTCGACCGTCGTGGGCGCCGAGATCCGGACAGGGGCGCACGAGCCGTGCTTCGAGCGCGTGGTGATCGAGTTCTCCGGATCGGGCACGCTGCCGGGCTATCGCGTCGAGTACCGGGACGACCCGATCCTCGACGCGCCGCGGGGCGAGCCGGTCGACGTCGCCGGCGACGCGACGCTGGTCGTGTCGGCGGGCGCCTGGATGCCGGGCCCGGATGGCGCGGGTTACGACGGGCCGGCGCAGCTGCATCCCGACAACGTCTCGGTGATCCAGGAGCTCGAGCGGATCGAGAACTTCGAGAGCCAGACGTCGTGGGCGATCGGTCTCGACCGCGAGCGCGACTTCACGGTCACGACGCTCGAGGATCCGATGCGGCTGGTGGTCGACATCTCGCTCGACTGACCTCCGTCGTCCCGCTCTGTCAAGCGGATCGCCGTGCGGGGCGCGTCCGCGTCACCATGGGGCGGTGGCGGCAGACGGCGAGGAGCGCCCCGGCGCGGAGCACTGGGTCCCGCACGGCGCGGACCTGCAGGAGCTGCGACGTGCGGCCGAGGGGTGCCGCGGGTGCGAGCTGTGGCGCGACGCGACGCAGGTGGTGTTCTCGTCGGGCCCGGATGCGGCGCAGATGATGCTGGTCGGCGAGCAGCCCGGCGACCGAGAGGATCTCGAGGGCGAGCCGTTCGTCGGCCCCGCGGGACGGGTGCTGGACGAGGCGCTCGCCGCGGCGGGCGTCGCGGACGACGCGGTCTACCGCACGAACGCCGTGAAGCACTTCCGCTTCGAGCGCCGCGGCAAGCGGCGGATCCACGAGAAGCCGTCGGTCGCGCACGTCACCGCGTGTCACGCGTGGCTCGAGGAGGAGATCGCGCTCGTGCGGCCCACGGTCATCGTCGCGCTCGGCGCGATGGTCGCGCGAGCGGTGCTCGGCAGGTCGGTGAGGATCGGCGAGGTCCGCGGCATGGTGATGGAATCGTCGGACCCCTCGGGCACACCGACCGTCGTGACCGCGCACCCGTCGAGCATCCTGCGCATCCGCGAGGAGGCGGATCGACGGGCCGCGCTCGCGCATCTCGTGGACGTCCTCCGTCGGGCCGCCGAGCTGATCCGCTGAGTCCGCGCCCCGGGTCAGCCGGCGTCGCGCGGCGGGTCGTGCATGAACTCGATGCGGATGCCGTCGACGTCCTCCAGGAAGGAGGCGTAGTACCGGTCGGTGAAGCGCGGGTACTCCTTGGGGTCGCGCACCGCGGTCCAGCCGGCGTCGAGCGCGATGCGGTGCAGCCGCTCGACCTCCGCGCGCGACTCGACCGCGAACGCGAGGTGCTGCCAGCCGACCCGGCCGTGCACGTGCGGGCCCGTGCCGGGCTCGCGCGCCGGCATCACGATGAACTCGGTCTCGCCCTCGCGCCACCACGACGCGGAGTTCTCGGCGTCGGACCTCTCGAAGCCGAGCGCCTGCAGGATCGGATCGAAGCGCGCGATCGCATGCGGGACGTCGTCGACGGTGATTCCGAGGTGATCGAAGACGGGCATGGGGTCAGTGTAGGGGTGCGGCGGGGCGGTGCCGGTGGCGGTCGCCTGCGTTTCGACTCCGCTCGCTTGCGCTCGCTCCGCTCAACGACCGGGGTGGGCCGTCGCTCGCTCCGCTCAACGACGGCGGGTGGGGCTTCGCATACTGATGAATCCATCGCCGATCGAGTGTGACAATCTCTGGTCGCAGGTATTTGGAAGGCGTACTATCTCCTTTGAAGGACAATGGATGTCCGACGGGAGACGGCGATGGTGCGAGAGCTCACCCACTTCATCGGCGGAGCGCACGTGCAGGGCACGTCCGGCCGCTTCGGCGACGTGTACGACCCGAGCACCGGCGAGGTGCAGGCGCGCGTCCCGCTCGCGAGCTCGGCGGAGGTCGCGGAGGCGATCGCGGTCGCCGAGGCCGCGCAGATCGAGTGGGGCGATCAGAACCCGCAGAAGCGCGCCCGCGTGCTCCTGAAGTTCCTCGACCTGGTCGCGAAGGACCTGCCGCATCTGGCCCGTCTGCTCTCGAGCGAGCACGGCAAGACGATCGCCGACTCGATGGGCGACATCCAGCGCGGCGTCGAGGTCATCGAGTTCGCCGCGGGCGCCCCGCACCTGCTGAAGGGCGAGTACACCACGGGCGCGGGCGCGGGCATCGACGTGTACTCCATGCGCCAGCCGCTCGGGGTCGTGGCCGGCATCACGCCGTTCAACTTCCCCGCCATGATCCCGCTCTGGAAGGCGGGCCCCGCGCTCGCCGCGGGGAACGCCTTCATCCTCAAGCCCAGCGAGCGCGACCCCTCGGTCCCGCTGCGGCTCGCCGAGCTGTTCCTGGAGGCGGGGCTGCCGGCCGGGGTGCTCAACGTGGTCAACGGCGACAAGGAGGCGGTCGACGCGATCCTGCGCGACACCCGGGTCAAGGCCGTGGGCTTCGTCGGCTCGACGCCGATCGCCCAGTACATCTACGCCACGGCCGCGGCGAACGGCAAGCGGGCGCAGTGCTTCGGCGGCGCCAAGAACCACCTCGTCGTGATGCCGGATGCCGACCTCGACCAGGTCGCGGACGCGCTCGTCGGCGCGGGATACGGGTCCGCGGGGGAGCGCTGCATGGCGATCTCGGTCGCCGTGCCGGTCGGCGCCGAGACCGCGGACGCGCTCGCCGCCAAGCTCGCCGAGCGGGTCGCGCACCTGCGCGTCGGCCCGGCGCTCGAGGAGGGCTTCGACTACGGCCCGCTGGTCACGGCCGAGGCGAAGGCCCGCGTCGAGCGCTACATCCAGCTCGGCGTCGAGCAGGGTGCCACGCTGCTCGCCGACGGCCGGGGGCTCGCCGTGCCCGGCCACGAGAACGGGTTCTACATCGGCCCGACCCTCTTCGATCACGTCACGCCCGACATGGACGTCTACCGCGACGAGATCTTCGGCCCGGTGCTGATCATCGTGCGGGCCGACACCTACGAGGACGCGCTGCGCCTGGCGAGCGAGAACCCCTACGGCAACGGCGTGTCGATCTTCACGCGCGACGGGGACGCGGCTCGGGACTTCAGCGCCCGCGTGAACATCGGCATGGTCGGCGTCAACGTCCCCATCCCCGTCCCGATCGCGTACCACACGTTCGGCGGCTGGAAGAGCTCGGGGTTCGGCGACCTGAACCAGCACGGGCCGGATGCGTTCCGGTTCTACACGAAGACCAAGACGGTCACCAGCCGGTGGCCGTCGGGGATCAAGGAAGGCGCGAGCTTCGTCATCCCGACGATGCACTGAGGGGACCGTGACATGAGCATGACGATGACCGACACCGAGGAGCGCCTGGCCCTCGTCGAGATGGTGCGGGAGTTCGCGGAGACCGCGCTGGCCCCCTACGCGGGGGAGTGGGATCTCGAGAAGCACTTCCCGGTCGAGACGCTGCGGCAGGCGGGGGAGCTGGGACTCGGCGGCATCTACGCCCGCGAGGACGTCGGCGGCTCCGGTCTCACCCGCCGCGACGCGCTGGCGATCTTCGAGGAGCTCGCCAAGGGCGACACGACCATCGCCGCCTACATCTCGATCCACAACATGGTGGTCTGGATGATCGACACGTTCGGCGACGAGGAGCAGCGTCGGCGCTGGGTCCCGCGGCTGGCCGCCATGGAGGATCTCGCGAGCTACTGCCTCACCGAGCCCGGGGCGGGATCCGATGCCGCCGCCATCACGACCTCCGCGCGCCGCGAGGGCGACGAGTACGTGCTCAACGGCACCAAGCAGTTCATCTCGGGCGCGGGCGCCTCGGCCGTGTACGTCGTGATGGCCCGCACCGGAGGCCCGGGTCCCAAGGGGATCAGCGCGCTGATCGTGCCGGGCGACGCCCCCGGCCTGTCGTTCGGTCCCAACGAGCGGAAGATGGGCTGGAACGCCCAGCCGACGCGGCAGGTGATCCTCGACGACGTGCGCGTGCCCGCGTCGCACCTGCTCGGAGACGAGGGCACCGGCTTCCACATCGCCATGAAGGGGCTGAACGGCGGCCGCGTGAACATCGGCGCGTGCTCGCTCGGCGGCGCCCAGTGGGCGCTGGACCGCACCGTCGCGTACGTCCAGCAGCGGCAGGCGTTCGGCGCCCCGCTCTCGGCGCTGGACTCGGTCGTGTTCACGCTCGCCGACATGGAGACCCAGCTGCAGGCGGCCCGTGCCCTGCTCGAGCGCGCCGCCGCGAAGATGGACGAGAACACGCCGGATGTGGCGGTGGCGTGCGCGCTCGCGAAGCGCTTCGCGACCGACGCCGCGTTCGAGGCCGCCAATGCGGCCCTCCAGCTGCACGGCGGATACGGCTACCTCCACGACTACGGGATCGAGCGGGTGGTCCGGGACCTCCGCGTGCACCAGATCCTGGAGGGCGCCAACGAGATCATGAAGCTGATCGTCGGGCGCGACCTGCTCGAGAGGAAGCGCTGACCCGCACCTCGCAGACGGGGTGCCGAACCCAGGCGTCGAAGGAGACGACATGAGCATCATCGCGTTCATCGGCCTCGGCCACATGGGCGGCCCCATGGCCGCCAACCTCGTCCGCGCGGGGCGCGACGTGCGCGCCTTCGACCTCGTGCCCGAGCTCTGCGCGGCGGCGCGCGACGCCGGCGTCGCGATCGCGGAGTCGGGCGAGGCGGCCGCCGCCGAGGCGGACGTCGTCATCACGATGCTGCCCGAGGGTCGGCACGTGCTCGCCGCGTACGGAGACGGCACGGGCGACGGACTCCTCGCGGCAGCGAGACCGGGCACGCTGTTCATCGACTCGTCCACCATCGCCGTCGACGACGCGCTGATGGCCGCCTCGCGGGCCGTCGCGGCGGGTCATCGTGCGCTGGACGCGCCGGTGTCGGGCGGCGTGGTCGGTGCGGAGAACGCGACGCTCGCGTTCATGGTGGGCGGCGACGAGGCCGACTTCGCCGAGGCGAAGCCCATCCTCGAGCTGATGGGGCACCGGATCGTGCACTGCGGCCGCGCGGGGCTGGGTCAGGCGGCCAAGGTCTGCAACAACCTCATCCTCGGGATCTCGCAGATCGCCGTCGCCGAGGCTTTCGTGCTCGGCGAACGACTGGGGCTGTCCCACCAGGTGCTGTTCGACGTCGCCTCCAACGCGTCCGGGCAGTGCTGGGCGCTGACCACCAACTGCCCGGTGCCGGGACCCGTGCCGACCAGCCCCGCGAACCACGACTACCGCCCGGGGTTCGCCGGCGCGCTCATGGCGAAGGACCTCGGCCTCGCGGAGCAGGCGATCGCCCGCACCGGGGTGGATGCGCGCCTCGGGCTGCTCGCGAGGGAGATCTACCGGGAGTTCGCCGAGGGGCCGGGCGCCCAGCAGGACTTCTCGGCGATCATCAACACGATCCGGGCGCAGGCGGAGCCGGGAGCCTCGGGACGATGACGGGCCGGCGTCCGGCGGATCAGAGCGGCTCGGGCATCGGCCGCGGGTCGGTGAAGTCGCCCGCGCGCCGGCGCAGCCGCGCGATGATGTGCGCGAGCGAGCGCAGCTCATCCGCGTCGAGCCCGATCTGCTCGAACACCTTCGCGTTGAGCGCGTGCGTCGCCCGCTCGGCGAGATCGCGTCCCGCGTCGGTGAGGGTCAGGATGGCCGCACGCCCGTCCTGCGGATGGGCCTCGCGCCGCAGCAGCCCGTCCTGCTCCAGGCGCCGCACGGTGTTCGTGACGCTCGCCGGATGCACCTGCAGGCGGGTCGTGGCGGAGGACATCGGCAGCCGGCCCTCCCGCGCGAACGCCAGCAGCCGCAGCATCTCGTACCGCGCGAAGGTCAGCCCGAACGGGCGCAGGGCGCCGTCCACCCGCGCGAGCATCAGCTGGTGCGCCCGCATGATCGACGTCACCGCCGCCATGCCGTCGGCGGCGTCCTCCCACTCGTGCGCGATCCACTGGCGCCGGGCCTCGGCGATCGGATCCACCGGCAGCGGTGAGTGTGGAGCCATCCGGCGCACCTCCCTGTCTCAGGGTCACGTTATCGGGTGGACGCCGGCGTGCTCCGCGGCGCCGCGCGAGCGCCGGGCATCGACGGACGGGAGGCGCGGATGAGGATCGTGGTGCTCGCGAAGGAGGTGCCGGACACGGCGGGGGAACGGCGCCTGTCGCTGGAGACGGGGCTCGCGGAGCGCGAGGGCGCGACGCGGGTGCTCGACGAGATCTCCGAGCGCGCGATCGAGGTCGCCCTGCGGTACGCCGACGCCCATCCGGGGACCGAGGTGGCCCTCGTGTCGATGGGTCCCGCCACGGCCGCCGCCACGCTCCGGAAGGGGCTCGCGATGGGCGCCACGTCGGCCCTGCTCGTGGCCGACGACGCGCTGCGCGGCGCCGACCTCTCCCTGACCGCCGAGGTGCTCGCCGCCGCCGTGCGCCGGGTCGGCTTCGACCTCGTGATCGCGGGCGACCGGTCGACCGACGGGTCGGGCGGGGGGCTGCCCGCGATGCTCGCGGAGCGCCTGGGCGTCGCGCACGCGACCTCGCTCGCCTCGGTGGAGATCGCGGAGGAGCGGGTCTCGGGGGCGCGCGCCGTGGAGGCGGGCGTCGCGCGCGTGACGGCCGCGCTGCCCGCGGTGATATCCATCACGGAGGCGCTGCCCGACCCGCGGCTCGCGAGCATCAAGGGGATCATGGCCGCCAAGAAGAAGCCCTTCGAGACCGCGAGCCTCTCGGACCTCGGCGTCGAGGCGGATCGGATCGACGCCCCGCGGTCGATCATGCTCGCGGTCGCCGAGCGGCCGGCGCGGGGCGCGGGGACGATCATCACGGACCAGGGGGATGCGGGCGAGCGCCTGGCGGAGTTCCTCGTCGAGAACCGGCTGGTGTGAGGTGGAGGACGTGGAGATCGCCGAGGACGCCATCCTGGTCGTGGTCGAGCTCGCTCCCGACGGCGAGCCGGCGGCCTCCGCGGCGGGGCTGCTGGGCGCCGCCGACGCCGTGGGAGCGCCCGTCGCGCTCGTGGTCGCACCGGCGGAGCGGCATGAGGCGCTCGCCGCGGCCGTGGCCGCGCTCGGGGCCGAGACCGTGCTGCTCGCGGCGCCCACGGGAGATCCGGCGCTCCTGACCGTGCCGACAGTCGACGCGCTCGCTGCGGCGTACGCGCTGGTGCAGCCCGACGCGGTGCTGGTGTCGAACTCGGTGGAGGGGCGCGATGCCGCGGGCCGCTTCACGGCGCGCGCGGGGCTTGCGATCGCGGTCGACGCAGTCGGGGTCTCGCGGGACGAGCTCGGCATCGTGGCGCACCACTCGGTGTACGGCGGCGCGTACACCGTGGACTCCGCCGTCACCTTCGGCGCCCCGGTCATCACGCTCCGGCAGGGGGCGGTCGAGCATCGGGCGCAGCCGCGGCCCGTGACGTCGCGCGTGCTCGATGTCGAGTCGTCGGGCGCGCCCGCCGCCGTGGTCGAGTCCTTCGAGGCGACCTCCGGGGCGACGTCGCGCCCGGATCTGCGGGGCGCCGCGAGGGTCGTGGCGGGCGGGCGGGGGCTGGGATCCGAGGAGGGGTTCGCGCTCGTCGGCCGGCTCGCCGATGCGCTCGGCGCGGCAGTGGGCGCATCCCGTGCGGCGGTCGACGCGGGGTACGTCCCCGCCGCGCACCAGGTCGGGCAGACGGGCGTCTCGGTCTCGCCCCAGCTGTATGTCGCCCTCGGCATCAGCGGCGCCGTCCAGCACCGCGTCGGCATGCAGACCGCGAAGACGATCGTCGCGATCAACAAGGACGCCGCCGCGCCGATCTTCGAGATCGCCGACTTCGGGGTCGTGGGCGACGTGTTCACCGTCGTGCCGCAGCTGATCGCCGCCCTCGAGGCACGGAGGCCCTGAGTGGCGACCTACGGCACGACGATCCGCCGCGGCCTGCCGCGCGTCCCGGGCGGCGAGCCGTGGCCGCCCGGTCCGGAGGGGGCGGCGGCGGCGCTCGCCGCGGAGCCCGAGCCGACCGCCGGGGAGCCGGAACGCGGGGAGCGCGGTCGGGTCGAGGCTCAGCCGAAACCGGCACCCGTCGAGGTCGGGCGGGCCGGCGAGGACCCCGGCCCGGCGATCACGGCGTCCGGACCCGTGCGACGCGGCCTGCCGCGCGTGCCGGGCGGCGAGCCGTGGCCGTCCGCGGCGTTCGCCGCGCGCGTGGCCGAGCGCCTCGCGGGGGCGGGTGCCGACCGGGCGAGCGGCCGGGAGGCGCCCGCGCCGCGATCGTCCACGGTCCCCGTGCGGCCGGTGCCCGATGCGGCATCGAGCCCGGGGCGCGCGGTCGCGCCGACGCGGCGCCCCAGCGCGGCGCCCGAGCCCGAGCGGATCGGGCCGTACACGCGGGGGCAGTGGGTGGGCGCCGCGCTCCTCACCGCCGGCGCCCTGCTGTACGCCGCCGCGATGGTCGTGCTCCTGACCCGCTGGATCGTGTCGCTCGACGGAGTGCGCGCGTTCATCGCCGCGTATCCGGGGGCCTATCCGCTCCCGGCGGGCGCCCCGGTGGGCATCCCCGCCTGGCTCGGCTGGCAGCACTTCTTCAACGTGTTCCTGCTCGTGCTCATCATCCGCAGCGGGTGGCAGGTGCGCACCGAGCGGCGCCCGCCGGCGTACTGGGCGCCGCGCGCGAAGCCGAGGGGCCGGATCAGCCTCTCGCTGTGGTTCCACCAGTCGCTCGACCTGCTGTGGCTCGTGAACGGCGCGATCTACGTCATCCTGCTGTTCGCGACGGGCCAGTGGATGAGGATCGTCCCGACCTCGTGGGACGTCTTCCCGCACGCGCTGAGCGCGCTGCTGCAGTACGCCGCGCTCGACTGGCCCACCGAGAACGGATGGGCGCACTACAACGCCCTGCAGCAGCTGGCGTATTTCGGCGTCGTGTTCGTCGCGGCCCCGCTCGCGGCGATCACGGGGTTCCGCATGTCGAACCTCTGGCCCGCACGGGCGAAGACGTTGAACCGGATCCTCCCTGTGGAATGGGCGCGCGCGGTGCACTTCCCCGTGATGATCGTGTTCGTGCTGTTCATCGCCGTGCACGTGACGCTCGTCCTCGCCACGGGAGCGCTGAGGAACCTGAACCACATGTACGCCGCGAAGGACGTCGTCGACTGGACGGGCTTCTGGATCTTCGGCGCGTCGATGCTCGCGATCGTCGCGGCGTGGGTCGCGGCGCGTCCGCTCGTTCTCGCGCCCGTCGCCCGGCTGTTCGGCACGGTGTCGGGACGATAGACCGCGAGACGTCGGGTACGGATACGAGACACGGAGGAGAGAGATGCACATCGAGGGAGCCAGCGCGCTGGTCACGGGGGCCGCGTCGGGCCTCGGGGAGGCGACCGCACGGGCGCTCGCACGCCACGGCGTCGACGTGATCGGGGTCGACCTGCCCGCCGCCGTGGAGCGCGCCGGCGCCGCGCCCGAGGGGGAGACCGGGGTGCGGCTCGTCGGCGCCGATGTGACGGATGAGGGGCAGGTCCGGGCCGCGCTCGAGGCCGCGCCGGCGGGATCGCTCCGCCTCGTTGTCAACTGCGCCGGCATCGCGCCGGCGCGGCGGATCCTCTCCTCGCGCGGCGTCCACGACCTCGAGACCTTCCGCCGCGCGATCGAGGTCAACCTGGTGGGCACCTTCAACGTCATGCGGCTCGCGGCCGAGGCCATGGCGCAGAACGAGCCCGACGAGCAGGGGCAGCGCGGGCTCATCGTGAACACGGCGTCGGTCGCCGCATTCGAGGGTCAGATCGGCCAGATCGCCTACTCCGCATCGAAGGGCGGGGTCGCCGCCATGACCATCGCGGCGGCCCGCGACCTGGCCCAGCACGGCATCCGCGTCAACACGATCGCCCCGGGCATCGTCGACACCCCGATGCTCGCGTCGCTGGGCGAGGAGGTGAACGCCTCGCTCGCCGCGACGGTCCCGTTCCCGCATCGCCTCGGCCGCCCCGAGGAGTTCGCGCGACTGGTCGTGTCGATCGCGGAGCTCGACTACCTCAACGGCGAGACCATCCGCCTCGACGGCGCCCTTCGCATGGCCCCGCGCTGAGTGGAGGCGCGCCAGCGCCGCCCCCACCCTCCGGTCGTTGAGCGGAGGCGCGCCAGCGCCGGAGTCGAAACGTGTCCAAACCGTCCCTGCAGACCGGCCCACAGCTCGTCCACAGGATGCCCCCAAGACGAGTTCTCCACAGATCTCGTTTGAATCCCTGATCTGCCCTTTCCAACCCGTCGAATGTCGGTGGCCCCGGGAAGAATCAGGGGCATGACGACGGAGCCGCACTCGACCGGGTGGACCACCACCCTCGGCGAACTGGCGCGCACGTCCGAGCTGGTGGACGACTTCCTCGCGCAGGAGCGGGCGATCGCGCAGGCGAAGGCGCGGCAGGCGCGGATCCTCGCCGAAGCCCGCGCGATCGCCGAGTCGCAGATGCGCCGCGCCGGCACGGGTTCGGAGTTCGAGCACCCGGTGCGATCGATCGCGGCCGAGTTGGGCGTCGCGGCGCGGATCTCGGACCGGTCCATCCGGCTCCGCATGGAGTGGGCGGTGGACCTCGTGGACGGGTTCCCGGCCACGTTCGCCCTGTTCGAGGAGGGGCGCATCTCGGAGGGTCACGTCCGAGCGATCCTGGACGCCGGCAGCCGTCTCGAGGATGACGACTCCCGCGCCGAGTTCGAGCAGATCATCCTGCCCCGCGCGGTGAAGCTCACCGCCGGGCAGCTCGGGTCCGTCGCACGGAAGCTCGCCGATGACATCGAGCCGCTGCCACTGGAGGAGCGGCACGAGGAAGCCATGGCCGACCGCTCCGTGAGCGTGGCTCCGCTTCCGGACGGGATGGGCGAGTTGACCTACATCGGTCCGGCCGTGACGGTGTACGCGATGCACGACCGGGTGACGCAGATGGCGCGCACGATCTACCGGACGAAGGCCGAGGGCGACGACCGGACGTTGGATCAGATCCGGGCGGACGTGTTCGCCGAGATCGCCCTCGCCGGGTTGCCCACCGCGGAGCTGATCGACCAGCACGGTGGCGACGCCCTGACGCAGATCAAGGCGACCGTGCAGGTCACCGTGCCGTGGCAGTCACTGACCGGCGTCGGTGACGAGTCGGCGTTCCTCGCCGGTTACGGGCCCATCCCCGCGGAGGCCGCGCGCCGCCTGGCCGGGGAGGCCGCCAAGTGGACGCGCCTGTTCACCGACCCCGACACCGGGTGCTTGAAGACCGTCGACACCTACACGCCCACGAAGGCGCAGCGAAGGTTCCTGATCGCCCGGGACGAGCACTGCCGCTTCCCCGGCTGCCGGCAGCCGGCGGTCCGGTGCGAGGACGACCACACCATCCCGTACTCCCACGGTGGCCCGACAGACGTCCGCAACCTCGCCAACCTGTGCCGGGCCCACCACGTCCTGAAACACAACTCGAATTGGGACTTCCGACACGGACCCGGCGGGGTGATGGAGGTCATCAGCCCGACCGGCCGGATCGTCAAGCACAAACCCACCCCGGTCGTGAGGTTCGAGGCATCCGCCGAGATCGCCCGCGCCGACTTCGGCGCCGACCCGCCCCCGTTCTGACGCTTCCCGCTCACCGGCGTATACCGCGTGGACCGCGCGAGCGCAATGCCCTGTCCGCCGTGCGAAGCGGTGCGTTCACTGGGATCACCGCAGGGTGAATCCCGAAAGGAGCATCGTCATGAGCACTCCCACCGATCCGGACCGGACGACCCCGGAGGACCCGCGCCGCGCGCCCGAGCACGGCCGTCACGTTCCCGGCGACGGCGACGGCGACGCAGGCTACGGCAGCGACGAGCCGACGCGCTCGTACGACGTGGCCCCGGGCGACGACCGGACCCGCGCGCACGACGTCGACGACTCGCGTGACCGCCGCGTCGACGACAGGCGGGACGACGGCGTCGTCCACCATGACGCGGCTCCCGCGACCGGCGTGGCCGGGGTGCCGGGCCGCGAGGTGCGCGAGGAGGTCGTGGCACGCGAGAAGGAGGAGTTCGGCGGCATGAAGTTCGGCTCGGCCTTCTTCGGCTGGCTGTGCGCCATGGGCATGACGGTCCTGCTCACGGCGCTCGTCGCCGGGACCGGGGCCGCGCTGGGCCTCGGCGCACAGGTCGACCCCGAGCAGGCCGCGGAGGAGAACGCCGGCACGATCGGGATCGTCGGCGCGATCATCGTGCTGGTCATCCTGTTCATCGCGTACTACTGCGGCGGCTACGTGGCCGGCCGGATGTCGCGCTTCAGCGGAGCCAAGCAGGGCGTCGCCGTCTGGCTCTGGGCGATCATCATCGCCGTCGTGGTCGCGATCATCACGGCGATCGCGGGCGCGCAGTGGAACATCCTCGCCGAGGTCAACACCTTCCCGCGTCTGCCCTTCAACGAGGGCGAGCTGACCACGCTCGGCGTCATCACCGCCGTGGGCGCGCTGCTGGTGAGCCTGGGAGGCGCCGTTCTCGGCGGCGTCGCGGGCATGCGGTTCCACCGCAAGGTCGACAAGGTCGGCTTCGGGCGCTGACCCGGCACTCCGGCCCAGACGCGAAGGCCCGCCGATCCGGCGGGCCTTCGTCGTGCCCGGGGGCGTCGCGCCGTCAGACGTGCACGTCGGTCCGGGCGCGTGCGAGCCGCTCGGCGACGATGCGGCTGGCGGCCTCGACCGTCGTGACGCCCTCGCGCTCGGCGACGTCGAACACCGACCGCAGCGTGTCGGCGATCCCGTCGAGGCGCGCGTCGAGCTGGGCCCGCGGCAGATCGACCGGGGCGTCGAGGAAGATCACGCCGCCCGCGTTCACCAGGAAGTCGGGGGCGTAGACGATCCCGCGCGCGGCGAGCTGCTCGGCGCCGTCCGGGCGCAGCAGCTGGTTGTTCGCGGGTCCGACCACGGCCCGGGCGGCCAGTTCCTCGATGACGGTCGGGGACAGCATGCCGCCGACGCCGGCGGGGATGAACACGTCGGCGTCGACGCGGCGGGCCTCGGCCGGCTCGACCCACGCGGCGCCCAGGCGCTCGGCGAGGTCGCGGCGCTCGGGGTTGACGTCGCACACGGTGAGGACCGCGCCCTCGGCGGCGAGCTGCTCGGCGAGGCTCGAGCCGACATGGCCCAGCCCGGCGATCGTCATCCGGCGTCCGGCGACGGCGCCGCTGCCGTCCATGCGCCGCAGCGTCTCGCGGATCGCCGCGTACACGCCGTGCGCGGTGTGCCGCGCGGGGTCGCCGTGGCCACCGGTCTCGGGCGGCAGGCCCACGACGTGGGCGGTCTGCTCGGCGACGACGGCCATGTCGGCCGACGTGACGCCCACGTCCTCGGCCGTCCGGTAGCGGCCGCCCAACTGCTCGACCAGGTCGCCCAGGTCGAGGAAGGCGGCGCGCCGGCGCTCGTCCTCGAGGCGCTCGCCGATCGGCAGATGGATGACGGCCTTGCCGCCGCCGGCGTCCAGCCCGGCGAGCGCGTTCTTGAAGGTCATGCCCTGCGACAGACGCAGGGCGTCGTCGACCGCGTCCTGCCACGACGGGTAGTTCCAGACTCGGCAGCCGCCCAGGGCGGGGCCGAGCACGGTGCTGTGCACCGCGACCGCGATGACCAGGCCGGATCGGCGGCCGGTGACCACGCTCAGGTGCTCGTGCTCGAAGGGGGTGGTGATCTCAGACACGATGGTTCCGTTCTCTCGGGTGCGGCTTGTGGCCGCTATGGAGATTCCACGCCCATCGCGCAGGGGCATCAAGGCCCCGCGCGGATTCTGATCATCCTGCTCGTCCACGGGCCGATCCCGGTGGCGCGGACGCGCAGGATGCGCCGCCATCCGGCGCTCGTCAAGGCGGGTGCCTCGAGCGTCCCTCGCCGGTAGACCGGAACGCACGAGGACAGACGTACAGGACGAGGGAGGAGCGACGTGACCGTCAAGCTGAACGAGAGCGCGCTGCGTCACGCGAAGAAGCTCGTGCGCGACGGGCGCGTGGTGCACGACGAGCGCGACGACTGGAGCGAGCACGCGCTGCCCGCGAAGAAGGAGACGGCGTGGCGCGAGGAGCACGGCTGGGACGAGTACGCCCGGTGGCACCTCGGCATCGACACGGATGAGAACGAGGAGACCAAGGCGCACTACTCGTTCCCCTTCGGGGATTACGAGAAGGTGCACCGCTGCGCCGTCATCTCGCTCGAGTCCCGGGCCGCGCAGTACGACCACGACGAGATCGCGGCCGCGGCGAAGGAGCTGCTGGAGCTGATCGACGCCGAGTGACGCAGAACGGTCAGCGCGGCGCCACGGCGTCGCGCAGCCACGCGAGCGCGCGCTCGGTGAACCGGGCGGCGACCTCGGCGTCCACCCCGAGGGTGTCGAAGCCGTGCGGCGCCCCGGGCACGACGTCGAGCACGACGGGCACACCG
Organism: Microbacterium lacusdiani; assembly: GCF_054779895.1. Lineage (NCBI taxonomy): Bacteria > Bacillati > Actinomycetota > Actinomycetes > Micrococcales > Microbacteriaceae > Microbacterium > Microbacterium lacusdiani. The sequence goes on along the minus strand of NZ_BAAGXJ010000003.1, from coordinate 606,013 downwards.
GCCGCCTTCAGCCGCCGCGCGTAGGCGACGTCCTCGTCGTGGAAGAGGTCGATGTCGCCGACGCCGATCCACGTGGGAGGCAGCCCGCGGAGATCCTCGCGCCGCGCGGGAGCGGCCGCCGCCGGCACGGTGTCCTCGCCGGGGCGCGCGGTCCCGAGCAGCAGTGCGGTCCAGCCGACCCGGTTCGCGGCGTTGTTCCACACCGGGTGGTCGAGTGCATCGAGGTCGGTCCGGGTCGCCGTGCGGTCATCCAGCATCGGGTAGATCAGGAGCTGCGCGACCGGCTCGGTCCCTCGGGAGCGACCGCGGGCGGCGTCGTGCACCGCGTTGACCACCGAGGCCGCCAGGCCGCCGCCCGCGCTGGCCCCGCCGACCGCGACGCGCGCGGGGTCGACGCCGAGCTCCGCGGTGTGCGCCTGCAGCCAGGTCCATGCGGCCAGGCAGTCCTCCTGCGGCGCGGGGAACGGATGCTCCGGCGCCAGCCGGTACTGCGGCGCCACGACCGTGATCCCGAGCTGCGCCGCCATCCGCGCGCACAGCCGGTCGTCCTGCCGCGGTGCGCCGATCACCATGCCGCCGCCGTGGATCCACAGCAGGGCGCCGCCGGTGTGCGTGCCGGGGGAGTGGACGCGCAGCCGCAGGGAACCGGCGCGCAGGTCGCGCGTGGTGACGCCGGGCGCGCGCGCCGCCGGCACGAGGTGCCGTGCCCCGAACCGCGCCAGCACGCGCATCGCGGCGTTGCCGACGTCGACGCGCGGCGCCCGTCGCGCCATGTCGCGCAGGTCGGGATGCACGTCGTCGAGCCTCATGCGGACAGCCTGGCACGCAGGCCCGGCGTGCTCAGCAGGCGCGTCGCGGAAGCCGTTGACACCGTCGGATGTCGACGCTAACGTACAACCAAATGGTTGTACGAATGGGAGCCCAGCTCAGCGACGCGGAGATCGACGCGATCTTCCACGCGCTCGCCGACGCGACGCGACGCGACATCGTGACGCGCGTCATCGAGCGCGAGCGGTCGGTCTCGGCGCTCGCGGAGCTGTACGACATGAGCTTCGCCGCGGTGCAGAAGCACGTCGCGGTGCTCGAGCGCGCGTCGCTCGTGACCAAGCAGCGCCGCGGGAGGGAGCAGATCGTGCACGCCGAGCCATCGGCGATACGGGACGCCCGCCGTCTCCTCGACCGGTTCGAGGACCTCTGGCGGCAGCGCATCGACCGGATGCAGAGCATCCTCGAGGAAGGAGAAGAGCGATGACGTTCATCGAAGCGGTGAAGGACCCCGACGCCCTCACCATGACCATGGTCGCCGAGTTCGACCGCCCCGCCGAACGGGTCTGGAAGCTGTGGGAGGACCCGCGGCAGCTCGAGCGCTGGTGGGGCCCTCCGGGGTGGCCGACGACCTTCACGCGCCACGACTTCGCCGTGCCGGGGCGCTCGACGTACTACATGAGCGGCCCCGAGGGCGAGAAGGCCCACGGGTGGTGGAGCTGGCTCGAGATCGCGGAGCCGACGACCCTGCGGGTCGAGGACGGCTTCGCCGACGAGAACGGCGATCCCACCGGCGACCTGGGCTCCACCGTGTTCACCGTGACCCTCGAGCCGACCGACGGCGGCGGCACGCGCATGTCGATCGCCTCGCAGTTCGAGTCGGCGGAGCAGCTCCAGGCCATGGTGGACATGGGCATGGAGGAGGGCATGAAGGGGTCGCTCGGGCAGATCGACGCGATCCTGGCCGAGGACTGACGAGGCACGCGAGGCGGCCCGGGCGCGTGCGGCGCCCGGGCCGCCTCGCGTCGCGCGGAGCCGATGCCCAGGCGGCCCGGCTAGACTGGGGGAGCGCGACCGCCTGACCGGCGATTCCGACGCCCGTTCTCACCGGGCGCCCCGGTCTGCGGATATCGCGCCATCCGACCGCTCACCCGGTCCACCCCCTACGCACACGCCGAATCGCGTGCGCGCCCGCACCTTCCGCGATGCGCCGACGACGGCGCCGTCGCCTCCACGAAACGATCACCATGCACTCCGCACTTCCCCCTGTCCACCTCGACCACGTCGCTCCCGCGGCTCTCCGCTGGAAGCAGGCCGACCACGACGTCTACGTGGCGACCCTCCACGACGAGTTCGCCGGCTTCATCGCCGTCACCGGCGACGACCGCTTCGCGCTGCACGGCCCGCAGGGTCAGCCCATGGGCGCCTTCCGCACTCAGCACGAGGCGCGCGCGGCGCTGCGAGCCGAGCTGCAGGAGGCCGCCGCGCCTGCTCCCGAGACCCGGAAGCGCGCCACCCCGCCCCGCCGCACGCGCCGGCCGCGCGCCCGAGTGCGCGGCTGAGCCCGCCTGGTGGGACGGCCCCTATCGGTGCGCTGGGTGTCGCCCGGGCAACCGCCTGGTATACGCGACGCCGCATGCCCCGGCCTGTAACGTGAGCCTCAGCGATCGGCATCCGCCTTTGGCTTCGAAGGCCGTCCGGCGGCCGACCGATCGACAGGGGCACGCCATCTCCTCCACCGACACCCTCGTCCGCGCGGACGCCGTCGCCAGCCGTCTCGGGCCCGTGCGTCAGACGTATGCCGGGACCGACACATATCCGCCCATCGCCCGCGCCTACACGCAGGTGTCGCAGGTCGTGCGAGAGACCGGCCTGCTGCGCCGCGCGGTCTGGTTCTACGCCCTCGTCGGCGTCGCGCTCGCCCTGGCATTCGGCGGCGTGGTCACCGGGTTCATCCTGCTCGGCGACAGCTGGTTCCAGCTGCTCATGGCGGCGGCGCTGGGCATCCTGTTCACGCAGGTCGCCTTCCTCGCCCACGAGGCCGCGCACAAGCAGATCCTCACCACGGGTCCGGCGAACGACCGGCTGGCGCGCATCCTCGCGGCAGGCGTCGTCGGCATCAGCCTCTCCTGGTGGGACGCCAAGCACACCCGCCACCACGCGAACCCCAACCGGGTGGGCAAGGACCCCGACATCGAGGTCGACACGATCTCGTTCCTCGACGCCGACGCGGCCGAGGCCCGCGGGCTGCGACGCTGGATCACGCGCCGCCAGGGCTGGCTGTTCTTCCCCCTGCTCACGCTCGAGGGGCTCAACCTGCACTTCCTCGGCCTCAAGCACCTGTTCTCGCGTGAGCCCGTCAAGGGCCGCTGGCTCGAGCTGAGCCTGATCGCGCTGCGCCTCGCCGTCGTGCTGGTGCCCGTGTTCCTGCTGCTGCCTCTCGGCATGGCGTTCGCGTTCGTCGGCGTGCAGCTGGCCGTGTTCGGCGTCTACATGGGCGCCTCGTTCGCGCCCAACCACAAGGGCATGCCGATCATCGCCCACGACGCCAAGCTCGACTTCTTCTCGAAGCAGGTGCGCACTTCGCGCAACATCTCGGGCGGCTGGTGGGCGACCACCCTCATGGGCGGCCTGAACTACCAGGTGGAGCACCACCTGTTCCCGAACATGCCCCGGCCGCACCTGGCCAAGGCGCGCGAGATCGTCCGCGACTACTGCGCCTCGTTCGACGTGCCCTACACCGAGACCACGCTCTGGCGCTCGTACGGCATCGTGATCGAGTACCTCAACCGCGTCGGCATCGCCGCGCGCGACCCGTTCGACTGCCCGGCGGCCGCGCAGCTGCGCCGCGCCTGAGGGGATCGCGTGCAGCGCACGCGACATCGCCGAGGACCCCGCAACCCGACAGTCGTCGGAGAGCGGGGTCTTCTGGCGCAGGTCGGCAGGATCCATGCCACGGGTGTCCGATCGGCCACGTCCCGGCGCGTCCGCGGGCGGTGAGAATGAGGGGATGACCCCGCCGTCTCCCGCGCCGACCCGGCCGCGCCTGCACCCCGCCTGGATCGTCGCGATCGTGGCGTTCCTGGCCCTGGTGGGCGCCGCCGGCTTCCGCGCCGCCCCGAGCGTGTTCATGGTGCCGATCGAGGCCGAGCTCGGATTCAGCCGCACCGATCTGTCGATCGCGATCGGCATCAACATCGTGCTGTTCGGCCTGACGGCTCCCTTCGCAGCCGCGCTCATGGACCGGTTCGGGCTGAAGCGCGTCACGATCGGAGCGCTCGCGCTCGTCGCCTCCGGCGCCGTGCTCGGCACGCTCGCGACGGCGCCGTTCGTGCTGTGGCTGACGTGGGGCGGGCTGATCGGCATCGGCACGGGATCCATGGCGATGGTGTTCGCCGCCACCGTGACGCAGCGCTGGTTCATCCGGCATCGCGGAGTGGTCTCCGGCGTGCTGAGCGCGGGAAGCGCGACGGGCCAGCTCGTGTTCCTGCCGCCCACGGCGTGGCTGGCGACAGAGGTCGGATGGCGCGAGGCGAGCCTGGTGGTCGCGGGCGGCGCGTTGATCGTCGTGCCGCTCGTCGCGTGGTTCCTGCACGACTCGCCGCACCGCATCGGGCTGCTGCCGTACGGCGCGGATCCCGCGGACCCTCCCGCGCTGCCGCACCGGTCCCTGGTCAACCCGGCCGTGCTCGCGCTGCGCGCGCTGCGCGACGCCGCGCGGCAGCGGACCTTCTGGGCGCTCGCGATCGGCTTCGCGGTGTGCGGCGCCTCGACCAACGGCCTGATCGGCGCGCACTTCATCCCCGCCGCGCACGACCACGGCATGACCCAGCCGGTCGCGGCGGGACTGCTCGCGACCGTCGGCATCTTCGACATCGTCGGCACGGTGCTCTCCGGCTGGCTCACGGACCGGGTGAACCCGCGCATCCTGCTGGGGGTGTACTACGCCGGTCGCGGCATCAGCCTGCTGTTCCTGCCGTTCCTGCTCTCGAGCGAGGTCCACCCGCCCATGTGGTTCTTCATCGTGTTCTACGGGCTGGACTGGGTCGCCACCGTGCCGCCGACCATCGCCCTGTGCCGCGAGGTGTTCGGCGACCGCGGGCCGCTCGTGTTCGGCTGGGTGTTCGCCAGCCACCAGCTCGGCGCCGGCATCGCGACGATCCTCGCCGGCATCGTCCGCGACGCCACGGGCCACTACACGATCGCCTGGTTCGCCGCGGCGGGGCTGTGCATCGTGGCGGCGCTGGTGTCGCTGCGCATCCGGCGGGTGCCGGTCGCGCCGCCCGAGCCGGACCCGCTCGTCGAGGAGCGGGTCGGCTGAGCCTCACCAGCCGATGTGCTGGGACGGGTACACGTCCCGTATGCGCTCGCTGAAGAACCGCCCCGCGCTCGCGGCGTTGCGCAGGCCGCGATACACGGACGGCGGCACGGCGAAGTACCGGTAGACCTCGCCGGTCGTGAACTCGATCTCGAGCACCGCCGTCCCCGGGTCGTACCCCGCAGCGGCGATGACGCTGGACTCGAGCGACACGCGCCTCATCCCGTTCCCCCGTCCGCACCCTGTTTCGACGGTAGACGCCCGCGCCGCCTCGGCGACCCGGGATTGACGGCCGGCGAAGCGTGCGGTACACCGGCACCCGCGCTCCGGGAGCGGGGATGTCGGCGCCCCCGCCTACCATGGCGCCATGACAGCCGAGGAGCGCCCGGGCGGCGCGGAGCTCGTCGTCGCGGATGCCGCGGCCTGGCGTGCATGGCTCGACCGGCACGAGGACACGTCCGACGGCGTCTGGCTGATCCTCGCGAAGAAGGGCACCACGTCGCCCACCTCGCTGACCTACGCCCAGGCGCTCGAGGAGGCGCTGTGCAGCGGCTGGATCGACGGGCGCCGCCAGAGCGTCGACGGCGCGGTCTTCCGGCAGCACTTCACGCCCCGGCGCCGCGCGTCGATCTGGTCGCAGCGCAACGTGGGCATCGTGTCGGAGCTGATCGCGCAGGGCCGGATGCGCCCGCGCGGGCAGGCGGAGGTCGACCGGGCGAAGGCCGACGGACGGTGGGAGCGGGCGTACGCGGGACCCGCGACGGTGCAGGTCCCCGAGGATCTCGCGGCGGCGCTGACGGCGTCCGCCGGCGCGGCGGAGTCCTTCGCGCGGCTCAACGGGCAGAACCGCTACGCCGTCCTGCACCGGGTGCTGACGGCGCCCAGCGCCACCAGCCGCGCCGACCGGATCGCCAAGCTGGTCGCCATGCTCGAGAGGGGCGAGACGCCGTACCCGCAGTGAGCCCCGTCCCGGGCTCGGCCCGCGCCGCCGCTACGCTGGGTGCCCACACACCGTCGCGCATACGTGAGGAGGGACGCATGCCCGCATCCCGGCCGCCGTCCATGGCGGACGTCGCCGCGCGCGCCGGCGTCTCGCACCAGACGGTCTCCCGGGTGCTGAACGGGCACGCCTACGTCCGCCCCGAGACGCGCGACCGAGTGCTCGCGGCGATCGAGGACCTCGGGTACCGGCCGAACCAGGCGGCGCGCGCCCTCGTGACCGCGCGCACCGCGACCGTGGGCATCCTGACCGCGGCCACCACGCACTTCGGCCCGGCCAGCACCGTGCTCGCCATCGAGGCCGCCGCGCGGTCGGAGGGCTACTTCGTGTCGGTGGCGGCGCTCGCCGGAGACGACTCCGCCTCGGCGCGCGAGGTTCTCGACCAGCTCATGAACCAGGGCGTCGACGGCGTGGTCGTGGTCGCCCCGCTGGAGGACGTCGCCCGCCTGATCGACGACCTGGCCCCGGCCGTTCCCGTCGTCGTCGTCGCGGCGCGCCCCGACATCCCGGCCGAGACCAGCGTCCGCTACGTGTGCGTCGACCAGCACCGGGGCTCCTCGCTGGCGACCCGCCACCTGCTCGAGCTGGGGCACAGCAGGATCGTGCACGTCGCGGGCCCGGACGGCTGGTACGACGCGGCGCGCCGCGTCACCGGCTACACCGAGGCGATGGCCGAGGCGGGGCATCCCGCGCGCACGGTGGCGGCCGAGGGATGGTCGGCCGACCGCGGATACGAGATCGGCCGCGCGCTCGCCGCCGAGATCGGCGGCGCCGACGGGCCGACGGCGATCGTCGCCGCCAACGACTACCTCTCGCTGGGGCTGCTGAAGGCGTTCTGGGAGAGCGGAGTGCGCGTTCCCCAGGACGTCGCGGTCGTAGGCTTCGACGACATCGACGGCAGCGGGTTCCTCGTCCCGGCGCTCACGACCGTGCGGCAGCCCTTCGCCGAGCTGGGGGAGGCCGCGCTCCGGGCCCTCCTCGACCACTGGTCCGCCGGCGCGGCCGCGTCGACCGGCGGCATGGTGGCGGTCATCCCGCCCGTGCTCGTCGTGCGCGACAGCACGGCTCCGCCCGCCTGAGCCCGCGGCTCCTTCACCCGCGGCGCGGGCCTGACGCGTGCCTGGGGACGCCCGCCGCGGCCGTCGACGACCACGGTCGTCCACGGCCCGGGCTCGGCGAGCAGGTCGGCCAGATCGGCGGTCTTCACGCCGGTGTCACTCATCCGCGCCGCCCTCCTCGACCCCGCGGTCGTCGAGAAGATCCTCGGGCGCGTCCTCCTCCGAGGCGCCGCGCCGCGGCGGCTCGACGTCGTCGGCGACCGGTGCGTCCCCCACCGGCGCCTGCTCGAGCGCGCCGTCCTCGGTCTCCGCGCCGGGCGCGGTCTCGTGCCGGAACGCCCGATCGACGTCCGGCGCATCCGTGTCATCGGGCAGCGGCTCGGTCTCGCGGAACGGCTCGGCGTGCGGGGCGCCGTGTCCCTGCACCATGCCGCGCGATTCCTGCGCCAGCTGCTCGTCCGTTCGGGGACCGTGCGTGGTGTTGCCTCGCTCGGAATCGGTCATGATCGTGCTCCCTTCCGGATCGGTGTGCTCCCGACCGTAGGTCGCCGGCGCATCCTGCCGAACGGGGTTGACGATGCCCCACTGCGGCGGTACGGCCGGCGATCCGCGGCCGTGCCGGTGAACCGGACACTCGTCCCCGACGTGGAACGATGGACGGATGACCTCCGCCAACGCCGCCGCCAACCTCTCCCGCGACGAGACGGCCGCGCGCTCCGCGTCGATCTCGCTCCGCGACGTGCGGGTCGAGCTCGACCTGACGGGTGCGCCCGACGGCGGGCGCACGGGATTCCCGACCGTCGTGACGCTGGAGTTCGACGCGACCGTGGAGGCGACCTGGGTCGACTTCATCGGCGAGTCGGTCGAGCGGGTGGTCGTGAACGGCGTCGACCGGGACGTCGCGTGGGACGGCGCACGCATCCTGCTCGCGGGGCTCGAGGGTGAGAACGTCGTGCGCATCGAGGCCGTCGGCGCCTACAGCCGCTCGGGCGAGGGCCTGCACCGGTTCCGGGACCCGGTGGACGGCGAGACCTACCTGTACACGCAGTACGAGCCCGCCGACGCGCGCCGCGTCATGCCGTGCTTCGAGCAGCCCGACATGAAGGCGCGCTTCACGTTCGTCGTGTCGGCGCCCGCCGGCTGGCACGTGCTCTCGAACCAGGCCGCCGTCCGCACCGAGGTGCACGGCGACGCCCAGACGGTCGAGTTCGCGCCGACCCTGCCGCTGTCGAGCTACATCACGGCGGTCGCGGCAGGGCCGTACCACGGCGCGAGCGGGGAATGGGAGCGCGACGGGCTCACCGTCCCGCTGGGCGCCTACTGCCGCGCGTCGCTCGCGCGGCACTTCGATGCCGACGAGATCCTCGAGATCACGCGTCAGGGCCTCGACTTCTTCCACGAGGCGTTCGGCTTCCCCTACCCGTGGTCGACGTACGACCAGGTGTTCGTGCCCGAGTACAACCTCGGCGCCATGGAGAATCCGGGCCTCGTGACCTTCACGGAGGCGTATGTCTTCCGGGGCGCGTCGACCGACGCGCAGCACGAGGCGCGCGCCAACACGATCCTGCACGAGATGGCCCACATGTGGTTCGGCGATCTCGTGACCATGCGCTGGTGGGATGACCTGTGGCTCAAGGAGTCATTCGCCGACTACATGGGATCGCACGCCTCGGCGGCCGCGACCCGGTTCGCGGACGCGTGGGTGTCGTTCGCGGCGCGCCGCAAGGCGTGGGCCTATCAGCAGGACCAGCTGCCCACCACCCACCCGATCGTCGCCGACATCCCCGATCTCGAGGCGGCCAAGCTCAACTTCGACGGCATCACCTACGCGAAGGGCGCGTCGGTGCTCAAGCAGCTCGTCGCGTACGTGGGCGAGGACGCGTTCTTCGAGGGCGCCCGCCGCTACTTCCGGGCCCACGCATACGGCAACACCACGCTCGACGACCTGCTCGCCGACCTGGAGGCGGCGTCGGGCCGCGACCTGCGCGCCTGGTCGGCCGCCTGGCTCGAGACCACCGGCATGTCGACCCTGACGTACGACCGCGAGGCCGGCGAGCTGATCCAGACGGATCCGCGCCCGCACCGGCTCGCGATCGGCTGCTACGCGCTCCGCGACGGGCGGCTCGAGCGGACCGCCCTGGTGGAGGCCGACCTCCGCGACGAGCGGACGCGCGTCGAGCTGCCCGACGCCGACCTCGTGCTCATCAACGACGGGGACCTGACCTACGCCAAGGCGCGGCTCGACGCGCGCTCCCTGGACGCTGTGGAAGAGGCGCTGTCCACGCTGGAGGACGCGCTCGCCCGGGGCCTGGCCTGGTCGGCGCTGTGGAACGCGACCCGCGACGGCGAGCTGCCCGCGCGCCGCTATCTCGAGATCGTCCGTCGCCACGCGCCCGCCGAGGCGCACGTGGGCCTGCTCGGCGGCGTCACCGGCAACGCGGCGTTCGCGATCGGCCACTACGTGCCGATCGAGGCCCGCGCCGAGGAGCGCCGCGCGTGGCTCGACCTGACGTGGGCGCAGACCCACGCGGCCGCACCGGGAGGCGACGCGCAGCTCGCGTGGGCGCGCGCCCTCTCGGGCGCCGCGGCGTTCGACGACGCCCGCGCGGGCGAGCTGCGCGCCATGCTCGACGGCGCGGCGCCCGTGCCGGATGGGCTGCCGCTCGACGCCGACCTGCGCTGGTCGTGGCTGACCGCGCTCGCCGCCACGGGTCACGCGGGCGAGGCCGACGCGGACGCCGAGCTCGCGCGCGACGACACCGCCACCGGACGCACCGCCCGCATCCGGGTGCTCGCGGCGCGCCGCGACGCCGACGTGCGCGCGGCCGCGTGGCACGCGGCGTGGGACGACCGCTCCCTCACGAACGACCACCTCGACGCCACGATCGCCGGGGCGCGGACGGGGGAGAGCCGCTCGATGCTCGCGCGGTTCGACGACGAGTACTTCGCCCGGATCCGCGACACGTGGTCCGAGCGCTCGATCGAGATCGCACGGCGGCTCGTCACGGGGCTGTTCCCGGCATCCGACTCGCTCGAGCCCGTCGACGCGTGGCTCGCGGCGAACGCCGACGCGCCCGGCGCGCTGCGGCGGCTCGTGATCGAGCAGCGCGACCACCTCGCTCGCGATCTGCGCGTGCGGGAAGCCTCCCTCCGCGGTCGCTGAGCGGAGACGAAACGGCAGACGCCGCCCTGGACACCGATGATGTAAGCGCTTGCACTTACGTCGCTCACCGATGCTCCCGCTGTGCGGGCCATCGCTGTAACGTGCGATCAGTCCGGATGTAACGCGTGCAAGCGCTTGCAGATCCAGCGTGCGCGTTGCTACGGTCGCGGGGACGCCCCGCGTCGCCGTTCCCGTGCATCGATGGAGATGACTTGTCGAAGACGACCCGCGCGCCCCGCCGCGCCCTCGCCCTGCTGACCATCCCGGCCCTCGCGCTGTCGGGCGCCGCGGTCACGTCGCTCCCGGCCGCGGCCGCCGAGCGATCCGTCGCGCTCGTGGGCAGCCTGCAGTCCGAGCTCGGCTGCACCGAGGACTGGCAGCCCGCCTGCGCCGACACCGAGCTGCTGCCCACGGGGACCGAGGGGGTGTACGCCGCCGAGTTCGCCGTGCCGGCCGGATCGTACGAGTACAAGGTCGCCCTGAACGACACGTGGGACGAGTCCTACGGCCTCGACGGCGGCGGGGACAACATCCCGCTCACCGTGGCGGGCCCGGCGAGCCTGCGGTTCGTGTTCGACGACAACCGCAAGCGGGTGGGCGTCGAGGTGACGGGCCTTCCCGGCGAGTACACCGAGGCCGACGACGCGCTCGCGGCCGCTCCCGTGCGCCAGCCGGGCGGAGACGAGCGCTTCTACTTCGTCATGACCGACCGGTTCGCGAACGGCGACACCGCGAACGACACGGGCGGGATCGAGGGCGACCGCTTCGCGCACGGCTTCGACCCGACCGACAAGGGCTTCTACCAGGGCGGCGACATCGCGGGCCTGCGGTCGAAGCTCGACTACATCGAGGGGCTCGGCACGACCGCGATCTGGCTCACGCCGAGCTTCGCCAACCGCCCCGTGCAGGGGACCGGCGCGAACGCGAGCGCCGGCTACCACGGCTACTGGATCACCGACTTCACGCGGATCGACCCGCACCTGGGCACGAACGAGGAACTCGCGGCGCTGATCGACGAGGCCCACGCGCGCGGCATCAAGGTGTACTTCGACATCATCACCAACCACACCGCCGACGTGATCGACTACGCCGAGGCGCAGTACTCGTACGTCGACCAGGCGACGAGCCCGTACACCGACGCCGACGGCAACGTGTTCGACCCCGCCGACTACGCGGGCGGCGACACGTTCCCCGCGATGGACGCGGCCACCTCCTTCCCGTACACGCCGGTCGTGACGGACGCCGAGGCCAAGACCCCGGCGTGGCTCAACGACCCGACGCTGTACCACAACCGCGGCAACTCGACCTGGAGCGGCGAGTCCGTCACCTACGGCGACTTCGACGGCCTCGACGACCTGATGACCGAGCACCCCACTGTCGTGAACGGCTTCGTCGACGTCTACCAGGACTGGATCGACCTCGGCATCGACGGCTTCCGGATCGACACCGTCAAGCACGTGAACTTCGAGTTCTGGGAGCGCTGGACCACCGAGGTCCTGGACTACGCGCATGCGCAGGGCAAGAGCGACTTCTTCATGTTCGGCGAGGTGTACGACGCCGACCCGGTCAAGCTGTCGCCCTACGTGCGCGACACCGACATGAACTCGGTCCTGGACTTCGCGTTCCAGTCGTCGGCCGTCGGATTCGCCGGCGGCAACTCCGCCAAGGGGCTGCAGGGTCTCTTCGCCGGGGATGACCGCTACACGACGCCGGACTCGTCGGCCCACGCGCTGCCGACGTTCCTCGGCAACCACGACATGGGCCGCGTCGGCCACTTCCTGCTGAACACGGGCGAAGCGCTCGAGCGCGACGAGCTCGCTCACGAGCTGATGTTCCTCACGCGTGGTCAGCCCGTCGTCTACTACGGCGACGAGCAGGGCTTCGCGGGCCTGGGCGGTGACAAGTCCGCCCGCCAGACGCTGTTCGCGAGCCAGGTCGCCGAGTACGCGGACCAGCCCCTCGTCACGGGCGAGAACGCCGGGTCGGTCGACCGCTACGACACCGCCGCACCGCTCTACGGTCACATCTCGGCGCTCGCGGCGCTGCGCGACGAGCACCCGGCGCTCGCCACCGGCGCGCAGATCGAGCGTCACGCCGACAGCGGCGCGGGCGTCTACGCGTTCTCGCGCGTGGACCGCGACGAGAAGGTCGAGTACCTGGTGGCGGTGAACAACGCCGAAGAGGCGCGCGAGGTCACGCTGACGACGCTCACGGCCGACGCCGCATACGCCCCGGTGTACGGCGCGGAGGCGGGCATCGCGAGCGACGCCGCGGCATCCGCGACCGTCACGGTGCCGGCCCTGAGCGCGGTCGTGTACCGCGCCGACCGCGCCGTCACGGCCGACGCTGCGGCCCCCGCGGTCGCCGTCGCGGTGCCCGCGGCCGGTGCCGGCCTCGAGGGCCAGGCCGCGGTGTCGGCGGACGTCGAGGGCGACCGCTGGATCGAGACGAGCTTCGCGTGGCGGGTCGCGGGGGAAAGCGAGTGGCGCCCGCTCGGCACCGCCGAGGACACCACGCCGCGCGTGTTCCACGACGTCGCCGGCCTGGCCCGCGGCACCCTGGTCGAGTACCGCGCCGTCGTGACCGACGCCGCGGGGAACCGCTCGGCCGCGTCGACGTACGCGTCGGTCGGCAACGCGGTCACGCTGGCCGAGACCGAGGAGCCCGAGAACCCGATCGAGATGGTGACCGTGCCCGGCAGCCACAACTCCGAGCTCGGCTGCGCCGGCGACTGGGACCCGGCGTGCGAGGCGGCGAAGCTCTCGCTGCGCGCCGACGGCGTGTACGAGGCGACCTTCGACCTGCCCGCGGGCGACTACGAGTACAAGATCGCGATCGACGGCAGCTGGGCCGTGAACTACGGCGTCGGCGGCGTGCGCGACGGGGCGAACTACGCGTTCACGCACGGCGGCGGCCCGATCACCTTCGTGTTCGACCCGCGCTCGAACGCCGCGCAGTCCACGGCCGAGGGCCCCATGGTCACCGTGCCGGGAAGCTTCCAGAGCGAGATCGGCTGCGCGGGCGACTGGGCGCCGGACTGCCTGGCCTCGCTGCTGCTCGACGGCGACCGCGACGGCGTGTACGAGCTCACCACGGACGCGATCCCCGCGGGCTCATACGAGGCCAAGGTCGTGCACGGTCGCAGCTGGGCCGAGAACTACGGCGCTGACGGCGCGCGCGACGGCGCGAACATCGCGTTCAGCGTGGACGACGGCACCCCGGTCGCCTTCCGCTACACGATCGCCGACCACCGGCTCGAGATCACGGCCGCGGCCCCGCCGCTGGCCGGCACGGGCGAGGAGCGCGCGCACTGGATCGACGCGGAGACCATCGCATGGCCGGCCGACCTCGGCTCGGCCGAGAGCGCGTCGTACGCGCTGCACGCGTCCGACGAGGCGGGCCTCGAGGTCGTCGACGGGCAGGTCGCGGGCGGCGAGGGCATCGCGCTCGCGGTGGTCGACGGCGGCCTCACCGAGGCGCAGCGCGAGCGCTTCCCGGCGCTCGCCGACCACCTTGCGCTGCGGATCGAGGGGCAGGACGCCGCGGCGCTCGTGCGAGGGCAGCTCGCGGTCTCGCAGACCGCGCCCGACGGCACGCTCACGGCGTTCACGGGCGTCCAGATCCCGGGCGTGCTCGACGACCTCCATGCGGAGGCGCTCGAGGAGGTGGACCTCGGCGTGACGTTCCGCGGCAAGACCCCCACGTTCCGGCTCTGGGCCCCCACGGCGCAGGCCGCGACCCTGCTCACGTGGGAGGCGGGCGCGGATGGCGACCCGGTGCGCCACGAAGCGGAGTTCGACGCGGCCTCGGGCGTCTGGGAGGTGCGCGGCACGCGCGCCCTCAAGGGCGACGAGTACGCGTGGGAGGTGCGCGTCTACGCGCCGACCACCGGCGCGATCGAGACCAACGTGGTGACCGACCCCTACTCGGTCGCGCTCACGGAGAACTCGGAGCGCTCGGTCGCGATCGACCTGCGGGACGGCGAGTGGCGCCCGCGCGCGTGGCGCGACGCGCCGGATCCGGACGTCGAGCAGGATGCGGATCGCGCGATCTACGAGCTGCACATCCGCGACTTCTCGATCACCGACGAGACGGTTCCCGAGGAGCTGCGTGGAACGTACAAGGCGTTCACGCGCGACAGCGACGGCACGGATCAGCTGCGCCAGCTCGCGGACGCCGGCATCACGACCGTGCACCTGCTGCCGTCGTTCGACATCGCGACGATCCAGGAGGATCGCGACGCCCAGGCGACGCCCGACTGCGACCTGGCCGCTCTGGCGCCGGCTTCCGACCAGCAGCAGGCGTGCGTCGGCGCGGTCGCGGGGCAGGACGGCTTCAACTGGGGCTACGACCCGTACCACTTCACGGTGCCCGAGGGCTCGTACGCGGTCGAGCCCGACGGTGGCGCGCGCGTCGCCGAGTTCCGCTCCATGGTGGGCGCGCTGCACGGCATGGGCCTCGAGGTCGTGCTGGACCAGGTGTTCAACCACACGGCGCAGTCGGGCCAGGGGGAGCGGTCGGTGCTCGACAGGGTCGTGCCGGGCTACTACCACCGCCTCAACGCGGCCGGCGCGGTCGAGAAGTCGACGTGCTGCGAGAACGTCGCCACGGAGCACGCGGCCGCCCAGAAGCTCATGGTCGACTCGGTCGTCACGTGGGCGCGGGACTACAAGGTCGACGGCTTCCGCTTCGACCTGATGGGGCACCACTCGACCGCGAACATGGCGGCCGTGCGCGAGGCGCTCGACGCCCTGACCCTCGAGGACGACGGCGTCGACGGCTCGACCGTGTACCTGTACGGAGAGGGCTGGGACTTCGGGGAGGTCGCGGGCGACCGGCTGTTCGAGCAGGCCAAGCAGGGCAACCTCGGCGGCACGGGCATCGGCACGTTCAACGACCGCCTGCGCGACGCGGTCCACGGCGGCAGCCCCGTCGACTCCTCGTCGACCTTCCGGCAGGGCTTCGGCACGGGCCTGGGCGTCGACCCGAACGGCGACCCGATCAACGGCTCGACCGAGCAGGCGCTCGCCGACCTCGGGCACGAGACCGACCTGGTCAAGCTGGGTCTCGCGGGCAACCTGCGCGACTACGAGCTGCGTGCGTCGAACGGCGAGGTGCTGCGCGGCGACCAGCTCGACTACCGCGGGTCGCCCGCCGGCTACGCCGACGAGCCGGCCGAGGTCGTCAACTACGTCGACGCGCACGACAACGAGACGCTGTACGACCTGTCGGTGCTCAAGCTGCCGCGCGACACGGCCATGTCCGACCGCATCCGGATGAACACGCTGTCGCTCGCGACCGCGACGCTGTCGCAGTCCGTGTCGTTCTGGCACGCGGGCACCGAGCTGCTGCGCTCGAAGTCGCTCGACCGCAACAGCTACGACTCGGGCGACTGGTTCAACCGCATCGACTGGTCGGGGCAGGAGTCCACGTTCGGATCGGGCCTGCCGCCCAAGGCCGACAACGGCGGCAAGTGGGGCATCATGGCGCCGCTCCTGGGCGACCCCGCGCTCAAGCCGACCGCGGACGACATCGCGACGGCCGAGGCCGCGGCCCTTGACCTGCTGCGGGTGCGCTCGTCGGTCGACCTGCTCACGCTGGGATCGGCGGACCTCATCCACGAGAAGGTGTCGTTCCCGCAGACGGATGCCGCGGGCTCGATCGTCATGCTCGTCGACGACACGGTCGGCGCCGACGTCGACGCGGCCCTGGAGGGCGCCCTGGTGGTCTTCAACGCCTCGCCCGAGCCGCTGACCCAGGTCGTCGACGGCCTGGAGGGCCGTGGCTTCACCCTCGCGGACGCCCTCGCGGACGGCTCCGACCCGATCGTCAAGGGCACCACGTGGGATGCCGCCACGGCGACCGTCACGGTCCCGCCGCGCACGGTCGCCGTGCTGGTCGAGCGCGGCTGGTCTGATGACACGTGTTCTCACCGGCGGCACGTCATCCGGGTGCCTGTGATGTCTCAGGACATCACAGGTCATCCGGGTGCCCGGATCGCGTGTCCCCGGTGAGAACACGTGTTGTGAGGAGCAGGGGTGGTCAGCCCGCGCCGTCGGGCGCCGCCGGTGGCGGCGGGGCGGCCGGGCGGCCGCGCTCGCGCACGCGCTCGACGAGGATGCGCCAGGGGCCGCGCAGCTGGCGCTCCGCGAGCACGACCTCGTGCTTCTCGCAGCGGATCCGGTAGATGTAGCGGTCGGGCTCGGGCGGGGCGGGCGGCACGTCGTCCCACGGCATCGACTCCACGAGCTCGCGCCACGCGGCGCGGTCGGGCTGCGCCTCGACGTGCACCTCCCACGTCGCGCGGATGCCGGCGAACCCGCCGGTCCTCGAGACGGTCACCCTCATGCGGGCAAGGCTAGTCCCGCGACATCGCCTGCCGCAGGCGTCCGGGCGCGACGCCGACCGCGTCCCACGCGGCGGCCACGGCGTCGGCCTCCGCCGCTCCTTCGCCGTAGAGCTCGCGGCCGACCGCGATCGTCGTGGCGGCGAACTGCGCGAACATGGCGGTCGCGGTGAGCCGATCGCCCGTGAGCGCCTCGTACCAGATGCGGCCGGCCCGCTCCCACGCGTGGCCGCCCAGCGTCTCGGCGAGCACCACGAAGGCTCGGTTCGGGATGCCCGAGTTGATGTGCACGCCGCCGCTGTCGTCGGTCGTCTCGACGAAGTCGCGCATGTGCGCCGGCTGCGGGTCCTTGCCGAGCACCGGGTCGTCGTACGCCGTGCCGGGCGCGCGCATCGAGCGGATCGCCACGCCGCGCACCTGCTCCGTGAAGATCCCGGCGCCCACCAGCCAGGTCGCCTGATCGGCCGTGTGGCCCTGCAGTCGCTGCTCGACCAGCGCGCCGAACACGTCGGACACGTGCTCGTTGAGCGCGCCCGACTGCCCCTGGTACACGAGGTTGGCGGTGCGCTCGGTGACCCCGTGCGCGAGCTCGTGGCCGATGATGCTGAGCGAGCCGGTGAAGCCGCGGAAGATCTCCCCGTCCCCGTCGCCGAAGACCATGCGGGCGCCGTCCCAGAACGCGTTGTCGTAGCGGTCGCCGAAGTGCACGGTCGCGTCGAGCCGCATCCCGGCCCCGTCGATGGAGTCGCGGCCGAAGGCCTCCCAGAACAGCGCGTAGGTGTCGCCGAGCCCGTCGTAGGCCTGGGCCACCGCGAGGTCGCCCGTGTCGGGTTCGCCCTCGGCGCGCACCCGCTCGCCCGGCAGGTCCTCGGTGCCCTTGGCGTCGAAGATCAGCCGATCGGGCTGCCCCGGGGGCGTCGAGCCGGCGACCGGCTGCTGCAGCCCCGGCCGCGTCGACGGCCGGACCAGCCCCGGCAGTCCCGGCTCGCCGTTGCGGCGCTCGGCCCGGAACGGGCCGTCGATCCCGAGCGTGCGACGGGCGGCCTCGGGGGCGTGCTCGAGCTCGACGCCCTCGCCGTCGTCCATCCGGGCGATCCGCTGAAGCAGGAACGGCGGCACGATGCCGCGATGGACCGGCCCGTGCGCGACGGGCGGGCGGGCGCCGGCCGGGGCCTGGGGGTTCTCGGGTGCCGGGGGAGTCATACCCCGATGCTGTCAGCACCCGCGGACATCCTCACGGCCCGCGCGGGCGCGCCGCGGATCAGCCGCGCGCGCCGAGCTCCTCGAGCGCCGCGGCCTGATGGCGGTGCCCGAAGCCCGTACCGCTCCGCGATGTGGTGCGGGTGCCAGGGCGTGCCGTGGCCGCGCTCGGCGAGCACCGGCACGAGCATCTCCAGCGCCGCGAACACCGCGAACAAGGCGAGCGCGACGGGCAGCGGCGGGTCGAACGCCGACGCGAGCCACGTGTAGTTGATCCACGCCCACGTCACCGCGAACACCGCCAGGACGAATCCGACGGCGGCGGCGGCGATGTGCCCGAGCTCCAGGAGATGGCTGGCCTGCGTTCCCGCGTGGCTGAACGCCACGACGAACGTCAGGTCGTACAGCAGCTCGAGCGGTGTGGCCGAGCGGTGCGTCTCGCGGGGGTCGCGGCCCACCATGCGGCGGCGCCGGTGGTGGAGCGGACCGGGCGCGTGAGGCGACGTCGTGCCCACATCGTGCCACGGCCGCGGGCGGGCATCACCGGTCGAGCAGGTAGGCGCGGGTGCGGGCGCGCTCGCGGAGGATCATGGCGATCCCGAGCAGCCAGAGCGGGATCTGCGTCGCGAACGCCCAGCGGAACGCGTCGGCCGAGTAGAGCTCGGGCGAGCCGGCGCCCTGCACGTCCATCGCGATGCCGATGAACAGGATGGCCAGGAGCCCCGCCAGGAAGCCGCCGACGTTCGTGACGCCGGTCGCCGTGCTCAGCCGGTGCGCCGGATTGTGTGCGCGGGCGAAGTCGAACGCGACCATGGACGCCGGTCCGCCCGCCGCGAGCGCGACCACGAGCACGACGAGGAGCCACACGGGCGCGGGCGAGGGCCACAGCAGGACGACGCTCCACACCAGCAGCTGCACCCACACGGCCGGGAGCACCAGGAGCCGGGAGCGCCGGTGCGGGTGCCGCGCCGAGAGCGCCCCGACCACGGGACCGAGCACGATGCCCGCGACGACGTAGATGCTGGTCACGGTCGCGGCCTGCGCGGTGCTGAGGCCCTCGCCCGCCGTGAGGAAGGGCACGCCCCACAGCATCACGAACGCCGACCCGGCGAACGGCGTGGTGAAGTGCGTCCAGAAGGCGAGCCGCGTGCCGGGGTGGGACCACGCCGCCCGGATGCCCTGCCGCGTGTCGATCGACGACGTCACGACCGTGATCGCGCCGGTGTCGGTGTCGACCGAGAGGTCGGCGGGCAGCTGCGGCGGGTGGTTCCGGACGATGAGCGCGATCAGCACCGCGAACACGAGCGCGGAGCCCGCGAGCGCGCCGAACGCGACCTGCCAGCTCGTCGCGTGCAGCAGCAGGGGGAGCGGCACGAGGGCCACGACCTGGCCGAGCTGGCCCAGGATGCCCGTGAGCTGCATCATGAGCGAGCCGCGCTGGGCGGGGAACCACGTGGCGATCAGGCGCAGCACGCCCGGGAAGATGGCGGCGTCGCCGGCGCCGAGCAGCATGCGCGCCGCGATGGCCACGCCCACGTCCGGGGACAGTGCCATGACGACCTGGCCGGCCGCCATGAGCACCATGCCGAGCGCCATGATCGGGCGCGCGCCCCACCGGTCGAGCCACACGCCCACCGGCAGCTGCATGAACCCGTAGACGGCGAGCTGGAGCACCGCGAACATCGACAGGGTCGAGGCCTCGGCCTCGAACCGGTGCGCGGCATCGACGCCGACGCCTGACAGCGAGGTGCGGTTGGTGATGGCGAGCACGTACCCGAGCACGCCGATGCCCCACATCAGCCACATGCGCCAGGACGGCGCGGGCGCGTACGCGGTGCTCATGCGCCGCGCGTCACGATCTCGGCGGCCTCGTCGACCGTCTCGACCAGGTGCACGTGCGGCTCCATGGGCCGCCCCTTCGCGAGCGCCCGCAGCAGCGGCCACGCCGGCAGGGTCTCGGTCCAGTGGTCCCGGCCCACGAGCACCATGGGCGCGATCGCGTCCTCGCTCGCGTAGTAGTTCTCGCACGCGTCCTGGAAGATCTCCTGCACAGTGCCGCCCGCGCCCGGCAGGAACACGATGCCGCTCGCGCACACCTGCAGCAGGATCGCCTCGCGCTGCGCGTTGCGGAAGTACTTCGCGATCGCGGTCGCGAACAGGTTGGGAGGCTCGTGCCCGTAGTGCCAGGTCGGCACGCCCAGCGTGTCCGTCGCCGGCTCATCCGCCGTCTGCGTCAGCACCACGCGCGCCGCCGCGAGCCACGCGTCGACCGACGGGTGGTAGGAGGGTGCGGTCGCGAGCGTGACGAGCGCCTCGTCGAGGACCGTCTCGTCGGCGGCGCTCAGGCGCGCGCCGAGATTGGCCGCCTCCATCGCCCCCGGCCCGCCGCCGGTCGCCACCGTGAAGCCGGCCCGGCCGAGCAGGCGACCGAGGCGCGCCGCGCCCGCGTAGTCGCGCTCGCCGCGGCGCATGGCGTGCCCGCCCATGACGCCGACGAGGCGCCGTCCGGCGACCCATCCGGCCAGGGCGCGGTCGATTCCGTCGTCGTGGAGCACGCGCCCGAGCAGGGCGTCCGGCGCATCGTGCCCCTGCGACCACGCGTACGCGCGCCCGTCGAGGCTGCCGCGATAGTCCGGGGTGTCGTAGAGCTCGTCGGCCGAGTAGAGCGTCGAGCGGTGCGGATCGGCCGGCGCGGCGCTCACGTCCGGCAGGATGAGCGCGCCGCGTGCGGCGTGCAGCAGCTCGTCGCCGGGGGCGAACGTGCAGCCCGCGAACGTCGTGCGGGACGTGTCCCGGTCCGCGAGCTCCCGCGAGCGGTTCCGCAGATCGAGCCCGATCAGGCGCCAGCCCGTGAGGTGCCGCGCGCCTTCCGCCAGACGCCGGTCGAGCTCCGCCAGCGACTCGACCGTGACGATCCGTCCCGCGCGGTGCTTCATCCTGCCTCCTCGGATCCAGTCTGCTCCACAGTGCATGGGCGCTCGTCCGATGTCGGCGGGGCCTGACAGGCTGGACGGCATGACCCAGGACGCCGTGCCCGCCGACGTGCCCGCCGCCGCGCTCCGGGACGAGGCGCTCGCCGCCCTGCGACGCCTCGTGGGGCGCGACGAGGCCGTGTTCCACGAGGGGCAGTACGAGGCGATCGAGGCGCTGGTGGGGAGCCGGCGCCGCGCGCTCGTGGTGCAGCGCACCGGATGGGGCAAGTCCGCCGTGTACTTCGTGGCCACGCGGCTGCTGCGGGATCGCGGGGCCGGGCCGACCGTGCTCGTGTCGCCCCTGATCGCCCTCATGCGGGATCAGATCGAGGCGGCCGCGCGGGCAGGCGTGCGCGCGGTCGCGATCAACTCGACGAACGCGCACGAGTGGGCCGAGGTGCTCGCGCGGCTGGACGCCGACGAGGTCGATGTGCTGCTGGTGTCGCCCGAGCGCCTGAACAACCCGTCGTTCCGCGACGAGCAGCTGCCCGCGCTGGTGCGCCGCATCGGCATGCTCGTGGTCGACGAGGCGCACTGCATCAGCGACTGGGGTCACGACTTCCGGCCCGACTACCGCCGGCTCCGCGATCTCATCGCGCAGATGCCCGCGGGCGTGCCCGTGCTGGCGACGACCGCGACCGCGAACAGCCGCGTCGTCGCGGACGTCGTCGAGCAGCTCGGATCGCAGGACGTGACCACGATCCGCGGTCCGCTGGCGCGGTCGTCGCTGCGCCTGGGCGTGCTGCGCCTGCCCGACGCCACAGCCCGGCTCGCATGGCTGCTGAGCCGCCTCGACGAGCTCCCCGGCTCCGGGATCATCTACACGCTCACGGTGGCCGCCGCGGTCGACACCGCGCGGCTGCTGCGCGAGCACGGGCACGCGGTGCGGGCCTACACGGGCCAGACCGACGCCGACGAGCGCGCGGAGTCCGAGGCCATGCTCAAGCGCAACGAGGTCAAGGCGCTCGTGGCGACGAGCGCGCTCGGGATGGGCTTCGACAAGCCCGACCTCGGCTTCGTGCTGCACCTCGGGGCGCCGTCGTCGCCCGTGGCGTACTACCAGCAGGTCGGCCGCGCGGGCCGCGCGACGGACTCGGCCGACGTCGTGCTGCTGCCGGGCCCCGAGGACCGGGACATCTGGCACTACTTCGCAACCGCCTCCATGCCGGATCAGGAGCGCGCCGAGCGCGTGCTCGCCGCGCTCGGCGCGGCGGCCGCTCCGCTGTCGACGCCCGCACTGGAGGCGATCGTGGACATCCGGCGCACCCCGCTCGAGCTGCTGCTCAAGGTGCTCGATGTCGACGGCGCGGTCCGGCGGGAGCGCGGCGGGTGGGTCTCGACCGGGGCGCCGTGGGACTACGACGCCGAGCGGTATCAGCGGATCGCCGCCGCGCGCCGCGCCGAGCAGGACGACATGCTCGCGTACGAGAGCACGACGGGGTGCCGCATGGAGTTCCTGCAGCGCCGCCTCGACGACGACACGGCGGTCCCGTGCGGACGATGCGACAACTGCGCGGGTCCGTGGCTCTCCGGCCGCATCGAGCGCGACGTGACGGCGCAGGCCGCCTCCGCGCTCGACCGCGTCGGGGTGCCGATCGAGGTGCGCCGGCAGTGGCCGTCCGGCCTCGACCGCCTCGGGGTGCCGCTGGCCGGGCGGATCGCCCCGGGCGAGCAGGCGCTCGAGGGGCGCGCGCTCGCGCGCCTCACCGACCTCGGCTGGGGCGGCGCCCTGCGGGAGCTGTTCGCGGCCGGCGCCCCCGACCAGGACGTACCGCCCCGGCTCCTCGAGGCGTGCGTGCGGGCGCTGGCGGAGTGGGGTTGGGAGCGGCGCCCCGCGGCGGTCGTCTCCGTGCCGTCGCGCACGCGACCGCGGCTGGTGACGTCGCTCGCGCACGGGCTCGCGCAGATCGGCCGGCTGCCGTACCTCGGCGACCTGGCCGCCGATCCGGCGGCGCCGGCGGGCCGCCCCGGCGGCAACAGCGCCTTCCGGGTGGCCGATGTGCACGGGCGGTTCGACGCCTCCGGGCTCGCGCTGCCCGACGGCCCCGTCCTGCTGGTGGACGACCTGGTCGACAGCCGCTGGACGCTCACCCTGGCGGCGCGCGAGCTGCGCCGCGCCGGAGCGGAGTCGGTGCTGCCGTTCGCGCTCGCGCTGCGCGCCTGAGAGGCTCCCGTCCGGCGGGCCGGGACCGGCACGTACGCTCGAATGCATGACGGTGACGGCATATAGACGCGTGAACGCCCGTGTGACCGGCATCGCCCTCGCGGCGGCGCTCGGCGGATTCCTCTTCGGCTTCGACACGGCCGTGATCAACGGCGCGGTCGACGCGCTGGCCGGGGAGTTCGCCCTGGACGCCGCCCTCAAGGGCTTCGCGGTGTCGAGCGCGCTGCTGGGATGCGCGGTCGGCGCGTGGTCCGCCGGGTCGATGGCCAACCGCTGGGGTCGCGTGCCCGTCATGCTCGCCGCCGCGGTCCTGTTCCTGGTCTCGGCGGTCGGGTCCGGCCTCGCGATCGGCGTGGCCGACCTCATCCTGTGGCGGGTGATCGGCGGCCTCGGCGTGGGAGCCGCCTCCGTGATCGCGCCGGCATACATCGCCGAGGTGTCACCGGCGCACATCCGGGGCCGGCTCGGATCGCTGCAGCAGCTCGCGATCGTGAGCGGCATCTTCGTGGCGCTGCTGTCCAACGCCGTGCTCGCCGCCGTGTCGGGCGGCGCGGCCGAGGTGCTCTGGATGGGCCTGCCCGCGTGGCGCTGGATGTTCATGGTCGAGGCGGTGCCGGCCGTGGTCTACGGCCTCATGTCGCTGCGCCTGCCGGAGTCGCCGCGGTATCTCGTGCTCCGCGGCGACAACGACCGCGCGTCGCAGGTCCTGCTGGACTTCACGGGCGAGCCGGACGTCAACCTCAAGATCCAGCAGATCCGCGCTTCGCTGGACACGGAGCGGCGCGAGTCGCTGCGCGACCTCGTGGGCCCCGTGCTCGGGCTCAAGCCGATCGTGTGGGTGGGCGTCCTGCTGTCGGTCTTCCAGCAGTTCGTGGGCATCAATGTGATCTTCTACTACTCGACGACGCTGTGGCGCTCGGTCGGGTTCGACGAGTCGAGCGCCCTCGCGACCTCGGTGATCACCTCGGTCACGAACATCGCGGTCACGATCGTCGCGGTGCTGCTGGTGGACCGCGTGGGGCGCCGTCGTCTGCTGCTGGCGGGGTCCGCGCTGATGGCCGTGTCGCTCGGGGCGATGGCGGCGGCGTTCTCGTTCGCGCGCCTGGTCACGGTCGACGGCGTCACGACGGCGCAGCTCGACGCGCCGTGGTCGATCATCGCGCTGATCGCAGCCAACGCGTTCGTGGTCGGCTTCGGCGCGACGTGGGGCCCGATCGTGTGGGTGCTCCTCGGTGAGATGTTCCCGAACCGGCTTCGCGCCAGCGCGCTTGCCGTGGCCGCGGCCGCCCAGTGGGTCGCGAACTTCGCGATCTCGACGACCTTCCCCGTGCTCAGCGAGATGGGGCTGTCGCTCGCCTACGGGTTCTACGCGGTGTGCGCCGCCGCGTCGTACTTCTTCGTGCGCGCCAAGGTGCCCGAGACCAAGGGCATGGAGCTGGAGGACATGCGCTGACCCGGCGCCGCCCCCGCCGACCCGGCCCGGCGGGGGTGTCGCTCGGGGCCGCTCGCGGACCGGCGCTTAGGCTCGGTACGCCATGATCCGGTTCGAACACGTCACCAAGCGATACCGGGGGACCGCCAGGCCGGCCCTCGACGATGTCGACTTCGAGGTCCAGCGCGGGGAGTTCGTCTTCCTCGTGGGCGCCTCGGGATCCGGCAAATCCTCCTGCCTGCGGCTCATCCTGCGTGAGGACCTCCCGAGCGAGGGCCGCGTGGTGGTGCTGGGGCGGGACACCAAGACCCTGTCCAACCGGCGCACGCCGTACTTCCGGCGCCACATCGGCTCGGTGTTCCAGGACTTCCGGCTGCTGCCGTCCAAGACCGTCTTCCAGAACGTGGCGTTCACGCTCCAGGTGATCGGATCGTCGCGCGCGTTCATCAAGCAGGCGGTGCCGGAGGCTCTCGAGCTGGTCGGCCTCGCCGACAAGGCGAAGCGCTTCCCGCACGAGCTCTCGGGTGGCGAGCAGCAGCGCGTCGCGATCGCGCGCGCCCTGGTGAACCGCCCGCAGGTCCTGCTCGCCGACGAGCCCACGGGAAACCTCGACCCAGGGACGTCGGTCGACATCATGATGCTGCTCGAGCGGATCAATGCGTCGGGCACGACCATCCTGTGCGCCACGCACGAGGCCACCTTCGTCGACCAGATGCAGCGCCGCGTGATCGAGCTGAAGGACGGCGCCCTGGTCCGCGACGAGCGTCACGGCGGCTACGGCGACCGGTCCGGCATCAAGAAGCTCGAGCCTCAGGTCGAGCGCGGCGCGGCCGCGGTCGCGGCGCTGACCGCGGTGCTCGAGCTCCAGCGCGAGGTCGCGGGCGACCCGACGGGCACCGTCCCGGTCGCGCCGGCGGAGCCCGAGGCGCCCATGACCGATGCCGTCGCCGAGGCGCGCGAGGAGATGTTCGCCGACCTGCTCACGGAGGAGCCGCCCGCGGACGAGGCCCCGGCCGCGCCGCCGGTCGCCGCACCCGCCGAGGCGGCAGAGGAGCCGGCCGAGACGCCGCAGGAGCCGGAGCCGGAGGCGCCGGCGCCGCGCACGGGCATCGTCCCGATCCCGGACATCGACGTGGAGGAGCTCGGCATGGCCGACCGCCTCGGCCTGCGGCCGAGCGACGACGACGAGGTGGGACCGACGACATGAGGCTGGGACTGATCCTCTCCGAGGTGCTCACCGGCCTGCGGCGCAACGCGTCGATGGTCGTGTCGGTCGTCCTCGTGACCTTCGTGTCGCTCACGTTCGTGGGCGCGGCGATCCTGATGCAGGCGCAGATCGGCACGATGCGCGACTACTTCCAGGATCGGGCGCAGGTCGACGTGTATATGTGCTCGGCGATCTCGACCACCGAGACCTGCACCGGCGGCGTCGCGAGCGAGGAGCAGATCGCGGCCGTCCAGGCCGAGCTGGAGGGACAGACGCTGTCGCCGCTCATCCAGGAGTTCACGTACCAGAACCCCGAGGAGGCGTACCAGTCCCTGCTCGAGAACCTGGGCGAGGACTACGCCAACCTGCTGACGCCCGAGCAGACCAGCGCCGTGTTCCACATCAACCTGCTGGATCCGACGCGCTCCGATGTCATCGTCGAGGCGTTCACGGGCGTGGAGGGCGTCGAGCAGATCTCGGATCAGCTCGAGTACCTCGAGCCGCTCTTCGCCGCCCTCACCATCGCCACCTACATCGCGGTCGGCATCGCGGCCCTGATGCTGATCTCGGCCGTGCTGCTGATCGCCACGACAATCCGTCTGTCGGCCTACGCCCGCCGCCGCGAGGTGGGCATCATGCGCCTCGTCGGCGCCTCCAACCGGTTCATCCAGACGCCGTTCGTGCTCGAGGGCGTCGTCGCCGCGCTGATCGGCTCGCTGCTCGCGAGCGGCGCCGTGCTGGCGGGAGTGAAGTTCGGCGTCGAGGGATACCTGACCTCGCGCATGGGCACGATCCCGTGGGTCGGCATGGGCGACGCGATGCTGGTGGTGCCCGTGGTCATCCTGATCGGCGTGGTGCTGGCCGCCCTCTCGGCGGGCTTCGCGATCCGCCGCTGGCTGCGCGCCTAGGAGCCGACGGAGATCGGCGCGGCCGATCCTCGGACGGTGATCCCGCCCGAAGTCGGGATGTCGACCGTCAGCACACTCGGCCGTCCGACGTGGGCGCCCTGGTCGATCGTGACTGTGGCGGGCGGCTCCACGCCGCCGATCGAGCGCAGGTAGGTGCCGGTCGAGGCCGCCGCGGATCCGGTGGCTGGGTCCTCCCGGATGTCGCCGACCGGGAAGAGGTTCCGCGCGGTCAGGCGCTCCGCGCTCTGGCGCCACAGCACGGTGACGGTCCCGGCCCAGCCCTCGCGGTCCATGAGACTCCGGACCGCTGCAGGATCGAACCGGAACCCGTCGAATCGGGCGCGGTCGGCGAGCACGAGGACCGGATGCCGGTTGCCCGCGAACGCGACGCGCGGCGGCAGCGCCGGGTCGAGGTCGCGGGTCTCGAGCCCCAGCAGACCGAGCAGCTCGGCGAGCACATCCGGCTCGAGCGGCTCGACCGTCGGCTCGACGCTCGTGAAGGCCGCTTCGACAGCGCCGGCGGTCGCGCTCGTCGCGATCTCCACCGGCCCGACCGGCGTGTCGAACAGCAGCGGCCCTTCGCCCCACCGGCCCGCGAGCGACACCGCGGTCGCGATCGTCGCATGGCCGCAGAACGGCACCTCGGCGCCGGGGGAGAAGTACCGGATCCGCGCGCGGCGCCCCGCGGCGTCGGCGTGCGTCACGAACGCGGTCTCGGAGTATGCCACCTCCGCCGCGATGCGCAGCATCCCGGCGTCGTCCAGGCCCGCCGCGTCCAGCACGACGCCCGCCGGGTTGCCGCCGCCCTCGACCGCCGCGAACGCGGCCAGCGCTGGACATCGACATCCGCGTCGTGGTGCTCGAAGCCGGTCACGCCCCGAGCCTACGACGCCCCGGTCCAGGCGGGGGATAGGATGTAAGGCTGTGCCCGGATCGGCCGGGCAGGCGGCACCGGGGAGGTGAGCACATGGCGAAGGAACAGGGCGAGAAGATCGTCGCGACCAACCGTCGCGCGCGCCACGAGTACACGATCGAGAAGACGTACGAGGCGGGACTCGTGCTCACCGGCACCGAGGTGAAGTCGCTCCGCCAGGGGCGCGCGAACCTCAGCGACGGCTACGCATACATCAACGGCGGCGAGGCCTTCCTCGATGCGGTGCACATCCCCGAGTACTCGCAAGGCAGCTGGACGAACCACTCGTCCAAGCGCATCCGCAAGCTGCTGCTGAACAAGGACGAGATCATCAAGCTCAGCCACGCCGTGTCGGCGGGCGGGTACACGCTTGTGCCCTTGAAGCTCTACTTCCTGAACGGCCGCGCGAAGGTCGAGATCGGCGTCGCGAAGGGCAAGAAGGAGTACGACAAGCGCCAGACGCTGCGCGAGCGCCAGGACAAGCGCGAGGCGGAGCGCGCGATGCGCACCCGCAACCGCATGGGCGAGTAGCGGTTATCCACAGGGCGCGCCCGTCGCGCCCGCGCGGTCCCTAGCCTCGTCTCAAGGAGGGACCGGATGGCCGCAGCCGATGCGTCGCAGGCGCTGACCGCCTCCGCGCACGTCGCGTTCCTGGCCGTGAGCCTGATGCTCATCCGGATCGACGTGTTCGAGCATCGGCTGCCGGATGTCATCGTGCTTCCCACGACCGCGGGACTGGCCGCGCTGCTGGCGCTCGCTGCAGCGCTCGACGGCGACCTCGCGCCCGCGGGGCGCGCGGCGGCGGGCGGCCTGGTGCTGCTCGGGCTGTACGTCGCGCTGCGGGCCGCGGCGCCGGGCGGGCTCGGCGGCGGCGACGTCAAGCTCGCCGCGGCCGTGGGCGTGTTCCTCGGCTGGCACGGCTGGCTTCCGCTCGCGGTCGGCGCGGCGGCGGGATTCGTGCTCGGCGCGGTCGCCGCGCTGGCCCTCCTCGCCACCGGGCGCGCGAGCCGCGACACGCACATCGCGTTCGGGCCGTGGATGCTGATCGGGGCATGGACCGGCCCGCTGGTCGCCTGACGCGGCGGTGTCAACCGCCTGCGGGGCGCCCGGGACGTCGGTAGGGTCGACGGCATGGCGGGGATCATGGAACGGCTGAAGCTGCTGATCGCATGGGCGCTCGCCCGCAAGCCGGTCCGGGCGTTCCTGCTCTATTCCGAGGGGAAGGGCGCGCTGCTCGCGTCGGCGGTCACATACCGCGCGCTGTTCTCGATCTTCGCCGGGGTCCTGCTGGGCTTCTCGATCGCGGCCATCTGGCTCGCGGGTCGCCCCGACCTGTGGCAGGCGCTGATCTCCGCCGTGAACAGCGTGATCCCGGGACTCGTCGGGGAGGACGCCCTGATCAAGCCGTCGCTGTTGGAGGAGCCGGCCAGCTTCAGCGTGACGGGTGTGATCTCGCTGATCGGCCTGCTCGTCGCGTCGATCGGCGCGGTCGGCGCGCTGCGCGAGGCGATCCGGATGCTGGCCGGGACCAGCCGCAGCGAGGTTCCCGGCGTCATCCTGATGCTGCGGGACCTGCTGTTCGCGGTCGTGTTCGGCGCGCTGCTGGTGGCTGCGGCACTCACGACGTTCCTCGGCTCCGCTTTCGTGTCGCTCGTGCTCGACTGGCTGGGCCTCGGGCAGTCCGGGCTCGCCGAAGGGATGACCCGCGCGGTCGCGGCGCTGGTGACGCTCGCGCTGGACACGGTGCTCGTCGCGCTGATGTTCTGGATGCTCTCGGGCGTGCGGGCGTCGCCGCGCGCCGTGTGGAGCGGCGCCCTGATCGGCGGTGCGGGCCTGCTTGTTCTCCAGCAGCTGTCCGGCCTCTTCGTCGGCGGCGCGACGTCCAATCCGCTGCTCGGAGCGTTCGCGTCGCTGATCGCACTGCTGCTGTGGGTCAACCTGTCCGCGCAGGTGCTGCTGATCGCGTCGGCGTACATCCTTGTCGGCGTCGATGAGCAGCGCGACCGCGTGGGGGAGCGGTTCGCCGCGACCACGTTCGCGCAGCGGCGGGTGCGGCGCGCCGAGCGCTCGGTGCAGGCCGCGGTCGGCGAGCTGGAGGCGGCGCGCGCGGCGGAGCGCACGGAGCACGAGCAGGATCTCCGACGTCTGCGGGAGCACCGGGACTAGGGTGAGGGCATGGCCATCGCACGACTGCACGGCGGACCCCTCGACGGTCAGGTCCTGCCCCTCGAATCGCCCGAGCTCGACCAGCTGATCCTGCCGTACTCGGAGGGGCAGGTGGTCTACAAGCGCGCCGGCGAGCCGGCGCACACGGGAGACGGCGACGGCCCCACCGAGATCCCGTTCCGCTTCGGCGAGGAGGAGCAGGAGATCACCCCCGGCGACGACCACCACCCGGGCGCGTGAGCGTCGACCGCTCCGAGGAGTCCGGGCCGTCGCGCTCGGTCGAGGTCGAGCGCAAGTTCGACGTCGACGCCGGCACGCCCGTGCCGGACTGGACCGCGGTGCCCGGCGTCGCGTCCGTGACCGAGGGCGAGCCGAGCCACCTCGACGCCCTCTACCTCGACACCGACGACCTCGCCCTCGCGCGTGCCGGCGTCGCGCTGCGTCGCCGGACGGGCGGCCCCGACGAGGGGTGGCACCTGAAGGGACCCCTCGTGGACGGCGGGCGCACGGAGCTGCAGTGGCCCCTCGGCGATGGCGACACGCTGCCCGCAGCGGTCGCGACCGAGGTGGCCGAGTACACCCCCTCGCCGCTGTATCCGCTCGCGCGCATCGTGAACGACCGCACCGCCTACCAGCTCCTGGACGCGGACGGCGGCGTGCTGGCGGAGTTCGTGGACGACGCGGTGCGCACGATCGACCTGCGCACGGGCGAGAACCGCGCCTGGCACGAGTGGGAGGTCGAGCTCGGCCCCGCCGCGCCCGCCGAGCGGGCCGCGCGCGAGGCGTTCTTCGCGGCCGTGACCGAGGTCGCCTTCGCCGCGGGGGCGCGCACGGCCACCTCGGCGTCCAAGCTCGCCCGCGCCCTCGGCCACTGACGCATCGCCCCAGACGACGACGGCCCCCGGATGATCCGGGGGCCGTCGGTCGTGAACGGGCTGGTGAGGTTTCGGCTCGCTTCGCTCGCTCAACCTGAGTCGCCGCGCACAACGCGCTTCGCGCATTGATCCGCGTCGACTCACATGTTGATGAAGTGACCCAGGAGGCCGTGGAAGCCCTCCTGCAGCGTCTCCGACAGGGTCGGGTGCGTGTGGACGTTGCGGGCCGCCTCCAGCGCCGTGAGGTCCCACTTCTGCGCGAGCGTGAGCTCGGGCAGCAGCTCCGACACATCCGGGCCGATGAGGTGGGCGCCGATGAGCTCGAGGTGCTCGGCGTCGGCGATCAGCTTCACGAAGCCGACCGGCTCGCCCAGGCCGTTGGCCTTGCCGTTGGCGCTGAACGGGAACTTGGCGACCTTGATCTCGCGACCCTCGGCGCGCGCCTGCTCCTCGGTGAGGCCGAAGCTCGCGACCTGCGGCGAGCAGAACGTCGCGCGCGGCATCATCCGGTAGTCGCCCAGCGGCATGGTCTCGGCCTTGCCGATCGTCTCGGCGGCGACCACGGCCTGCGCCTCGGCCACGTGGGCGAGCTGCAGCTTGGCGGTGACGTCGCCGATCGCGTAGATGCCCTCGACGTTGGTGCGCATGAAGTCGTCGATCTCGATCGCGCCGCGGTCGGTGAGCTTCACGCCCGTGTTCTCGAGGCCGAAGCCCTCGATGTTCGGCGCGAAGCCGACCGACATGAGGACCTTGCCCGCGGTGATCTCGCCCGCGACGCCGTCGCGCGACTCGTACGCGACGTGCACCGACGAGCCGTTGTCGGTGACGGTCTTGACCGCGGTCGACGTGAGGATGTCGATGCCGTACTTCTTGTACTGCTTCTGGATCTCCTTCGAGACCTCGGCGTCCTCGTTGGGGAGGGCGCGGTCGAGGAACTCGATGATGGTGACCTTGACGCCGTAGTTCGACAGCACGTAGGCGAACTCCATGCCGATGGCGCCGGCGCCGACGATGACGATCGACTCGGGCAGCTCGCGCGTGAGGATCTGCTCCTCGTAGGTCACGACGTTGTCGCTCAGCTGCACGCCCGGCAGCAGGCGCACCTTCGAGCCGGTCGCGATGATCACGTTGTCGAACGTGATCTCCTCGGTCGTCCCGTCCGACTTGGCGACCGAGATGGCCTTCGGGCCCGTGAACGTGCCGCGGCCCTCGTACTCGGTGACCTTGTTCTTCTTCATCAGGAAGTGGATGCCCTTGACGTGCGTCTCCGCCACCTTGCGGCTGCGGTCGAACGCCGCGCCGAAGTCGAAGTGCACGTCACCCGAGATGCCGAACAGGTCGGCCTTGTGGGTGAAGGTGTGGGCGATCTCCGCGTTCTTCAGCAGCGCCTTCGACGGGATGCACCCGACGTTGAGGCAGACGCCGCCCCAGTACTTCTCTTCGATGATCGCGACATTGAGTCCGAGCTGCGCGCTGCGCACGGCCGCGACGTAACCGCCGGGACCCGCGCCGAGGATGACGACGTCGTAATGAGCCATGGCTTCAGCCTATCGCCCGGAGGGGGTGCCCGAGCCGCCGTCGCCGGCCCCCGGACCGCCGGGATCGCGCCGCGTGCGGGACACGAGCAGAGCGATCAGCGCGCCGCCGATCGCGGCCGCGCTCGCGCCGAGCAGGATCCACGGCAGGACGTCGCCGAAGCCGCGGTCCTCGTCGGCGGGGACGGGCGTCTCCTCCTGCTCGAGGTCGGTCGGAGCGGGGGTCGTGACGGGCTTCTTGGAGGGCTGGGCCGTCTCGCCCTCGCCGTCCGCCGGCGGCACGGCGGCCGGGTCGCTCGGCTCGGTCGCCGATGCGCTCTCGACCGTGAACGTGAAGGTGCCGTCCGGTACGTGTCCGTCGACGCCTGCCGCTCGCCAGTTCACCGTGTACAGGCCGGGCTCGGCGGGCTCGGACACCTCCTGCCGGATGATCGCCCCCTCGACCACCGCGTCACCTTCGGAGAGGATCGTGCCGGAAGGAGCGACGACATCGATCTGGGCCGTGCCCACCTGCATGGCCTCCGAGAACTCGAGGCTCACCACGTCGGGCAGCTCCGCGATCGTCGACCCATCGGCAGGATTCGTGGCGATGAGCCCACCGTGCGCGGCCGCGGGGGACGCGAAGGAGAGGGAGCTGAGAAGAGCGACCGCGATCGCAGTCGCGGTGCAGGAGAGACGACGGACGTGATGCGATGCGGAGGGCATGCCGTCACGGTACCCGCGTCATCCTGAGCGCCGGCTCGCGAGAGACATCCGGGAGACTTGGGAGATCTGGTCATTCGAACGGGCCCTGTCGATCCGTTAGGCTGATCCGAAAGGAGGGGATGACGTGTCATTCAACGAGGACGCCGGCTCGCCGATCCATCGCGACAGCGACAGCTCGCGGTACGGCTACGACGGCTCGGGCGACTCCACGCAGACGTTCGGGCACGACTCCGACCTGTCCTTCGTGCCTTTCCACGGGGAGCTGAACGCCACGGAGCGCGACGCGATCGCGGCGCTGCCCTCGGGCTCGGCCCTGCTGCTGGTGCGCTCGGGCCCCACGGCGGGCGCGCGCTACCTGCTCGACACGGACGTCACGACGGCGGGCCGCCACCCCGAGGCCGACATCTTCCTCGACGACGTCACGGTGTCGCGCCGTCACGCCGAGATCACGCGCCACCGCACGTCGTTCGAGATCGTCGACCAGCGTTCGCTGAACGGCACGTACGTCAACGGCGAGCGCGTCGACCGTGCGGAGCTGCGCAACGGCGCCGAGGTGCGCATCGGCAAGTTCCGCCTCAACTTCTTCGCCTCGCCCCTGGACCTCGTCGGCGAGGACGGAACGGGGCAGGGCGCCTGATGGCGGCTGCCGCCGCCCGCGAGCCGGCTTCCGCACGGAAGGCGCCCGCGGGCCTTCTGAGCATCGGCCAGGTGCTGGCCAAGCTGACGCCCGAGTTCCCCGCCCTCACCTCCAGCAAGCTGCGCTTCCTCGAGGTGCAGGGCATCGTCACGCCGCAGCGCACCGCCTCGGGCTACCGCAAGTTCTCGCCCGCGGACCTCGACCGGCTGCGGCTCGCGCTCACCCTGCAGCGCGACCACTACCTGCCGCTGATGGTGATCCGCGAGTACCTGGACGACGTCGACGCGGGGCGCTCGCCCGCCACGCCTCAGGTGCCGCCGCCGTCGATCCACCCCGCGGTCCGCCGGCGCACCCGCCAGGAGCTGCTCTCGGCAGCGGGCGCCTCGCCGCAGCTGCTCAACGACGCGGTCAGCACCGGGCTGCTGAAGGCCGCCGACAGCTACGACGACCAGGCGCTCGCGCTGCTGCGCGCGCTGGTGGCGCTCGACCGCCACGGCATCGAGCCGCGGCACGTGCGCGGCATGCGCCAGAGCGCGGAGCGCGAGGTCGCGCTGGTCGAGTCGGCGCTGTCGGCCCTCCTGCGGCGCACCGACGCGGCATCCCGCGCCAAGGCCAGCGAGCTCGCCCCCGAGCTCGCCGCGCGCCTCGACGAGGTGCGCTCGCTGTTGGTCAAGGACGCCCTGGGCCGCCTGCTGGGCTAGCGGCGAGCGGTTGAAGCTCAGGTTGAAGGTCACCCTTGTGTAACGGCCGCGCGACACGCCCCCGGCATCGCACGGATGTCATTGCCGGTGCCCCGGGCCTCCCATACCGTGGAACTGTCATCGAAACGAGGAGGACCTGATGAGCGCTGACGATCACCCGGATCGCGGCATGACCGATCTCCTCTTCACGGACGGTCTTCCCGACCTCGACCCCGAGCAGGGCTACCGCGGCGCGGTCGCCGCCCGCGCCGCCGGCATCACCTACCGCCAGCTCGACTACTGGGCGCGCACGGAGCTCGTCGAGCCCACGGTGCGCAACGCCACCGGCTCGGGCTCGCAGCGCCTCTACGGCTTCCGCGACATCCTGGTCCTCAAGCTCGTCAAGCGCCTGCTCGACACGGGCATCTCCCTCCAGCAGATCCGCACCGCGGTCGAGCAGCTCCGCGCCGCCGGCATCCGCGACCTCGCGGGAACCACGCTGATGAGCGACGGCGCCTCGGTCTACCTGTGCACCTCGAACGACGAGGTCATCGACCTCGTCAGCCGCGGCCAGGGCGTGTTCGGCATCGCGGTCGGCAAGGTGCTGCATGAGGTCGAGGCCACGCTCGTCGACTTCGAGGCCACGACCCCCGACCCGGTCGACGAGCTCGCCGCGCGCCGCGCGAAGCGAACGGCTTGATTTCCAGGAGCGTCCCGCACGCTCGCGCCGACGCTCCGCGCCGGACACTCGCGAGCGAGAACGTCGCTGACGCTCCGTTCGGCAGCGCTTCGCGCTGCGATTGGCCGCTCCGCGGCACGCTCGCTTCGCTCGCACGCCTTTAGATGTCCGGGGTTGCTGTCGGTCGTTGAGCGGAGCGAAGCGAGTCGAGGTCGGCGCCACCCCTGTGGTCGTTGAGCGACGAGCGCTAGCGAGGAGTCGAAACGGGTCGAAGCGACCCGGCCGGCCGGGTTGGTCCGGCCACGTTCTGACTCCGGCTCGTTCCTCGCCTCGGCTCGACGACCACGCGATCAGCGAGCATCGTGCGAGCGAAGCGAGCGTGGAGCGGAGCGACGTCCATCCCTCGAGGAGCGGCATCCGCGAAGCGGGGGCCCGACGAGTGGGAGCTTCCTCTGGTTTAAGAAGTGCTGTCCTGGGGGTCCTCGATGCGGCCCGCGCGCATGATGCGGTCGAGGAGCGCGTCGAAGTCGGCGGCCAGCTCTTGGGCGGACTCGCCGGGCCACACGTGCAGGGGCTTCGCGGCGCCCTGCGCCTGCTGCAGCGACGTGCGCTCCGGCAGCTGCGGCTCGAGCACGAGCGGGCCGAACATGTCGCGCAGCTCCTTGATGCGGAACTGGTGCTCGACCGACTGCGGGCGGACCCGGTTCACGACGATGCCGAGCGGCTGCAGGCGGGGGGAGAGGCCGCGGCGGATCTCCTCGATCGCGCGCAGCGCGCGGTCCGCGGCCGCGACCGAGAACAGGCCGGGCTCCGTGACGACCATGACGCGGTCGCTGGCCGCCCACGCCGTGCGCGTGAGGGCGTTGAGCGACGGCGGGCAGTCGATCAGGACGAGGTCGTACTCCGACTCGATCGAGGCGAGGGCCTCCTCGAGCTTCCAGACGTCCGCCACCGTGGGGTGGGGGCCGTCGAAGTTGATGGCCGACGGGCTGCCGAGCATGACGTCGATCGTGCCGTCGTGCACGCGCGTCCAGCCGCTCGACGTGATCGCCTGACGGACGATCTTCTCCTTGGGGCTGGTGAGCACGTCCGAGACGTTCAGGCGTCCCGCGATCTGCACATCCAGGCCCGTCGAGACGTCCGCCTGGGGATCGAGATCGACCACCAGCGTGCGCAGCGAGCGTGCGAAGGCGGCGGACGCGAGACCGAGAGTCACGGTCGTCTTGCCCACGCCTCCCTTGAGGGAACTGACGCTGAGTACGTGCACAATCCCCAACGTTACAACGCCCTATGCTGAGAACCACGTCTGCGACCCAGGGTCGCGGACCGCGCGGGGACGGCGTACGGCCCTCCCCGTCAGATGACTCTTGTCCGCCCCGGCGCATCCCCACCCGCCGGGACAGCAGAAGGGCCCGCATGTTCAGCAAGATCCTCGTGGCGAACCGTGGTGAGATCGCGATCCGGGCTTTCCGGGCCGCCTATGAGCTGGGAGCGCGGACCGTCGCGGTCTACCCGTACGAAGACCGCAACTCCCTGCACCGCCTGAAGGCCGACGAGGCGTACCGGATCGGCGAGGAGGGCCACCCGGTCCGCGCCTACCTGGATGTCGACGAGATCGTGCGCGTCGCCGTCGAGTCGGGCGCCGACGCCATCTACCCCGGATACGGCTTCCTCTCGGAGAACCCCGACCTCGCCGCCAAGGCCGCCGCGGCCGGCATCACGTTCATCGGCCCGTCCTCGACGGTGCTCGAGATGGCCGGCAACAAGGTCACGGCCAAGGAGCACGCCATCAAGGCCGGCGTTCCCGTGCTGCGCTCCACCGAGGCGTCGGACGACGTCGACACGCTCGTGGCGCAGTCGGACGAGATCGGCTTCCCGCTGTTCGCGAAGGCGGTCGCCGGCGGCGGCGGCCGCGGCATGCGCCGCGTCGAGACCAAGGCCGAGCTGGCGCCCGCGCTGGCCGAGGCCATGCGCGAGGCGAACAGCGCGTTCGGCGACCCGCGGATGTTCCTGGAGCAGGCCGTCGTGCGCCCGCGCCACATCGAGGTGCAGATCCTCGCCGACAAGTCGGGCGCCACGGTGCACCTGTTCGAGCGCGACTGCTCGCTGCAGCGCCGCCACCAGAAGGTCATCGAGATCGCCCCGGCGCCGAACCTCGACGACTCCATCCGCGCCGACCTGCACCGCTACGCCGTGGCCTTCGCGAAGTCGATCGGCTACGAGAACGCCGGCACCGTCGAGTTCCTCCTCGAGACCGCGGGCGAGCGCGCCGGCGAGGTCGTGTTCATCGAGATGAACCCGCGCATCCAGGTCGAGCACACCGTGACCGAGGAGGTCACGGACGTCGACCTCGTGCAGTCGCAGATGCGGATCGCCGCGGGCGAGACGCTCGCCGACCTCGGGCTCGAGCAGGAGTCGATCCACCTGCGCGGCGCGGCCCTGCAGTGCCGCATCACGACCGAGGACCCGGCGCAGGGCTTCCGCCCCGACACGGGCAAGATCACGACCTACCGCTCGCCGGGCGGCGCGGGCATCCGCCTCGACGGCGGCACCACGGCCGCCGGCGCGCAGGTGAGCCCGCACTTCGACTCGATGCTCGCCAAGCTCACGTGCCGCGGCCGCGACTTCGGCGCTGCCGTCGCGCGCGCCCGTCGCGCCCTGGCCGAGTTCCGCATCCGCGGCGTCGCGACCAACATCCCGTTCCTGCAGGCCGTCCTCGACGACCCGCAGTTCGTGAAGGGCGACGTCTCGACGTCGTTCATCGACGAGCGTCCCGAGCTGCTCGCGGGCCGCGTGTCGAAGGACCGCGGATCGAAGGTCCTGAACTGGCTCGTCGACGTCACCGTCAACAAGCCCAACGGTGAGAACCCGCTCGGCATCGCGCCCGCGGTCAAGCTGCCCGCGATCGACCTGGCGACCCCGGCGCCCGCCGGATCGCGCCAGCGCCTGCAGGAGCTCGGCCCCGAGGGCTTCGCCCGCGCGCTGCGCGAGCAGACCGCCCTGGCCGTCACCGAGACGACGTTCCGCGACGCGCACCAGTCGCTCCTCGCGACCCGCGTGCGCACCAGGGACCTCGTGGCGGTCGCGCCCCACGTCGCCCGCCTCACGCCGCAGCTGCTGTCGGTCGAGGCCTGGGGTGGCGCCACGTACGACGTCGCGCTGCGCTTCCTCGCCGAGGACCCGTGGGAGCGCCTCGACAAGCTGCGCGAGGCCCTGCCGAACGTCGCGATCCAGATGCTCCTGCGCGGCCGCAACACGGTCGGCTACACGCCGTACCCGACGGAGGTGACGGACGCGTTCGTGCGCGAGGCGGCGGCGAGCGGCATCGACATCTTCCGCATCTTCGACGCGCTCAACGACGTCTCGCAGATGCGCCCGGCGATCGACGCGGTGCGCGCGACCGGCACCTCGGTCGCGGAGGTCGCGGTCTGCTACACCGGCGACCTGCTGAACCCCGGCGAGACCCTGTACACGCTCGACTACTACCTGCGCCTCGCGGAGCAGATCGTCGACGCCGGCGCGCACATCCTGGCCATCAAGGACATGGCCGGCCTGCTGCGCCCGGCCGCGGCCGCCAAGCTCGTCTCGGCGTTCCGCGAGCGCTTCGATCTGCCCGTCCACGTGCACACGCACGACACCCCGGGCGGCCAGCTCGCCACCCTGCTCGCGGCCAGCGCCGCGGGCGCCGACGCGGTCGACGCGGCCGCCGCCCCCATGGCCGGCACCACGAGCCAGCCGTCGCTGTCGGCCCTGGTCGCCGCGCTCGCGCACACCGAGCGCGACACGGGCATCGACCTGCAGGCGGTCTCCGACCTCGAGCCGTACTGGGAGGCCGTGCGCCACCTGTACAAGCCGTTCGAGTCGGGCCTGGCCGGGCCCACGGGCCGCGTGTACAAGCACGAGATCCCGGGCGGCCAGCTCTCGAACCTGCGCCAGCAGGCGATCGCACTGGGCCTCGCCGACGACTTCGAGCTGATCGAGGACATGTACGCGGCCGCCAACGACATCCTCGGGCGCGTGCCGAAGGTCACGCCCTCGTCGAAGGTCGTGGGCGACCTCGCGCTGCACCTCGCCGCCGTCAAGGCCGACCCCGCCGACTTCGAGCAGAACCCGCACAAGTACGACGTGCCGGACTCCGTCGTGGCGTTCATGGCGGGCGAGCTGGGCGACCTGCCCGGCGGATGGCCCGAGCCCTTCCGCTCGAAGGTGCTTGCGGGCCGCGACATCAAGCCGAGCATCACGCCGCTGGAGCCGGCCGACGCCGAGGCCCTCGAGGGCGAGTCGGCGCAGCGCCGCTCGACGCTGAACCGTCTGCTGTTCCCGCAGCCGACCAAGGCGTTCGAGACCGCGCGCGAGACGTACGGCGACCTCTCGGTGCTCGACACCGCTGACTACCTGTACGGGCTCGAGCAGGGCGGCGAGCACGTCGTCGAGATCGAGCGCGGCGTGCAGCTGTTCGTCGGCCTCGAGGCGATCGGCGAGCCGGACGACAAGGGCTACCGCTCGGTCATGACGACGCTCAACGGCCAGCTGCGACCCGTCGCCGCGCGCGACCGAAGCATCGAGGTCGAGACGCACGCCGCCGAGAAGGCGGACACGTCCAAGCCCGGCCAGGTCGCCGCGCCGTTCTCCGGCGTGGTCACCCTCAAGGTGGCGGTCGGCGACCGCGTCGAGGCCGGCCAGGCGGTCGCGTCGATCGAGGCCATGAAGATGGAGGCGGCGATCACCACCACGCACGGCGGAATCGTCGAGCGGCTCGCGGTCGGCCCCACCCAGCAGGTGGACGGCGGCGACCTTTTGGTCGTCATCGCCACCGGACAGTAATCTGGGGGGCGCCCGGCCTCGCCCGGGCGCCGGGGCGGGAGGGGCTCGCCCGTGTGGGGACAGCACCCCGTTGGAGTGAAGCCGCAGTGGTGAAGAAGATCACGACCGATCCCGATGACCTCGAGGCGGACGGCGAGGACCACGGCGTCCTCGCCGCCGCCGGCCTCGACACCACCGCGATCGGCATCCTGAGCCCGCAGACGGCCCAGGTGCGCGTCGTGCTGCCTCAGGTGCTCGAGGAGCCCGACGACGAGATCGTCGACGACGAGATCGAGCCCGGCGATCTGCGCAGCGGGGGCATCGTGATCGAGCTGCCCGCCGACGAGGTCGACGAGATCGAGGCCGCTGCCGAGGCCGCGGAGACCGCGGGGGACGAGACGACCCTCACGGGCGAGATCATCGAGGAGCCCGGCGACGCCGAGGACGAGGTGATCGACGTGGTCGTCGTGTCGGATGCCGCGGATGCCGCAGATGAGCCCGAGGACGGCGTCGATCGGACCGAGGACGCCGAGTCCGGCGCGTCCGAATCCGAGCAGCCCGAGTCGGAGGAGTCCGAGTCCGAGGAGTCCGACGCCGAGGAGTTCGAGGCCGAGGAGCTCGAGGCCGAGGCCTCGGGCTTCGACGAGCCGGAGTCCGAAGAGCCCGAGAACGGGGCCCAGGACGAGCTCGAGGAGAGCGAGCCCGAAGACGCCGAGGGGATCGAGGCGGCCGCAGACGCCGACGAGATCCCGGAGGAGCCGGACGCCGTCGCGGCCCAGGTCGACGCCTGGCGTGCCGCCGCGGCCGCGCTCGCGGCGGAGCACGCCGCCGCGCACGCGGTGCCCGATCCCGCCGAGGCCGAGGGCTCCGACGACGACGAATCCCCGGAAGAGGGGGAGGACGCGTTCGCGCACCTGTTCGACGACGAGGACGAGCCCGACGACGCCGAGGACGCGGACGAGGCGGAGGACTCGGACCACGCGGAGGACGCGCACGGCGCGGAGGACGCAGACGACGTGACGCCCGAGGCGCCGCTCGCCGAGGAACCCGCGCCGGCGGCGACGCCCGCGCAGCGCCCCCAGACGTTCGCCCGGCTATGGGCGGAGGAGACGGCCGCAGCGCGCGCCGCGTCCACGAGCCTCGAGCCGGCGCCCCTCACGAAGACGCAGACGACAGGAGCACTCGAGATGACCGCGCGACGCCTGGAGGATCTCGGCAGGAACGCGGATCGCGAGTCCAGCGATCTGCTCACGCCCGACCGCGTGCTCAACCCGCAGCGCGCTCCGAAGGCGGCGCCGGAGGGCGTGTGGAGCGAGCTCGTGTACGGCCTCACCGGCGGCCGCGTGAACCTCGGCGACAGCCGCAAGGCGCGTGCGCGCAAGGCGCTGGAGGCGCGTGTCGCGGCCCCGCTGGCCGGGGAGACGCGGTTCGTGCCGGTGCTCAGCCGCAAGGGCGGCGTGGGCAAGACCACCGTCACGACGCTGCTCGGCATGGCGCTGGCCGACGGGCGCGAGGACCGCGTGATCGCGATCGACGCCAACCCCGACCGCGGCACCCTCGCCGACCGCATCGGCAAGCGCGTCGACAAGACCGTGCGCGACCTGGTCCACACGGCCGGCGACATCCGGGGCTTCAGCGACATGTCCCGCTTCGTCGCGCGCGACGAGACGCGCCTCGACGTGCTGGCGTCGGACACCGACCCGCGCATCTCGCAGGCCTTCGGCGAGGAGGACTACCGCACGGTCGCCGACGTGGCCGAGCACTTCTACTCGCTCGTGCTGACCGACACCGGCACCGGTATCATCCACTCCGTCATGGGCGCCACGCTGAAGCACGCGGATCAGCTGGTGATCGTGACGGGCCTGAGCCTCGACGAGGTGCGCCTGGCATCCGAGACCCTGACCTGGCTCGAGTCGAACGGCTACGAGGACCTCGCGCGCAACAGCATCGTGGTGCTCAACCAGCAGTCCGCCGGTGCGCCGATGGTGCGCCTGAGCGAGCTCGAGGTGCACTTCGGCAGCCGCGTGCGCACGGTCGTGCACCTGCCGTACGACCCCGCGCTGGCCACCGGTAGCGCGATCGTCTACCGCGAGCTCCAGCCGGAGACCCGGCAGGCCGCGCGCGAGCTCGCCGCCCGCGTGATCGACGGCCTGCGCGCCGAGGGTCGCACGGCGTGACCGCGCGCGAGATCCGCCTGTACGGCGACCCCGTGCTGCGCACGCCGTGCGCCGAGATCGAGACGATCGACGAGGGCGTGCGCGCGCTCGTCCAGGACCTGCTGGACTCGGTGGCGCTGCCCGGCCGCGCCGGCGTCGCGGCACCCCAGATCGGCGTCGCCCTGCGCGCCTTCAGCTACAACATCGACGGCGACATCGGCTACATCCTGAACCCGCGCCTGGTCGAGGTCCGCGGCGAGCCGGAGCCCACGGGGGAGGGGTGCCTGTCGGTGCCCGGCCTGTGGCACGACGCGCTGCGCCATCCCTACGCGCGCGCCGAGGGCATCGACCTCGACGGCCGCCCCGTCGTTCTCGAGGGCGAGGGGCTGATGGCCCAGATGCTCCAGCACGAGACCGACCACCTCGACGGCGTCGTCTACCTGCAGCGCCTCACCAAGGAGGAGCGCGCCAAGGCCATGAAAGCCGTCCGCGAGTCCGACTGGTTTTGATTTTCTCTGTTCGGTGATCCCCCGCTCAGTTCGGGAGGGGGATCACCTGTTCCCCTGTGCGAGC
This sequence comes from Microbacterium lacusdiani, assembly GCF_054779895.1. Lineage (NCBI taxonomy): Bacteria > Bacillati > Actinomycetota > Actinomycetes > Micrococcales > Microbacteriaceae > Microbacterium > Microbacterium lacusdiani. Next base: position 563,758 of record NZ_BAAGXJ010000003.1, on the reverse strand, counting down.
GAAGCGAGCGTGGAGCGAAGCGACTGCCGACCACCTCGAGAACGCGATCTTCCCGCCCGGGATGGAGCGCCAGCGACAGCCCGCGATCGAGAGTCCCGGCGCGCCAGCGCCGGGCGAGCGATCGCGCACGCACCATGCACTACCCCGCGAAGCGGGAAATAAAGAATCTCAACCGAGGGAGACGTTGCTGGTCGACGTCGGGGTCGTGTAGAGGTCCTCGATCTCGCGGGCGAAGTCCTTCATGATCTCGGCGCGCTTGATCGACATCTTGGGCGTCAGGTGGCCGGTGGCCTCGGTCCACTCGGTCCCGAGGATGGCGAACTTGCGGATCGACTCGGCGCGCGACACCTTCGTGTTGGCCTCGTCGATCGCCCGCTGCACCTCGGCCCGGACGGTCGGGTTCTGCGCGGCCTGCTCCAGCGTCAGGTCGGAGCTCTCGCCGTGCGTGGCCAGCCAGGCCGGAAGCATCTCGGGGTCGAGCGTCACGAGCGCCGAGATGAAGGGCTTCTGGTCGCCGACCACGACCACCTGGGCGACGATCGGGTTCGCGCGGATGGGGTCCTCGAGCGCGGCGGGGGCGACGTTCTTGCCGCCGGCCGTGACGATGATCTCCTTCTTGCGGCCCGTGATCGTGAGGTACCCGTCGGCGTCGAACGACCCGATGTCGCCCGTGCGGAACCACTCGCCGTCGAACGCCTCGGCGGTGGCCTCGGGGTTCTTCCAGTACTCCTTGAACACGTTGACGCCCTTGACCTGGATCTCGCCGTCCTCGGCCGCGCGCACCGCCACGCCGGGAAGCGCGGGGCCGACCGTGCCGACCTTGCTGAGGCCCGGCAGGTTGACCGTCGCGGGAGCCGTGGTCTCGGTGAGGCCGTAGCCCTCCAGGATCGTGATCCCGAGGCTGTGGTAGAAGTGGCCCAGGCGCGGGCCCAGGGGAGCGGAGCCCGAGACGGCGTACGTGACCCGGCCGCCCATGAGCGCGCGCAGCTTGGAGTAGACGAGCTTGTCGAACAGCGCGAACTTGACCTTCAGGCCCAGGCCGATCCGCTCGCCGTCCTGCAGGCGACGCGAGTGCTCCACGGCGGTCGCGGCAGCCGCACGGAAGATCTTCCCCTTGCCGCCGGCCTCGGACTTCTGCTCGGCCGAGTTGTAGACCTTCTCGAACACGCGGGGGACCGCGAGCAGGAGCGTCGGCTGGAAGGATCCGAGCGTCTTGACGAGGTTCTTGGTGTTGGGCTCGTGGCCGGTCTTGACGCCGGCGTGGATGTAGAGGACCGACATGAACCGGGCGAACACGTGCGCGGTCGTGATGAACAGGACGGTGGAGGCGCCCGGCTGGTGGACGACCTCGCTCAGCGCCTCGGCCGCGTTGCGGGCCGTCTCGACGAAGTTGCTGTGCGTGAGCACGCACCCCTTCGGGCGGCCGGTCGAACCGGACGTGTAGATCAGCGTCGCGATGTCGGAGCCCTTCGCCAGGCTGCGGCGGCGCTCGATCTCCGCGTCGGGCACGTCGGCACCGCGCGCGCTCAGGTCGGCGATCATGCCCTCGTCCATGCGCCATACCGACCCGACGAGCGGCAGCTCCGCCTTGACCTGCTGGAACGTGTCGTGGTGCGCGGCCGTCTCGACGATCAGGCCCACCGCGCCCGAGTCGGACAGGATCCACTGCACCTGCGCGGGCGAGCTGGTCTCGTAGACCGGGACCATGACGGCGCCCGCGTAGAACAGCGCGAAGTCGACGAGCGTCCAGTCGTACGTGGTCTTGGCGAGGAAGCCGATCTTGTCTCCCGGCTGCACGCCGGCCGCGACGAAGCCCTTCGCGAGAGCGATGACCTGGCGCTCGAACTCGGCCGCGGTGACGTCGCGCCAGCCGTCGCCCTCGGGGATCCCGAAGATCACCTTGTCGGGCGTGGTGCGGGCCCGCTCGACGAGCAGGTCGGCGACGTTCGCCTCGGGGTCGGCGGGGACGATCGCGGGGGTCGAGAACTCGCTCACGGCAGCTCCTTCGGTACCGGATGGGCAGGCTGGCTCGAGTCTACTCACGCGTGAGCATCGCGCCCATGCGCGACGCGATCCGAAGGGGCCGCGCGCCCGCCCGCTAGACTTCAGTGCGCGCCGCCGCGAGGGCGGCCGCGGCGGCTCGAAGGGATGTGCTCGCGGTGTTCTACTGGCTGATGAAGTACATCGTCGTCGGGCCGATCGTGAAGGCGATCTTCCGGCCGTGGATCATCGGCGCCGAGCACATCCCGCCGACCGGAGCGGCGATCCTCGCCAGCAACCACCTGTCGGTGTCGGACTCGATCTTCCTGCCGCTCATGATCGAGCGGCCCATGACGTTCCTGGCCAAGGCGGAGTACTTCACGGGCCGCGGCCTCAAGGGCTGGGCGACGAAGTGGTTCATGAAGGGCACCGGCCAGATCCCGATCGACCGCTCGGGCGGATCCGCGTCGGAGGCCGCGCTCAACACGGCGCTGCAGGTGCTCGGCCGCGGCGACCTGCTCGGCATCTACCCGGAGGGCACCCGCAGCCCCGACGGCATCCTGTACCGCGGCCGGACGGGCATCGCCCGCATGGCCCTCGAGGCGAAGGTGCCGGTCGTCCCGGTCGTCATGGTCGACACCGACACGATGATGCCGATCGGCACGACCATCCCGCGCGTCGTGCGGGTGGGCGTCGTGATCGGCGAGCCGCTCGACTTCAGCCGCTACGAGGGCATGGAGAACGACCGCTACATCCTCCGCTCGGTGACCGACGAGATCATGGTGGCGATCCAGCGGCTGGGGCAGCAGCGGTACCGCGACGTCTACGCGTCGTCGGTCAAGAACCAGCTCGCCGCGCAGGCCCGGTCGGCCGCGCCCGCGGGTGAGGCGCTGGCCGAGGCTCCGACCGCCGGAGCCGCGTCGCCCGCCGACTGACACGCGGTGCTCGGAGGCCTCGAGACGCCGGTAGCATCGTGGGGTGCGAAACACCGACCCTCTGGACATCTGGCGATCCCTTCCGATCAAGCAGCAGCCGGAGTGGCCGGACTATTCGGAGGTCGAGCGCGTCTCGGCCGAGCTCGCCCAGCAGCCGCCGCTCGTCTTCGCGGGCGAGGTCGACAGCCTGAAGCACCGCCTCGGCGAGGCCGCGGCGGGCCGGTCGTTCCTGCTGCAGGGCGGCGACTGCGCCGAGACCTTCGCGGGCGCGACGGCCGACAAGATCCGCAACCGCGTCAAGACGCTGCTGCAGATGGCCGTGGTGCTGACGTACGGCGCATCCATGCCGGTCATCAAGATGGGCCGCATGGCGGGCCAGTTCGCCAAGCCGCGCTCGAGCGACCTCGAGACGCGCGGCGACGTGACCCTGCCGGCCTACCGCGGCGACATCGCGAACGGGTACGACTTCACGGCCGTCTCGCGCACACCTGACCCCCAGCGGCTGCTGAAGGCGTACCACACCTCGGCCTCGACGCTGAACCTCATCCGTGCGTTCACGCAGGGCGGCTTCGCCGACCTGCGCGAGGTGCACTCGTGGAACAAGGGCTTCGCCGAGAACCCGGCGAACCAGCGTTACGAGGGCCTGGCGCGCGAGATCGACCGCGCCGTCAAGTTCATGGAGGCCGCCGGGGCGGACTTCGACGAGCTGCGCCGCGTCGAGTTCTACACGGGCCACGAGGGCCTGCTGATGGACTACGAGCGCCCGCTGACGCGTATCGACTCGCGCACCGGCACGCCGTACAACACGTCGGCGCACTTCCTGTGGATCGGCGAGCGCACGCGCGACCTCGACGGCGCGCACGTCGACTACTTCTCGCGCATCCGCAACCCCATCGGCGTCAAGCTCGGCCCGACCACCACGCCGGAGACGGCGCTGGCGCTGATCGACAAGCTCGACCCCGAGCGCGAGCCGGGGCGCCTGACGTTCATCACGCGCATGGGCGCCGGGAAGATCCGCGACGCGCTGCCGCCGCTGCTCGAGGCCGTCAAGGACTCGGGCGCCCTGCCGCTGTGGGTCACCGACCCCATGCACGGCAACGGCATCACGACGCCGACCGGCTACAAGACGCGCCGCTTCGACGACGTCGTGGACGAGGTCCGCGGCTTCTTCGAGGCGCACCGCGCCGTCGGGACGTACCCGGGCGGCATCCACGTCGAGCTCACGGGCGACGACGTCACGGAGTGCCTGGGCGGATCCGAGCAGATCGACGAGGCAACGCTCGCGACCCGCTACGAGTCGCTGTGCGACCCGCGCCTGAACCACATGCAGTCGCTCGAGCTGGCCTTCCTCGTGGCGGAGGAGCTCGAGAAGCGCTGAGCGCGTACGCGGAACGCCCCGGATCTCCTCGCGAGATCCGGGGCGTTCCGCTTTCCGGTCGTCAGCCGGTGAGAGTGAGCTGGACGTACACCCGGGTGCCGGAGCGGACCCATTCGCCCGCCGCCGGGTCCGTGCCCGTCGCGGTCGCCATGGGGGCGATGCTCCAGATGGCGCCGTACTCGGCGTCGAAGCCGGCGGACTCGAGCGTGTTCACAGCCTCATCCCGCGTCATGCCCGTCACGTCCGGGATCTGGAACAGCTGCGGCCCGAGCGAGTTCACGATCGTGATCGCATCCCCGGGGCGCCAGTTGCCCTCCTCCGCGCGCGGCTCGACGCGGATGACGGTGTCGGCGGCGACGGTCTCGCTGTACTCCTCGGCCACGGTCACGGTGAGCCCGGCGTCCTCGAGGGTCTTCTGCGCCTCGCCGATCGGGCGTCCGGTCACGTCGGGCAGCGGCCCGAGCGACACGACGAAGTCGGCGGCGTCGCCCTGGTGCGCCGCGCAGCCCTCGAAGCACGGCACGCGCTCCTCCGTGCCGGCCGGGATGATCTCCAGGTCGATGACCTGGTCGTCCGGGGCGTCGGAGTAGAGCTCGAGGTTCTCGGCGTCGTCGTACGAGATGTGCTGCTCGCCCAGCACCCGCTGCGCGTCGGCGAGCGACATGCCCTCGAACGAGCCGAGCTCGACGGGCGCGGGACCGGAGGAGGTCACGACCGTGATCGTCTCGCCCTTGTCCACCCGCTCGCCCGCACCGGGCTCGGTGTACATCGCCTCGCCGACCGGCACGTCGAGTGCGGGCTCGGCCCGCTCGACGCCCTCCAGCTCGAGCTCCTCGAGGGCGGCGACCGCCTCGGCGAACGAGAGACCGGCGACCGATGGCACCGCGACCTGGGAACCGGGGCCCGAGCCGAACCACCAGCCAGCGCCGCCCGCGGCGGCCGCGAGCAGGAGCACGAGCGCGACCAGCAGACCCCCGTGGCGGCGGCGCCGCTCCGTGCGGTGGCGCAGCCGGGCGGCGTTGTCGTGGTCGTCGACCGCGCCCGTGCCGGGCAGCTCTCCCGTGACCTCGCCCGTGCCGGACAGGCCGCCGGGCAGAATCCGGGTGGCCCCGGAGGTCAGGCCCTCGGCGGGGAGCACACGCGTCTCGAACGCGGCGGGGGAGGAGCTGCGGGTCGTCAGCGGGGCGATGCCGAGCTCGCGCTCGATCTCGCGGAGCCGCTCGAGCATCTCCTGCGCGTCGGACGGGCGCTCATCCGGGTCCTTCTCGGTCGCCCACAGCACCAGCTCGTCGAGCTGCTCCGGGACGCCCGGGTTCTTCACGCTCGGGCGGGGCACGGAGTCGGTCGCGTGCTGGAAGGCGATCTGCATGGGCTGCTCGCCCTTGTACGGCTGCTCGCCCGCGAGCATCTCGTAGAGCAGGATGCCCAGCGCGTAGATGTCGCTGCGGGCGTCGGCAGTGCCGCGCGTGACGAGCTCCGGGGCCAGGTACGCGATCGTGCCGAGCAGCTGCTGGCCCGTCGCGGTGTTGGCGGACGTGGCGCGCGCGAGGCCGAAGTCGCCGATCTTGATGCGGCCGTCCTCGGCCAGCAGCACGTTCTCGGGCTTCACGTCGCGGTGGATCAGACCCGCGCGGTGCGCGGCCGCCAGGCCCGACAGCACGGCGTCCATGATCGTGATGGTCTGCGTCACGGTGAGCCGGCGCTGCTCCTTGAGCAGCTCGCGCAGCGTGATGCCCGGGAGGTACTCCATGACCAGGTAGGCGAGCTCGCCGTCCTGGCCCTGGTCGTACACGTTCACGACGTGCGGGTCCGACAGCCTCGCGGCCGAGCGCGCCTCCTGGATGAAGCGGCTCTGGAAAACGCTGTCGTCGCTCAGGTGCCCGTGCATCACCTTGAGCGCGACACGACGCTCGAGGCGCAGGTCGGTCGCGACGTACACGGTGGCCATCCCGCCGCGCGCGATGCGCGCCCGGACCCGGTACCGGCCGTCGACAAGTCGCCCGATGAGGGGATCGACCTGCTGACTCGTGCTCACGGTTGGATTCTACGTTCGAGGCCCGTGGGGAGCCGGGAACGGCGCACCCCACGGGCCTCTCGAGAGCGGATCAGCCGAGCTGGGCGAGCCAGCCGTACGCGGCGGTCTCCCACTGGCCGTAGCGGTTCGGGAACGCCGAGATCTGCACGGCCTGCGCCGCGTCCGTGAACTCCATGCTCTGCCAGCCGCGGATGTCGAGCAGACCGCGCGTGTTCCCCTTGTTCGGGTTGCTCGGGCCGCCGTAGAAGACGCGCGTCGAGCGCTCGCGGTCGAGGATCTGCGCGGGCGTGCCCCATCCGGCGCTGGGGCGCTGCTGGAACAGGCCCAGCGAGTCGCGGTCGCCGTAGTCGAGGTTGCGGATGTTCGACTCGACCATCGCGGTCGCCAGCGCGATCGCGATGCCGCGGTCCGGCACGCCGAGCTGACGGCCGACCGCGATGATGAGGCGGGCGTTCTCGGCCTGCTCGGCGTCGAGGACGGCCGAGCGCTGGATGCGCGGGTCCTCCTGCGCGGCCGCGGTCGCCGCGGCGGGCTTCGGCGTGGGCGCCGAGAGCTTGAGCTTCTGGCCGGGGTAGATGATCGCGCCCTCGGACAGGCCGTTGGCCTTGAGGATCGTCGCGACGCTCACGCCGTGCTTGGCGGCGATCGCCCAGAGCGTGTCGCCGGCCTTGACCTCGTGCGTCTTGGCGCCCGCGGGCGCGGCGGCGGGGGCGGGGGAGGTCGCGGCCACGGGGACGGCCGCGGGGGCCGCGGACGAGCCCGAGACCTTGAGCTTCTGGCCGGGGAAGATCGTCGCCGAGGAGCCCAGGCCGTTCAGCTTGATGAGGGCGGCGACCGTGGTGCCGTGGTTGTGGGCGATGCCCCACACCGTGTCGCCGGCCTTGACCGTGTAGGTGGCGCCCGAGGCGGCCACCGGCTTCGAGGTCGCCACCCCGCTCGAGGCGGAGGCGGGGGCGGCGGCGGGCTTCGCCGCGGCGGGCGCGGAACCCGAGACCTTCAGCTTCTGGCCCGGGTAGATCACGGCCGACTCGCTCAGGCCGTTCGCCCGCAGGATCGCCGCGACCGTGGTCTTGTGGTTGTACGCGATGCCCCAGACGGTGTCGCCGGCCTTCACCGTGTACGTCGCGCCGGACGAGGCGGGGGCGGCGGCGGGCTTCGCCGCGGCGGGCTTGGCGGCCGGAGCGGCGGAGCCGCCCGGCGTGAGGCGCAGGACCTGGCCGGGGTAGATCGTGCTGGACCAGCTCAGGCCGTTCCAGGTGAGCACGTCGATCGTGCGGAGGCCGGCGCGGATGGCGATGCGCGTGACCGTGTCCCCGGGCTGCACGACGTGGGTGGCCGGGCGGGCCGCCGTGCGCACGGACGTCTCGATGCGGGGAGCCGGGGCCGCGGCGATCGCATTCGCGCCGGAGATCTGGCCGAAGGCGCCCGTCGGGGACTGGCCCTCGCGCACGCCGTCGCGCATCTTGATCTCGACCGCGGATGCGGGCGTCCCGCCCAGCGAGAGCGCGATGGAGCCCGCAATGGCCACCGGGACGGTGGTGAAGAGCGAGCGCATGGGCTGGCTGGCGCGAGCGTGGCTGGCGCGCGCGGGCAGACGACGGTGCACGATGGGTCCCCCTCGGATCGACTCCGAACACCGTGACACGGAAGTGATGGCGTGTCAACCTGTGATAACTGCCGTGGTCTGTGTTATGTACGGGATCCGTGTGACGGATGTGACTGATGTGACTGGCTCGTCGGCGACCCGCGCCCGCTGGTGCGGAGGGGTGAGATAGTTGCTCCGTGACCGCGGACAACACCTCCCACGATCAGAACGGCCCCACGCCCGACCCGGACGGGCGGGTCGCCACCGAGTGGCTGACGCTGCCCGACGTCGCCGAGCTCCTGGGCGAGACGCCGGGGCGCGTGCGCCGCCTGCTCGACGAGAAGGCCATCGTCGGCTCCCGACGCGAGGGCCCGCTCAAGGTCCCGGCCGTGTTCTTCCTCGACGGCGGGCTCCTCTCGTCGCTGCGTGGCACGCTGATCGTGCTGCACGACGTCGGCTTCAGCGACGACGAGTCGATCGACTGGCTGCTGACCCCCGAGGACTCCATCGGCGTCGCGCCGATCGAGGCGCTGCGCGCCGGCCGCAAGGCCGAGGTGCGCCGCGTCGCCCAGACCCTGGCCTGAGCGAGAGCCGCGCGTCAGGCGCGGCGGTGCGTCGCCGCGCGGGCGAGCCGGCGGAGCTCGCCGGCCGCCTCGGGATCCAGCGGCGCTGCCGCGAGGGCCGCGTCGGCCTCGGCGGCGAAGTCGGCGATCAGCTGCTCGACCCGGTCCAGCGCGCCCGAGCTCTGGATCGCGCCGCGCACGGCCGCGACGTCGTCGTCCGACAGCGCCGGGTCCCCCAGGAGCGCGTCGATCCGGGCCCGGTCCGCCGCCGAAGCGGCGGCGCGTGCGAAGGCGACGAGCGCCGTGCGCTTCCCCTCGCGGAGATCGTCGCCGGCGGGCTTGCCGGTCTCGGCCGGCTCGCCGAAGACGCCCAGCACGTCGTCCCGCAGTTGGAACGCCATGCCCAGGGGATGGCCGAACGCGCGGAGCGCCTCGCGCTGCGCGGCATCGGCGCCCGCCAGGGCGGCGCCGATCACGAGCGGCTGCTGCACGCTGTAGCGCGCCGACTTGTAGGACGCCACGCGCAGCGCGCGCTCCGCGTGCGCGTCATCCGGGGCCGTGCTCCACGCGGACTCCTCCGCGATGTCGAGGAACTGCCCGACGGTGACATCCCGCCGCATGCGCGCGTACTCGCCGCGCGCCACGGCCGCCGCGGCCGGATCCGACAGCCGCGCGAGAGACTCCTCGAGCAGGTCGTCGCTCCACGCGACCAGCAGGTCCCCCAGCAGCACCGAACCCGCGCGACCGTACGCGGCCGCGTCGCCGCTCCAGCCCGCGTCGCGATGACCCGACTCCAGCGCGCGGTGCGCCGACGGGCGGCCTCGGCGGGTGTCGGAGTTGTCGATCAGGTCGTCGTGCACGAGCGCGGCCGCCTGGAACACCTCGAGCGCCGCGCACACGCCCACGACGGCGTCGCCGTCGGGGCCGGACCCCGCGTCGGAAGCCGCTACGCCGCGCCAGCCCCACCAGCAGAACCGCCCGCGAAGGCGCTTCCCGCCGCCCAGCGCGGCGATCGCGTGCTCGGTGAAATCGACCGCTTCCGGGCCCAGTTCGCGGGCCTCGTCGCGGCGTCCGGACGCGAAGCTATCGAGCCGCTGGGAGATCGCTTCGACAAGGGGGAGAGGGGCGGCCACGGGTCTAGCCTAGTTCTCCGCCCGGCGACTAGAATGATGGTCAGCCACACCCACCCGAGGGGGACCCGATGCCACTCTCCGAGCAGGAGCAGCGTCTGCTGGATGAGATGGAGCGCCATCTCATGCAGAACGATGCAGATGTCGTCAGCGCGCCCGTGGGCGCGCCGGTCCTGAGCTACCGCAACCTGGTCGTCGGCGCGATCCTCGTGCTCGTCGGCCTCGGCGCGATCGTCGCCGGTATCGCCCTGTGGGGCACGAGCCTCGCCGTGGGACTCGTGCTCGGCGTCGCGGGATTCGCCGCCATGCTCGGCGGCGTGATCTTCGGCGTCACCCCGGTCCGCGGCAGCACCCCGACCACGCGCGCCGGCCGCACCACCGCCGCGCGCGGCAACCGCGGCGGATCGTTCATGGACCGCATGAACGAGCGGTGGGACCGCCGTCACAACGGCGACGGCTGACCCTCCCTCTCGCTCCACCTGAGCGCCGACCTCCGGGTCGGCGCTCTTTCTTTTTGAGAAGCGGTCGCACGCGTGCGGGCGCCCCTTCGGGGGCCCTTCGCGAGCGAGAACGTCGCTGACGCTCCGTTCGGCAGCGCTTCGCGCTGCGGGGGCCGCATCCGCGGCACGCTCGCTTCGCTCGCACGACGGTAGATCTCGGACTTCAGGTTCGGTCGTTGTTGAGGCGCGCCAGCGCCGCAGTCGAAACGGGCATTCCCCCCCGGTCGTTGAGCGGAGGCGCGCCAGCGCCGGAGTCGAAACGGACTGAGCGAGCGAAGCGAGTCGAAGTCGGCGCCAGGCGCTGCCCGCCCACGCTGGTCGAGCGACTGGACCCGCCGAATTCCCTCCACCGTGCTCCACCGGCGCTCCACTGCGGAATTCCAAGGGAGATGCGGCGGCGCGCCGGGAAGAATATCGCCGTCCTCTCTAGACAGTGGGGGGAAGTGGAGTAAAGTGGGGGCATCCTCGGGACCGGCCGGACGAAGGGGGGTGAAGGCCGATGCTGTTGGGTACCCACACCCCCAAGCTCGACGACAAAGGCCGCGTCATCCTCCCCGCGAAGTTCCGCGAGGAGCTGGCCGGAGGCGTCGTCGTGACGCGCGGACAGGAGCGCTGCCTGTACGTGTTCAGCACGGCCGAGTTCGAGCAGGTCCACGAGCGCGTGCGTCAGGCCCCCCTGAGCAACAAGCAGGCGCGCGACTTCCTGCGCATGTTCCTGTCCGGAGCGAGCGCCGAGACCCCCGACGGCCAGAACCGGATCACGATCCCGCAGCACCTGCGCACGTACGCCGGGCTCGAGAAGGAGCTCGTCGTGACGGGCGTCGGCGCGCACGCGGAGATCTGGGACGCGGCCGCATGGAACGCGTACCTCGAGAGCAACGAAGAGAGCTATTCGGAGATGGAGCAGGAGGTGATCCCGGGACTGTTCTGAGACGCACCCCCGGTTGTGACTCCCACCCGCAGCCCTGACGCACTTCCCCGGCGCCAGGTCGAGCGGATGGGGATCAGAGCCGGGGGAGCCCCTCGGATCGACACCAGCCCCGACGCATCATGAACCTCCGCGACATCCACATCCCCGTCATGCTCGAGCGCTGCGTCGAGCTGCTCGGCCCCGCGCTCCAGCGCGACGGCGCGGTCTACGTCGACGGCACGCTCGGCATGGGCGGGCACTCGGAGGCGTTCCTGGAGCGCTTCCCGCACATCCGGCAGGTCGGCCTCGACCGCGACCCGGCCGCGCTGCGCATCGCGGGCGAGCGGCTCGCGCCCTTCGCCGACCGGATCACGCTCGTCCACACCGTGTACGACGGCATCGCCGAGGCTCTCGCGTCGGCCGGGTACGACCACGCCGACGGCATCCTGTACGACCTGGGCGTGTCCTCCCTGCAGCTGGACGAGGCGGACCGCGGCTTCGCGTACGCCCAGGACGCCCCGCTCGACATGCGGATGGACCCGACCCAGGGCATCACCGCCGCCGATGTGCTCGCGACGTACGGCGAGGGCGACCTGCGGCGGATCTTCGAGCGCTACGGCGAGGAGAAGCTCGCCGGGCGCTACGCGCGCGCGATCATCTCCGCGCGACAGGAGGCGCCCATCGTGCGCTCGGGCCGGCTGGTGGACATCCTGCAGGCCGCCACTCCGGCGGCTCTGAAGAACGCCGGGCACCCGGCCAAGCGCGTGTTCCAGGCGCTGCGCATCGAGGTGAACGGCGAGCTCGCCGCGCTCGAGCGCGCCATCCCGGCGGCGCTGCGGACGCTGTCGGTCGGCGGGCGTCTCGTGGTGCTGTCGTACCAGTCGCTCGAGGACCGCTTCGTGAAGCGGCTGTTCGCGGAGGCGACCGCGTCGACCGCGCCGAAGGGCCTGCCCATGGAGCTGCCGGAGCACGCGCCGCAGTTCCGTCTGATCGTCAAGGGCGCCGAGCTCGCCGGCGACGAGGAGGCGGCCCGCAACCCGCGCGCCAAGCCCGTGCGGCTGCGCGCCATCGAACGAGTGAGGGAGGCGGCATGAGCGCCGCGAACACGGCCGCCGTGCTGCGCGCGGCGGCACCGCAGCCCCGTCCGGCCCCCGAGCGCACGCCCGGCCGCCGGCTCCACGCCGTTCCGGCGCCCGCGCCGCGCCGCCGCCCCAAGCTGGGGTACGCGGTCGTCGCGTTCGGCGGCGCCGTGGCGATCGCGGTCGCCCAGATGGGACTGTCCGTGCTCACGACCCAGTCGACGTACGAGCTCGCGGCGCTGAACCAGGAGCGCCGCACGGCGACGCTGCAGGCCCAGGAGCTGCGCGACGAGGTCGCGGGCCTGAGCTCGCCGCAGCACCTCGCGTCCAAGGCCGCGTCGCTCGGCATGGTGATCGACGCCTCGCCCAGCTACCTGCGGCTGAGCGACGGCGCGGTCGTGGGCGAGGGCGAGGCCGCGGGCACCGTCTCGACCGTGGATGCCGGCAAGCGCGCCGCGGTCGGCAACGCCCTGCTCGAGCGCAAGCCGGTCGCGACGCCCGTCGCCGGGGGCTCGGCGGAGGCCGGGAAGAAGGCGGCGGCCGCCGACCAGGGCGCTCAGAAGGCCGAGACCGAGAAGGCCGCAGCCGAGAAGGCCGCAGCGGAGCTTCCGCCTCCCCTCACGGAGGGTCTCCCGAGCCCGACCACCCGCTGACCATACGATCCACCCAGACCCACCGCGCCGCACAGCAGGGGAGCCCGATGAATCCGATCGCGAAGCGCTCGGCCCGCCGTCGCACGATGGTCGCCGCGGCTCTGGTCCTGATCGTGCTGGCGGGCTTCGTCGTGCGGCTGATCGACATCCAGGTCGTGCACGCCGACGACCACATCGCGGACTCGCAGCGCACCGGCAACATGACCGGCAGCGAGAAGCTGTGGGGCACCCGCGGCACGATCGTCGACGCGGACGGCGTCGTGCTGGCCAGCAGCACCATGCGGTACGACCTCGCGATCGACCCCGCCCTCGTGGGCGACATCGAGCGCACGCGCGAGGACGGCACGGAGTACACGCAGACGTGGGACGAGCAGGCGGACCTCATCGCGCAGGTCTCCGGCACGTCGGCCGACGAGATCAAGCGGATCGTCGCCGACACGCTCGAGGCAGATCCGGACGCACGCTGGGCGCAGCTCGCGAAGAACCTGTCGACCGCGCAGTACCAGGCGCTCCGCGAGCTCGAGCTGCCGTACCTGGTGTACGACCCCAAGCCATCGCGGACCTACCCCAACGGCGCGGTGGCGGGGAACCTCATCGGCTTCGAGTCCAACGACGGCGACCCGCTCGCCGGCATCGAGCTCGCGCAGGACTCGTGCCTCGAGGCCAAGGACGGCGAGGTCACGTTCGCGAAGGGCGGGGCCGACGGCATCCGCATCCCGGGCTCCGAGCAGGTGACGCCCGCGGTCGACGGCGGGCAGGTGCAGCTCACGCTCGACTCGGATCTGCAGTGGTACATGGAGCAGATGATCGCCGAGGAGACGCAGAACCAGCGCGCCGTCGCGGGCACCGTGACGGTCGTCGACGTGCAGACCGGCCAGATCCGCGCGGCCGCGCAATACCCCTCCATGGACCCCAACGACGTGCTGGCGTCCGACCCCACGTACCGCGGCTCGCTGATCTTCGGCACCGTCTTCGAGCCGGGATCGACCTTCAAGCCGATCACTGCCGCGATGCTGCTCGAGGAGGGCGTCGCGACGCCCCTGAGCACCACCACGGCCGCCGGCTGGGAGCAGTTCCCCAACGGCGCGCGCGTCGGGGACTCGTTCCAGCACCCGACCTACACCTACACGCTCGCCGGCGCGCTGATCGACTCGTCGAACGTCGCCCTGTCGAAGTTCGGCGAGCTGCTTCCCGACGAGAAGCGCTACGAGTGGCTCAAGCGGTTCGGCATCGGCGGGGGCGCCGTCGTGGGCTTCCCCGGCGAGGAGAACGGCTGGATCCGCCCGGCGTCCGAGTGGGACAACCAGACGCACTACGCCACGACGTTCGGACAGGCCTTCACGGCGACCATCCCGCAGGTCGTCAGCGCGTACCAGACCATCGCGAACGGCGGCGTCCGCGTGCCGCTCAGCCTCATCGAGTCGTGCACCTCGCCCGACGGCGAGGTGACCACGATGGACCCCGGCGAGCCGGAGCGCATCCTGAGCGAGGACACGGCCGAGGACGTGCGCCTGATGCTCGAGAACGTCGGCTTCCAGGGCCCCGTGGCCGAGCAGATCAAGGTGCCGGGCTACAGCATCGCCGCCAAGACCGGAACGGCCCAGAAGACCGACGGCAACGGGCGCTACAAGTCGGGCATCTACTTCACGAGCATCGTGGGCTTCGCGCCCGCCGAAGACCCCCAGTACGTGGTCATGATTACGCTCGACGAACCGAAGCGGGTAACCTCTTCTGCGGCCACGGCGCCCGCCCTGCAGAAGGCCATGGAGTACGTCCTGAAGGACCAGCGCGTCCTGCCGGGGGCCTCCGAGCCCGAGACCAAGCTCCCCAAGTTCAAGTGATGCGCGCCCCGCTCCCCGCAGGGCATGAGCGCCTCACGGAGGTAGTGACCGCATGATCGCCCTGTCCCTGTCGGAGATCGCCGCCGCGGTCGACGGAGAGCTGCGCCTGCACGGCGCCGACACCGCCGAGACGGTCGTCTCCGGCGCGGTCGACACCGACTCGCGCGCCATGGCGCCCGGGGGCGTCTTCGTCGCCAAGCCCGGCGAGACGACCGACGGCCACCTGTTCGTCGGCGCGGCCATCGAGAAGGGCGCCGTGCTGGCGCTCGTGGAGCGCGTCGTCGACGAGCCCGTGACCCAGATCGTCGTGCCCGACGTCGTCGCGGCCATCGCCGCGCTCGCGCGCGAGGTCGTCGGGCGCGTGCGCGCCCGCGGGGACCTGCGGATCGTCGGCATCACCGGATCCAACGGCAAGACGACCACCAAGAACATGCTCGCGACCGTGCTGCGCCCCGAGGGCGAGACCGTCGCGCCGGTCGGGTCGTACAACAACGCGGTGGGCGCGCCGCTCACGATGCTCCGCGTCACCGAGGACACCCGGTACCTGGTGGGCGAGTTCGGCGCGGACGACAAGGGCCAGATCGCGCGGCTCGCGGGCCTCGTCACGCCCGACGTGGGCGTCGTGCTCATGGTCGGCATGGCGCATGCCGGCGGCTTCGGCGGCATCGAGGCGACCGTGCGCGCGAAGTCCGAGCTCGTCTCGGCCGTCCGCGACGGCGGCACCGCCGTCCTGAACGCCGACGACCCCCGCGTGGCCGGCATGTCCTCCATCGCCGAGGAGCGCGGGCTCGGGATCCGGTGGTTCGGCGAGGCCGAGACCGCCGACGTGCGCGCGTCCGACCTGAAGGTGACGGCCGACGGCACGCACGCGACGATCACGGTCGACGGCCGCTCGTTCCCGCTCCACCTCCGCGTGCTCGGCGCGCACCACGTCAAGAACGCGCTGGCGGCCATCACGGCGGCCGTCGCGATGGGCGTGGCGCCTGAGGCGGCCGTCGAGCGGATCGGCACGGTCGAGCTCGCGGAGCGCTGGCGCATGCAGGTCATGGGCGGCGACCGTGTGCGCATCATCAACGACGCCTACAACGCCAGCCCGGACTCCATGGCGGCCGCCCTGCGCACGCTCGCGCAGATCACCGGCCCGGACGAGCGGATGGTCGCCGTCCTGGGCGCCATGAGCGAACTCGGCGAGTACGCCCACGAGGAGCACGCCAAGATCGGCCTGCTCGCCGTGCGGCTGCGCATCCCGCGCATCGTCGTGGTCGGGCAGGAGGCGCGCAGCCTCTACCTCGCGGCCGTCGCCGAGGGCTCGTGGAGCGATGAGGCGGTGTTCTTCGAGGACGCGGACGCCGCGTACGAGTACCTCCGCGGCGAGCTGCGCGACGGCGACCGCGTGCTCGTGAAGTCGTCCAACTCCGCGGGGCTCCGGCTCCTCGGCGATCGTCTGGGAGAATCGTTCTCGTGAGATCACTCCTGACGGCGGCGGCGATCTCCCTGGCGTTCTCGCTCTTCCTCACCCCGGTCTTCCTGCGGCTGTTCCGCCAGTGGGGCTGGGCCCAGCCGATCCGCGTCGCGAGCGCGAAGATGCTCGCCCCCGACCACGAGGTCAAGCGCGGCACCCCGACCATGGGCGGCACGATCTTCATCGTCGGCACCGTGCTCGGCTATCTGATCGGTTGTTTCGCGGGCGGCAACCCGCCGACGCCCTCCGGCTGGCTCGTGATCTGGCTCATGGTGTCGTTCGGCGCCGTCGGGTTCATCGACGACTACCTGAAGGTCAAGCAGAACCACTACGACGGGCTCAGCGGCTGGCGCAAGATCGCGGGCCAGGTCCTCGCGATCGTCCCGTTCGCGATCGCCGCGCTCAACTTCCCGAACTCGTTCGGCCAGACGCCCGGCTCCGGGTTCATCTCGTTCTTCCGCGACATCCCCGTCCTGTCGTTCATGGCGCTCGGACCCATCCTGGGCTGGCTGCTGTACCTGGCGTGGCTGTCGCTGCTCGGCACGGGCTTCTCCAACAGCGTCAACCTGACCGACGGCCTGGACGGCCTCGCGGCGGGGGCGGGCGTCTTCGTGGTCGGCGCGTACAGCCTCATCGCCTTCTGGCAGTTCAACCAGGCGTGCACGCGCCTGATCCTCGAGCCGGACCTGATGCCCGCCTGCTACAGCACGCGCGATCCGCTGGACCTCGCGATCGTGTCCGCCGCGCTCGTGGGCGGCCTGGTCGGCTTCCTGTGGTGGAACGCGCCCAAGGCGCAGGTGTTCATGGGCGACGTGGGCTCGATGGCGATCGGCGGCGTCGTGACCGCGATGGCGGTCCTGACCCGCACCGAGCTGCTGGGCCTGCTGATCGCCGGCCTGTTCGTGATCTCGTCGGGCTCCGTCATCCTGCAGCGCCTGTACTTCAAGGCCACGCGCGGCAAGCGCCTGTTCCTGATGAGCCCGATCCACCACCACTTCGAGATGCGCGGCTGGCCTGAGGTCACGATCGTCGCCCGGTTCTGGATCATCGCGGGCCTGCTCGCCGTGAGCGGCATCGGCCTGTTCTACGTCGAATGGCTCTCTCGCACATGACCTCTTCGGATCGCCTCGCGTCGCTCACCAGCTGGAACGCGGACTGGAAGGGCCTGCGCGTCGCCGTGCTGGGCCTCGCGTCGACGGGCTTCTCGGTCGCGGACACGCTCGCCGAGCTCGGCGCGGACGTGCTCGTCGTGACGGAGACCGCCGCGGATGAGTACGCGCGACTGGTGCCCGTCGTCGGCGCACGGCTGTGGCAGGGGGACCTGTCCGAGGTGCCTGCGGAGCTGGTCGACTTCGCCCCCGAGGTCGTCGTCGCCTCGCCCGGCTTCCCGCCGTCGCACCCGGTCGTGGCTTGGGCGCGCGAGACCGGGGTGCCGCTCTGGGGCGACATCGAGCTCGCGTGGCGCGTGCGCGACAAGGTCGTGCGCGCCGACGGCACGCCCGCCGACTGGGTGTTCATCACCGGAACGAACGGCAAGACCACCACGACGCGTCTGACCGCCACGATGCTGGTCGAGGGCGGGCTGCGCGCCGCGCCCTGCGGCAACATCGGCGTCCCGATCCTCGACGCCGTGCGCGACCCGGCCGGTTTCGACGTGCTCGTCGTCGAGCTCTCCAGCCACCAGCTCTGGTACCTCGGGCTGAACGACGACGCCGGTTCGCCGTCGCCGCACGCGGCCGTGTGCCTGAACCTGGCCGACGACCACCTGCTCTGGCACGGCTCGTTCGACGCCTACCGCGACGCCAAGGCCGTCGTCTACCGGCACGCGCAGATCGCGGCCGTGTACAACAAGGCCGACGACGCCACGCTGCGGATGGTGGAGGACGCCGACGTCGTCGAGGGCGCTCGAGCGATCGGCTTCGACCTCGGCGTGCCCGGCCCGAGCGAGCTCGGCGTGATCGAGGGCATCCTGGTCGACCGCGCGTTCCTCGAGGAGCGGCGCACGTCGGCCCTCGAGCTCACCACGGTCGAGGCGCTCGCCGAGCGGGGCCTGTCGGCGCCGCACATCGTGGCGAACATCCTGGCCGCGTCGGCGCTCGCGCGCTCGCTCGACGTCGAGCCCGCGGCCATCCGGTCGGCGCTCGAGGGCTTCCGCCTGGATCCGCACCGCATCGAGGTGGTCGGACGCGACGGCGGCGTGACCTGGGTCGACGACTCCAAGGCCACCAACCCGCACGCGGCCGCCTCGTCGCTCGCCGCGTATCCCGGCGCCGTGTGGATCGTCGGCGGGCAGCTCAAGGGCGTCGACATCGGCGAGCTCGTGGCCCAGCGGGGCGCCGGAGCCCGGGCCGCGATCGTGATCGGCGTCGAGCGCTCGGAGGTGCTCGCGGCGTTCGCGCGACACGCGCCCGCGGTGCCCGTGTTCGAGGTCGACCACACCGAGACTGAGAACGTCATGGCGCGGGCCGTCGAGCTGGCGGCGCGGGTGGCGGGCGAGGGCGACGTGGTGCTGCTGGCACCGGCCGCCGCGTCGTTCGACCAGTTCACCGGCTACGACGACCGCGGGGCCCGTTTCGCGGCCGCGGTGAGGGATTGGATCGAAGGGGGAGCGCAGCGTGAGCAGCACGACGACGACGCGACCCCCGGCGACGCCTGACCCCGACCGCTCGGGCGCGCTGACCGCGCGCGTCACGCTGGGCCGCGTCTTCGCGCCGGTGCCGCTGGAGTTCCTGCTGGTGGTGTCGACCGCGCTGCTGCTGACCGGCTTCGGAGTCGTGATGGTCACGTCGGCCACGACGGCAACGTCCCTGAGTGCGGGCCAGAGCCCCTACAACGACGGCCTGCAGCAGGGGGCATTCGCGATGCTCGGGATCGCGGCGATGTTCGTGGTCAGCCGGCTGCCCGTGCTGTTCTTCCGCCGGATCGCGTGGATCGCGCTCGGCGTGGCGATCGCGGTGCAGCTGCTGGTCTTCACGCCGCTCGGCGTCGAGGTCTACGGCAACCGCAACTGGCTCGACATCGCGGGGTTCTCGGTCCAGCCGTCCGAGCTCCTCAAGCTCGCGCTGGCGCTGTGGGCCGCCATGATCCTCTACCGCAAGCGGACGCTGCTCACGAAGTGGCAGCACGTCTTCATCCCGCTCGTGCCGGTCGCACTGCTGGCGATCGGGACGGTGCTCGCGGGGCGCGACCTCGGCACGTCGATGGTGCTCGTCCTGATCGTGCTGGCGTGCCTGTTCTTCTCCGGCGTGCGGCTGCGCATCTTCGCGCTCCCCGTGCTGCTCGGCGTGGTCGCGGTGACGGCGCTCGCCGTGACGAGCCCCAACCGCATGGCCCGGATCATGAGCTTCCTCGACCCGAACTGCGACTACCTCGACGACTGCTACCAGCCGCTGCACGGCATCTGGGGCCTCGCGAGCGGCGGCGTCTTCGGCGTCGGCCTCGGCAACTCGGTCGAGAAGTACAGCTGGCTGCCGGCGATCGGCGACGACTACATCTTCGCGATCGTGGGCGAGGAGCTCGGCCTGATCGGCTGCGTGGTGGTGCTGGCTCTGTTCGCGACCTTCGCGGTCGGCGCCTTCCGGATCATCCGCAACAGCGACGACCCGTTCGTCAAGATCGCGGCGGGCGGCATCACGGTGTGGATCCTGGGGCAGGCGCTCATCAACATCGGCGTCGTGCTGCGCGTGTTCCCCGTGCTCGGCGTCCCGCTGCCGTTCATGTCGGCGGGCGGCAGCTCGCTCGTCGCGGTGCTCGCGGCGTGCGGCGTGCTCCTCGCGTTCGCGCGCACCCTTCCGGCGCCGCACGTCGCCGCGCCGGGCGGCACCGCGCGGGCCGCGGCGCGGGGCGCGGGCACGGGCCGGGGAGCGGGCTCCGAGCAGGTGGCCGGAACGGGGCGCTCCGCGCGGCCTGCGAGACTGAAGAGGTGACGACCTACCTGCTCGCCGGCGGCGGCACCGCCGGCCACGTGAACCCCCTGCTCGCCGTCGCGGACGGTCTGCGCCGCCGCGATCCCGAGGCGGAGGTGCTCGTGCTCGGCACGCGCGAGGGGCTCGAGGCGCGCCTGGTGCCCGAGCGCGGATACGAGCTGCTGATCGTCGAGAAGGTGCCGTTCCCGCGCCGCCCGAACGCGGACGCGGCGGCCTTCCCGGTGCGCTTCCAGCGGGCCGTCGGTCGGGTGCGCGGGTACATCCGGGATCGGGGCGTCGACGTGGTCGTCGGCTTCGGAGGCTACGCGGCGGCACCCGCCTACGTCGCCGCGCGCCGCGAGCGCGTGCCCTTCGTGCTGCATGAGGCGAACGCGCGGCCCGGGCTGGCCAACGTGCTCGGCGCGCGCCGTGCCGCCGGAGTGGGCGTCGCGTTCGCGGGCACGCCCCTGCGCCGCGCCGAGGTCGTCGGGATGCCGCTGCGCCCGGAGATCGTCGGGCTCGACCGCGCGGCGCTCCGCGCGGAGGCCGCGGAGCACTTCGGGCTCGACCCCGACAAGAAGACCCTCCTGGCGTTCGGCGGCTCACTCGGGGCGCTGCGGATCAACACGGCCCTCGCCGAGTCGTGGCGCGACATCCTCAACACCGGATGGCAGCTGCTGCACATCACGGGGGAGCGGTCGGACCTGCCCGACCCGCAGGCCGAGGGCTACGCGCTGCGCCGCTACGTGGACCGGATGGACCTGGCGTTCGCCCTGGCGGACCTCGTTGTGTCGCGCTCCGGCGCGTCGACCGTGAGCGAGATCGCCGCGCTCGGCATCCCCGCGGTGTACGTGCCGTACGCGGTCGGCAACGGCGAGCAGCGGCTCAACGCGAGCGCGTCGCTCGCGGCCGGGGCCGCCATCCTGATCGAGGACGCCCAGTTCACCGCCGACCGGGTGCGCTCCGAGATCGTGCCGCTCCTCGGCGACGAGGAGCGGCTGGCCGCCATGGCCGCCGCGGCCGAGACCGCCGGCACGCGTCACGGCACCGAGAACGTCATCGCGATGATCGACAGAGTTCTTTCCTTTTAGAAGCGATCGCACGCTGCGGGGCCGCAAGCGGCACCCTTGCGAGCGAGAACGTCGCTTCGCTCCGTTCGGCAGCGCTTCGCGCTGCGTTTGGCCGCATCCGCGGCACGCTCGCTACGCTCGCACATCGGTTGCTCCGATCCCGCGCCCAGGCTGCAAGCTGCACCCTTGGAGAGACGGAGCGCCGCGCGCCGGGACCGGGGCAGGGCCGCGCCGACTTAGACTCGAGGGGCCATGATCAGACCCGACCTCAGCACCCCGATCCCCGAGCACGTCGGCGCCGCCCACTTCATCGGGATCGGCGGTTCCGGCATGTCGGGCCTGGCCCGCATGTTCCTCGCGCGCGGCGTGAAGGTCTCCGGCTCCGACCGCTCCGACAGCCAGAACCTGCGCGACCTCGAGGCGCTGGGCGCCACCGTGCACGTCGGCCACGACGCGGCGAACCTCGGCGACGCCGACACCGTGATCTTCACGGGCGCGATCTGGCCCGAGAACCCCGAGTACCTGCTCGCCAAGGAGCGCGGGCTGCCGATCATCCACCGCTCGCAGGCGCTGCACTGGCTGATCGGCGGGCGCCGCCTGGTCGCCGTCGCGGGCGCTCACGGCAAGACCACGTCGACCGGCATGATCGTGACGGGCCTGCGCGGCCTCGGCGCTGATCCGAGCTTCGTCAACGGCGGCGTGATCGCGGGGCTCGGCGTCTCGAGCGACTCCGGATCGGATGAGCTGTTCGTGATCGAGGCCGACGAGTCCGACGGCTCGTTCCTGCTGTACGACACGTCGATCGTGCTGATCACGAACGTCGACGCCGACCACCTCGACCACTACGGCTCGCACGACGCGTTCGACGCGGCGTTCGTGCGCTTCGCCGACGCGGCGCGCGAGGCCGTCGTGATCTCGTCGGACGACGCGGGCGCCCAGCGCGTGCGCTCGGGGCTGAGCCACCGCAACGTCATCACGTTCGGGCAGGCCCAGGACGCCGACGTCCGGATCACCGACATCGTCACCGAGGGGCCCGTCGCGTTCACCCTCACGCACGGCGGACGCAGCGCCACGGGGCGCCTCGCGGTGCCCGGCGCACACAACGCGATCAACGCCGCCGGAGCCGTCGCCGTGCTGATCGCGCTCGGCCACGAGCTCGACGCCGCCCTCGAGGCGGTCACCGCCGGGTTCGCCGGCACGGTGCGCCGCTTCGAGCTGCACGGCGCCGAGCGCGGCGTGCGCGTCTACGACGACTACGCGCACCATCCGACCGAGGTCGCCGCCGCCCTGAGCGCCGCGCGGACCGTGGTCGGCGACGGGCGCATCATCGCGGTGCACCAGCCGCACACCTACTCGCGCACCCAGCTCATGGCGGGTGAGTTCGCGCATGTGCTCGAGGAGCTGGCCGACCACACGGTCGTGCTCGACGTGTACGGCGCGCGCGAGGATCCCATCCCGGGCGTCACCGGCGAGCTCGTCAGCTCGAGGTTCCGGGACCCCGAGCGCGTGCACTTCGTCGCCGACTGGCAGGAGGCCGCCGACTACACCGCGTCGGTCGCGCGCGAGGGCGACTACGTGATCACGCTCGGCTGCGGCAACGTCTACCAGATCATCCCGCAGGTGCTGGAGTCGCTGCGCGGAAGCGAGAACGCGGGAGCATGAGGCGCCCCGGCCCGCTGCCCCCGCCCGAGCGGCGGGACGCGCGGGATCCGCGCGCCGATCCCGAGGGCCTCGTCGCCCTCGACGACGAGCCGCGTCGTCGCGCGCCCGTGCTGCCGTTCCGCCGGCGCCGGGCCGAGGAGGGCGACGCGCCGCCGCCGCAGGATGTGCCGGACGAGCCGGACGCCCCCGAGCCGCGGGCCGAGGAGGCCGGGGCGCAGCCGACCGGATGGCGCGACGTCTGGCGCGCGACCCGCGCGCGCCGCCGTGCGCTGCGCTCCGAGATCCGGCGCTTCACGGCGCGCTCGCGCCGCCGCCGGATGATCTGGATCGCGTCGCTGTCGGCGCTGCTGCTGCTCGTGATCGGGAGCGTCGGCGCCGCCTACAGCCCACTGTTCGCGGTGCAGCGGATCACGGTCGAGGGCGCCGTCGCGATCGACCAGGCCGCTCTGCAGGAGGCGCTGGCCGATCAGGTCGGCCGGCCGCTCCCGCTCGTGGACCACGCCGAGGTCAAGGCGGCGCTCGTGACGTTCCCCCTGATCGAGACCTACACGCTCGAGGCGCGTCCGCCGCACGATCTGATCGTGCGGATCCGGGAGCGCACGCCGATCGGCGTCGTGCGCTCGGACGCCGGCTTCACGACCGTCGACGCGGCCGGGGTGGTGCTCGCCTCGGGCGGCGCGCGGCCCGAGGATCAGCCGCTCATCGACGCCCGCGGCGGGCTCGCGTCGCCCGCCTTCGAGGCGATCGGCCAGGTGCTGCGCACGCTCCCCGACGACGTGCACGGGCTCGTCGCCGAAGCCCGCGCCACGACGCCCGACGACGTCACGCTCGTGCTTCACGACGGCACCGAGGTGCTGTGGGGGAGCGCCGACGACTCCGTCAAGAAGGCCATCGCGCTGCTCGCCGCGCCCGACGGCTACTCCTACTACGACGTCTCGTCGCCCGGTTCGATAAGCGTCGGCTGACCTCTCGCGAACCGCGCAGACGGCTCGTCACGCCATTTCGCGACACGACTCGCGACACGCCCACGGCCAATCCGGATTCGAGCGCGCGGCGCGCATACCTTCATGGAAGGAATTGCATACCGGGCAATACTTTAACTCTCATGTAGAGGGTGAAGGTTCCGGGATGAGACCAGGGTTCGACAGCAATCGGAGGCCGGCATGAGCCAGAACCAGAACTACCTCGCCGTGATCAAGGTCGTCGGCGTCGGCGGCGGTGGCGTCAACGCCGTCAACCGCATGATCGAGCTCGGTCTCCGTGGAGTCGAGTTCATCGCGGTCAACACCGACGCGCAGGCGCTGCTGATGAGCGACGCCGACGTCAAGCTCGACGTGGGCCGCGAGCTCACGCGCGGCCTGGGCGCCGGAGCCGACCCCGAGGTCGGCCGTCGCGCGGCCGAGGACCACGCGGAGGAGATCGAGCAGGCGCTCGCGGGCGCCGACATGGTGTTCGTCACGGCGGGCGAGGGCGGCGGCACCGGCACCGGCGGCGCGCCCGTGGTCGCGCGCATCGCCAAGTCGATCGGCGCCCTGACCATCGGCGTCGTGACCAAGCCGTTCTCGTTCGAGGGCCGCCGCCGCCAGAGCCAGGCCGAGGCGGGCGTCGCGACCCTGAAGGAAGAGGTCGACACGCTCATCGTCGTGCCGAACGACCGCCTGCTCGAGATCAGCGACCGCGGCATCTCGATGGTCGAGGCGTTCGCGACCGCCGACCAGGTGCTCCTCGCCGGTGTGCAGGGCATCACCGACCTGATCACGACCCCCGGTCTCATCAACCTCGACTTCGCCGACGTCAAGTCCGTCATGCAGGGCGCCGGCTCGGCGCTCATGGGCATCGGCTCGGCGCGCGGCGCCGACCGGGCCATCAAGGCGGCCGAGCTCGCGGTCGAATCGCCGCTGCTCGAGGCCTCGATCGAGGGCGCGCACGGCGTGCTCCTGTCGATCCAGGGCGGCTCGAACCTCGGCATCTTCGAGATCAACGACGCGGCTCAGCTGGTCAAGGAGGCCGCGCACCCCGAGGCCAACATCATCTTCGGCACCGTGATCGACGACACGCTCGGCGACGAGGTGCGCGTCACGGTGATCGCGGCGGGCTTCGACGGCGGCGAGCCGCAGGCGCGCATCGAGGTGCCGTCGATGGCGGGGCGCGCCCCCATGCCGACCCTGCCGGGCGCCACGTTCGGCTCGTCGGCGCCCGCGCCGGCTCCGGTCGAGAAGAAGGAGGAGCCCGCTCGCGAGACCGTCTCGGTCGCCGCCGCGGCTCCCGTGCTGCCCGACGCGGGCTTCGACTCGGCGTTCGGCGACGACGACCTCGACATCCCGGACTTCCTGAAGTAACTCATGACCGACCTCGCGTCGCGCCTCGCCGATGTGGATCTCCGCATCGGCGAGGCCGCGCGCGCGGCGGGCCGCGACCCGGGCGAGCTGACCCGGATCGTGGTGACGAAGTTCCATCCGGCGTCGCTGGTGCGCGAGCTCCACGCCCTCGGCGCGCGGGACGTCGGCGAGAACCGGCAGCAGGAGCTCAGCTCCAAGTCCGCGGAGACGGCGGACCTCGCCGGGCTGACCTGGCACTTCATCGGCCAGGCGCAGACCAACAAGGCGCGGCAGATCCGCCGCGCCGCCCGCGTCGTCCACTCCGTGGATCGCGAGCGCCTCGTCACGGCGCTCGATGCGGCGGCCGAGCCGGGGGAGGGTGCGCTCGACGTGCTCGTCCAGATCAACCTCACGGACGATCCGGGGCGCGGCGGCGTCGCGCCCGACGACCTCGAGGCGCTCGCCGAGCGGGTCGCCGCCGCCGAGACGCTGCGACTGCGGGGCGTCATGGCCGTGGCTCCGCTGGACGAAGCCCCCGCGGCCGCCTTCGAGCGCCTCGCGGGATACGCCGAGCGCGTGCGCGCGGTGGTCCCCGAGGCCACCTGGATCTCGGCGGGCATGACCGCCGACTTCGCCGAGGCGATCGCCTGCGGCGCGACACACCTGCGGATCGGGTCCGCAATCACCGGCCCTCGCCCCGCCCGGGCGTAGCCTCGAAAAAGCAGAGCAGACTACGGAGGACGCCATGGCGAACCCGCTCAAGAAGACGATGGTCTACCTCGGACTTGCCGACGAGGAAGGATACGAGGACGTTGCCGAGCAGCCCCAGCGCACGCACGAGCAGCCGCAGCACGACGAGGCCAAGCCGGCCCCTGTCACGCCGCTGCGCCGCCCCGCTGTCGTCCGTCAGCCCGCGGCGGCTGCCGTGAACGAGATCGTGACGGTGCACCCCAAGCAGTACCGCGACGCGCAGATGATCGCCGAGCACTTCCGCGACGGCATCCCGGTCATCATCAACCTCTCGCAGATGAGCGACGCCGACGCGCGCCGACTCATCGACTTCGCGAGCGGCCTGTCGCTCGGCCTGTACGGCCGCATCGAGCGCGTCACCAGCAAGGTCTTCCTGCTCTCGCCCGAGAACATCGCGGTCTCGGGCGACGGCGGCATCGCGCACGCTGACCCCGAGTCCGCGCCCTTCGCGCAGGCCTGATCCGCGGCCCCGCCGCGTCTGCTCGTCGTCTCGTCTGCGATGGTGACCGTCATCGGGCTGATCGCCTCGATCGTCAACTTCCTGCTGCTCATCTACATCCTCGTGCTGTTCGCGAGGCTGATCTTCGAGTACATCCCGATGTTCAATCGCGAGTGGCGCCCCAAGGGGGCGCTGCTCGTGGTCGCCGAGGTGGTGTACACCCTCACGGATCCGCCCATCCGCTTCTTCCGGCGGTTCATCCCGCCCCTGCGGATCGGCGGCATCGCGATCGACTTCGCGTTCGCGCTGACCATGCTGCTCTGCTTCGTGCTGCTGTCGGTCACGCGGTCGCTCACCATGCTCTGAGCCGCGCACGATCGTCCCTCGGCGGCATCCGGTGCGGCGGCTATGCTTGCTCACGGAGAAGTGCCCGGGCTCGGCCCACGGCCACAGACACCCCACGGAAGAGGAGCCACCCATGGCATTGACGCCGGATGACGTCGTCACCAAGCAGTTCCAGCACGTCCGGTTCAAGGAGGGCTTCGACCCGGACGAGGTCGACGACTTCCTGGACGAGATCGTCGTCGAGTGGCGCAAGACGATCGAGGAGAACAACGAGCTGAAGGCCAAGCTCGCCAAGTACGAGTCGGGCGAGCTCGCTCCCTCCGCCGCTCCGGTCGCCGCCGCCGCTCCCGTCGAGGAGCAGCCGGCCGAGGAGCCCGCCGCCGAGGAGCCGGCCGCCGAGGCCGCTCCCTCCGCCGAGCCCGTGTCGACCACGGCGTCGAGCGCCGCGAGCATCATCGAGCGCGCGCAGCGCCTCCACGACGAGCACGTCGCGGAGGGCAAGCAGACCGCCGAGCAGCTCATCGCCGACGCCAAGGCGGAGGCCGAGCGCCTCGTCAGCGAGGCCGAGAGCCGCCAGCGCGAGCTCAACGAGAAGTACGAGAAGGACCGCACGACCTTCGAGGGCCGCATCAGCGAGCTGCGTCAGTTCGAGCGCGACTACCGCCAGCAGCTGCGCAGCTACTTCGAGGCGAAGCTGAAGGACCTCGACGCCTCGGGCTCGGCCTCGGACGAGACGCCGGTCTCGGCGATCGGCCTCTGAGCCGGTCTTGACGGACCGCGCACCCCTGCGTACGGCGGCGGCCAGCATCACGATCGCGATCCTCGCGGTCCTGGTGCTGGCCGCCGACCAGTTCGCCAAGCATCTCGCCCTGACGTCGCTCGAGTGGCAGACGCCCGTGCCCGTCCTGGGCGAGGTGCTCCAGTGGTACCTCGTGCTCAACCCGGGCGCCGCCTTCTCGATCGGCGAGGGCGTCACCTGGATCTTCACGATCGCGCTCGCGGTCGTCGCGTGCGGCATCGTGTGGCTCGCGTTCACGCGCGTGCACTCGCGCGTCTGGGCCGTCGTCCTGGGCCTGCTGCTCGGCGGCGTGCTCGGCAACCTCACCGATCGCCTGTTCCGCGACCCCGGGTTCGCCGTGGGGCACGTGGTCGACTTCATCTCGACGCCGTGGATGATGCCCGCCATCTACAACGTGGCCGACGTGTTCATCGTGGGCAGCATGATCGCGGTGGCGGCGCTCACCCTGTTCGGCGTCGGGCTCGACGGTCGCCGCGCGCCCAAGGCCGACGCCGCGACCGCCGATCCGTCGCCCGGCGCCCCGGCCGCCGACGCGCCGCGGGAGGACTGATGGAGTCGCGTCGCCTTCCCGTCCCCGACGGGCTCGACGGCTCGCGCGTCGACGCGGCCCTGGCCAAGATGCTCGGCTTCTCGCGCACGTTCGCGGCCGAGGTGGCCGAGGCCGGCGGCGTGCAGCTCGACGGCGTCGCGGTCGGCAAGTCCGACCGCGTGCACGGCGGGGCCTGGCTCGACGTCGAGTGGCGCCCCAAGGAGGAGCCCCGCGTCGTGCCCGTGGCGGTGCCGGACCTCGGCATCGCGTACCAGGACGACCACATGGTCGTGGTCGACAAGCCGGCCGGCGTCGCCGCCCACCCCTCGATCGGGTGGGAGGGGCCGACCGTGCTCGGGGCCCTCGCTGCCGCAGGCGTGCGCGTCGCGACGAGCGGCGCGTCCGAGCGGCAGGGCGTGGTGCACCGCCTCGACGTCGGCACGAGCGGCCTCATGGTCGTGGCCAAGACCGAGCACGCCTACACCGTGCTGAAGCGCGCGTTCAAGGAGCGCACGGTCGACAAGATCTACCACGCGGTGGTGCAGGGGCATCCGGATCCGCTGGTCGGCACGATCGACGCGCCCATCGGGAGGCACCCCAGCCACTCGTGGAAGTTCGCCGTCACGCCCGACGGCAAGGACTCGATCACGCACTACGAGACGATCGAGGCGTTCCCCGGCGCGTCGCTGCTCGAGATCCACCTCGAGACCGGGCGCACGCACCAGATCCGCGTGCACATGGCCGCCCACCGCCACCCGTGCGTCGGCGATCCGCTCTACGGCGCCGACCCGACGCTGTCGGCGCGCCTCGGCCTGACGCGCCAGTGGCTGCACGCGCACGAGCTGTCGTTCGCGCATCCCGCCACGGGCGACTGGGTGACGTTCACGTCGGACTATCCCGCCGACCTGGCGCACGCGCTGGCGGTGCTTCGCGGGGAGTAGGTCTCGCGGATGTCGGAGGCCGGTGCCACGCTGGCCGCATGGCGATCGAGGTGCGTCCGGCGACCGCTTCGAGGGCGTGCGCGCGCTCGTGGGGCCCAAGAACCCCGATGCGAACGTGTGCTGGTGCCTGAGCCATCGGATCCCGTCGAAGCTCAACTCGTCGCTGCGCGGGCCCGAGCGGGCCGAGTACGTGCGCCGGATGTGCGAGTCCGACCTGCCGCCGGGCGTGCTCGCGTACGACGACGGCGAACCGGTCGGATGGGCGGGCGTCGCGCCGCGCTCGGAGACCCAGTTCGCGCGCAGCACCAAGATCCCGCACGTCGACGACCTGCCGGTGTGGAGCGTGTGGTGCCTGCGGGTGCGGCCCGGGCACAGGGGCAGGGGCGTCCTGCCGCGGCTGCTCCACGGCGCGGTCGAGTTCGCGCGAGAGCGCGGCGCGCCCGCCGTCGAGGGATATCCGGTGGACAACCGGGGCGAGAAGGTCGACCAGACGATGGCGTTCGTCGGCTTCCGCTCACTGTTCGAGCGCGAGGGGTTCACGAAGGTCGCGGACACCGACTCGGTCTCGGGCGGCTTTCCGCGGGTGCTGATGCGCCTCGACCTCCGGGGCTGAGGCCCGAGGATCCGTGCTCCTTAGCGGCCTCAGCATCGTTCGGCAAGCCCGTGGCGAGGATCCGGCCGGGCGAGGACGATGGCGTGATGACGATGGATCTCCGTGCGAAGCTCGGCACCGCGACGGATCGGACGGACGCCCCGAGCGGCCGGCGTCCGGCGCGCGAGACCACGATCGGCGAGTGGATCGACCGGCTGTCGCAGCGCGGCGGGGACCCCGGGGAGGCGCCGCCGCGGGCGTGATGCTGGCGTCGGCCGCCGCGCTCGTCGCGATGGTGGCCTCGTACGCGGAGGAGTCCGGCGTGGAGCGGCGGGCCCGCGCGCTCGCGCAGGCCGCGCTGGACCGCGCGGACGCCGACGCGGCGGCCTCGGCGGCGTTCGGAACGGCGCTCCGGGCGGGCGACGACCGGGCACGGGACGAGGCGGCGCTGGCCGCCGCGCGCTCGTCCGCGGCCCTGGCCGCGCTCGCGCGCGACGCGATCGGCGACCTGGAGCGCATCGCCCGCCGCGTCGAGCCGACCCTGCTCGCCGACGTCGTGTCGGCCGCCGCGGCCCTGCGCGCGGCACTGTCCTGCGCGCGGGCGAACCTCCGCAGCGACCTCGGCGCGCTGTCGCGCCACGGCGGGTCCGGCGCGCTGCGGCGGACGCACCCGGATCTCTGGACGGCCGCGAGCGCGTGCGACGACGTGATCGCCCGCCTCGACGACCTCACCCGCCGCATCGACACGCGCGCCGCCGGCGCGGACTGAGCGGCCGTCGGCCGGGTCCGCCCCGCCCGGCGTCCCGACACCCGGTGCGGCCGGGCGGACGTGTCGGGGGCCCGACCTAGACTCGATCCATGGCCTCCGACTCCTTCGTCCACCTGCATGTGCACAGCGAGTACTCGATGCTGGACGGGGCGGCCAAGATCGGGGCGATGACCCAGGCCGCGGCCGAGTACGGCATGCCGGCGATCGCGGTCACGGACCACGGCAACACGTTCGCGGCGTTCGAGTTCTACAAGGCCGCGCAGGCCTCCGGCGTCAAGCCGATCATCGGTCTCGAGGCCTATGTCACGCCCGGCACGCATCGCAGCGACAAGTCGCGCGTCGCGTGGGGGTCGCCGGACCAGAAGAGCGACGACGTGTCCGGTGGCGGCGCGTACACCCACATGACGATGTGGAGCCAGACCACGGAGGGCATGCACAACCTCTTCCGGCTGAGCTCCCTGTCGAGCATGGAGGGGTATTACTTCAAACCGCGCATGGACCGCGAGCTGCTGCAGACCTACAGCAAGGGCCTCATCGCCACGACGGGATGCCCGTCGGGCGAGATCCAGACCAGGCTGCGCCTCGGGCAGTACGAGGCCGCGCGCGCGGCAGCCGCGGAGTTCCAGGACATCTTCGGCAAGGAGAACTACTTCGCCGAGATCATGGACCACGGCCTCTCGATCGAGCGCCGCGTCATGACCGACCTGCTCCGGATCTCGAAGGACCTCGGGATCCCGCTGGTCGCCACCAACGACTCGCACTACACGCACCAGCACGAGGCCGATGCGCACGCGGCCCTCCTGTGCGTGCAGTCCGGATCGACGCTGGACGACCCGAACCGCTTCAAGTTCGACGGCGACGGGTACTACGTCAAGACCGCGCAGGAGATGCGCCACCTGTTCCGCGACCACCCGGAGGCGTGCGACAACACGCTGCTGATCGCCGAGCGCTGCGAGGTCGAGTTCAACACCTCGGCCAACTACATGCCCCGCTTCCCGGTGCCGGACGGCGAGACCGAGGACAGCTGGCTCATCAAGGAGGTCGAGAAGGGCCTCCATTACCGGTACCCCGAGGGCATCCCCGACAAGGTCCGCAAGCAGGCCGAGTACGAGACCGGGATCATCCTGCAGATGGGCTTCCCGGGCTACTTCCTGGTCGTCGCCGACTTCATCAACTGGGCCAAGGACAACGGGATCCGCGTGGGCCCCGGCCGCGGCTCGGGAGCAGGCTCCATGGTCGCGTACGCCATGCGCATCACCGACCTCGACCCGCTCGAGCACGGCCTCATCTTCGAGCGCTTCCTGAACCCCGACCGCGTCTCGATGCCCGACTTCGACGTCGACTTCGACGACCGTCGCCGTGGCGAGGTCATCGAGTACGTCACGCAGAAGTACGGCTCGGAGCGCGTCGCGCAGATCGTCACGTACGGCACCATCAAGTCGAAGCAGGCGCTCAAGGACGCGGGCCGCGTGCTGGGCTTCCCGTTCAGCATGGGCGAGAAGCTCACGAAGGCCATGCCGCCCGCGGTCATGGGCAAGGACATGCCGCTCGACGGCATGTTCGACCCCGAGCACCCGCGGTACAAGGAGGCCGGCGAGTTCCGCTCGCTGATCGACACCGACCCCGAGGCCAAGACCGTCTACGACCGCGCGGTGGGCCTCGAGGGCCTGAAGCGCCAGTGGGGCGTGCACGCGGCCGGCGTCATCATGTCGAGCGAGCCGCTGCTCGACATCATCCCGATCATGCGCCGCGAGCAGGACGGCCAGATCGTCACGCAGTTCGACTATCCGGCGTGCGAGTCCCTGGGCCTCATCAAGATGGACTTCCTGGGCCTGCGCAACCTCACGATCATCTCGGACGCGCTGGACAACATCCGGATGAACCGGGGCGAGGAGCTCGACCTCGAGCACCTCCAGCTCGACGACCGCGCGGCGTACGACCTGCTGTCCCGCGGCGACACGCTGGGCGTGTTCCAGCTCGACGGCGGGCCCATGCGGTCGCTGCTGCGACTGATGAAGCCCGACAACTTCGAGGACATCTCGGCCGTCATCGCGCTGTACCGCCCGGGTCCCATGGGCGCGAACTCGCACACCAACTACGCGCTGCGCAAGAACGGGCTGCAGCCCATCACCCCGATCCATCCGGAGCTCGAGGAGCCGCTGCGCGACATCCTCGACACGACCTACGGCCTGATCATCTATCAGGAGCAGGTCATGGCGATCGCGCAGAAGGTGGCCGGCTTCAGTCTCGGCCAGGCCGACATCCTGCGCCGCGCGATGGGCAAGAAGAAGAAGTCCGAGCTCGACAAGCAGTACGAGGGCTTCGAGGCCGGCATGAAGGAGCGCGGCTTCGGCGACGGCGCCATCAAGGCGCTGTGGGACATCCTGCTGCCGTTCTCGGACTACGCGTTCAACAAGGCGCACTCGGCCGCGTACGGGCTCGTGTCGTACTGGACCGCGTACCTGAAGGCGCACTATCCGGCCGAGTACATGGCCGCGCTGCTGACCAGCGTCGGCGACGCGAAGGACAAGCTGGCGCTGTACCTCAACGAGTGCCGCCGGATGGGCATCCGGGTGCTCCCGCCGGACGTCTCGGAGTCGATCGGCTTCTTCGCTGCCGTCGGCGAGGACATCCGCTTCGGCCTCGGCGCGATCCGCAACGTCGGCTCGAACGTCGTCGACGGCATCATCGCCGCGCGCGAGGGCGGGCCGTACACGTCGTTCCACGACTTCCTCGCCCGTGTGCCGCTCCACGTGGCCAACAAGCGCACGGTCGAGTCGCTGATCAAGGCCGGCGCGTTCGATTCCATGGGGGCGACGCGACGCGCTCTCGTGGAGATCCACGAGAGCGCGGTCGAGGTCGCCGTGACCGACAAGCGCAACGCCGCGGGCGGCGCGATCGGCTTCGACTTCGACAGCCTGTGGGACGAGCCCCAGTCGGTGCAGAAGGTGCCGGACCGCCCCGAGTGGACCAAGAAGGACAAGCTCGGCTTCGAGCGCGAGATGCTCGGGCTGTACGTGTCGGATCATCCGCTGGCGGGCCTGGAGGTGCCGCTCGCGAAGCACCGCACGATCACGATCAGCGCGCTGCTGGCGTCGGAGGATCTGCAGGACGGCGACCAGGTCACGGTGGCGGGGCTGGTGACGAGCGCCCAGCACCGCGTGGCCAAGTCGAGCGGAAACCCCTACGGCATGATCACGGTCGAGGACTTCGAGGGCGAGGTCACGGTCATGTTCATGGGCAAGACCTACACCGAGTTCCAGCCGATCCTGCAGCAGGACGCCATCCTGGTCGTGCGCGGCCGCGTCTCGCGCCGCGACGACGGGATGAACCTCCACGCCCAGTCGGCGTTCACCCCGGATGTCGGCTCGTTCGACGAGGCGGGCCCGCTCACCCTGGTGCTGCCGGAGCAGCGCGCCACCGAGCAGGTGGTGCAGGAGCTCGCTGACGTGCTGCGACGCCACGCGGGCGACACCGAGGTGCGCCTCCGGATGCACCGCGGCCGCACCGCGAAGGTGTTCGAGGTGCCGATGCCGGTCCGGATCACCGCCGACCTGTTCGGCGACCTCAAGTCGCTGCTCGGGCCCCAGTGCCTGGGGTGACCGGCCGGCGATGACGCGCCCGGCGTGACGGCCGCGGGGGGAGAGGTGCCCCGCGAGACGCCACAGGTCCCGCCGGTAGGATCGACCGCAACCGCGCCCGGGTGACCGGGTGGATCGAGGGCCGTGACGACGACGGCACCGGAGAGGATCAGCGTGACCGACCAGAACCCCGGTTCTCCCGCCCCCGAGCAGCCCGACGGCCAGGCCGCCGCGGCACCGCAGGCGGCGCAGCCGCCGTCCGGAGCCCCGGAGCCGGCCGCGCCGCAGCCGGAGCCGGCGGCGTCCGAGCCGGCCGCGCCGCAGGACCCCGACGCGCTGCCGGGCGTCGGTCCGTTCACGCGCCGTGAGGCGATCCTGGTCGGCCTGTCGGGCCTCATCCTGCTGCTCTCCTTCTTCTCGATCTACGACTTCGGCTACATGCCCATCTGGGGCGCCTCACTCGACTGGGTGCTCGCCGTGGGCCTCCCGGTGGCCGCGGGCGTGCTCCTGGTGCTGCGTCGCACCCAGCCCGGCCGGATCGCGCGCGTCGGCTCCCTGTCCGTGGACCAGTTCGCGTCGGTGTCCTTCTCCGTCGCCGCCGTGATGTGGCTCAGCACCCTCGGGTACGGCCTCGCGGTGGACGGCCCCGGAGTGATCACCACGTGGGTCGTGTGGCTGCAGCTGCTAGCGACGCTCGGCGGCGTGTTCCTCACGGTCGTCGCGCCGCACGTCGCGCCGTTCAAGGAGGACTTCGAGCGCCGTGCCGAGACGCCGGCGCATCCGACCGCCCGCGACCCCCGCGGCGTGATCGTGCGACCCAAGCCCCAGCCGGTCGCCCCGCAGCAGTGGGCGCAGCCCGCGCCGCCGTACGGCGCGCCCCAGCAGGGCCAGCCGTACGGTGCGCCCGGCTACGGACAGCCGGCCTACGGTGCGCCGCAGCCCGGTCAGCCCCCGTATGCCCCGCAGCCGTACGGCCAGGCTCCGTACGGTCAGCCCTACGGCCAGCAGCCCTACGGTCAGCCCAGCCAGCCGTACGGGCAGCCGGCCTACGCTCCGTCGGCGGGCCGGTTCCCGGTCGGCGCGCCCGCGTACGGCCAGCAGTATCCGCTGCAGGCGCCCGCCCCGGCCGCCGCGGCAGACGCCGACGCGACGCACCAGCGTCCCGCCTCGCCGGAGCCCGCCGAGGCGCCTCAGGCTCAGCCGGAGCCGGTGGGCGCGCCCGCGACGGATGACGACGCGACGTCGGTGCTTCCTGCCCAGGACGAGCCCACCGGCCCGACCGAGGCCTACCCGGCCGCCGAGCCCGCCCCCGAGCCGGAGTCCGCGCCTGAGCCGGCGCCCGCCCCCGAGCCGGAGCCCGCGCCCGAGCCGGAGCCCGAGCCCGCGGCGGCGCAGCAGGCGCCCGTGCAGCAGGCGTTCTGGGCGCTCGTGCCGGAGGAGCGCGACGTCGTGGACGCCTACGGTGCTCCGCTGTTCCGCATCGGGCCCACCGCATGGGCGCTCGTGGTCGAGGACCGCGGCGACACGTACGTCGTGCGCCACGACGACGGCCGGATCGGCTACCTGCACGACACCTCGGGCATCACGCGCGGCTGACGACGGCGGATCCCCCCCTCTCGGCGGCTGACAGAATAGGGGGATGCGCACCATCGATCTCCGCGGCCGCACGCTGACCACCGCGGAACTGCTCGCGATCGTCCCTCGGGCCGCAGAGGCCAGGGCGACCGCGCTGCATGTCGCGGCCGAGATCGTCGAGGACGTCCGCGTGCGCGGCGAGGTCGCGCTGCGCGAGCAGGCCGAGCGGTTCGACGGCGTGACCGGGCACTCGGTGCGCGTTCCCGCACAGCACATCGCGGAGGCCGTCGACGCCCTCGACCCGCAGGTGCGCGCCGCGCTCGAGGAGGCCATCCGGCGTGTCCGCGAGGCGTCGGCCGCTCAGGTCCCCGCACCGCGCACGACCGATCTCGGCGCCGGCGCGCGCGTCACGCAGCGCTGGCAGCCGGTCGCGCGCGTCGGCGTCTACGTGCCGGGCGGCAAGGCCGTGTACCCGTCGAGCGTCGTCATGAACGTCGTGCCCGCGCAGGTCGCCGGCGTGCAGAGCGTCGCGCTCGCCTCGCCCGCGCAGCGCGACCAGGACGGCCGCGTGCACCCCACGATCCTCGCCGCCGCCGGCCTGCTCGGCGTCGACGAGGTCTACGCGATGGGCGGCGCGGGCGCGATCGGAGCGCTCGCCCACGGCGTGGACGCCATCGGGCTGGAGCCCGTCGACGTCGTCACCGGCCCCGGCAACAACTTCGTCGCGGCCGCGAAGCGCGCGGTCGCCGGCGTGGTGGGGACGGACTCGGAGGCGGGCGCCACGGAGATCCTGATCGTCGCGGACGACACGGCCGACGCGCGCCTGATCGCCTACGACCTCGTGAGCCAGGCCGAGCACGACGAGCAGGCGTCGGCCGTGCTCGTCACGCCGTCCGCCGCGCTGGCGGAGGCCGTCGCCGCCGAGGTCGAGAGCGTCGCGGCCGCCACGCGCCACAGCAAGCGCGTGGCGACGGCACTGGCGGGGGAGCAGTCCGCCATCGTGCTCGTCGACGACGCCGCCGCGGCCGAGGCGTTCAGCAACGCCTACGCGCCCGAGCACCTCGAGCTGCACATCGCGGATGCGGCGGGCGCCGCGCCGCGCTATACCAGCGCGGGGGCCGTGTTCGTCGGGTCGTACACGCCCGTGAGCCTCGGGGACTACCTCGCCGGATCGAACCACGTGCTGCCCACGGGCGGCCAGGCGCGCTACGCGGCGGGTCTGGGATCGCACACGTTCCTGCGTCCGCAGCAGGTGATCGAGTACGACCGCGACGCGCTGGCCGACGTCCGCGACGCGATCCTGGCGCTCGCCGAGGCCGAGGCGCTGCCCGCGCACGGCGAGGCGGTCGCGGCGCGCTTCGGCGACGTGCGCGGCTGAGCCGGGCTCCGGAACTCCCAGGCGTCACGGCGTAGGCTTTCGGGTCATGCACTGCCCCTTCTGCCGTCACGGCGACTCCCGAGTGATCGACTCCCGCACGAGCGACGACGGGCTGTCCATCCGGCGGCGCCGGCAGTGCCCCAAGTGCGGCGGCCGCTTCTCGACGATCGAGACCGCGAGCCTCAACGTCATCAAGCGCTCCGGCGCGGTCGAGCCGTTCAGCCGCGACAAGGTGATCTCGGGCGTGCGCAAGGCGTGCCAGGGGCGTCCGGTGACGGACGCGGACCTCGCGATCCTCGCCCAGCGGGTCGAGGAGGCCGTGCGCCAGACCGGCCTCAGCCAGATCGACGCGAACGAGATCGGGCTGGCCATCCTGGGTCCGCTGCGCGAGCTCGACGAGGTCGCGTACCTGCGCTTCGCGAGCGTCTACCAGGCGTTCGAGTCGCTCGAGGACTTCGAGGCGTCGATCGCGGAGCTCCGCGCCGACCACGCGCGCGCCTCCCGCGCCGACGCCCCGGCGGACGTCGACGACGAGTCCGAGTGAGGCACCGGCTCGCGATAGCCTGACAGGGATGTATCCCCTCGTCTTCCGCCATGTCCTCGCGCGCCTCGACCCCGAGTTCGCGCACCACCTCGGCATGGCCGTGATCCGCGTGGCGGGCACCTGGCCGGTCCGGCCGCTGGTCCACCGCTTCACGCGTCCGGCGCCCGAGCTCGCCGTCGAGGCGCTCGGCCAGGTCTTCCCGTCGCCGTTCGGCGTCGCGGCCGGCTTCGACAAGAACGCGGTCGGCGTCCGCGGGCTCGAGGCGCTCGGCTTCGGGCACGTCGAGATCGGCACGGTCACGGCCGTCCCGCAGGACGGCAACCCCAAGCCGCGCCTGTTCCGCCTGATCCAGGACCGCGCGGTCGTCAACCGCATGGGGTTCAACAACCGCGGCGCCGAGGCCGCCGCCCGGCGGCTCGCGCGGCTGCGCCGCACCGGTGCGGTCGTGGGGGCGAACATCGGCAAGAGCCGCGTGGTCGACGTCGCCGACGCGACGGCCGACTACGTCAAGAGCGCCCGGATGCTCGCCCCGCTCGCCGACTACCTCGCGGTCAACGTGTCGTCGCCGAACACCCCGGGACTGCGCGGCCTGCAGGCGGTCGAGACCCTCGCCCCGCTGCTGCGCGCGGTGCGCGAGGCGGCGGGCGCCACGCCGCTGCTGGTGAAGATCGCGCCGGATCTGCCGGACGACGAGATCCAGGCGATCGCGCGCCTCGCCGTCGACGAGGGCCTCGCCGGCATCATCGCCACCAACACCACGATCTCCCGCGAGGGCCTCGCCACCGACGCCGCGACGGTCGAGGCGGCCGGAGCGGGCGGCCTGTCGGGCGCGCCCCTCAAGGCCCGTTCGCTCGAGGTTCTGCGCACGGTGCGTGCCGCCGTGCCCGACGACTTCTGCGTCGTCTCCGTGGGCGGGGTCGAGACCGCCGAGGAGGTCCAGGAGCGCCTGGACGCCGGCGCGACCCTCGTGCAGGGCTACACGGCGTTCCTCTACCGCGGCCCGCTGTGGGCCTGCGAGATCAACGCGGGCCTGTCCGCGATCCGCGCGGCACGCTGACCGACCGAGAACGACGCCCCCGGCCGTGAAGGCCGGGGGCGTCGTCGTGTCGCGTGGGGATCAGACGGGGAACTCGCCGCGCTTGACCTGCGGCTTCGGCAGACGCATGAAGCGCATCTGGACCGAGCGCATGGCCGAGTACCAGCCGAGGCCCTTCTCGAGCTTCTCCTTGCCGAACTTCGCGGCCGCCTTCTTCTTGACCGTGGCGGACAGGATGATCATGTCGCCGATCACGAAGAAGATGAAGATCCACAGCGCCACGAACGACCAGTACTGGAAGAAGTCGAGCGGGATGAACGTCGCGATGATCACGACGATCATGGCGGGCATCAGCAGCTCACCCAGGTGCCAGCCGGCGTCGGTGTAGTCGCGGGCGAAGCGCTTCTGCGGGCCCTTGTCGCGCAGCGGGAGGTAGCGCTCATCGCCGTTCGCCATGCCGATCCGCGCCCGGTCCTGGCGCTCGCGCAGCTCGGCGCGGGCGCGGGCCTTGGCCTCCTTGGTGTTCGCGACGAGCGGGCGCTTGCGGGCGGCCTCGCGCTCGGCGCGCGTGGGGGTGGGGCGGCCCTTGCCGGCCGCGGCGTCGTCGCCGACCGGCTGGCCGTTCAGGGTCGTGCCGTTCGAAGCGCCGTCGTTCACGGCGGGGGTCTTGCTCACGGGTGTGCACCTCGGATCGGTGGAGAGGGGATCGACCTAAGATTACCCGCATGACTTCGGAGCCTTCTGTGGAAGCTGGAACGATCGACGCAGCGCTGCTCGAGACCGCAGAGGGAGGGATCTCCGCCGCTCTGGGCGACCTGGGCCGGCTGGTGCGCATCCCGGGCATCGCGTGGCCTGCGTTCGATCAGGAGCAGCTGCAGCGCAGCGCCGCGACGATCGCCGAGCTCGCGCGCGACACCGGGGTCTTCGACGAGGTGCGCGTGCTCACCGCCGAGATCCCCGGCATGTCCGAGCACGGTCAGCCCGCGGTGCTCGCCACCCGGGCCGCGCGGAACGGCCGCCCCACGGTCATGCTCTACGCGCACCACGACGTGCAGCCGCCGGGCGACGAGGCCCTGTGGGAGACGCCGCCGTTCGAGCCGACGGTCCGCGACGGCCGCCTGTACGGCCGCGGAGCCGCCGACGACAAGGCCGGCGTGATGGCGCACATCGCCTCGCTGCGCGCGCTGCGCGAGGTGGTGGGCGACGACCTCGATCTCGGCATCGTGCTGTTCATCGAGGGCGAGGAGGAGTACGGCTCCCGCTCGTTCGCGCGGTTCCTGTCGGACAACGCCGACGCGATGCGCAGCGATGTGATCGTGGTCGCGGACTCGGGTAACTGGGATTCCGAGACGCCCGCCGTCACGGTCTCCCTGCGCGGCAACGCGAAGTTCCACCTCACCGTGCGCACGCTCGAGCACGCCTCGCACTCCGGCATGTTCGGGGGAGCGGTGCCCGACGCGATGCTCGCGACCATCAAGCTGCTGTCGACCCTGTGGGACGACCGCGGGTCGGTCGCGGTCGAGGGGCTCCGCGCGCGGGACGCCGAGACGCCCGACTACAGCGAGGAGACGCTGCGCGACGAGGCCGGACTGCCCGACGGCGTGCAGCCGATCGGCGACGGCACCATCCTGTCGCGCATCTGGAACAAGCCGTCGATCACCGTCACGGGCATCGACTTCACGAGCGTCGCCGCCGCGTCGAACACGCTCTCGCCCGAGGTCACCGTCGTGGTCAGCGCCCGCGTGGCGCCGGGCCAGGACGCCCGCGAGGCCTACGCGGCGATCGAGGCGCACCTGCGCGCGCACGCGCCGTTCGGCGCGGAGCTGACGTTCAGCGACGTCGACCTCGGCGACGGGTTCCTCGTCGACACGACCGGATGGGCGGTGGCCGAGGCGCGCGACGCGATGCGCGACGGCTACGGCAAGGACCCCGTCGACCTCGGCGTCGGCGGCTCGATCCCGTTCATCGCCGACCTGGTGCGCGAGTTCCCGGGCGCGCAGATCCTCGTCACCGGCGTGGAGGACCCGCACTCGCGCGCGCACAGCCCCAACGAGTCGCTGCACCTGCAGACGTTCCGCAACGCCGTGCGGGCCGAGACGCTGCTCCTGGGGCGGATGAACTCCCGCTCCCTGTGAGCCCCGGATCCGCACGCCGCGCGCGGCGGTAGAATCGAACGAGTCGCCGCGCATGCGGCCCACCCCGTAAGGAGCGTCATGACCGACACGACCCTCGCCGGCACCCCCGCCGACACGCGCGCGCACGGCGTGAGCCTCACGGACGCCGCCGCCGCCAAGGTGAAGAGCCTCCTCGAGCAGGAGGGCCGCGACGACCTGCGTCTGCGCGTGGCCGTCCAGCCCGGCGGCTGCTCGGGCCTGATCTACCAGCTCTACTTCGACGAGCGCTACCTCGAGGGCGACGAGACCGTCGACTTCGACGGCGTCGAGGTCATCGTCGACAACATGTCCGTCCCGTACCTGGACGGCGCGACGATCGACTTCAAGGACACCATCTCGGAGCAGGGGTTCACGATCGACAACCCCAACGCCTCGGGCAGCTGCGCCTGCGGCGACAGCTTCCACTGATCCGCCTCGTCCGAAGAGCCTCGCACCCCGTCGGTGCGGGGCTCTTCGGCGTGTCCGGACGGGCCCGGATGGACACGCCCCAGGCTGGGCGGTTGTCCTGAACCGGGTGAGAGGTTGCCCTAGACTGACAGGAGCCCCATCCACGTTCGAAAGGTGAATTCGTGCCGTCGAAACGCCGTCTCCGCTGGGCCGCGATTCCCGTCGCAGCTGCCGCAGCCGTGGCCCTTGCCGGATGCACTCCCACGGAGCTGCACGGATACCTCCCCGGTTTCCAGGAGGACGGCACGGCGACGACCAACCAGGCCGAGCGCGTCGCCACGCTGTGGACCAGCTCGTGGATCGTGCTGCTGGCCGTCGGCGTGATCACGTGGGGCCTCATGCTCTGGGCGATGGTCGTGTACCGCCGCCGCAAGGGCCAGACCGGCCTTCCGGTCCAGCTGCGCTACAACATGCCGATCGAGATCTTCTTCACGACGGTGCCGCTCATCCTGGTGCTGGGCCTGTTCGCCTTCACGGCGCGCGACCAGTCGGCGATCGAGACGCAGTGGACCGAGGACGAGGTCGACGTCGAGATCACCGCGATCGCCAAGCAGTGGGCGTGGGACTTCCAGTACGACGGCGAGGCCGAGGACAACTCGGACGCCGTGTGGACCATGGGCATCCAGGCGCAGCCGGACGCCGAGGGGAACATCGACCAGTCGCAGCTGCCGACGCTGGTGCTGCCGGTCGACCAGAAGGTGACCATCCACCTTGAGTCGCGCGACGTGATCCACTCGTTCTGGATCATCGACTTCCTCTACAAGAAGGACATGTACATCGGCCGCGACAACTCGTGGTCGTTCATCCCGACGCGTGAGGGCACGTACGCCGGCAAGTGCGCCGAGCTGTGCGGCGAGTACCACTCGATGATGCTCTTCAACGTCGAGGTCGTGAGCCAGGCCGAGTACGAGGACTACCTCGCCGAGCTCGAGGCCCAGGGCAACACCGGCGACATCAACGACGCGTACGACCGTCTGGGGAACTTCCCCGGCACGACCGGCAACGCCGAAGCCACCGAGGAAGAGGGGCACTGATCATGGCGACGACCCTGCAGGAGCACCGCACTACGCTCCCGCCCCGCCAGGCAGCCCTGCTCAGCGCATCGCGCATGGAGCAGAAGGGCAACATCGTGGTCAAGTGGATGACCTCCACCGACCACAAGACCATCGGCTACATGTACCTGATCGCCTCGGTCATGTTCTTCGCGATCGGCGGCGTCATGGCGCTGATCATCCGCGCCGAGCTGTTCGCTCCCGGAATGCAGATCCTGCCCACCAAGGAGCAGTACAACCAGCTGTTCACGATGCACGGCACGATCATGCTGCTGATGTTCGCGACGCCGCTGTTCGCGGGCTTCGCGAACGCGATCCTGCCGCTGCAGCTGGGCGCGCCGGATGTGGCCTTCCCGCGTCTGAACGCATTCGCCTTCTGGCTGTTTTTGTTCGGCTCGACCATCGCGGTCGCCGGCTTCCTGACCCCGTCGGGTGCGGCGTCGTTCGGCTGGTTCGCGTATCAGCCGCTCGCCAACGCGACGTTCTCGCCGGGCGTCGGCGGAAACCTCTGGATGCTGGGCCTCGGCCTCTCGGGCTTCGGCACCATCCTCGGCGCGGTGAACTTCATCACCACGATCATCACGATGCGCGCCCCCGGCCTGACCATGTGGCGCATGCCGATCTTCACCTGGAACACGCTCATCACGAGCCTCCTCGTGCTGATCGCCTTCCCGGTGCTCGCCGCCGCGATCTTCGCCGCCGGTGCCGACCGCGTGCTCGGCGCGCACATCTACGACCCCGCCAACGGCGGCGTCCTGCTGTGGCAGCACCTGTTCTGGTTCTTCGGCCACCCCGAGGTGTACATCATCGCGCTGCCGTTCTTCGGCATCGTGTCGGAGATCTTCCCGGTCTTCAGCCGCAAGCCGATCTTCGGCTACAAGACGCTCGTGTACGCGACCATCGCGATCGCCGCCCTGTCGGTGG
Source organism: Microbacterium lacusdiani (assembly GCF_054779895.1). Classification (NCBI taxonomy): domain Bacteria; kingdom Bacillati; phylum Actinomycetota; class Actinomycetes; order Micrococcales; family Microbacteriaceae; genus Microbacterium; species Microbacterium lacusdiani. Next base: position 520,877 of record NZ_BAAGXJ010000003.1, on the reverse strand, counting down.
CCGTGTGGGCCCACCACATGTACGTCACGGGCGCCGTGCTGCTGCCGTTCTTCGCCCTGATGACGATGCTCATCGCGGTTCCCACCGGCGTGAAGATCTTCAACTGGATCGGCACCATGTGGCGCGGCTCGATCACGTACGAGACCCCGATGGTGTTCGCCCTCGGCTTCCTCGTGTCGTTCGTGTTCGGCGGTCTGACGGGCATCATCCTGTCGTCGCCCCCGCTCGACTTCCACCTGTCGGACTCGTACTTCGTCGTCGCGCACTTCCACTACGTGGTGTTCGGAACGGTCGTGTTCGCCATGTTCGCCGGCTTCTACTTCTGGTGGCCGAAGTGGACGGGCCGCATGCTCAACGAGCGCCTCGGCTACGTGCACTTCTGGATGCTGTTCATCGGCTTCCACATGACCTTCCTCATCCAGCACTGGCTGGGCGTGGACGGCATGGTGCGCCGCTACGCCGACTACTCGGCGGCGGACGGCTGGACGTGGGAGAACCAGCTCTCGACGGTGGGCGCCATCATCCTCGGCGCCTCGCTGCTGCCCTTCTTCCTGAACGTGTGGGTGACCGCGCGCACCGCGCCGAAGATCACGGTCAACGACCCGTGGGGCTACGGCGGCTCGCTCGAGTGGGCGACGTCGTGCCCGCCGCCGCGCCACAACTTCACGTCGATCCCGCGCATCCGCAGCGAGCGTCCGGCGTTCGACCTGAACCACCCCGAGGCCGGCATCCCCGTCGGCATCGGTCCGGCCAAGGACGCCCCTGACGCGCCGGTGATCGACGCGGCGGACGGAAAGGTCAAGTAATGCGGTCCAACATCGGCCTCTGGTGGCTGCTCGCCGGCTTCTTCGGCCTCATGGCGGTCGTGTACACCGCGTGGAGCATCATCGCCCAGCCCGACCTGCCCTGGTACCAGGCGGTCGAGTGGGCGGGCTCGACGGCCCTCGCGTTCGGCATCTTCATGTCGGCGATGGTGGCGTTCTACATCCAGCTGGTGCACAAGGGACAGCACGGCGTGGCGCTCCCCGAGGACCGTGACGACGCGGACATCGACGACGGCGACGCCGAGCTCGGCGAGTTCAGCCCGTGGTCCTGGTGGCCGCTCGTGCTCGCGGGCTCCGCGGCGATCGCGATCATCTCGCTCGCGGTGGCGCAGTTCCTGCTGCCGCTGGCCCTCGGCCTCTTCGCGGTCGCGATCGTCGGCTGGGTGTACGAGTACTACCGCGGCTACTTCGCCCGCTGATCCAGCTCTGAGGCGGCCCCGGCGGACTTCGGTCCGACCGGGGCCGTTTCGCGTTGGGCCGGGGCGTGGGGCCGCCGGCGGTGCCGAAAACCGGACGGACGGTGTATCTGAGGCGAGCGTGACCCCATCCATCCCACTCGCCACATCGGTCCGGTTTTCGGAACCGGCTGGCCCGCGGAGGCTCGTCCACAGCGAACGGGAGCCGCTGGCCGCCCCCATCTGGGTGGATCGGGCCGCCGGAGACCCGGTGCGGGGGCCCACGCTGGCCGGATGGGAGACGTGCATGTCCGGGACGATGAGGGTGGGGATCATCGCGTGTGGCGGACGCGGGATCTGCGCGCATCGGGGATGTCGACGCGGGAGATCAGGTCCGCGGTCGACGGGGGCCTGATCCAGAAGGCCTGCCAGGGTGCTTATCTGGCGCGCGGTGCGCCGGATGAGCACGTGCGAGCGGTCGCGCGCGGGGGACGCCTGACCTGCGTCTCGCTGCTGCGGCTGAAGGGCGTCTTCGTCGCCCGTGCGGGCGGACTGCACACCCATCTCGCGCGGACCGCGACGCAGCCCGCCGTCGATCCGGAGGATGCCGTGCATCGCCAGCGGCTGCTTCGGCCGGTCCACCCGCGGGCGAGCGAGGTCAGCATCCTCGATGCGCTGCACCACGCGATGCTGTGCCAGGACCTGCCCGATGCGGTCGCCTCGCTGGATTCGGCGCTGCAGGGGCGCCTCGTGAGCCACACGGACGTCGACGAGTTGTTCCGCGTGCTGCCGGCCCGACTCAAGCGTGCACGGCGCCTGGTCGACGCGAGGGCGGAGGCGGGGCCGGAGACACTCGTGCGGCTGATGGCAGTGGCACTCGGGTTCTGCGTCGAGTCGCAGGTCCTCATCCCCGGGGTAGGGCGGGTGGATCTGCTGCTCGACGGCTGGATCATCGTGGAGTGCGACAGCAAGGCGTTCCATGAGGACTGGGAGGCGCAGCGCCGCGACCACCGCCGGGACCAGGTCGCGGCCGCGCGGGGTTACGTGCGCTACCGACCGATCGCGGAGGACATCCTGTTCCATCCCGAGACGGTCGAAGATGCGCTGCGCGGCCTGCGCGAGCTTACGCCGCGCGTGCCGAAGACCGGCCGGATGGTGCGCGCGTGACGGATGCGATCACTCCGGTCACGCACGTCCCATCGATCCGGTTTTCGGAACGGCAGAGGAGCGGCAACGGCCGCCGGCGGCCCGGCGCCGACACGACGAAGCCCCCGGTCCAGGAGGACCGGGGGCTTCGGGAGAGCGGTGCTCAGTGCTGGTCGTGACCGGCCTCGAGCTCGCGCGGGCTGGGGCCGTACTCGTGCAGCGCGTGCTTCTGGTGCGCGACCGCGGCATCCAGCTCGCTCTGCGTGAGCGGGGCGAGACGGTCCTCGAAGAACCAGCGCGACAGACCGGCGCGCAGCTTCTCGCTGAACGGGATCCGGCCCTGATCGTTCGGGCGCAGCACGAGGGGAGCGTAGGTCTCGACGTCCACGAGCTTCCAGCGCTCGTACTCGTCGACCGGGCGGTGCACCTCGCGGTACTCGCCGCCGGGCATCCGGACGATGCGGCCCGACTCGTAGCCGTGCAGCGCGATCTCGCGGTCCTTCTTCTGCAGCGCGAGGCAGACGCGCTTGGTGATGAAGTACACGACGATCGGGGCCAGGATCAGCGAGATCTGCAGGAAGCGGATCACGCCCTCCATGGTGAGCCAGAAGTGCGTCGCGATGATGTCCGACGACGCGGCGGCCCAGAGGATCGCGTAGAAGACCACGCCGGCGGCGCCGATCGCGGTGCGCGTCGCGGCGTTGCGCGGACGCTGAGCGATGTGGTGCTCGCGCTTGTCGCCCGTGATCCACGCCTCGAGGAAGGGGTAGATCGCGACGAGCACGATGAAGATGCCGAGCACCGCGACGGGCACCAGGATGCCGAGCGACAGCGTGAAGTTGCCGATGACGATGTCCCAGTTCGACGGGGCGAGACGCAGGGCGCCGTCCGCGAAGCCGATGTACCAGTCGGGCTGCGTGCCGGCCGACACGGGGGACGGGTCGTACGGGCCGTAGTTCCAGATGGGGTTGATCTGCACCAGCGACGCGATCAGCACGATGGTGCCGAAGACGATGAAGAAGAACCCGCCCATCTTGGCCATGTAGACCGGCATCATCGGGTAGCCGACGACGTTGCCGTTCGTGCGACCCGGGGCCGCGAACTGCGTGTGCTTGTTCACGATCATGAGCAGCAGGTGGAGCGCGACGAGCGCGATCACCAGCAGCGGCAGGATCAGGATGTGCAGCGTGTAGAGGCGGCCGACGATGTCGGTGCCGGGGAACTCGCCGCCGAACAGCAGGAACGACGTCCAGGTGCCGATGATCGGCAGGCCCTTGATCATGCCGTCGATGATGCGGAGACCGTTGCCCGAGAGCAGGTCGTCGGGGAGCGAGTAGCCGGTGAAGCCCTCGGCCATCACCAGGATGAACAGCACGAAGCCGATCACCCAGTTCAGCTCGCGCGGCTTGCGGAACGCGCCCGTGAAGAACACGCGCAGCATGTGCACGCCGATGCCGGCCACGAAGACCAGCGCGGCCCAGTGGTGGATCTGGCGGACCAGCAGGCCGCCGCGCAGGTCGAACGAGATCCGCAGGGTCGACTCGAGCGCCGACGACATCGCGATGCCGCGCATGGGCTCGTACGCGCCGGTGTAGTGCGTCTCGACCATGGAGGCCTGGAAGAAGAACGTCAGGAACGTGCCCGACAGCAGCACGACGACGAACGACCACAGCGCGATCTCGCCGAGCATGAAAGACCAGTGGTCGGGGAAGACCTTGCGGCCGAGGGCCTTGACGAGGCCCGACATGCTGGTGCGCTCGTCGATGTAGTTCGCGGCCGCGGCGACGAACCTGCCGCCGAGCGGCGCCTGGGGCTTCTCAGGTGCGGTGGTGGTGCTCATCAGTGACGCTCCCAGAAGCTCGGGCCGACGGGCTCGGTGAAGTCGCTCTGCGCGATGAGGTAGCCCTCATCGTCGACGGCGATGGGCAGCTGCGGCAGCGGGCGCGCGGCCGGGCCGAAGATGACCTTGGCGTGCTCGGTGACGTCGAACTGCGACTGGTGGCAGGGGCACAGCAGGTGGTGGGTCTGCTGCTCGTACAGCGCCACGGGGCAGCCGACGTGGGTGCAGACCTTCGAGTAGGCCACGATGCCGTCGTACGACCAGGACTTGCGGTCCTCGTTCTCCTTGAGCTGCTCGGGGAGCAGACGCATGAGCAGGACGATGGCCTTCGCCTTCTCCTCGAGGTAGCCGTCGTCGTGGCTGAGGCTCGCGAGCGACTCGGGGATGACGTGGAACGCCGAGCCGAGCGTGACCGACGACGCCTTGATCGGGGTGCCCTCGGGGTCGAGCGCCAGGCGCTCGCCCTCCTTCCACATGGTGTGGTTGAGCAGCGCGACCGGGTCGCCCGCGGTGGGGTTCTCGGCCGTCGAGTGCGGGGCCAGGCCGCGGAACAGCGCGAGACCCGGGAGGATCGAGGCGGCGACGGCGGCGATCAGCGAGTTGCGGATCATCTTGCGACGACCGAAGCCCGACTCCTCGTTGGCGATCGCGAACGCCTCGACGGCCGCGGCGCGGGTGGCCTCGCTGCCGCGGGTCGAGTGGCGCTCCTCGACGTATTCCTTGTCGCTCATGAGCGCCTTGGACCAGTGGATGGCGCCCACGCCGATCGCGAGCAGCGCGAACGCGATGCCCAGGCCGATCCAGAGGTTGTTGTTGCGGATCGAGAGCATCGACCCGTCCTCGATCGGGAACAGCATGTAGGCGGCGACCGCCCAGATGCTGGCCGCGACCGACACGTAGAACAGCGTGTAGACCGTGCGGTCAGCCGCGCGCTCCGCCTTCGGATCCTTGTCGGTCATGCGCGCACGGTGCGGCGGCAGGCCGGGGTTCTGCACGGGGTCGGCAATCGAAACGGCGAGGCCGGGGGAGGGGCGGTAGACCTCCACCGCCTGCGGTTCGCTGTCGTGCGCCATGGTGCTCCTCGTCACGTCTTCTTCGTTCGCCATGCTCAGTTGGACTTCGCGGTGATCCACACGGTGATCGCGATGAGCCCACCGATGCCGAAGATCCACACGAACAGACCCTCGGACACGGGGCCGAGCGAGCCGATCGTGAAGCCGCCGGGAGCGGGCTGCTCCTGCTGGTAGAGGAGCGCGGAGATGATGTCGCGCTTGTCCTCGGGCGTGAGGTTCATGTCGTTGAACACGGGCATGTTCTGGGGGCCGGTCACCATCGCGGCGTAGATGTGCTGCGCGCTGGTGTCCATGATGTCCGGGGCGTACTTGCCCTCCGTCAGCGCACCGCCGGCGGCGGCCACGTTGTGGCACATCGCGCAGTTGATGCGGAACAGCTCGGCGCCGCGCGCGACGTCGCCCTCGCCGTCGAGGTAGCGCTCGTCCGGGAAGTCGGGGCCCGGGGCGACCGACTGCACGAACTCGGCCATCGCGAGGATCTGCTCCTCGGTGAACTGGGCCTCCTTCTGCGGGGCCTGGACGTCCTGGCGCTGCATCGGCATGCGGCCGGTGGACACCTGGAACTCGACGGCGAGCGCGCCGACGCCGTACAGCGACGGGCCGTTGTCGGTGCCCTGCAGGTCGAGGCCGTGGCAGGTGGCGCAGTTGGCCTGGAACAGCTTCTCGCCGTCCTCGACCGTGAGCGTCGTGCTGGCGGCGGTGGTCTCGGTCGATGCGGCGACCGCGGCGGACGCGCCGGCGTAGGCGCCTCCCGTGATGAGCAGGCCGATGCCGATGAGGGCGGCGGCGGCCAGCGGGCTGCGACGGCCGTTCGAGCGGCGCTTCTTCTCTCGTGCCATAAGTCTGATGTAGCTCCGCTCTTACTTGAGGAAGTAGATGACCAGGAAGAGCGCGATCCACACGACGTCGACGAAGTGCCAGTAGTAGGACACGACGATCGCGGTGACGGCCTCCTTGTGACGGGGGCGCTTGACCGCGTAGAAGCGGCCGATGGTGAGCAGGAACGCGACGAGGCCGCCGGTCACGTGCAGGGCGTGGAAGCCCGTCGTGAGGTAGAAGGCCGACGCGTACGAGTCGGCGCTGATCGGCATGCCCTCGAGCACGAGCGTGGCGTACTCCCACACCTGGCCCGAGACGAAGACCGCGCCCAGCGCGAACGACACCCAGAACCACGGGACGACGCCCCAGCCCACGAGCCGCTGCAGGAGCGGGTTCTTGAACGTCAGGCCCTCGGCCGAGAACACGCCGAGCTGGCAGGTCACACTGGAGAGCACCAGGATGATCGTGTTCACGAGCGCGAACGGCACGTTGAGAAGCTCGGTGCGCTCAGCCCACAGCTCCGGCGAGGTGCTGCGGAGGGTGAAGTAGATCGCAAAGAGGCCGGCGAAGAACATGACTTCGCTGCCGAGCCAGACAATCGTGCCGACGGCGACGGGATCGGGTCGCTTCACGGTTCTCGGTGCCGGGGCATACGTCGCTGAGGTCGTCACGGAACCATTATTGCCGATCCTCCGGCCTGGTTTGGGCAACTTCGACATCGCGTCGAAGTATGTGGGACCCGAATGCCGTCTGGGAGTCCGGCGCGAGATCCCTGTCTATACGCCCTGGCTAGGATCGGAGCATGGCGGAACCCACCTGGCCCGACGTCCTGACCACCGTGCTCTCGCGCACCGACCTCAGCGTGTCGGAGGCCACTTGGGCCATGCGGCAGGTGATGCAGGGCGCGGCGACCCCCGCCCAGCTCGCCGGATTCCTGCTCGCGCTGCGGGCGAAGGGCGAGACGGTCGAGGAGATCATCGGCTTCCGCGACGCGATCCTCGAGGCCGCCGTCCCGCTGGATGTCGACCCCAACGTGCTCGACATCGTCGGCACGGGCGGCGACCGCTTCGGCACCGTCAACATCTCGTCGACGGCCTCGATCGTGATCGCTGCGACGGGCGTGCCCGTGGTCAAGCACGGGAACAAGGCTGCGAGCTCGAAGTCGGGCTCCTCGGATGTGCTCAGCGCGCTCGGCATCGACCTGCGCCTGCCCCCGGAGGCCGTGGCCGGGGTCCTCGACCGCGCCGGCATCACGTTCGCGTGGGCGGCGGCGTTCCACCCGGGCTTCCGCCACGCGGGTCAGGTGCGCGCGGAGCTCGGCGTGCCGACCGTGTTCAACTTCCTCGGCCCGCTCGTGAACCCCGCCCGCGCGGAGGCGAACGCCGTCGGCGTGGCCAACCTCGACGTGGTCCCGCTGATCACCGGCGTGTTCCGCACGCGCGGCGCCACCGCGCTCGTCTTCCGGGGCGAGGACGGCCTCGACGAGCTGACGACCACGGGGTACTCCCGCATCTGGGAGGTCTCGCGCGGCGACGTGCACGAGTTCGACATCCACCCGCGCGACGTGGGCCTGGCGACCGCGACCATCGACGACCTCCTCGGCGGCACCCCCGAGCACAACGCCGAGGTGCTGCGGCGCACGCTGGCGGGCGAGAAGGGCGCGGTGCGCGACATCGTGCTGCTCAACGCGGCGGCGGGCATCGTGGCGTTCCGGCTCTCCCAGGACCCCGCCCAGATGCAGCGGGGCATGGTCGAGCGTCTCGTCGAGGCGCTCGAGGAGGCGGCCGCGGCGATCGACGACGGTCGCGCCACGGCGAAGCTGGAGCAGTGGATCTCGGCCTCGCAGGAGCTGGGCGGGTCGGCGCCGGCGTGAGCCCGCCGCAGGCCGGGGGAGGCGACGGATGGATCCGATCGAGGCGCTGAACGAGATCGCGTACCTCCTGGAGCGCGAGCGCGCGTCGAAGTTCAAGGCGAAGGCGTTCCGCGCCGCCGCCGCGGCGGTCGCCGGCCTGGACGAGGCGGCGCGCCGGGACCCCGAGCGGCTGCGCCGGACCAAGGGCATCGGCGCGTCGACCTTCGCGGTGATCGAGCAGGCGCTCGTCGGACGTGTGCCGGACTACCTGACCGACCTGCGCGAGCGGCTGGGGGACGTGAAGCCGTCCGAGCTGCGGGGTCTGCTCCGCGGCGACCTGCACTCGCACAGCGACTGGTCGGACGGCACGACGCCGATCGAGGACATGGTCGCCGCCGCGCGCGGGCTGGGGCATGAGTACCTCGCGCTCACCGACCACTCGCCGCGGCTCAAGGTCGCGCGCGGACTGTCGCCCGAGCGGCTGCGACGCCAGCTCGAGGTGGTCGCCGGGTTCCAGTACGACGACTTCACGCTGCTGAGCGGCATCGAGGTGGACATCCTGAGCGACGGCGCGCTGGACCAGGAGCCCGAGCTGCTCGACGAGCTGGACGTCGTCGTCGCGTCGGCGCATTCCGAGCTGCGCATGGAGTCCACGGCCATGACCCGACGGCTGGTCGCGGCCGTGTCCAACCCGCGCGTCACGGTCCTCGGCCACGTCACCGGCCGGCTCGTGACCGGATCGCGCGGAACGCGCCCGCCGTCCACGTTCGATCCGCGAGCGGTGTTCGAGGCGTGCGCCGAGCACGGCGTGGCCGTCGAGATCAACTCGCGGCCCGAGCGGGAGGACCCGCCGGACGACCTGATCTCCCTCGCGCTCGAGATCGGCTGCCTGTTCTCGATCGACTCCGACGCGCACGCCCCGGGGCAGCTGTCTCTGCTCGACCACGGCGCAGAGCGCGCCGAGCGGCTCGGCGTGCCGGCGGAGCGCATCATCACGACCTGGCCGCTCGGCAGGCTGCGGGCCTGGGCCTGGGGCGCGTGAGCCGGGCGGGCGGGGCGCAGGCGGCGCGGCGGGCGTTCCCGTGGCTCGTGATCGCGGGGGTGCTCGTCGCCGCGTTCAGCCTGCGCGGGCCCATCCTGTCGGTCACGCCCGTGCTGCGGGACATCGAGCACGACTACGCGCTCGATGCCGCGACCGCGTCGCTGCTGACCACCTTCCCGGTGCTGATGTTCGCCGCGCTGACCCCGGTCGCCGCGGTCGTCATCCGGCGCGCGGGAGCCGACCTGGCGCTGCTCGCCTGCCTGGCCGCGGTCGCGGTGGGCACGCTCATCCGGACCCTCCCCGGATTCGGATGGATGCTCGTCGGCATGGTCGTGATCGGTGCGGGGATCACGGTGGGCAACATCGTGATCCCGGTGATCATCCGCCGCGAGGTGCCGCCCGAGCGAGTCGCGACGGTGACCGCCGCCTACACGGCCGCGCTGAACGCGGGGTCGCTGCTGACGACGCTCACCACCGCGTCGATCGCGGAGCTCACCGGATGGCCGCTCGCGCTGCTGCTGTGGATCGTGCTGACCGCCCTGGGGCTCGTGCTGTGGGGCCTGCACCTGTGGCGCGACCGGATGCCGGGCGTGCCGTGGGACGAGCGCTCCGGAGGAGGAGGGACGCCGGCGGACGCGGTGTCGATGACCGGACCGGTCCCGGTGCCCGGGCGCGGCGACGTCCTGCGGAACCCGGTCGTCTGGCTGCTGGTCGCAGCTCTCGGCTGCCAGTCCTCCGCCTACTACGGCCTGTCGACCTGGCTGCCGGCGATGCTCTCCGACATGACGGGCACGGGAGCCGCCGTCGCGGGGGCGCTCGCGTCCCTGTTCCAGGGCGTCGCGATCGCGGGGGCGTTCGTCGTGCCGACGCTCGCGCGCTACCTGCCGCTCGCGGTGCCGGCCGCCCTCGTCGCGGCGTGCTGGGTCGCCATGGTGGGAGGGCTGCTGGTCGTCCCTGAGCTCTACCCGCTCTGGGTGTCCCTCGGCGGGGTCGCGCACGCGGGCGGCTTCGTGGTGGTGTTCACGGTGCTCGTCGGCATCGCCCGCAGCAGCCGCGAGGCGGCGGCGATGTCGGCGCTCGTGCAGGGGCTCGCGTACGTGGCAGGCGCGGCGGGCGGACCCCTCCTCGGCGGTGTGCACGACCTGACGAGCGGCTGGACGCTGCCGCTTCTTCTCACGCTGGCGCTCGTGAGCGGCTTCTCGGCCTGCATCCTGACCGCGGTCGCCCGCGTGCGGCGCTCCTGAGGGTCGACGGCCCCGTACCGGTCAGGCCAGGGCCGTGAGCACCCGGTCCATCGACGAGCCGAGGTTCCAGCGGCCCGCGAACTCGCGCGCCCGCTGCGCCGCGGCCTCATCCGGCACGGGGAGGATCGCCGGCACGTCGCCGAGGTCGAGGTCGGTCGCGACCGCGACCACGCGCGGCGCGACGTCGAGGTAGTCGGACGCGGCGGCGAACTTGGCGCGCACGCCGGCCGACATCCCCTCGCCCGCGGCGGCCGCGGCGCGGATGCCCGCGAGGTCGCCGTGGGCGGCCAGGAGGGTCGCGGCGGTCTTCTCGCCGACGCCCTTGACGCCGGGTAGGCCGTCCGACGCGTCGCCGCGCATGGTCGCGTAGTCCGCGTACTGGGCGGCGTGCACGCCGTACTTGGCGACCACGACCGCGTCGGTCACGATCTCGAGGTTGCTCATGCCGCGCGCCGTATAGATCACGCGCACGTCGCGGGCGTCGTCGACCAGCTGGAACAGGTCCCGGTCGCCGGTCACGATGTCGACCGGCACCGCCGACCGCGTGGCGAGCGTGCCGATCACGTCGTCGGCCTCGTGCTGCGCGGCGCCGACGACCGTGATGCCGAGCGTCGCGAGCGCCTCGCGGATCACCGGGACCTGCACCTCGAGCGGATCCGGCACCTCCTCGACATCCGGACCGGACGCCACCACCTCGACCACGCGGTGAGCCTTGTACGACGGGATCAGGTCGACCCGCCACTGCGGGCGCCAGTCGTCGTCCCAGCACGCGACGAGGTGGGTGGGGCGGTAGGTCGTGACGAGCTTCGCGATCATGTCGAGCAGCCCGCGCACGGCGTTGACCGGCGTGCCGTCGGGCGAGCGCACCGTGTCGGGCACGCCGTAGAAGGCGCGGAAGTAGAGCGAGGCGGTGTCGAGCAGCATCAGGCGCGAGGTCACGGGTTCAGTGTTCCAGACGACGGCGGCACGGGCGGCTCAGTGGAAGTCGCGCGAGGCGTGGCGGACGCCGACGCGCAGGTCCTCGAACGCGTCGGCGAGCAGGTTCGCGACTCCCTCGGGTGAGCGCTCCAGGATGCCGCGCGCGATGAGCGCGGGGCTGTCGCGCACGATGCGGCGGTAGCGGTTCCAGACGCCGATCGAGCAGATCACGTTGACCAGGCCGTGCTCGTCCTCGAGGTTGAGGAACGTCACGCCCGACGCGGTGGCCGGGCGCTGGCGGTGGGTGACGAGCCCCGCGACCTCGATGCGGCGGCCCGTCTCGTGGGTGCGCAGGCGGGCGGACGGCAGCACGCCGCGCGCGTCCAATGCCTCGCGGTAGTGGGCGAGCGGATGATCCGTGGTCGAGACGCCGGTCGCCCACAGGTCGGCCGCGAGCTGCTCGTAGCTGGTCGGATCGGCGAACAGCGGCGGCTGCACGGCCGTCACGGTGTGCGGCAGGTACTCGGGGCGATCCTGCGCGGCGGAGCCCGCGAGCCAGATCGCCTCGCGGCGCGACAGGCCCAGGCACTCGAACGCGCCGGCGGTGGCGAGGGCCTCGAGGTGGGTCTGCGTGATGCCGGTGCGGCGCACCAGCTCGGGCAGCTCGCGGTACGGGCCGCCGCGCTCGCGCTCCGCGACGATCCGCTTGGCGGTGTCGAGCCCCATGCCGGTCACGCCCGCGAGCCCGAGCCGCACCGCGAACGCGCCGTCCCGGCGATGGGCTGCCGACTCGTCCGGCGCGTCCCGGTCGAAGGCGCCCGGCGCGGGATGCACGCGGGTCAGGCACGACTCGAGGCCGGTCGTCCCGCCGGATCCCTCGCGCAGCGGCTCGAGCACCTCGGTCGCCCCCGAGCGGTTCAGGTCGGGGCGGCGCACCTCGACGCCGTGGCGGCGGGCGTCGCCCGTGAGCGATGCGGGGGAGTAGAAGCCCATGGGCTGCGCGCGCAGCAGACCGGCGAGGAACGCGGCCGGGTAGTGCAGCTTGATCCACGACGACGCGTAGACCAGCAGGGCGAACGACAGCGAGTGCGACTCGGCGAAACCGAAGTTCGCGAACGCCTGGATGCGCGCGTAGATGCCGTCGGCCAACTCCCCGGTGATCCCGTTCGACGCCATCCCGGCGTACAGCTTGTCGCGCAGCTTCTCGATCTTCTCCTTGCCGCGCTTGGATCCCATCGCCCGCCGCAGCAGGTCCGCGTCCTCGCCCGAGCACTCGCCGACGGCCATCGCCATCTGCATGAGCTGCTCCTGGAACACCGGGATGCCCAGCGTGCGCTTCAGCACCGGCTCGAGCTTCGGATGGTCGTACGTCACCTTCTCGACGCCCATCTTGCGGCGCACGAACGGATGCACGGCGCCGCCCTGGATGGGGCCGGGGCGGATGAGCGCGATCTGGATCACCAGGTCGTAGAAGCGGCGCGGCTGCAGGCGCGGCAGCAGCCCCATCTGCGCGCGCGACTCGACCTGGAACACCCCGATGGAGTCGGCCCGGCACAGCATGTCGTAGACCGCGGCCTCCTCCTTCGGCAGCGTCGCGAGCGTCCACTCCTCGCCCGTGGACTCGCGGATCAGGTCGAAGCAGTGCTGCAGCGCGGCGAGCATGCCCAGGCCCAGCAGGTCGAACTTGACCAGGCCCATCCAGGCGGCGTCGTCCTTGTCCCACTGGATCACGGTGCGCCCGGGCATGCGGGCGTGCTCGATCGGCACGACCTCGCCCACGGGGCGCTCGGTGAGCACCATGCCGCCCGAGTGGATGCCCAGGTGGCGCGGCGCCTTCAGCAGCTCGGTCGCGTACTCGATCACCTGATCCGGGATGTCGTGATCGGGCCCGGTCTCGAGCCCCGCGCCCCAGCCCTCGACCTGCTTCGACCAGGCGTCCTGCTGGCCGGGCGAGAAGCCCAGGGCGCGGGCCATGTCGCGCACGGCGTTCTTGGGGCGGTACTGGATGACGTTCGCCACCTGCGCCGCGCGCTCTCGGCCGTAGCGCTCGTAGACCCACTGGATGATCTCCTCGCGGCGATCGGAGTCGAAGTCGACGTCGATGTCGGGCTCCTCGTCGCGCAGGGTGGACAGGAAGCGCTCGAACGGCAGGTCGTAGGCGATCGCGTCGACCGCCGTGATCCCGAGCAGGTAGCAGACCGCGCTGTTGGCCGCGGATCCTCGCCCCTGGCACAGGATGCCCCGGCGCCGCGCCTCGGCCACGATGTCGTGCACGATCAGGAAGTAGCCCGGGAAGTCCTTCTGCTCGATGACCGCGAGCTCGCGCTCGATGCGGTCGCGGTCCTTGGAAGACAGGTCGGGGTAGAGGCGGGGCACGGCGTCCCACACCAGCTGCCGCAGGTACGACATGGGGGTGTGGCCCTCGGGCACCTCCTGCTTCGGCAGCGCGGGGCGCATCCGCCGCAGCGGGAAGGCCAGTTCGTCGGCCAGCGTCACGGTGCGGGCGACGGCGCCCGGGTAGCGCGCGAAGCGCGCGGCCATCTCGGCGCCCGAGCGCAGGTGGGCGGCGGCGTGCGACGGGAGCCAGCCGTCGAGGTCGGCCATGCTGCGGTTGGCGCGCACGGCGGCGACCGCGGCGGCCAGGCGCGCGTTCTCGGGCGACGCGTAGTGCGCGTTGTTGGTGGCGACCACAGGCAGGCCGCGCTCGGCGGCCAGCGCCGCCAGGACGTCGTTGCGGCGCGTGTCGAGCGGATCGCCGTGATCGGTCAGCTCGACCTGCACGCTGCCGGGCCCGAACAGGTCGACGAGCCGGTCGAGGGCCGCGGCGGCGGCCACGGGCGCGCTCGCCGCCTCCGCCCCTGCGGCCTCGGCCAGGGCGCGGCGCACGAGCCCCTTGCGGCACCCGGTCAGGATCACCCAGTGCCCGTCGGCCTGCTGGGCCAGCTCGTCGAGCACGTAGAAGGGGCGGCCCTTCTCGGCGCCGCGCAGTTGGCCGTGCGTGATCGCGCCGGCGAGGCGGTGGTAGCCCTCCTCGCCGCGGGCCAGCACGAGCAGGTGGTCGCCCGCGGGGTCGGGGACGCCGTTCTGCGGGGTGGGCAGGCCCAGCGACAGCTCGGCGCCGAACACGGTCTTCACCGCGGTCTCCTCGGCCGCCTCGGCGAAGCGCACCAGGCCGTAGAAGCCGTCGTGGTCGGTGAGGGCGAGGGCGTGCAGGCCGAGCCGCTCGGCCTCCTCGACCATCTCCTCGGGCGAGGACGCGCCGTCGAGGAACGAGAAGGAGGAGTGCGCGTGCAGCTCGGCGTACGGCACGGTGTCCTCGGGGCGCCGGATGGGCGGCGCCTCGTATGCGCCGCGCTTGCGGCTCCACGCGGGGCTGTCGCCGCCGTCGGCGCCGGCCGGGCGCGCGTCGGGGCGGCGGCCGCTCAGGGCCCGCTCCAGCTCCGACCACGAGATCGGCGGGTTCTGCCAGCCCATCAGCGGCCCCCGGCGCTCATGTGTACCGCCCCTCGGCCCACCAGCGGCCGTCCTCGAGCACCAGGAGCCATGCGATCTGATCCGCGTCGACCACCTGGAAGCGGTGGGCCCGCCGGGCGCGGTCGGCATCCCACTGCCGTTCGATCACCGGCCACGGCCCCGCCCACGCCGCGATGCGGCGCCCGTCGAGCAGCGCCGGAGGAGCCGACACCGCGCCCCGCTCGTCGACCGCGACGGGGGCGCCGTCGGCCGCGGCGACCGCGACCGGGCGCCGGCTGCGGTACACCTCGCTGGGCAGCGGCGCGGGAAGGCTTCCCGGCCACGGCAGGTCGCGCGGATGCGCGGGGCGCTCGGCGTCGCCCCATGGCACGCGCCGCTCCCGCTCGCTGAGCCAGCGCCCGCCCGCCAGCATCGGCGTGACGACGCCGCGGTGGCCGAGCAGGGCCTGCACGCGCGACATCGCATGGTGCAGGCGCTCGTCGGGACCCTGGCCGAGCAGCGCCGGCTGGTGGTGCGAGGCGTCGTCGACCGCCTCGGGCTCGATGCGCACGAGCGTGACGCCGCCGTTCTCGCCGCCCAGGGTCGGCGCCCCGTTCTCGCCGCCGAGGCTCGTCTGCAGCTGCCAGCGCACCCGGTCCACGAGGGCGGGGGCATCGAAGCACGTGGGGTGCAGCCACACGCGCTCGCTGCGCCCTCCCCGGTCGTCGAGCAGCGTGATGCGCACCTCGGTGCAGACCAGGTTCGCCTCGTCGAGCCCGGTGACGACCGCGTCGGCCGTGGTGCGCACGGCGAACGCGACCTGGTCGGCCAGCGCGAGCGGCGGCTCGAACTCGACCTCCCGCGCCAGCTCGGGCGGGGGGACGCGCGGCGCGACGGGGCGCGAGTCGGACCCGCCGGCCAGGGCGTGCAGGCGGGCGCCGTGCTCGCCGAGCCGGTCGCGCACGGGCGAGATGTCGAGTGCGGCGAAGTCGCCGAGGGTCTGCACGCCCAGGCGGGCGAGCAGCGCCACGAGCTCGTCCTCGCCGCCCGCGGGGGAGAGGGCGGCGATCGTGAGCGGGGAGAGGAACGCGGCGGACGCCCCGCGCGGCACGACGCGGATGGAGGCCGGGCTCATCAGGCGCGCGGCCTGCTCCGCAGTGAACAGGCCGTCGGCGACGCCCGCGCGGGCGTCGGGGATGCCGCACGCCGCGAGCTCGTCGAGCAGCGCGCTCGCCGCCTGCTCCTCGCCGCCGTAGAAGCGGGCGGGGCCGCGCGCGCGCACGGCGCACAGCCCGGGCCGCAGGGGCTGCACGCCGGGGGTCAGCTCCTCGATGCGCGACAGGACGGGCAGGAACGCCCGCTCGTCGCGCGCGGGATCGGCGGGCACGAGGCGCAGCCGCGGGCACGCGCCCTGCGCGTCGCGACGGCGCTGACCCCGTCGCACGCCGTGGCGGCGAGCGGCGGCCGAGCACGCCACGACCCGGTTGGCGTGCATGATCGCGATCGGCTCGTCCTCGGTCGGGGGCGCCGTGTCGCCGCCCGCACGGGCGGCCGCCCGCGCCTCGCTGCGCAGCAGGGCCGTGACCGGCCAGTCGGGCAGCCACAGGACGATGACCCGGGTCGGCGCGGGCGCGCGGGTCGGAGCCGGACCGGCGGAGCCCATCACCCCACCGCCTCGAGGCGGGCGGACCCGGCGTCGCTCCCGTGGCCCGCCTCGATCCGGTGGACCGTGCGCCAGGACGGGCGCCGCGCGGTGCCCGCCGCGGCCGCCGGCGCCCCGAGCGGGCCGGGCAGCTGCACGCGCACCGAGCGCGGCACGGGGAAGCGACGGCCCGTCGCGCTGATCGTGACCTCGCGCGCGGCGAGGAGGCCGTGTCCCTGCCCGAGCCCCGTCCATTCGGGGTCGTGCAGCCGGAGCGCCGCCTCCGCCTGCGGCCAGGGGCCCTGCACGAGCAGCACGCCGCCGCGGTCGCGCAGCTTCGCCCCGATGCGGGCGGTGTCGCCGTCGCGCGCGGCGCGCGGCGGACGCATCGCGACCACGGGGAAGACCTCGGCGACGGCCGATGTGACGGCGAGCCAGCGGTCACCGGGGTCGGGGACGAGGGCGAACCGCTCGAGGTCCACGCCGTATCCCTCGGCCGCCTCGGCGGCGAGCTCCGGCATGCCGATGGCGGCGCACCAGGATCCGGCGCGCGAGGGCGCCGACATCAGGGCGAGCAGCAGGCTCGTGGCCGCGTCGAGGCTGTAGACCGCGCCGGGGCGCAGGCCTCCTTCGGGGAAGAGCGGGGCGAGTTCGGGATGCACCGGGATGGCGTCGACCTGGGCGCTGCGGCGCTGCATCCGGGTGATCTGCGCGCGCAGGCGCTGGATCTCGGCCGCGGTCTGCGGTGCCGCGGCGCCGACCGGGCTCGTCGGCCCGGGAGTCGTCGCCTCCCAGCGGGAGGCGGTCTCGTAGCGTGCCATCCCCATCCCTCAATACTAGAACCGATGTTCGAAGAAGTCGATCTTCGTCATCGAACACTAGTTCGCACCTCCGACATCACCGTCGGGAGCGCCGGAGGGTGGGAGAAGGGCGGCGCGCGGTCAGCTCTGGACGAGCGCGACGATCCCCGCGACCGCCGAGGCCGCCGCCAGCAGCAGCGCGATCCCGATCAGCACGACGTGCACCTTGAGGAAGCGCGTCGGGCGGCCCGCGGTGTCGCGAGCGCGCGGATCGCGTGCGACGCGGCGCAGGAACGTGGGCCAGACCAGCACGTTGAAGACGGCGTTCGCGAGCAGCAGGGTCGCCAGGAGGACGGTCATCCGTCGAGCCTAATCCCGGTCAGTGGGCAGATCTCCCCACGCCGTCATCTGGGATATCGCGCACCATGAAGCGCATGGACGAACCGATCCCCGCGGCGCGTCTCGTCGATCCCCATTCCGCCGTCGCCGCGAAGGTGGGAGAGCGCATCGGCGAACTCCGGCGCCGCGCACAGCTGAGCCGCCCCACGTTGGCCGACTGCGCCGACCTCGATGTGCGGCATCTGCAGCGCATCGAGCGCGGACACGGCAATCCCACGCTGCTGAGCCTCATGCAGATCGCGGTGGCGCTCGAGGTGCCGCTGTCGCATCTCGTCGAGGACGTGGAGCCGGAGGACCTCCCCGAGACCCGCCGTCCCTACGGGCACAGCACACGCGACACCCAGACCCGCCGCCGCTACTACGCCGGCAACGGCGCGCTGGAGTACTGACGCGTCAGGTCGCCGGATCCGCGAGCTCGGACCGCACGGTCTCGTGCACGAGCTCGCCGATGGCCTTGAGCAGCTTGGGGCGCTGATCCGCGCGTGAGAAGAACACCTCGACCATCCGGTTGTGGCTCGACTGCATGCCCAGCATCGCGTCGACGAGCGCGGCGTCCAGATCGGGGGATTCGACGAACTGGGAGCGCGAGTTCGCGATGGCCTGCGTGCGCAGCTTCTGGTCGGCGACCATCACCGTCACCAGCCCCTCGACCCAGGACTGCTCCTCGGGCACGGTGAAGTCCTCGCCCTCGAACATCTCGTTGATGCGCTGCAGCACCTCGGTCAGCAGCACCATGCGAGGGTCCCGCGCGGCGCCGCTTCCTCCCGCACCGAGCGGCCTCAGCTCGGCCCGCTCGCCGAGGACGAGGTGATGATCACCCGAGCGCGCGTGTTTGATGTGCGTGAGCTCGACGGCGGAGAAGTCGATCGTCTCGGTGGTCGCGCGTCCGGTGAGCCGGGGCAGCAGCAGGCGCAGATAGAGCGAGCGCTTCTCGAGGTCGGTGTCGCCGTAGTCGATGATCTGCGACAGGAAGTCGTAGAGCCGGATGAAGGTGCCCACGTCCTTGCGGAACAGATCGAGCTCCTCGATCTCAGTGCGGTCGTCGCCCGACAGCGCCGCGGTGTACCGGCCGTTGAACCGGTCGGCGGCCGACTTCAGGGGCGCCGTGTGTGCACTGTGCTTGGCGCCCGTGCCGAGCGAGCCCGCCAGGTACGCAGAGGTGAACGCCTCGACCTCGGCGTCGGTGTAGATGCCGGCGGCGTCGAGCTTGGACTGCAGGTCGTGCACGACGTCGGGATCCGTCGTGTCAGTCAGCTGCGCGTCGCGGTAGTACGGCTTGAAGGAGTCGAGGATCTCCTCCGGGTCGTTCACGAAGTCGAGCACGTAGGTGACGTCCTTGCCCGCCGACGGGTAGGTGCGGTTGAGGCGCGACAGCGTCTGCACGGCGGTGACGCCGGACAGCCGCTTGTCGACGTACATCGCGCACAGCAGCGGCTGGTCGAAGCCCGTCTGGTATTTGTTGGCGACGATCAGGACCTGGAAGTCGTCGGTCGCGAACGCGTTCGGCAACGTGCGCCCGCGCAGCCCCTTGTTGAGGTTCGCCTCGCTGTAGGGAGGTTCGACGCCGGCGAATCCGACGCCGGGCACCTGCTCATCCGTGAGGGTTCCCGAGAATGCGACGAGTGTGGCGAGGCCGTAGCCCTTCTTGGCGATGTACGCGTCGATGGCCTCCTTGTACCGCACGGCGTGCTCGCGCGATGCGGTGACGACCATGGCCTTCGCGTGTCCGTCGAGCAGATGCCGCACGTTGGTGCGGTAATGCTCGACGATGATCTGCACCTTCTGCGCGATGTTCGTCGGGTGCAGCGACACCCAGCGCATCAGGCCCTTGGTGGCCTCGGCCTCGTCCACCTGCTCGACCGCCTTGAGGTGCCGTTGCGAATTCTCGGCGATCTGGAACGCGGTCTTGTAGGTGGTGTAGTTCTTGAGGACGTCGAGGATGTAGCCCTCCTCGATCGCCTGCTGCATCGTGTACACGTGGAACGGCCGCGGCTTGCCGTCGCCGTCAGTGCGGCCGAACAGCTCGAGCGTCTTCGCCTTGGGCGTCGCCGTGAACGCGAAGAACGACAGGTTCGGGGAGTCCGCGCGGGCAGCCATCTCGGCCGCGAGGATGGCCTCGGTGTCGATCTCGCCGCCGTCCTCGAGGTCGCTCTGCTCCTCGGCCGTGAGCACCTCGCGCAGCTTCTGCGACACGCGTCCGGTCTGTGAGGAATGAGCCTCGTCGGCGATGATCGCGAAGCGGCGGTCGGCCAGGCCCTTGTTCTCGCGGATCGCCTGCAGCGCGAACGGGAACGTCTGCATGGTCACGATCACGATCAGGCGGCCCGCAAGCAGCTCCTTCGCGAGCAGGCTCGACTTCGACGTGACGTCGTCGGATCCGGACTTGCGCACCTCGTCGGCGTTGATCATGGCGACCGTGCCGTCGACGCCCTCGATCTGCTTGATGGCCTTCTGCAGCTGGTCGTCGAGCACCGTGCGGTCGGTGACGACGATGACGGTGTCGAAGATCTTGCGGTCCTCGGCGTCGTGCAGGTTCGACAGCCCGTGCGCGAGCCACGCGATCGAGTTGGTCTTGCCGGATCCGGCGGAGTGCTGCACCAGGTAGCGCTTGCCGGTGCCCTCGGCGCGCACCGTGTCGAGCAGGGTCGTGACCAGCTGCCACTGGTGCAGGCGCGGGAACAGCAGCGTCGTCGAGGTGGTGACATCACCCGTGATCGGATCGGTGGACGTGCGCTTCTCGAGGTGCAGCAGGCGACCCAGGATGTGCAGCCACGCGTCGCGCTGAAGGATCTGCTCCCACAGGTACGAGGACGCCGCGCCGTGCGGATTCACGGGGTTTCCGGCCGCGCCGCCGTCGCCGAGGTTGAACGGCAGGAAATGCGTCTTCGCCCCCGCGAGGCGGGTCGTCATGGCGACCTCGTCGTTCGATACGGCGAAGTGGACGAGGCAGCGGTTGGCGAACCCGAGCAGCGGCTCGCCCTTCGGATCGCGGTGGGCGCGATACTGCTGCTTGGCGTCCTCGATCGACTGGGTGTTGTCGGTCTTGAGCTCGATCGTCGCGACCGGCAGTCCGTTGACGAACAGGACCAGGTCGATCGACTGCGTGTTCTTCGACGAGTAGTACACCTGACGCATCACCCGCAGGCGCACGGCCTCGTAGCGCGCGCTCGCCGCGGCGTTGAGCGAGGTGGCGGGCTTGAATTCGCACATCTTGAACGAGGCCGGGGTCTTCTTGAACCCCTTGCGGAGCACGTTGAGCGTGCCGCCGCCCGCGTCGAGAGGGAGGTCGAGCGCCTTCACGAGGCGATCGAGCAGCTGCTGCTTCGCCTTGGCGTGCTCGGCCTCGGTCATCGAAGGCTTGACGACCTTCGCCCACTCGTCGGGCTGAGTCTGCTCGAGCCACGCGAACACATCGTCAGGGAACAGGGCGCGAGCCTTGTCATACCCCGTGCCGCTGGGTGAGTACAGCCATCCGTTCGCCTCGAGGTGCGCGCAGATCTCGTCCTCGAAAGCACGCTCGTGCTCGATGCCCATGGATGCTCCTATGCAGCCCGCGTCTTGCCCGTGGTCACGTCGATCTGACCCGTCACCGCGGCCGTGATCAGCGCCGCCCGCCGCTCCTTCGCGAGCGCGATGAACTGCTGCGCCTTAGCGATGAGGGCATCGATCTTCGCGGACTGCTCGTCGAGGTACGCGGCGATAGCGCGCTGTTCCTCGAGGGGCGGGTACGGGACTTCTAGCGGTGCAATCTGACTGACTCCGATGCCCGGCTGCGCAGATGTCATCGAGTACTGACCCAGGTTCATCACGCGAAGGACGTGGGCGAGCCACAGAGCGTCGATGTCGTCTCTCGGGGTGCAGACGATGGCATGCTCAGATGCCCAGAACCGCCCTCGAACGAGATGCACATTGCCGCAGAGCGCACCTTGCCGGCCGATCAGGACATGGGTTCCGGCATGTGTGTAAGTGGTCGTGTAGCCACGAAGGCCATTGCCGCCGTACACGCTAAACTCGCCCGTCGGCTCGATGACGTCGCTGGTGATCGTCTCGCCGGCGCGCATCGAGGTGACGAGATACTTCACACGACTCGTCCCCCAATGGCGCGGGACGTGTGCTCCCTGGAGCCAACTGATAGAGGTCTCGCGCGTGGCGACGGCCGGCTGGATCCCTCGAGTCACCGCCCGTTCGGTCAACACCGAAGCCCTCAACCGCAGTGCTCCAACAAGGGACTCCTGCTTCGCGATGAGCGTGTCGATCTGCGCGGTCTCGCGGTCGAGGTAGTCGGCGATCGCCCGCTGCCGCGCGATGCTCGGTAGGACGATCTCCACATTGCGGACGAATTCCCACGAGGCGCGAGGCATCTTCGCGCCCTGTACGGATGACACGACCGGATCCAGGAAGGCACTCGACAGCGTGACGTAGAGCAGGTACCTGGGGTCGACTCGGTCTCTCCGAGGTCGGTACACGTGGAAGTCGCCGACCGCGACACCTGGTTGATCCGCCAACCATGATTTCGCGAGATATGGACGAAGCTTCCCGAAGAGGATGTCGCCCTCGGTGAAGGAGACGCCCTCGCCTGCGTACTCAGTGGTGGTCACGAGTCGCCTGCCGGTGCCGCCTTCGATTGCTTCGAGTCCGAGCCGTAGATCCGCGTCGTCACCCTTCTCGGTGATGAGATCCACGACCCGACCGAGGCGTGTCATCACTGCTCCACCTCGCGGAGCAGGTCCATGATCTCGCCCACGAGCTGCTCGAGGTCGCGGTCGATCTCCTCGAGCGGGCGGGGTGGCTCGTAGACGTAGAAGTGGCGCGTGAAGGGGATCTCGTAGCCGACCTTGGTCTTGGCCTTGTCGACCCAGGCATCCGGGACGTGCGGCTTGACCTCGGCCTCGAAGTAGGCCTCGATCACCGCGTCGCGGGCCTCGGCGCCGCGGTCGTTGCCGCCGTACGTGAAGGGTACGTTCTCGGTGTCGCGCAGCTTGCTGTCGGGCTTCGGGTGGCCCTTGCGGTCGGTGACGATCTCGCCGTTCTCATCGCGCAGCGAGCGCTCGACCGTGATGGTCCAGTAGCCGAACTCGGCCGTCGGGAGCACCTTCGAGTGCGCATTGGTCTCATGCGCGCCGTAGAGCTCGAGGATCCGGTCGCGATCGGCGGCCGAGAGCTCCCGGCTCTTCTGCCCGAGGTTCTTGCGCATCTTCGTGAAGAAGCCCGACCCGTCGATCAGCTGCACGGTGCCGATCCGGTCGGCAGGCTTGGCGTTGTCGAGCAGCCACACGTAGGTTGCGATGCTCGTGTTGTAGAACATGCTCGTCGGCAGTGCGACGATCGCATCGACGTAGTCGTTCTCGAGCAGCCAGCGGCGGATATTCGACGGCCCTGACTCGGCGGCGCCTGTGAAGAGGGGAGAGCCGTTGAGGACGATCGCGGCGCGGCCGCCCGTCGCATCCTTGCCGACGGGGCGCATCTTCGTCGCCACGTGCTGCAGGAACAGCATCTGCCCGTCGCTGATCGGCGGCAGGCCGCCGGGGAACCGGCTGCGCTCGCCGGCGTCCTGGACGTGGCGCTTGATCGCCTCCTGCGACGCCTTCCAGTCGACGCCGTACGGCGGGTTCGACAAGACGTAGTCGAACGTGCGGCCCGCGAAGCGATCGTCGGCGAGGGTGTCTCCGAGCTGGATGTTGGTGGCGTCCTGCGCCTTGGCGATCATGTCGGACTTGCAGATCGCGTAGGACTGATCGTTGATCTCCTGACCGAACAGCACCAGGCGGGCGTCGGGGTTGCGGGTCTTCAGATGCTCCTCGGCGACCGAGAGCATGCCGCCGGTGCCCGCCGTGGGGTCGTAGACCGTGCGCACGACGCCGGGCTCGCTGAGCGCCTCGCCGTCGGTCGCGAACAGCAGATCGACCATGAGGCGGATGGCATCGCGCGGCGTGAAGTGCTCACCGGCGGTCTCGTTGGAGGCCTCCGCGAACTTGCGGATGAGTTCCTCGAACAGGTCGCCCATCGCCGCGTTGTCGAGCGTGTCGGGGTGCAGGTCGATCGCCGCGAACTGCTGCACGACGAGCAGCAGTCTGTTCTTCTCGGCCATCGCGTGGATCTCGTTCTCGAACCGGAACCGGTCGAACACGTCGATGTTCTTGGAGAAGCCCGCGATGAAGTCGATCAGGTTGGACTCGAGCCCTTCGGGGTCTCCGAGCAGGCGCGCGAAGGTCCAGGGGCTGGCATTGTAGAAGCTCAGCCCCGCGCGCTTGCGGATCAGCGCCTCGCGCAGCTCGTCGCTGTCGGTGCTCTCGACGATCTCGCGCACGACGTCGCGGGTCTCGTCGAGCAGGCAGTCGAGCCGCCGCAGGATCGTCATCGGCAGGATGACGTCGCCGTACTGATGCGGCTTGTAGACGCCGCGGAGCTGATCCGCGATGCCCCAGACGAATGTTCCGAGGCTGCTCATGCGCGCGACGAAGTGGAGGCGCAATTGAGCATGGCATGAATGCTAATGCACGAATGCATACCTCACGAACGCGTCGGCATTGAAGCCTTGGGGAATGACTTCGAACCCGGCCGCCGAGGAGATCGGGCGCCGGATCTCGGCGCTGCGGCACAAGACCGGGCAGTCCAAGAAGGCGATGGCCGAAGCCGCCGACATGGACATCTCGCACTACTCGCGCATCGAGAACGGCACGGGCAATCCCACGGCCCAGATGCTGATCCAGCTCGCGATCGCGTTCGAGGTCGACCCGGGCGAGCTCATCAAGGGACTCGGGCCTGAGAGCCTGCCGGACACGCGCCGGCCGTACCCGTATTCGCAGCACCATCTCTATCGCCGACGCCAGTCGCGGCGCGGCACCGGCGACGCCGACTAGAACGGCGCCGGGTCGTCCGGATCGGACGGTGGGGGATCGAGGTCGGCGGCCTCGAGCGCCGCGACGAACCGGACCGTCGGGGCGGGAGTGTCGGTGATGCGGTGGCCGGTGGGGCTGATCCAGGTCATCGTGCCGTCCGGCCCGTGCTCCACGCCCCAGGGGGAGTTGTGCTTGAGGACGTGGTGGGTCCGACAGAGCGCCGCGAGGTTGCAGACCCCGGTCTGGCCGCCCTCGCTGTGCGCGATCGTGTGGTCGAGGTCGCAGCGGTGGACGGGCTGGCGGCAGCCGGGGAACCGGCAGTGCTCGTCGCGCGCGGCGAGGAACCGCTTCTGATCCGCCGTGGGCGTGTACGCGTCGACCGTGCGCAGGCATCCGGTTCCCGGGTCGACGAACAGCCGCGTCCAGGTGTGCACCCCGCCCGCGAGGCGGCGTGCGGTGTCCGGGTCGACCGGGCCGTGCCCGGCGAGGAACGCCGGCTCATCGCCCAGGCCCGCCAGGGTCTCGGCGGGGATCGTGATCTGCACGCGCGCCCGGATCGCCGCTGCGGTGTCGCCGTCGGCGTTCGCCGACAGCACTGTGGGGTGGCCGGTGAGGACCAGGTCGGCGAATACGTCCGCCCGGACCTGCGCCATCGTGCGCTCGTCGGTGGGCAGTGGATCGGTCGGGTCGAGCTCGTCGATCATCGCGCCGAACACGGCGCGACCCTCCCGGCGGGCCGAATCCCGCACCGACATCGCCATCTGCGTGAGCCGATCCTGCGCCGCGTGCGCCACCACGGTCTCGACCACGGCGTGGAACGCGCTCATCCCGTCGCCCAGGTCATCCACCCAGGTGCGCCGCGCCTCGCGCGCCGTCGCATGCCGCTCCGCGAACGTCGTCGGCTCGAGCCGCTCCGCGACCGCCTGCGCGATCGGCCGCAGCCGGCCCGCGGTCGTCTCCATCGCCCGCTTCAGCACCACCCGCTCGTACCGGGACCGGGTCTCCTCGTCCTCCAGGCGCGCGCCCTCCGCCGCGATCACCGACGCGTGTGCGCGTGACAGCCGCCCCTCGCACAGCGCCGCGTACGTCGCGGGGAACTTCTCGATCAGCCGGACCGCGTCATCCATCCGCGCCCGGATCGTGCCGTCCGCGACGTTCGTCGCCGCGGCGATGTCGGCCGCGATCGCCCGCACCGGCAGCTGGTAGGTCGACGGCGCGTCGAGCTCCGCCATCACCTCCACCGCGATGCCCTGCGCCGCCGCCAGCAGCCCCGCCTTCACCGCCTCGATCTCCGCGATCATCCGGTCCGCGGTCGCGACCGCCTCGATGAGGGTCGCCACCGCGTCACGGCGTGCGGGATCCAGATCCCACCGGGTGCCGAACGACTGCCTGACCATGCCCCCATTCTACTGCGACCTTCGGACATTCGTTCGAATCAGGTCGCGATGTGGAGAGGTCGTCAGCCGGCCGCCGGCACCCGGTGCGGCGTGGCGCGCGCGGCCATGACGGCCACCGCGGCGCACGCTCCGAGCGTCGCGCCGACGCCGTTGAGGATCACGTCGTCGATGTCGACGACGCGGCCGATGAAGTACTGCGCCACCTCGATCGCGATCGACAGCCCGACGCCCGCGAGGGTCGCGGTCGCCACCGGATGGCGGTCGGCGAGCAGCGCCACGAGCCACCCGATCGGCAGGAAGACCGCGATGTTGCCCACGACGTTCACGAGGCCGAGGGGCTCGTAGGGATCCGTGAGCTGATCCAGGATCGTGAATCCCGGAATCAGCTGCGGCACGCCCGATCCCGGGGAGCCGCTCATCAGCGTCAGGAGCAGCACGACGCCGATGGTCGCCGCGAGGGTCACGCGCGTCGCGCGCCTCGCCGCGGCCGAGTCGGCGAGGGCGAGGACGATGAGCACGACGAGCAGCGCTCCGGCGATCATGGCGAGAAGGAGCAGGGCGGGGGTGCGCATGGGCACATCCTGCAGACCCGAGCCGCGCTCCGGCTGACGGCGCGCTATGGCTGGGCCGAGGCGTCTCCCAGAGTCGGCTGAGCCCATCGCACCGGGGCGTCACAGCACGAACGCCCACGCCCACTCCAGCTCGTCGTCCGCGCGGAACCAGGTGATCGTGACCGTGGTGTCGTCGAGGTCGCATCCGCACAGGCACAGCTCGCGGGACTCGCCGGGCCCCATCCGCCGCCAGCTCTCGCGATCCGGGGCGTGGTCGCCGTCGGCGACGTGGATGCGCACGTACGTGAGGGCATCCGGGCTCTCGTTGACGATCAGCGGGTGCGCGGGATCGTCGCGGTCGACGTGCCAGGGCACGCGATGGGCATCGGGGGCGGGGGACTCGGCGGGATCGAGGGCTCGCAGCATGCCCGTGACGCTACGAGCGGGCGGCGACCCGCGAGGGTCTCAGGAGGCCCCGTGATCCGTCTCTGTGGACGGCTCGATCGATCCGGTCTCTGTGGACGACCGCCGCGGCACCGCACGCCCCGCGATCTCGCCGGCCCTGCGTCCCACGGCGCCGGCGCCCGACGCCACGGCCGAGCCGAGGCGCTTGACGCCGCGCAGCGCGCTGCGCTCGAGGCGCTCGGCGCCCGGCTGGGGCTCGAGCTCCGCCGGAAGCACCGCGGGCGCGATGCCGAACGCCTTGCGGGACGCCTTGACGACCTTGCGCCCGAGGATGTGGTTGCCCGCGCCGCCGATGGCCGCCCCCACGCCGAACGGCAGGGCCTTGCCGAGCAGCGATGCGCCGCCGCGCGTGGCGAAGTGGTGGATGAACGACGTCTTGAGCCGGTCGAGCAGCGGCCCCACGGCGGCGCGGGGGAGCGTCTTGGTGACGACCTCGCCCCAGTACCCCGAACGGGTGCTCTTGCCCGCGGCCTGGGCGGCGAGCTGGCGCACGAGGTTGATGCCCTCGTCGCCGAGCATGAGCGTCAGGACGAGCGCGCGGGCCCGATCCGGCGACTCGATCGCGATGCCGTGCACCTCGGCGAGCGACTGCGCGAACAGCGCGGTCGCCTCCAGGAAGCCGACCGTCTCGGCGCCCGAGAGGCCGAGCGTGACCGCGGTGCCGAACCCGGGCACCACGGCGGTGGCGCCGACGGCCGCGCCGCCGGTCGTGACGGCCGCGAGGTAGCGGTTCTCGAGGATCCGCACGAGCTCCTCGGGAGTCGCGTCGGGATGGCGCAGCCGGATCGAACGGAGGTGCGCGACCACGACGGGGCGCTGCACGCGGATGACCCGGTCGAGCACGCGCACGAGGAACGGATGCTCCTCGTGGCCGGCGGGCGGGAGGCCGCCCTGCCACGGCGCGTCGGGCGGCAGCGAGTGGATGCGGTGGACCTTGGCGGACACGCGCGTGATCCTAGGTCGTCAGCGCGACGAGAGCCTGAGGGCTCCCGGTCAGACGTACTCGTTCGCGTGCTCGAGGTCCGACGCCGTGTCGATCTCGACCGCGTACAGGTCGGAGATGTCCATCGGCACGAGCTTCACCCCGTCGTGCTGGATGGCCAGCTCGAGACCGCGCTCGAAGTAGTCCTGGTCGTCCACGCGCGCGAGGTGGCGCATGAACGCGGGCTTGTCGGCGCGCGAGATGTAGTTGATGCCCACGGCCTCGCCGATGCCGCCCACGACGGTCTTCGACAGCTCGGCGATGTGGCCGTTCGCGTCGAGGGTGTACTTGACCTCCTCGTCGCTGACCTTGGCGGTGTTGACCGTGACGAACGACTGATCGGCCTCGATCAGCGAGATGGCGCGGCCGAGCACGCGCGGGTCGAACACGACGTCGCCGTTCATCCAGAGCACGCCCTTCTTGCCGGTCGCCTGGAGGGCGCGCAGCAGGCTCTTGGACGTGTTGGTCTGGTCGTAGCGCTCGTTGTAGACGTACTTCGAGTCGGGGAACGCGTCGACGATGGTCTCGGCGCGGTAGCCGACCACCGTCGTGATGCGTGCGTCGGGGCCGAACGCGGCGTGGATGTTGTCACGCTGCTGCTGCATGATCGAGCGGCCGTCGTTGAGCTCGGTGAGCGGCTTGGGCAGCGCGCGGCCGAGACGCGAGCCCATGCCCGCGGCGAGGATGACGATCCGGAAAGACATGTTGCCCCCTTGAGCCTTGTTCCCGCGCCGTTCACGGAACGGACACAGGATGTGCACCCCCATGTTACCGGGGCGCCCCTGGAAACCGGCAGAGATGCCACCTGACCGGCATTTCTGTGCGCGAGAGTCACGGATCCGGAACAAGGCGCGACGGACCCAGGCCGACGTCGGAAGCGGTTGCTACGGTGAAGCGGTGACCTCCTCGCCTCTGGAAGAAGACCCCGGGACCCCCGCCTCGCAGGGGAGCCCCGCGGCCCAGGGGGCCGAGAGCGCGAAGCGTCCCGCCGCCAAGCGTCCGGCGGCCAAGCGGCCCGCCGCGAAGCGCCCGGCGCCCCGTGCGACGAGCTCCGCCGACGCGATCGACGCCGGCGCGTCGCAGGATGACGCGGGCCCCGCGCGCCCGGCGCCGCGGAAGCCCGCGGCCCCGCGCAAGCCCGCCGCTCCGCGCAAGCCCGCGGCGAAGCGACCCGCGCAGGGGGCGCCGCGCGCGGGCACCAAGACCTCCGCCGCGCG
This sequence comes from Microbacterium lacusdiani, assembly GCF_054779895.1. Lineage (NCBI taxonomy): Bacteria > Bacillati > Actinomycetota > Actinomycetes > Micrococcales > Microbacteriaceae > Microbacterium > Microbacterium lacusdiani. The sequence continues at coordinate 491,979 of NZ_BAAGXJ010000003.1, read as the reverse complement.
GAACGCGGCCGGGCGCACGGCGGTTCCCGAGCCGGTGACAGCCGAGTCGGCGCCGGTCGACGTCGTGGAGCCGGTACCGACCGCCGAGCCCGAGGCGGCCCTCGAGCCGGCGCCCGTCGATCCTGTGTCGGTTGAGTCTGAGGCCGCGGAGCCCGAGGTGGCAGTCGAGGGCGAGCCCGCGCCCGCCGAGCCCGCGCCCGCCGAGCCCGAGGCCGCGGTAGAGTCCCAGGTCGCGGAGCCTGCGGAGCCCGACACCGAGCCCGCCGCGGACGAGGCGACCGAGGTCCTGGCCGCCGCGGAGCCCCGAGACGGCAGGCCGCCGCTGCCCGAGCCGGTCATGCCTCCGAACCTCGTGATCCCGCCGCGCCCCGCCCCGCCGGCGGCCCTGAAGCTGCGTGGGGTATCGCGCTCGTACGGCGGCACGACCGCCGTCGCGGGCATCGACCTGACGGTCCCCGCAGGCTCGTTCTACGGGCTCGTCGGCCCGAACGGCGCCGGCAAGACCACGACCCTGTCGATGATCGCGGGCCTGCTGCGCCCGGACCGGGGCCAGATCGAGGTCGCGGGCATCGACCTGGCGAAGAATCCCCGCGCCGCCAAGGCGCTCATGGGCGTGCTGCCGGACCGCCTGCGCACCTTCGATCGGCTCACGGGGCGCCAGCTGCTCTACTACTTCGGCGTGCTGCGGGGCCTCAAGCCCGACGTGGTCGCCAAGCGCACGGCCGACCTGGCACGCGCGTTCGACCTCACCGACGCGCTCGGACGCGTCGTGTCGGACTACTCGGCGGGCATGACCAAGAAGGTGATGCTCGCGGGCGCGATGATCCACTCGCCGCGCCTGCTCGTCCTCGACGAGCCGTTCGAGGCGGTCGACCCGGTGTCGTCGGCGAGCATCCTCGACATCCTCACGACCTACGTGTCGCACGGCGGCACCGTCCTGCTGTCGAGCCACGGCATGGACCTCATCGAGCGCGTGTGCACGCGGGTCGCGGTGATCGTCGCCGGGCAGCTGCTCGCCGAGGGCACGGTCGACGACGTCAAGGGCGAGCTCACGCTCGAGCAGCGCTTCGTCGAGCTCTCCGGCGAGGTCAGCAGCATGGAGGGCCTGGAGTGGCTGCACACGTTCTCCGACTGAGGCTCGCCCTGATGGCCGGCGCGCTGCGCGGGCCCGCGCCGCGCACGGTGTGGCGCCTGATCGGACTCGCGATCCTCGCGGTGGTCGTGGTCCTCGTCTGCCAGGGCACGCTGACGCTCGTCGACGCGCCGGCGCCGGTCGCGTTCGCGCTGCTCGTGCTGGCCGGATCCGCCATCGCTCTGTCGTTCGCCGTCGGGCCGATCGTGGCCGGCGCGGTCGACCCGCTCGACCCCCGCCGGTTCGCGGTGCTCGGCCTCGCGCCGCGTCCGCTCGCCGGCGTGCTCGCCGCCGTCGGGTTCGTGAGCGTGCCGATCCTCGCTGTGCTCGCGTTCGACGTCTGCGCCGCGATCGTCTGGACCGCGCAGGGCGTGCCCGGTCTCGTCAGCGCGCTCACCGCGATCCTGCACGTCGCGACCTGCGTCCTCCTGGCGCGGCTGAGCATGGCCTTCGGATCGGCCGTGCTGCGTCCGCGGCGCACGCGCGAGCTCTCGGGCCTGTTCGTGCTCGGGATCGTCGTGGTGCTGGTGCCTGTGATCGTGTTCCTCTCGTCGCTGGAATGGCGCGGCAGGGTGCCCAGCGCCCTCGCGACCGCGGCCGAGATCCTCGGCGCCACCCCGATCGGCGCGGCCTCCGCGCTGCCGGGAGCCCTCGCGCTCGACGACGGCCGCGGCGCGTGGCTCGCGGCCGCCGTCGCCGTGGCGACGCTCGCGCTCGCGGCGGCGGCCTGGCTGTTCGCGGTCGAGCGCATCCTGACCACGATCGACAACCCGGTCGAGGCGCGCGGCCGCGGGGGACTGGGCTGGTTCGCGGTGGTGCCCGGCACCCCGGCCGGAGTCATCGCCGCGCGCGGGCTCGTGTACTGGCTGCGCGACAGCCGCTACCTGGTGAACGTCGTGATCATCCCGGTCGCCGGCCTGCTGCCGTGCGTGCCGCTTCTGATCGCCGGCGTGCCCCCCGAGATCGTCGCCCTCGTGCCCGTCCCGATCATGGCGCTCTTCTTCGGCTGGCTTCCGCACAACGACGTCGCGTACGACTCCAGCGCGGTCTGGATGCACATCGCGAGCGCGGTGCGCGGCATCTCGGACCGGGTCGGCCGGCTCGTCCCGGTGCTGCTCATCGCCGTGCCGGTGCTCGCGATCGCCATCCCGATCGCGACGGCGACCTACGGGCGGTGGGCCGTCCTGCCCGCGATCACCGGCGTCGCCGCGAGCCTGTTCCTGACCGGGCTCGGCCTGTCGAGCATCTCGTCGGTGGTCGGCCCGTATGCGGTGTCCCGGCCCGGCGACAGCCCGTTCCAGCAGCCGCAGCGCTCCGACTCGAGCGGCGTCACGGCGCAGGCCGTCGTGATGATGGGGGCGATCGTCCTCAGCGCTCCCACCCTCTGGCTCGGCTGGCTCACGATCACCCAGGACGTCGAGAACGCCGTGCCCGCCATGTGGACCGGGCTGGGCATCGGATTCGCGGTGCTGGCGCTCGGGCTGGGCTTCGGCTCGTGGCTCTTCGAGCGCCGCGGGGCGCGGATCATGGAGTTCGCGGGCACGACCTGAGGCGCCCCTCGGACGGCCCGTCGGGGCGCCCGGACCGGAGCGCTCCGGCACGCCCGCGACTACACTGGGCCGCTATGAGCACCCCCCTCGATACGCCGGGCGACGGCGGCACGGCCCTCCTCGATCGTGAGCTCGAGAAGCTCCTCGAAGAGGAGAAAATCGAGCCGGGCGACCACGAGCGCTTCTCGCACTACGTCAAGAAGGAGAAGATCCTCGAGTCGGCGCTCACGGGCAAGCCCGTGCGCGCGCTGTGCGGCAAGAAGTGGACCCCGGGCCGCGACCCCGAGAAGTTCCCGGTGTGCCCCACCTGCAAGGAGATCTACGAGTCGCTGAACTCGTGACCGCTCAGGCGTCGCCCGCGTCGAGGTAGACGGTCGGGATCGCCGGATCCGAGCGGCTGAGCGCGAGCGCGCGGATCGGCAGCTCCTCGCGCACCCGGAGGTGGTGCTCGCGCGCGGCCTCCACGCCGGCGGGACCCTCGAACTCCGCGACGGGCTCGCCGTCGATCACGAGGTCGACCTGCAGCGGACGCGCATCCGGGTGCTCCGACGCCTCGGCCAGGCGCTCGAATCCGTCGGCGACCTCGACCAGCTCCTGCGTCGCCACGCCGTTCTCCAGCACCCGGAACGCGGTCTTGCGGCCGCCCTGCGAGCCCTTGCCCTCGGCGGTCTTGGCCACCGACACCCAGCTGCCGTCCGTCGCCTGTCGCGCGACCAGCTTGTAGACCATGCCCGCGGTCGGGTGGCCGGAACCCGTCACGACCGACGTGCCCACGCCGTACGCGTCGACGGGCGAGGCGGCCAGCGCGGCGATCGCGTACTCGTCGAGGTCGCTCGTGACGGTGATCCGCGTGCCGGTCGCGCCGAGCGCGTCGAGCTGCGCGCGCACCGTGGCCGCGACGGTGGGCAGGTCGCCCGAGTCGAGGCGCACGCCGCCCAGCCCGGTGCCCGCGACGCGGATGGCGGTCTCGACGCCCTTCTCGATGTCGTACGTGTCGACGAGCAGCGTCGTCCCGGTGCCGAGCGCCTCGACCTGGGCGCGGAAGGCGTCCTCCTCGCTGTCGTGCAGCAGCGTCCAGGAGTGCGCGGCCGTGCCCATGGTGGGGATGCCCCAGCGCCGCCCGGCCTCCAGATTGCTCGTCGAGCCGAAGCCGGCGATGTACGCGGCGCGCGCGGCGGCGATCGCGGACGCCTCGCCGGCGCGACGGGATCCCATCTCGGCGAGGGGACGGTCGCCCGCGGCGACGCTCATGCGGGAGGCGGCGGTCGCGACGGCCGAGTCGTGGTTCAGCACGCTGAGGGCGATCGTCTCGAGGATCACGGCGTCGGCGAAGCTGCCCTCGACCGTGAGGATGGGGGAGCCGGGGAAGTACAGCTCGCCCTCGCGGTAGCCCGTGATGGATCCCGAGAACCGGTAGCCCTCGAGGTAGGCGACCGCCTCCGGGCTGACCACGTGCTCGTCGCGCAGGAAGCGCAGCTCGTCGTCGCCGAAGCGGAAGTCGCGCAGCAGCGCGAGCAGGCGCCCGGTGCCGCCCACGACGCCGAAGCGGCGGCCGCCCGAGAGGCGGCGGGCGAACAGCTCGAAGACGCAGCGTCGCTGTGCCGTGCCGTCGCGCAGGGCGGCGTCGAGCATCGTGAGCTCGTAGCGGTCGGTCATCAGGGCCGTGGAGGCGCTCATGTCAGCAACCTTAGTGGTGCCGATCCGGCCGTCCGGATGCCCCGGGTACGCTGGGACATCATGAACGACGCGCCCATCGGCATCTTCGACTCCGGCGTCGGCGGGCTCACGGTGGCGCGGGCGATCGGCGACCAGCTGCCGCGCGAGTCCATGCTCTACATCGGCGACACGGCGCACTCGCCGTACGGTCCGAAGCCCATCGCGGACGTGCGACGGTACGCGCTCGAGGTGCTGGACACGCTGGTCGATCAGGGCGTGAAGATGCTCGTGATCGCGTGCAACACCGCGTCGGCCGCCATGCTGCGCGATGCGCGCGAGCGCTACTCGGTGCCGGTCGTGGAGGTGATCGGGCCCGCCGTGCGGACCGCGCTGTCCACCACGCGCAACGGCCGGATCGGCGTGATCGGCACCGTGGGCACGATCGGGTCGGGCGCGTACCAGGACATGCTCGAGGTCAATCCCGGCGTCCAGGTGTCGACCGCCGCGTGCCCCCGGTTCGTGGAGTTCGTGGAGGCGGGCGACACCGACTCGCCCGAGGTACTCGCGGCCGCCGAGGAGTACCTGGCGCCGCTGCGCGAGGCCGGGGTCGACACGGTCGTGCTCGGCTGCACGCACTACCCCTTCCTGAAGGGCGCGATCAGCTACGTCATGGGCGCGGACGTCTCGCTCGTCTCGAGCGACACCGAGACCGCGAAGGACGTGTACCGGCAGCTCGTCAGCCGCGACCTGCTCGCCGGCCCCGACGCGACGCCCCGCCACGAGTACGAGGCGACGGGAGCCGCGACCCAGGACTTCATCGCGCTCGCCAACCGCCTGCTCGGGCGCGAGGTGCGCGATGTGCGCCTCGTCCGCACGGGCGCGATCGATCTCTCCGCGCTCTGATCCGCGCGACATCCGACACCGAACGAGGAGCCCCATGACCACGCGTGCCGACGGTCGCACCCCCGACCAGCTGCGACCCATCACGATCGAGCGCGGCTGGAGCGGCCACGCCGAGGGCTCGGCCCTCATCAGCTTCGGCGGCACGAAGGTGCTGTGCACGGCGTCCTTCACCAACGGCGTGCCGCGCTGGCTGACCGGCAAGGGCAAGGGCTGGGTCACGGCGGAGTACGCCATGCTGCCCCGCGCCACGCACGACCGCAGCGACCGCGAGAGCGTCAAGGGCCGCATCGGCGGGCGCACGCACGAGATCTCGCGCCTGATCGGCCGCGCGCTGCGCGCCGTCGTCGACACCAAGGCGCTCGGCGAGAACACGATCGTGATCGACTGCGACGTGCTGCAGGCCGACGGCGGCACGCGCACGGCCGCGATCACGGGCGCGTACGTCGCCCTCGCCGACGCGATCGAGTGGGGCCGCGAGCGCAAGTTCATCGCGCAGAAGGCGCAGGTGCTGAGCGACTCGGTCGCGGCGGTCTCGGTCGGGATCATCGACGGCGAGCTCATGCTGGACCTCGCCTACGTCGAGGACGTGCGCGCCGAGACCGACATGAACGTGGTGGTGACGGGCAGGGGCCTGTTCGTCGAGGTGCAGGGCACGGCCGAGGGCGCGCCGTTCGACAAGGCCGAGCTCGACCTCCTGCTCGAGCTGGGCGTGAACGGCTGCGCCGAGCTGCGCACCCACCAGCTCGCCGCGCTGGGCCGGGAGTCCTGAACGTGCCGCAGATCGTCCTGGCCACCCACAACGCGCACAAGGTCGCGGAATTCCAGTCGATCGTGGCGCGCGTGCGACCCGATCTCGAGGTCATCGCGTACGACGGTCCCGAGCCCGTCGAGGACGGCACGACGTTCGCCGAGAACGCGCTGATCAAGGCCCGCACCGCGGCCGCGCACACGGGGCTGCCCGCGCTCGCCGACGACTCCGGCATCTGCGTCGACGTGCTGGGGGGATCGCCGGGCGTGTTCTCCGCCTACTGGGCCGGGCACGCCAAGGACGACGGCGCGAACCTGCGCCTGCTGCTCGACCAGCTCTCGGACATCCGGGATCCGCACCGCGGCGCGCACTACAACTCCACGATCGCGCTGGTGACGCCGGCGGGCGAGGAGCACACGGTCGAGGGGATCTGGCCCGGCCGCCTCGCGGACGTCCCGCGCGGACAGGGCGGCTTCGGCTACGACCCCGTGTTCCTCCCGGACGACCAGGACGGGCGCACCGCCGCCGAGCTCACGGCCGAGGAGAAGAACGCAGCCTCCCACCGCGCGCGCGCCTTCGTTGCGCTGCAGCCGCTGCTGAGTTCTCTCTAGAAGCGTCTCGCACGCTCTCGGGCGCCCCTGCGGGCGATCCGGCGTCGGCCTCGAGCTGGGCGAGGATCGCCGGGACGAGCGCCGCGGCCGTGCGACGGTAGCCCAGCGCGCTCGGGTGGAACCGGTCGAGGCTGAACATGCCGTGCGGGTCCGCGAGGAACTCGGCGCCGACCGCCCGCCGCAGCGACACCGGGCGCGCGCCCGCCGCCGCGGCGGCCGCGGCCTGTGCGCGCGCGAGCCGGCGCGAGATCCGCGAGCTCAGGCTCCGCAGCGGCTGCGGGACGGGGCGCAGCGCGCCGAGGTCGGGGCACGTCCCCACGACGACCGCCGTCCCGCGGGCCCGCAGGCGGCGAATCGCGTCGGTGAGGTGCGCGACCGCGACCTGATGCGGCACGCGGTGCGTCACGTCGTTGCCGCCGACGACGATCACGGCGACGTCGGCGCGGTAGTCCGGATCCAGCCCGTCGAGCTGCCGCGAGAGCGCCGACGACTCCGATCCGACGACCGCCGCCGTGCGCAGCCGCACGGGGCGCTCCAGGCGGGACGCGAGCCCCTTCGCGACGCGCGCGCCGAGCGTGTCCTTGCGCCGGTGGGCGCCGAGCCCCGCGGCGATCGAGTCGCCGAGCATCAGCAGGTCCAGCGGCGGCGCGTCGAATCGCCGGCGCCAGACCCGGTCGGCGTCGGGCGCGATCTCGCCGAGCGGCTTGCCGATCCGCCGGCGCGCGATCGCCGCCTGGCGGCGCAGCAGCGCCCCGGTGCCGAACACGGCGCCGGCGCCGACGGCCGTCGCGCCGATGATCGCCGCCCTCACACGTGTCACAGGACCGCATCCGACCGCATGCGGGTGAACATCCGCTGTCGCGCGCGTGAAGGGAGCCGGAGTCGCCCGTGCCCGGTCAGTGCACGACGGCGAGCAGCACCCCCACGCCGATGAACAGCACGCCGAAGATGCGGTTCAGCAGGCGCTGCCCCGAGGGGCGCGCCGTGAGACGGGCGAGACCGCGCGCCGCGGTGGCGAAGAAGCCCCACATCACGACGATGTCGATAGCCACGACCGTGGCGGTGAGCACCGCGTACTGCGGCAGCAGCGGCTGCTCGGGACGGATGAACGAGGGCACGAACGCCACGAAGAACACGATCGCCTTCGGGTTCGTGAGGTTCACCAGCAGCCCGCGGCGGAACATGGACCACGCGCCCTCGCGCATCGGCACCGCGACCACGCCGTCCTCCTCGACCACCGTGGGCCGCGCGAGGATCTGCCGCACGCCGAGGTAGATGAGATAGGCCGCTCCCGTGTAGCGGATCACCTCGAACACGACCGGGGACGCGGCGACGATCGCCCCCAGGCCCGCGGCGACGATCGCGACGTGGACGACCAGCGCCGCCTGCTGGCCGAGGATGCCCCAGATGGCCCGGCGCCATCCCGACGCGATCGCGTTGGCCATGGTGTTCACCGCGCCCGCGCCGGGGGTGAGCGAGATGATCACGCCCGCGCCGAGCAGCGTGAACCAGAGCGAGAGCGACACGACTCCCGATCCTAGGACGCCACAGGCCCGCCGTGCGAAGGCCGTCGAGCATGAGAATCGGCATCATTCCCGAGTAGGGCCCGCGCCGCCGTGACGCGGACCCGTCGCCGTAGCCTGGGATCGTGCACGACCGCGACCACGGCATCCGCGGCGGCGACAACCGGCGGCTGCTCGCCGTGTCGCTGGGGATCACCGCGAGCGTCTTCGTGGTGCAGGTGGCCGGCGCGTGGATCAGCGGGTCGCTCGCGCTGTTCGCGGACGCCGCGCACATGCTCGCCGACGCGGGGGCGCTGCTGATCGCGCTGCTCGCGAGCGTCGTCGCCGCGCGCCCCGCGGACGATCGGCGCACCTACGGCTACCAGCGCGCCGAGGTGCTCGGCGCGCTGCTCAACGGCGTCGTGCTGATCGCCCTGTGCGTGTGGATCGCCATCGAGGCGGTGCAGCGGCTGCTCGCGCCCGAGGAGCCCGGCGTGGCCGGCGGATGGATGCTCGCGGTCGCCCTCGTGGGCCTCGCGGCCAACGCGGCGGCCGCGTGGCTGCTGCACCGCGCGCAGCGGCGCAGCATCAACGTGCGCGGCGCGTACCTCGAGGTGCTGGGGGACATGGCGGGCTCGGTCGCGGTGATCGCGGCGGCCCTGGTCATCCTCCTCACCGGATGGACGCGAGCCGACGCGATCGCGTCCCTGCTGATCGCGGCGTTCATCGTGCCGCGCGCGATCGGTCTGCTGCGCGAGGTGTTCTCGGTGCTGGCGGAGTCGGCGCCCCAGGGGACGAAGGTGGCCGAGATCCGTGCGCACCTGCTGCGCGCGCCGGGCGTCCGCGACGTGCACGACGTCCACGTGTGGCAGCTCACGCGCGGCGCTCCCGTGTTCACGGCCCACGTCGTCGTCGAGCAGGAGGTGCTCGAGCGCGGCGGATCCGCGGCGCTGCTGACCTCGCTGCAGGGGTGCCTCGCCGACCACTTCGACGTCGCGCACTCGACCTTCCAGCTCGAGGCCGTCGGGCACGAGGACCGTGACGGCGCCCACCACTGAGCCCGTCGGGCCGCCGCGGGGACGCGGTCTCAGGACTCGAGGACCACGTCCGACGGGGCCTTGTCGGCGCGCAGGCCGCGCCAGCGCGGGTGGCGCATGCTGCCGCCGGGGGTCCACTCGCCGAACTCGACCTCGCCGACCAGCTCCGGCCGCACCCACAGCGCGTCCCGGGCGTCCGGGGCCGGGACGCCGTGCAGCGGGTTCTCGTCGGTGCGCAGCGGCTCGAGCGCGGCGCCGAGCTGGCGGAGGGCGCGCTCGCTGAAGCCCGTGCCGACCTTGCCGACATAGCGCAGGCCGGCGCCATCCGGCACGCCCAGCAGCAGCGAGCCGATCCCGCCCGCGCGGCCGCCCTTCCCTGGGCGGATGCCGGCGATCACGACCTCCTGCGTGCGCGTCAGCTTCAGCTTGACCCAGCGCTCGGACCGGCCGGGCCGGTACGGCGAGCGCGGGTCCTTCGCGACGACGCCCTCGAGGTCGTGCTCGCGCGCGATGGCCAGGGCGTCGTCGAGGTCGTCGAAGACCGGAGGCACGTCCACGGACGCCCCGGCGCCGGCCGCGATGCGCTCGAGCACCTCGCGGCGCTCGCGCAGCGGGCGCGGCGTGAGGTCCTCGCCGTCGGCGGCGAGGACGTCGAACAGGTAGAGGCGCGCGGGCGTCCGCCGCATCTCGGCCTGGATGTCGGCCGCCTTCGTGAGGTGCATCCGGTTCTGCAGCAGCGAGAAGCTCGGGCGGCCACCCGGGTCCAGGGCCACGATCTCGCCGTCGACCACGGCGCTCGCCGCGTGGAGGGATGCGGCGCCCGGTGCGGTCAGCTCGGGGTAGCGGTCGGTGATGTCGGCGCCGCTGCGCGCGAACAGGCGCAGACGGCCGCCGTCCCACACGCCCAGCGCGCGGACGCCGTCCCACTTCATCTCGGCCCACTCGCCCGCGCCCATGTCGTGGGCGAGCGCCGCCGTGCCGTTGACGGCGAGCATCGGCTTCGGGGGCGAGGTCGTGGGGGGTGGCGCCACGGGAGGCTTGGAGGGTTTCGACTCGCCTTCGGCTCGCTCAACCAGCACGGGGTGATGCTCGTCCTTCATCCGGTGCAGCAGCCACTGGGACTTCTCGCCCTGGCCGCTCGTGCGGATCAGCGCCAGGCGCACGGACTCGCGGCGGCCGTGGAGCGTGAAGATCACCTCGTCGTCGCGCCACTTCTCGAGCTCGTACGTCCCGGTGTCCCAGATGTCCATGTGCCCGGCGCCGTACTCGCCCTTCGGGATGTCGCCCTCGAAGGTCGCGTACGCGAGCGGGTGGTCCTCGGTCTGCACCGCGAGGTGGTTGCCCTGGGTGCTCTCGGGGACGCCCTTCGGCACGGCCCAGCTCGCCAGCACGCCGTCGCGCTCGAGCCGCAGGTCGAAGTGGAGGCGGCGCGCCTCGTGCCGCTGGATCACGAACCGCGGCAGGCCCGCCGTCGTCGGCGCGACGTCACCCGGCATGGGCTCGGGAGTGCGCGACGCGTTTCGCTTGGCGACGTAGCGCGCGAGCGCACCCTGCGGATCCGGCGCGTCCAGCGGCGCGAGCGGATCGCCCATCCGCTCGACGCGCTCGAGCACCTCGTCGAAGAGCAGGTGCCGCAGGCCGGGGTCGTCGAGCTCCTCCCAGGTGCGGGGAGCCGCGACCCACGGCTGGGCGCGGCCGCGCAGCGAGTACGGGGCGATCGTGGTCTTCTTGCCGTTGTTCTGGCTCCAGTCGACCAGCACGCGTCCGGGGCGCACCGCCTTGCTCATCGAGCTGACGACGAGATCCGGATGATCCGCCTCCAGCGCCTGCGCGAGCGCCTTGGCGACCGCCGACACCTGGGCGCTGGTCTGCGTGCCGGGCAGTCGCGCATACAGGTGGATGCCCTTGCTGCCGCTCGTGACGGGGAGCGGATCCAGGCCCATGCCGGTCAGGATGGCCCGCGCGAGCCGCGCGACCTCGGCGCACTCGGGCAGTCCGACGCCGGGCCCGGGGTCGAGATCGAGGACGAGCCGGTCGGGCAGGCCGGGCGAGCCGTCGGCCGCGAAGCGCCACTGCGGCACGTGCAGCTCCAGGCTCGCGACCTGCGCGAGGTACACGAGCGTGGCGACCTCGTCGATCAGCGGGTAGTGCTTCGCGCCCGTGGAGTGCTCGATCGCCTGACGCGGGACCCAATCCGGCGCGCCGCGCTCGAGGTCCTTCGCGAAGAACGACGGCAGCGGATCCTCTGCCGTGCCGACGCCCTCGACCCAGCGCTTGCGCGTGACGGGACGCCCCGCGACGTGGGGGAGGAGCACGGGCGCGATGCGCGTGACGTACTCGATCACCTCGCCCTTCGTGGTGCCGGTCTCGGGGTACAGCACCTTGTCCAGGTTGGTGACGCGCAGGCGGCGGCCGCCGATCCGGACCGTCTGCTCGCCTGCCATGGACTCAGCGTAGGTGCGCGATCCGGGCGGATATCAAGCCCCTGGCCGTGACGCGTGTGACGGGTGTTCACTGGTGTCATGCGATCCATCTGGAAGGGCGCGCTCACGTTCGGGCTCGTCAACGTGCCGGTCAAGGTGTACGCCGCGACCGAGGACCACGACGTGAGCCTGCACCAGGTGCACAACGCCGACGGCGGGCGCATCCGGTATCAGCGCAAGTGCGAGGTGTGCGGGCAGGTGGTGGCGTACGCCGACATCGACCGGGCGTACGACGACGGCGACCGCACCGTGGTGCTGACCGAGGAGGACCTCAAGTCGCTGCCGGCCGAGCGGAGCCGCGAGATCGACGTGGTGGAGTTCGTGCCGAGCGAGCAGGTCGACCCCATCACGTACGACAAGTCGTACTACCTCGAGCCCGACTCCGCGTCGCCCAAGGCGTACGTGCTGCTGCGGCGCACGCTCGAGCAGACCGACCGCACGGCGATCGTGCGGTTCTCGCTGCGCCAGAAGACGCGCCTCGCCGCGCTGCGGGTGCGCGGCGACGTGCTCATGCTGCAGACGCTGCTGTGGTCCGACGAGGTGCGCGAGGTGTCGTTCCCGTCGCTCGAGGAGTCGGTGCGGATCTCCGACAAGGAGCTCGAGCTGTCGTCCAGCCTCGTCGAGAGCTTCTCGAGCGACTTCGATCCGGACGAGTACGTCGACGAGTACCAGAAGGAGCTGCGCACCCTCATCCAGGCCAAGCTCGAGAAGGGCGACGCGATGGACACCGACGCGACCTTCGGCGAGGCCGAGGAGGAGGGCGGCGAGGTCATCGACCTGATGGAGGCTCTGCGCGCGAGCGTCGAGCGCTCCCGGGCGTCGCGCGGAGGAAAGGGCGACGAGAAGAAGCCCGCGGCGAAGGACGAGGCCGACGAGCCCGCCGAGGAGAAGCCCAAGCGCAAGCGCGCGAAGAAGGCGTCGTAGCGGGCGGGCCGCCTACAGCTTGATGTCCGGCGTGCCGTCGCCGTCGATGTCGGCGCCGCGCTGGAACACCTCGGGCTCGAGCACGAGCTCCTCGACCGGCGGCGCCGACTCGACCAGACGGGCCTTGCGGCGCTCGGCGAAGTAGTGCCAGGCCGTGACGATCACGGTGCCGAGCACGGCGACGATCAGGATCAGGTCGATGTACTCGGTCACGAACTCGCCCACGAACGGGATGAACGCGATCAGGTAGCCGAGCATCGTGAGGCCGAAGCCCCACAGCACCGCGCCGATCAGGTTGTAGAGCGAGTACCGCTTCCACGGCATGTGCCCGACGCCGGCGGCCACCGGCGCGAACGTGCGCACGATGGGGACGAAGCGGGCGAGGATGATCGTGATGCCGCCGAACCGCTCGAAGAACGCGTTCGTGCGCTCGACGTTCTTGACGCTGAACAGGCCCGACTGCTTGCGCTCGAACACCGCCGGGCCGCCCTTGTGGCCGATGAGGTAGCCGACCTCTCCGCCCGCGAAGGCGGCGAGAGCGATCAGGCCGCTCGTGATCCAGATGTTCACGCCGAACACGTCGACCGTGTGCGTGAGCAGGCCCGAGATGATCAGGAGCGTGTCTCCGGGCAGCAGGAAGCCCACGAGCAGGCCCGTCTCGGAGAACACGATGAGGCACACGACCAGCAGGGCCCAGGGGCCGGCCGCGTCGATGATCGTCTGCGGATCCAGCCAGGGGATGAGAGCGAGAGGAAGCACCGTTGTCCTGTCTCAAAGAGCGTGCTGTGAACGACGTTCGTGCGGAAGGTGGGACTTGAACCCACACGCCCGGAGGCACAGGAACCTAAATCCTGCGTGTCTGCCAGTTTCACCACTCCCGCGAGCCCGTCCAGTCTACTGACGGCCCCGTCCGGTCCGGTGGGGGACAGCCCTCGGGTTCGCTGTGGATAACTTCCCGGCCGATCCGCGTCACGCGGCCATCATGGCCGTGTGACCCCCAGCACGTCAGCCCTCGTGGAGAGGGTGCGCGACCGGCTCCGGGCCGAGCAGGCCGATCCGGCGCGCTCCCCTGAGCTGGTGGCCCGGATCGCGCAGGCGGAGGTGCGGCGGCACAACGACGTCGCGCTCGCGCGCGGCACCGCGCCGATCGACGACGAGGCCGCGCGGGTGCGAGAGGTGCTGGCCGCCGTCACCGGCTACGGGCCGCTGCAGCCGTACCTCGACGACCCGGGCGTGGAGGAGCTCTGGATCAACGCGCCCGACAAGGTCTTCGTGGCGCGAGGCGGGGTGTCGGAGCGCGTCCCGGTGCAGCTGACGGACGCGTCGGTGCGCGACCTGGTGGAGCGGATGCTGCACGCGACCGGGCGGCGAGTCGACCTGAGCCAGCCGTTCGTCGACGCGTCGCTGCCGGACGGATCCCGCCTGCACGTCGTGATCGGCGGGATCGCCCGGAAGCACTGGGCCGTCAACATCCGGAAGTTCCTCGCGGGGCACCGATCGCTCGACCGCCTCGTCGCGCTCGGATCGCTCACACCGGATGCGGCGCAGCTGCTCCGCGAGGCGATGCGCGACGGCCGCAGCGTGCTGGTCTCGGGCGCGACGCACGCGGGCAAGACGACGCTGCTGGGTGCCCTCGTCGGCGCGAGCCCGGAGGGGCACCGCATCATCACGGTGGAGGAGACGTTCGAGCTTGGCGTCGACGCCCCCGACCTCGTGGCCCTGCAGGGACGGCAGCCGAGCCTCGAGGGCACGGGCGAGATCACGCTGCGGCGGCTCGTGAAGGAGGCGCTGCGCATGCGGCCCGACCGGCTGGTGGTCGGCGAGGTGCGCGACGCCGAGGCGCTCGATCTGCTGCTCGCGCTCAACACCGGCGTGCCCGGCGCGGCGACCATCCACGCGAACTCGGCGGTGGACGCTCTGGGGCGGCTCGCCGCGCTGCCGCTCCTCGCCGGCCGCAACATCGACCGCGGGTTCGTGCTCCACGCCGTGGCGACGAGCGTCGACCTGGTCGTGCACTGCGAGCGGCTCGCCGACGGCTCGCGCAGGGTGGCGGAGATCGTCGAGCCGACCGGCCGCATCCTGGGCGAGGTCCCGGAGGTGCGGGCGGTGCGGGCTCCGGCGGAGGTGCGGGGATGACCGTGCTGTGGGGCGTCCTGCTGGGAGGCGGGCTGCTGCTGACGGTCTCGCCGTGGCTCTGGCCCGTCCGGGAGCGTGCGGAGGGGCGAACGCCGAGGACCGGTGCGATCGGGCGGCTGCTCGCCGGCGCAGGCCTCTCGCATGTGCCCGAGAAGGTCGTGGTGCTGGCGTGCGCCGGATGCGCCCTGCTGTCCGCGGCGGTGGCCTGGCTGGCCACGGCCGTCCCCGCGCTCGCCCTGCTCGCGCTCGCCGCGGGCGCCGCCGCGCCGATCGCGTGGCTGCGGGCCCGGCGCTCGCGGCTCATCCGGGCCCGGCGGGCGCTGTGGCCGGACGTGTGCGATCTCCTCATCGCGTCGGTGCGGGCGGGGATGTCGCTGCCCGATGCGATCTCGAGCCTGGCGGTCTCCGCGCCGCCGACGCTGCGGGCGGCGTTCGGGCGCTTCGAGCGCGACATGACCGCCTCCGGGCACTTCGACTCCAGCGCGGACCGCCTGAAGGCTGCGCTCGCCGACCCGATGGCCGACCGGATCGTGGAGACGGTCCGGATGGCGCGGCAGGTGGGAGGAACCGAGCTGGTGCCGGTGCTCCGGGCGCTGTCGGCCTCCGTCCGGGCCGATGCCGCGCTGCGGGCCGAGGTGGAGTCCCGTCAGTCGTGGACCAAGGGCGCCGCCGTGCTCGGCGTCGTCGCGCCGTGGGTGATCCTGGCGCTGCTCGCGCTGCGTCCCGAGGGCGCCGAGGCGTACTCGAGCCCGGCCGGCGTCGTGCTGATCGTCGGCGGGGCCGTGGTGTCCTTCGTCGCGTACCGCGTGATGATCCGCATCGGCCGCCTCCCCGAGCCGAGGCGGTGGTTCGCGTGACGTGGGCGACGGATGCCGCGCTCGCGGTGCTCCTCGGCGGCGCTCTGGGAGCGGGCATCTGCCTGCTGCTCGTGCTGATCCCGCGCATCGGCGCGCCCTCGCTCTCTCGCCGGATCGCGCCGTACATCCGCGACGTGACGGATCCGGCGGGAACCACGGCGTGGAACCTGCTCGCGCCCGGCACGGCGGCCTTCGACTGGCGGGCGGTGGCGGATCGCGTCGCACGGTGGGCCGTGCGGCTCCTGGGCACATCGGACACGCTCATGATCCGGCTGGCGCAGGCGGGGCGTCCCGTCGATCCGGCCGCGTTCCGCGCCCGCCAGCTCGCCTGGGGAGTCGCTGGGCTCGCCGTCGGCGCCATGGCCGTCGTCGGGCTCGCGCTCGCCGGGTCGTTCAGCGGTCCGAGCCTCCTGCTGCCGCTCGTGGGCGGCGCGGCGGGCGTGCTGCTGTGCGACCTGCTGCTCACGAGCCAGGCGAGGGCGCGCACCGCCCGCATCGCCGACGAGCTTCCGACCGTGCTCGAGTTCCTGGCGCTGTGCCTCGCCGCGGGCGAGGGCATCCTCGACAGCCTGCGCCGCGTCGGAGCCGTCGGCTCCGGGGAGCTCACCGCCGAGCTGCGCGCCGTCGTGCTCGACGTCGGAACGGGATCGAGCCTTCCCGACGCGCTCGCCGCGATGTCGCGCCGCCTCCAGGTGCCGGCGCTCTCTCGCGCGGTGGAGCACATCGTGGCCGCGCTCGACCGCGGCGCGCCGCTCGCGCAGGCGCTGCAGGCGCAGGCGTCGGACGCCCGCGAGGACGCCAAGCGCTCGCTGATCGAGACCGCGGGGCGCAAGGAGATCCTCATGCTCCTGCCTCTGGTGTTCGGCCTGCTGCCGCTGAGCGTCGTGTTCGCGGTGTTCCCCGGCGTGTTCATGCTGCGGCTCGGGATCGGATGACCCGGGCCGCCGTTCGAGATGAAGGAGACGGACATGGAGAGACTGATGGAGCGGGCGCTCGTGCGGGCCCGGACGGCGTGGGGAGACCTCTGCGACGACGAGCGCGGCGACGTCCCCGGCTGGGTTCTCATCACCCTCATGACGGCCGGCTTGGTCGTGGTGATCTGGGCGCTCGCGGGGCCCGCGCTGTCGGGGCTGTTCGAGCAGGCGATCTCGCGCGTGTCCGGACTGTGATCGCGCGGCCCGCCACCCGGCACGCGCGGGGCCTCGGCTCCGCGGTGGCGGGGGAGGCCGAGCGCGGCTCGGGCCCCGCCGAGTTCGTGCTGGTCGGCGGGCTGCTGACGCTGCTCACGCTCGGGGTGATGCAGCTGGGGCTGGCGATCTACGTGCGCAACGTCGTCCACGATGCCGCGGTGGAGGGCGCCCACCACGCGGCGCTCGCGGACGCGATGCCGGGCGACGGCGTCGAGCGGGCGAGGCTCGTGATCGAGCGGGCGGTCGGCGCGCAGTATGCGGAGGACATCGCGGCCTCGCGCACCACGACCGGGGGTGTGCCGTCGCTCGCGATCACGGTGCGCACGACGCTGCCGCTGATCGGACTCCTCGGAGTCCCCGCCGGGATGGAGGTGACGGCCAGTGCGCCGCTCGAATCGCTGCCGTGACGCCGCACGGCGGCTGCGCAGGCTGATCGCGGACGATGCGGGCTCGGCGGCGCTGGAGTTCCTGACGGTCGGCGTGCTGATGCTCGTGCCGCTGACCTACCTCGTGCTCGCGCTGGGGCAGATCCAGTCCCAGACGCTGGGAGTGGAGTCGGCCGCGCGATTCACCGCCCGCGTGATCGCGTCCGGTCCCGCGGCGGGCGACCCGGATGCCGTGCTCGCATCCGTCACGCGCGAGTACGGCATCCAGAGCTTCGACGCCGACGTGAGCTGCCGCCCTGCCGGGCCGTGTCCGGCCCAGGGCGGCACCGTGCTCGTCACGGTGACCGCGTCCGTCAAGCTGCCGCTGGTTCCGCCGCTGCTGGGCCTGGACCGCCTGGCCGTCGTCCCGGTCGAAGCCACCGCGGTGCAGAAGGTGTCGCGCTTCTGGGAGGCCGGATGACGGCGGCGCGCTTCGACGTCCGCGGCGACGAGAGCGGCAGCATCCTGCCCCTCACGCTCGGGTACGCCGTGCTCGCGATCGCGCTGATCCTGGTGTGCGTGAACGCCACGTCCCTGTATCTCGCGCAGAAGCGGCTCGACGCGCTCGCCGATGCGGCCGCGCTCGCCGCGGCGGACGGGTTCTCGCTCACGCTCGAAGGCGGCGTGCCGCGCGCCGAGCTGGACGCCGACCGGATGCGCACCCAGGCGCAGTCCGTGATCGACGTCGCGCCGGGCGACGCGGTGCTGGTCGGCGCGTGGACCGCGGACGGCGCCTCGGCACGCGTCACGGTCGCCGGCGCGTGGCATCCGCCGGTGTTCTCGCCGTTCGTTCCGGGCGGCGTGCCGCTGGAGGCGACCGCGACCAGCCGCAACGCGCTCGACTGAGGCGGGTCAGCGGCGCCGTCGCGGGTGATCGTGGCCCGGAGGAAGCCCCGCGTTCCCCGCCCGTTCAGCGGGCGGCCACGCCCATCGGCGAAGGTCGCAAGGCCGCCCCCCCCGGCCGGCGCCTTCCGCCCGTCACCCTCCCGGAGAGTTCCCCCATGCCCGACCCC
Organism: Microbacterium lacusdiani; assembly: GCF_054779895.1. Classification (NCBI taxonomy): domain Bacteria; kingdom Bacillati; phylum Actinomycetota; class Actinomycetes; order Micrococcales; family Microbacteriaceae; genus Microbacterium; species Microbacterium lacusdiani. The sequence goes on along the minus strand of NZ_BAAGXJ010000003.1, from coordinate 473,812 downwards.
ATCCTGCCCACCCACCTTCCTCGCTGGGCCGACCCGGCGATCCCCGAGGCGTCCCTCGACGCGCAGGGCGCCTCCCGCCGCTCGTTCCTCCGCGGAGTCGGCATGGCCGCCGGCCTCGCGCTCGCGAGCACCGTCCTGCCTCTGGCCGCGCCCGCGGCCGCCGCGAGCGCCCGCCGCGGCGATCCCGAGCTCGCCTGGCTCGTGGGAGATCACCACGTGCACTCGCGGTACAGCCACGACGCCAAGTACGACTTCGACCAGCTCGCCCGGAAGGGCGCCGCGCACGGCCTGGACTGGATGGCGTTCACCGAGCACAGCAACCACGGCCACGCCTCCAAGGGCGCCGCCGCCGAGCACGCCGAGATCATGGCGGCCCGCGCCCGCAACCCGCGGCAGCTGATCTTCCAGGGCCTGGAGTGGTACATCCCGGCCGCCGAGCACGGCACGGTCCTGGTGGCTCCGGGCCGCAACGAGGTCGAGCTGCTGCGCGAGTTCCAGCGTCGCTGGGACGGAAAGCTCAACGGCTGGGCCGCCGACCTGCCCGAGAACGAGGCGCGCGCCGTCGCGGCGCTGCAGTGGCTCGGCGAGCAGCGGGCCGCGTCGTTCGTCGACGACGTGCTGGTCCTCGCCAACCACCCCTCCCGCCTCGGCATCGACTCGCCGCACGAGATCCGCGCCTGGCGCGACGCCGCCGACGGCATCTGCGTCGGAATGGAGGGCGCGCCCGGCGCCTCTCGATCACCTCCAGCTCCGACAACCACCGCACGATCTGGGACACGTGGCGCGACGGCGACATGCCCGCCGGCGAGAGCTTCGACTCCCTCGGCTGGAAGCCGAGCCCGACCGACACCGGCGTTCCGCAGCCCGGCAGCGACTTCTGGCCGGGCGAGTTCAGCCGGACGCACGTCGGCGTCGCGCGCCACGGGTACCTCGAGGTCATGGACGCACTGCGTCGCGGGCGCGTCTGGGACGATCACGGCCACCTCGTGGACGCGCTCGACGTCCGCGTCGTCGCCGAGGGCGACCGCGGACCCGGGGTCACGCTGGGCGGGCGCCTCGCCGCCGCGCGGGGCGAGCGGATCGAGCTCCGCATCACCGTCCGCACCGCCAGCCGACCGAACCCAAAGGGCGTCCTGCCGCAGCTCGGGCACCTCGACGTGATCCGCGGCGCGGTGACGGGCGCGGTCGCCGACCGCGACTCCTGGCGCGCGCCGGACACCAAGGTCGTCGAGCGGATCGACACCAGCGGACGCCGCGGCACCTTCGAGCTCCGCCTTCCGCTCGGACGCGCCGCCGAGCCGTTCTACATCCGGCTGCGCGGCAGCGACGGCCGGCGACAGGGGACTGGCTACCTCGGCGCGGCGATCGACCCCGCCGGTCCGATCACGCACCCGGACAACGAGGGCGACCCCTGGGCCGACACCTGGCTCTACACGAACCCCGTCTTCGTCGACGTCCGCTGAGCCGGTGTCCTCCGCCGTCGCACCGCCGGCGGCGGAGGGGCGGCTGCGGACCGTCAGTCGCGCCCGGGCGTGGGCACGAAGCGCGGCACCCAGCGGATGAACGCGAGGGCGCCCAGCAGGCCGATCGCGCCGATGCCGCCGGCGGCCACCGAGATCGAGGCGACGGCGGTCAGGCCCGACACCAGCAGCGGGCTGAGCGCGCCGCCCGCGTCGGTGATCGTGCGCCACGCGCCGAGGAACGGCGCCGGATCGGTCTTCGGCGCGATGTCGGAGCCGAGGGTCAGCAGGATGCCGCTCGACAGGCCGTTGCCGACGCCGATCACCGTCGCGAAGACGCCGAACCACATCGTCGCGGCGTCGAGCTCGTGCGTGAACGACAGCGCGAACAGGGCCCCGCCCATCAGGATCAGCGCGGGCACGGCCGCCCAGAGCCGGCCGAAGCGGTCCATCACCTGGCCGCTGGCGTAGAACAGCGCGAAGTCGAGCGCGCCCGAGATGCCGACGACCAGCGCGATGGTCGACGAGTCCAGCCCGATCGACACGCCCCACAGCGGCAGCACGGCGGGACGGGAGGCCCGCACGGCCGACAGCGACGCGGCCGCGAGGCCCAGGCGCGAGAGGACCCGCCGGTGGCGCGCCATCGTGCGGAACACGCCGATCCGCTCGGCCGTCGGGATGGAGCCGGTCACGGCCTCGCCGGTGTCCTCGGCCTCCAGCGCCTCGGGGTCCTCCTCCTCGCTCGGCCGCGTCTCGGCGGCGCGCGCCGCGCGATCCGCCGCCTGCTCCGGATCCGGCCCGAACGTCACCAGCAGACCCACCACGACCAGGCAGGCGCCGAAGAACCAGATGCTCGCCTCCTCGTTCTCGAAGATGCCGAGCAGGCCGGCCGCCACGAACGGCCCGGTGAACGCGCCCAGGCGGAACGAGCCGCCGAGCAGCGACAGGGAGCGGGCGCGGTAGGCGAGCGGCACGCGCGTGGTCATGAACGTGTGCCGCGCGAGCGCGAACGCCGAGGCGCAGACGCCGATGAGCAGCACCGACAGCATCAGCACGCCGAGGTGACCAGACAGCAGCATGCCGGCGATCCCGATCAGCGACACCGCCGCAGCCAGGGTCATGGTGTGCCGCTCGCCGATGCGCGACACGAGCCAGCCCGCGGGAAGGTTCCCGACCAGCTGCCCGACCACGAGCATCGCGGTCACGAGCGCCGCGGTCGCGAGGTCGGCGCCCAGCTCCCTCGCGATGATCGGCAGCAGAGGCAGGATGGCGCCCTGGCCGACCGAGTACAGCGCCGTGGGCCCGTAGATCATCGGGGCGTAGCGGCGGATGGCCTCCGCGGCCGCGCCGCGCCGGGGATCGGGTGCGCTGGTCATCTCCTGCCACGCTACTCCCGTCTCGCACGGGGCCGGCCAGCGCCCCGGTCCCGCGCGGCACACGGCCGCGCCGCGATAGGCTGGGGCGTCATGCTTGATTACGATCCTTCCGCCGAGATCCAGGCGCTGCGCACCACGTTCGCGAACATCCGAGAGGTGGTCGACGTCGACGGGCTGCGCGCCCAGATCGCGCGGCTCGAGGAGGAGGCGGCGGCCCCCGGCCTGTGGGACGACACCGCCAACGCCCAGAAGGTGACAAGCGCCCTCAGCCACGCCCAGTCCGCCCTCGCGCGCGTCGAGAGCGTCGGACGCCGCCTCGACGACCTCGAGGTGCTCGTCGAGCTCGCGAACGAGATGGGCGACGAGGACTCGGTCGCCGAGGCGAAGAAGGAGATCACGGATCTCGAGAAGGTCATCGGCGACCTCGAGGTCCAGACGCTGCTCGACGGCGAGTACGACGACCGCGGCGCGGTCGTGACGATCCGGTCCGGCGCGGGCGGCGACGACGCGACCGACTTCGCCGAGATGCTCATGCGCATGTACCTGCGCTGGGCCGAGCGCCACAAGTACCCCGTGAAGGTGCTCGACACCTCCTACGCCGAGGGCGCCGGCATCAAGTCGACCACGTTCGAGGTCGACGCCCCGTACGCCTACGGCATCCTGTCGGTCGAGGCGGGCACGCACCGCCTCGCGCGCATCAGCCCGTTCGGCTCGGCCGACAAGCGCCAGACCAGCTTCGCCGCGGTCGAGGTCATCCCCGTGATGGAGGAGGCGCAGGAGGTCGAGATCCCCGAGAGCGACCTGCGCGTCGACGTCTTCCGCTCGTCCGGCCCGGGCGGCCAGTCGGTCAACACCACCGACTCGGCCGTGCGACTGACGCACCTCCCGACCGGCATCGTCGTGTCGATGCAGAACGAGAAGTCGCAGATCCAGAACCGCGCGGCCGCCATGCGCGTCCTGCAGACGCGACTCCTGCTGCTGCAGAAGGAGGAGGAGGCCGCGAAGAAGAAGGAGCTCGCGGGCACCATCACGGCGAGCTGGGGCGACCAGATGCGCTCGTACTTCCTCTACGGCCAGCAGCTCGTCAAGGACCTGCGCACCGGCTTCGAGGTCGGCAACCCGGCGGCCGTCTTCGACGGCGACCTGGACGGTCTCATCAACGCGGGCATCCGCTGGCGCAAGCGCAAGGTCGAGGACTGATCCGTCCTCATCCGGACTCGTCGGGGCCGCCCACAGGCTGGTCCAGCCGCGGGCGGCCTCATCCGTCTCAGGGGGTGACGTCCGTCACATCCGGCCCGTGAGCGGCGTCGTCCGTCCCGGATGCCGGATGGATGGGGCCGGTGTGCCGGATGCGGTCACGCGCGCCCCAGCAGTCACACCCGTCCGGTTTTCGGAACGAGCGTCGACCCGTACGACCGAGGGGCCGGCGCCCTGCGGCGGCCGGCCCCTCGGGGTGCGTCGGATCAGCGGCCCGCGAGCACCGGCACCTCGTAGCGGCGCGGGTTGCCGAAGCGGTGCGCCGAGATCGAGACCGCCTGCTCGTGCAGGAACGGCAGCAGCTCCACGCGACCGGCCGACACGACCGGGCCGTCGTAGACCGCCACGCCAGGCGCGCCGTTCGTGGCCTCGATCACCGCGGCGGTCGAGCCGCCGATCAGGCGGATGCGTCCGCCGGTGACGGCGAGCTCGGCGGCGCGCGCCGCCCAGGACGCGGCGGCCTCCACCGACACGTCGACGCCCTCGGCCGCGAGCCACGACGACACCGCGCGGGGGAGCGGCTCAGACGTGCTCACCGTGATCGCGGCGCCCGTGCGGATGCCGCCCGCGACGACGCGCACGAGCTCGGCCGCGCGGCCGCCCTCGACGCGCACGGTCACCGGGACCGGCGCGTAGCGCAGCACGTTCTGCTCGAACTGCAGGCCCTGCACGTCGACCGCCGCGCCGAACTCCTCGCGCCACGCGACGGCGTCCGTGCGCAGGGCGTCGGTCAGCCAGGCCCGCTCGTCCTCGGCGAGGGCGCCGCCAACCGCCGCGATCACGCCGCGGCCGTCGGCGTCCAGCTCGCCGCCCGCGCGCACCGGCGCGTCCGAGAACGTGCCGAGGCCGAACAGGTAGCTCGGGCCGCCGGCCTTGGTGCCCGCGCCGATCGCCGAGCGCTTCCACCCGCCGAACGGCTGACGCTCGACGATGGCGCCGGTCGTGGCGCGGTTGACGTACACGTTGCCGGCCTGGATGCGCTCGAGCCAGCGCCCGACCTCCTCGGCGTCGAGCGAGTGCAGGCCCGACGTGAGCCCGTAGTCGACCGCGTTCACGATGTCGATCGCCTCGTCCAGCGTCTCGGCGGTCATGATCCCGAGCACGGGGCCGAAGTACTCGGTCATGTGGAACTCGCTGCCGGGCTTCACGCCCTCGCGGATGCCCGGGCGCCACAGCCGGCCCTCGTCGTCCAGCTGCTCGGGCTCGACGACCCAGCGCTGGCCCGGCTCGAGGCGGGTCAGGGCGCGGTGCAGCTTGCCCTCGGCAGGCGAGATGAGCGGGCCGATGCGCGACGGTGCCTGCCACGGCAGGCCCACGTCGTAGCCGTCGACCGCGTCCAGCAGCTGACGGCGGAAGCGCTCGGACTTCGCGACCGAGCCGACCAGCACGACCAGCGACGCGGCCGAGCACTTCTGACCGGCGTGTCCGAATGCCGAGTACGCGACGTCCTTGGCGGCGAGGTCCAGATCGGCGCTGGGCGTCACGATGATCGCGTTCTTGCCGCTCGTCTCGGCGAGCAGCGGCAGGTCGGGGCGGAACGAGCGGAACAGCTCGGCCGTCTCGTACGCGCCGGTCAGGATGACCCGGTCGACTCGCGGGTGGGCCACGAGGCGGCGGCCCAGCGAGCCTTCCTCGACCTGCGCCAGGCGCAGCACGTCGCGCGGGACGCCGGCCTCCCACAGGATGTCCGCCAGGACGGCGCCCGAGCGGGCGGCCTGCGGCGCCGGCTTCAGGATGACCGCCGAGCCGGCCGCCAGGGCGGCGAGCGTCGAGCCGGCGGGGATCGCGACCGGGAAGTTCCACGGCGGCGTCACGACGGTCAGGCGCACCGGCTCGAAGCGGGCGCCGTCGACCTCGTCGAGGGCGAGTGCCTGCTCGGCGTAGTAGCGCGCGAAGTCGATCGCCTCCGAGACCTCCGGGTCGCCCTGCTCGATGACCTTGCCGGCCTCCGAGCCCATGACCTCGAGCAGCTCGGCGCGATGGGCCTCGAGCGCGTCGCCCACGCGGTAGAGGATCTCGGCGCGGGCCCGGGCGCCCAGGGCGCTCCAGCCCTCGGCCGCAGACGCCGCGCCCGCGACGGTCGCCTCGAGCTCGTCCTCGGTCGCGAGGGTGTGGGCCTTCAGCGTGTCGACACCGAGCGTCGACGAGGCCATGCGCGAGCGGATGCCGTCCGCCCACGCGCGGTTGGCCGCGATCGCGGGGTCGCTGTCCGGCGCGTTGACGAAGCCCTGGCCCGGGCCTTCGGCCGGGACGACCGGGGCCGTGCGGTCCTGCACGCGGTTCGGTCCCGGCACTTCGTCGGGCATCATCGCGATCGAGAGCAGGAAGCGGTTGCGCTCGCGCTCGAACAGCGCGGGGTCGCTGTCGAGGTCGAACACGGCCGACATGAAGTTGTCGGAGCTCGCGCCCTCCTCGAGCCGGCGGATCAGGTACGCGATCGCGACGTCGAACTCGTCGGGGTGCACGACCGGCGTGTAGAGCAGCAGCGAGCCCACGTCGCGGCGGACCACCGCCGCCTGCGCGGTCGCCATGCCCAGCAGCATCTCGATCTCGATCGACCCGTCGCGCAGGTCGACGCCCCGCTGCTCGGCGAGCAGCTTGGCGAGCGCCACGTCGAACAGGTTGTGGCCCGCGATGCCGAGGCGCACGTTGCGCGTGCGCTCGGGAGTCAGCGCGTAGTCCAGCACGGCCTTGTACGACGCGTCGGAGTGGGCCTTGCTCTGCCACGTCGCGAGCGGCCAGCCGTGCGTCTCGGCGTCCACCTGCTCCATGGGCAGGTTGGCGCCCTTCACGACGCGCACCTTGATCGGCGCACCGCCGGCGGACACGCGTGCGGCGGCCCACTCCTGCAGGTCGATCATGGCGGCGAGGGCGTCGGGCAGGTAGGCCTGCAGCACGATGCCGGCCTCGACGCCGCGGAACCGCTCGCGCTCGAGGATCGTCTTGAAGACCGCGATCGTGAGGTCGAGGTCCTTGTACTCCTCCATGTCGAGGTTGATGAACGTGCCGTTGCGCTGGGCCGTCTCGTACAGCGGCAGGAGCGCGTCGACGGCATGGGCGACGGCGTCGTCGAAGGCCCACGGGCTGTGCGGCGCGACCGTCGAGGAGACCTTGATCGACACGTAGTCGACGTCGTCGCGCTCGATCAGGCGACGCGTGCCGGCGAGGCGCTTCTCGGCCTCGCGCGCGCCCAGGATGGCCTCGCCGAGCAGGTTCACGTTGAGCCGCACGCCCTCGGTGCGGATGGCCCTGAGCGCCGACCCGAGGCGCTCGTCGCGCGCGTCCACGATCAGGTGGCGCACCATCCGGCGCAGCACGGTGCGGGCGATCGGCACCACGATGCCGGGCGCGATGGGCGCCGCGAACCCGCCGAGCGCGATCAGGCCCCGCAGCGGAGCGGGAAGGAAGGTCGGGATGACGGGCGTGAGGCGCTGCAGGTTGCGCGCCGCGACCTTGAGGTCCTCGGGGCGGACGACGCCGTCGACGAAGCCGACGGCGAACTCGAGGCCGTGCGGGTCGCGCAGGACGCCGGCCAGGTTGCGGGCGGCCGCGTCGGTCTTCTCGTCGCGGGCGGCGGCGAGCCAGGTGCGGACCTGCGCGACGGCCTGCTCGGCGAGTGCGCCGTCGATGTCGCCGCCGCTGTAGACGGGCGGCGAGGCGAGGGAGGAGCTCATCTGAACTGCCTTTCGGGGGTATGGATCCCTTCAGTGTGCGGCGCGAGGACCGTTCGGGAAAAGCGGATGGATGCGACGGATTCCGTTCGATAGCATCGAATGGTGATCGGGACCTGGAGCAGCCACCGCCTGCGACTGCTGCGGGAGCTGCAGCTGCGCGGCACGATCGCCGCCGTCGCCTCGGCGCTGAACTACAGCGCGTCGACCGTCTCGCAGCAGCTGGCGAAGCTCGAGAGCGAGATCGGGACGCCGCTTCTGCGCGCCGACGGCCGGCGCGTCCGCCTCACGCCGGCGGGGGAGACCGTGGCCGCGCACGCCGCCCGGGTGCTGGCCCTGGAGGAGGAGGCCCGGGGTGCGCTCGAGCTCACGGCACCGGGGCCGAGCACGGTCCGGGTCGCGGCGATGCAGACCGCGGCGATGGCGCTCGTGCCGCCCGCGCTCGCGCGGATCGAGGCCGAGCATCCGCACGTGCGCGTCGAGATGGTCCTGCTGCCGCCCGAGCAGGGGCTGTTCGAGCTCGAGGCCGGCTCGCTGGACGTCGTGGTGGCCGAGCAGTACGTCGGCCGCACGCGCCCGCACCGCCCGGGGCTGGAGCGCACGCTGCTGGGGCGCGATCCGATCGACCTCGTCGTCGCGCAGGACAGCGCCATCCGCTCGCTCGCGGACGCGCGCGAGTCCGCGTGGGTGGTCGAGCCCGAGGGCACGCAGGCGCGGGCCTGGGTGCTGGAGCAGTGCCGCGCCGCGGGCTTCGAGCCGGACGTGCGGTTCGAGGCCGCCGACCTCGTGGCGCACGTGCGGCTCATCGCTTCGGGACGCGCCGTGGGGTTCGTGCCCGGGCTCGCGTTCGACGGGGACGACGCACCCGTGCGGCGGATCTCCCTGCCCTCCGCGGCGCACCGCGAGGTATTCCTGGCCTTCCGCTCGTCCTCGCGCGACGTGCCCGCGGTGAGCGCCGTGCGCGCGGCGCTCGCGGCCGCGTTCGCGGACGCCCGTCATCGCGATGACGAGGCCGCCGACGCCGATCGATAGTCTGGCGGCATGACGTCCGGCGACGACGACGCGCTCTCCTGGGAGGGCGACGACGACCCCACGCTCGACGCGCGCGCGGACCGCGCCGCCCGTTCTGCACCGGATGTGCCGCGGGCGACAGCCGAGCCCGCGGCCGCCGCCGCGCCGAAGGCCACCCCGTCGGACGAAGCGCCGTCCCTCGGCAGCGCCGCGCTCGTGGCATACGGCGTGCTGGGCGGCGTCTTCGCGCTCTACATGGTCGGCTGGGCCCTCGGCGGCTTCCGGCTGCGCGACCGCGTGCAGGCCGACACCGGCGCGGTGGCCGACGTGATGCTGCAGGGCGCCATGTGGCTCGGCATGCTCGCCCCGGCCATCTGGTTCGTCGCGGCCGTGGTCCTCACCCGAGGAGGCCCGCAGTGGCGCCGGTTCGCGGCGCTCGCGGTCGGCGTGCTGGTGCTCGTGCCGTGGCCGTTCGTGATGATGGGAGCGATGGGACGATGAGCCGCACGACCGCCGCCCGCACGGCTCCCACGTGGGCCGTCGCCGCGATCGCCGGGGCGTTCGCGCTCCTGTTCGCGTATGCCGTGTGGAGCGCCGTCAGCTACCTGGTCGGCTGGATCCAGGCCGCCGAGGTCGCCGGTCTCTCGCTCACGCCGATGGGCTGGACCGTGTGGATCCTGGCGATCGTCCTGCCGATCCTGCTGTTCGGCCTCGCCCTCGGCCTGGGCCGGCGCCGCGGCCTCACCGTGCTCGCGCTCCTGCTGCTCGCGGGGCTCGCGCTGGTGGCGGTGTTCTGGCTCGACGTGATCGCGTACACGACGGTCGTCCTGCCGGTCGGCTGACCGCGGGCGGGCCCGGCGCCGTCCTGGGCCCGCGCGCCGCTCCGATAGAGTTGTGGGGCACGATCGCGCCCCCGGCGGGCCCGCAGGCCGGCCGCGGCGTGGTGTGAACGGACCGACCCGAACCGCCCATCCCCACTCGCGCGGCCCCACGCGCACGCACCGAAGGATCCAGACCCCGTGCCGAAGCCCGTCGTCCTCATCGCCGAAGAACTCTCTCCCGCAACGATCGAGGCGCTCGGTCCCGACTTCGACATCCGCACGGTGGACGGCACCGACCGGCCGGCGCTGTTCGAGGCGCTCGCCGAGGCGAACGCGGTGCTGATCCGCTCGGCCACGAAGATGGACGAGGAGGCGATCGGCCGCGCCCCGCAGCTCAAGGTGATCGCCCGCGCGGGCGTGGGCCTCGACAACGTCGACATCAAGGCCGCGACGACGGCGGGCGTGATGGTCGTCAACGCGCCGACCTCCAACATCATCTCGGCCGCCGAGCTGACGTGCGGCCACATCCTGAGCCTCGCGCGTCACATCCCGCCGGCGGCGACGGCGCTCGCGGGCGGCGAGTGGAAGCGCAGCAAGTACACCGGCACCGAGCTGTACGAGAAGACCCTCGGCGTGGTGGGCCTCGGCCGCATCGGCGCGCTCGTCGCGGCGCGCATGCAGGCGTTCGGGATGCGCGTCATGGCCTACGACCCCTACGTCACGCCGCAGCGCGCGCAGCAGCTGGGCGTCGAGCTCGGCTCGCTCGACGAGGTGCTCGAGCAGTCGGACTTCCTCACGATCCACATGCCGAAGACGCCCGAGACGACGGGCATGATCTCCACGGCGCAGCTGAAGAAGATGAAGCCGACCGCGTACGTGATCAACGTCGCGCGCGGCGGCCTGATCGACGAGGCCGCGCTCGAGCAGGCGCTGAAGGACGGCGAGATCGCCGGTGCCGGCCTCGATGTGTTCTCGAGCGAGCCGCCCGCGGACACCCGCCTCACCGGCCTGCCGAACGTCGTCGCGACGCCGCACCTCGGCGCCTCGACCGACGAGGCGCAGGAGAAGGCCGGCGTCTCGGTCGCCAAGTCGGTCAAGCTCGCGCTCGAGGGCGACCTCGTGCCCGACGCGGTCAACGTCGCGGGCGGCGTGATCGACCCCTTCGTGCGCCCCGGCATCGCGCTCGTCGAGAAGCTCGGACAGGTGTTCGCGGGCCTCGCCAAGTCGGCCCTCACGAGCCTCGACATCGAGGTGCGCGGCGAGCTCGCCGCCTACGACGTGAGCGTCTACCGCCTGGCGGCGCTCAAGGGCATCCTGACCAACGTCGTCAGCGAGACCGTCTCGTACGTCAACGCACCCCTGTTCGCCGAGCAGCGCGGGATCGAGACCCGGATGATCGTCGAGGAGGAGAGCCCCGAGTACCGCAACGTCACGATCCTGCGCGGCACGCTCTCGGACGGCACGCTCCTCAGCGTCGCGGGCACGCTCGCCGGCACCCGCATGGTGCAGAAGATCGTCGCGATCAACAACTACGAGATCGAGGTGCCGATCGAGAAGCACCACGTGGTGCTGATCTACCGCGACCGCCCGGGCATCGTCGCGATCTACGGCGAGAAGTTCGGCGCCGCCGGCATCAACATCGAGGGCATGCAGGTCGCCCGCGAGCAGGCCGGCCTCGCGCTCAGCATCGTGACGGTCGACCAGCGCGTGCCCGACGAGGTGCTCGACGAGATCGGCCGCGACATCGAGGCGACGCTGATCACGCAGATCGAGATCACGGAGGACTGACCTCCGCGGGCCGCCGCGCGCGTCAGTCGCGCGCGGCGGTCTCGACGAGCCGGATGAGCGCCGCGAGCGCCTCGCCGCGCGGCACGGGGCCCGGCAGGTCGTTCATGAGCGCCGAGTTGACGTAGATCCCGTCGCTCACGAGCATCACGAGGTCGAGTGCCGCGTCGTCGCGCACGTGCGGGCGCAGCGCCTCGCCCCAGCTCGCGCGCACGGCCGCCAGCTCGGCGGCCGCGGCGGCGTTGCCGCCGTGCGCGAGGCGGCCGACCGCCGTGATCGCGCGGTCGAGGGGCAGCCCCACGTCGCCCGACGTCGACAGGAAGTACGAGATCGGTCCCTCGGGCGCCGTGCGCACCGCCTCGACGTCCTCGGCCGCGAGCATGCGGAGCCGCGCGTACATGCCCTCCTCGAGCGCCTCTCGCGACCCGAAGTGGTAGAGCAGGCCGCCCTTCGAGACCCCGGCCTCGCGCGCCACGCTCTCGAGCGTCGCCGCGCGCTCGCCCTCGGTGATCAGCAGGCGCTCGAAGGCGTCGAGCACCTTCTCGCGGGCGTGCGGGGGACGGCTCATGCGGTCCACCCTCTCATGCCCAGTCGGTGCTCAGCGTGCGCCATTACTGTACCATCTGGACGGTATAGAAAGCGCGAGGAGCGGATCGCATGACCATCACGGCGACGACGTCGACAGGCACGGCTCAGCGAGCGGACTGGCGCGGGTGGGTCGCGCTGGCGGTGCTCATGCTCCCCGTGCTGCTGGTGTCGGTCGACAACACGATCCTGAACTTCGCGCTGCCCGCGATGGCGCGCGATCTCGAGCCGTCCAGCGCCGAGCAGCTCTGGATCATCGACGCCTACTCGCTGGTGCTCGCGGGCCTCCTGGTCACGATGGGATCGCTCGGCGACCGGCTCGGACGGCGGCGCATGCTGCTGTTCGGCGCGGTGGGCTTCACGGTCGTGTCGGTCCTCGCCGTGTTCGCGCCGACCGCCGGATGGCTGATCGCCGCGCGCGCCGCCATGGGCCTGTTCGGCGCGTCGCTCATGCCGTCGACCATGTCGCTGCTGCGCGACATCTTCCCCGACCGCGACCAGCGCCGGATCGCCGTCGCGATCTGGGCGGGCATGTTCTCGGCCGGGGCCGCGCTCGGCCCGATCGTCGGCGGCTTCCTGATCGAGCACCTGCCGTGGCAGAGCGTGTTCCTGCTCGCCGTCCCCGTGCTCGTCCTGCTCCTGGTGCTCGCGCCGGTGTTCGTGCGCGAGAGCCGCGATCCGCATCCGGGCCCCGTCGACGGCGCGAGCATCGTGCTGTCGATGCTCGCGCTCGCGCCCATCGCGTACGGCATCAAGGAGGTCGCGGTCCACGGCGCGATCGGCGCCGCGCCCATCGCGGTCGGCGCGCTGTTCGCGTGGCTGTTCGTGCGGCGCCAGCGGGCGATGGACGCGCCCATGCTCGACCTGACCCTGTTCCACCGCCCGGCGTTCTCGGGCTCGCTGCTGGTCAACCTGTGCAGCGTGATCGCGCTGGTCGGCTTCCTGTACTTCGCGTCGCAGCACCTGCAGCTGATCGTGGGCCTGAGTCCCATGGCCGCCGGCTTCGCGCTCGTGCCGGGCATGGCGCTGTCGATCCTGGGCGGTCTCGCGGTGACGCCGATCGCGCGCCGGCATCCGGCGTCGATCGTCGTGCCCGCGAGCCTGATGCTCGCACTGGCCGGGTACCTGATCGTCGCGCTCGCGGGCGCGCACGACCTGTGGCTCATCGTGGTCGCGTTCGCGCTGCTCGGCGCGGGCATCGGCGCCACCGAGACCGTGTCGGGCGAGCTCATCCTCGCCAACGCGCCCGCCGCGAAGGCCGGGGCGGCCAGCGCCGTGTCCGAGACGGCGTACGAGCTGGGCGCCGTGCTCGGCACCTCGATCCTGGGCGGCATCCTCACCGCCGGGTACCGGTCGAGCCTCGTCGTGCCCGCCGGGGTCCCGGATGGGCTCGCCGCGCACGCGCGCGAGACGCTCGCCGGAGCGATGAACGCCGCCGACGAGCTCGGGGGAGAGGTCGGCGGCGCGCTGCGGGCGGCCGCGGCGGACGCGTTCGACGGCGGCGTCGCGGTGACGTCGCTGATCGGCGCGGCCCTGGTCGTGCTGAGCGGGGTCATCGCCGCCATTACGCTGGGAGGACGCCGAGGAGCCGCGCGACCCTGACCGCGCCGGCCGCGGCGGATCCAGAAGGAGAGCAATGTCGCGTGTCGTGAAGCTGGCCGTCATCCCCGGCGACGGGATCGGTCCCGAGGTCGTCGCCGAGGCCGAGAAGGCGCTCGACGCCGTCACCGCCGGATCCGGCGTCTCGTTCGAGAAGACCCGGTTCTCGCTCGGCGCCGGCCGGTACCTCGAGACCGGCGACACCCTGACCGACGAGGACCTCGACGCGATCAAGGCCCACGACGCCATCCTGCTCGGCGCGGTGGGCGGCGTCCCCGGCGACCCGCGCCTGAAGGACGCGAACATCGAGCGGGGGCTGCTGCTGAAGCTTCGCTTCGAGCTCGACCACTACGTGAACCTGCGCCCCTCGAAGCTCTACCCCGGTCAGCCGGGGCCCCTCGCCGACCCCGGCGACATCGACTTCGTCGTGGTGCGCGAGGGCACGGAGGGACCCTACGTCGGCAACGGCGGGTCGATCCGCAAGGGCACCCCGCACGAGGTCGCGAACGAGACCAGCGTCAACACGGCGTACGGCGTCGAGCGCGTGGTGCGCTACGCGTTCGAGCTCGCGGAGCGCCGCTCCAAGAGGCTGACGCTCGTGCACAAGACGAACGTGCTCGTGAACGCCGGCTCGCTGTGGCAGCGCACGGTCCAGGAGGTGGCGATTGGCCATCCCGAGGTCGCCGTAGACTATCTGCACGTCGACGCGGCCACCATCTTCCTGGTCACGAACCCCGGGCGCTTCGACGTCATCGTCACCGACAACCTCTTCGGCGACATCCTCACCGACCTGGCCGGCGCCGTCACCGGCGGAATCGGCCTCGCCGCGTCGGGGAACATCAACCCGAGCGGCGCGTTCCCGTCGATGTTCGAGCCCGTCCACGGCTCGGCGCCGGACATCGCCGGCACGGGCAAGGCGGACCCCACGGCCGCCATCGGATCCATCGCCCTGCTGCTCGACCACCTCGGGCTTCGCGACGAGGCGGATCGCGTCACGCGCGCGATCGAAGACGACATCAGCGAGCGAGACGGCTCGCCACGCACGACGACGCAGATCGGCGACGCCATCGCCGCCCGGCTGCGGGCGTAACCTGGGGCCGAGCCCCGGAGACAGGACCAGTGATGACCGACACCACCACGACCACCGCTCAGACCGACGCCGGCGTCGCGCCGCTCGAGTTCGCGGTCACGAAGAACCTGGCCGCGAAGTCCTCGGCCCAGCGCGAGGAGATCCTGAAGGATCCCGGCTTCGGCACGCACTTCACGGATCACATGGTCGACATCTGCTGGTCGGCCAAGGGCGGGTGGCACCGCCCGCGCGTGCAGCCGTACGGGCCCATCAGCCTGGATCCGGCCGCGGCCGTCCTGCACTACGGGCAGGAGATCTTCGAGGGCATCAAGGCGTACCGCCACGCCGACGGCGGCATCTACACCTTCCGGCCCGACCAGAACGCGCTCCGGCTGCAGCGCAGCGCGCGCCGCCTGGCGCTGCCCGAGCTGCCGGTCGAGCACTTCCTGCAGTCGCTTCGCGAGCTGATCGCGGTCGACGGCGCGTGGGTGCCGTCGGGCGAGGACCAGAGCCTGTACCTGCGGCCCTTCATGTTCGCGAAGGAGGCGTTCCTGGGCGTGCGCCCGGCGCACAAGGTCGCGTACTACGTGATCGCCAGCCCGGCGGGCTCGTACTTCCCGGGTGGCGTGAAGCCCGTGAAGATCTGGCTGTCGGAGAAGTACCAGCGCGCCGCCAAGGGCGGCACCGGCGCGGCCAAGACGGGCGGCAACTACGCCGCCAGCCTGCTGCCGCAGGCCGAGGCCTACGGTCAGGGCTGCGACCAGGTGGTGTTCCTCGACTCCGACGGCAACATCGAGGAGCTCGGCGGCATGAACATCCTGTTCGTGAAGAAGGACGGCACGCTCGTGACGCCCGCCTCGGACAGCATCCTCGACGGCATCACCCGCAATTCGATCCTCGAGCTGGCGCGTGACCGCGGCCTGACGGTCGAGCAGCGCCCCGTGTCGCTCGCCGAGTGGCGCGACGGCGTGGCCTCGGGCGACATCACCGAGGTGTTCGCGTGCGGCACGGCGGCCGTCATCACCCCGATCGGCCTGCTGAAGGGCGAGGGCTTCGAGGACGAGCAGCCGGTCGGCGAGCTCGCGCTGTCGCTGCGCCAGGAGCTCACGGACATCCAGTACGGCCGCCGCGAGGACACGAAGGGCTGGCTCTACCGCCTCGACGCCTGAGACCCGTGGCTAGGCTGAAGCGGTGAAGATCGCGCGGTTCAGCCACAACGACACCATCCGCTTCGGCATCCTGGACGGCACCGAGCTCGTCGTCCTGGCGGGCGATCCGATGTTCGCGGGGTACGAGACGACCGGCGAGCGCGTGCCGCTGGGCGACGCCGCACTGCTCGCGCCGGTCATCCCGCGCTCGAAGGTCGTGTGCGTCGGCCGCAACTACCGCGACCACGCCGCCGAGCTCGGCAACGAGGTGCCGAAGCAGCCGATGCTGTTCTTCAAGCCGAACACCTCGGTGATCGGCCCGGGCGACGCGATCGTGCGCCCGGTGCAGACGCAGGACACGCAGTGGGAGGGCGAGCTCGCCGTCGTGATCGGCCGGATCGCCAAGAACGTCAAGGCCGCGGACGCGCTCGACTATGTGTTCGGGTACACGATCGCCAACGACGTCACGGCCCGCGACCTGCAGAAGCCGGACGGGCAGTGGGCGCGCGCCAAGGGCTTCGACACGTTCTGCCCGCTCGGGCCGGCGATCGAGACCGACTTCGACTACACGCAGGGCGAGGTCATCACGCGCCTCAACGGCGAGGAGAGGCAGCGCGCGCCGTTCACCGACATGATCTTCGACATCCCGTTCCTGATCGAGTACGCGTCGGCGGCGTTCACGCTGCTGCCCGGCGACGTGCTGCTGACCGGCACGCCGGCGGGCGTCGGGCCGTTCCAGTCGGGCGACACGATCGAGGTCGAGATCCCCGGCCTCGGCGTGCTCCGCAACACCGCCCGCGACGCCCTGGCCTCCTGACGGTGGTCGAGCGCGCCGACACCGAGGAGCTGACGACCGACGAGGTCGCCGGGATCCAGGCGCGCACCGTGCGCGTCCTCGCCGCCGGGCAGGTGCTCGGCGGCGTCGCGTTCGGCGCCACGATCTCGCTGGGCGCGCTGCTCGCGGCCGACCTGTCCGGCGACGAGTCGTTCTCGGGCTTCGCGACCGCGTCGGTCACGCTCGGCGCGGCGCTGTGCGCCATCCCGCTCGCCCGGCTCGCGGGCGCGCGCGGTCGCCGCTTCGCCCTGACGCTCGGCAACGTGTTCGCCCTGATCGGCATCGCGACCGTGATCGCGGCCGCGGCGATGCGGATCTTCCCGCTGCTGCTGGTCGGCGTGGTCCTGATCGGCGCGGGCAACGCCGGCAACCTCCAGTCGCGGTTCGCCGCCACCGACCTCGCCGCGCCGGCCCGTCGCGGCCGGGACCTCGGCACGGTCGTGTGGGCCACGACGGTCGGCGGCGTCCTCGGGCCGCTGATGCTGACGCCGGGGGAGATGCTCGGCGAGGTGGTGGGCATGCCGCGGCTCACCGGGGCGTACCTGTTCTCGATCGTCGCGCAGCTCGCGGCGCTCATCCTGTACCTGGTGGCCCTGCGGCCCGATCCGCTGCGCGTCGCGCAGCGCATCGCGCGGGCCGCCGTCTCGGCCGGGCCGGTGGCGGCCGAGGTCGACCGCCCGATCGCGGCGCGGTACGCGGTGTTCGCGACCGCGGCCTCGCACGTCGTCATGGCCTCGGTCATGGCCATGACCCCCGTGCACCTGTCGCACCTCGCGCACATCGGCCACGGCGCGGCGACCACGGACGTCACGTTGCTCGTCGGCACGACGATCGCGCTGCACGTGCTCGGGATGTACGGGGCCTCGCCGCTGTTCGGCGCGCTCGCCGACCGACTCGGCCGCGTGCAGACCGTGCTGATCGGGCAGGGGCTGTTCGCCGCGTCGCTGCTCACCGCCGCCGTGTGGTCCGACGTGCAGGCGGCGGTCGTCGTGGCGCTCGTCCTGCTCGGGCTCGGATGGAGCGCCTCGACCGTCGCCGGATCGTCCCTCCTCACCGAGAGCACGCCCGTCGCCCTGCGCCCGAAGCGGCAGGGGGTCAGCGACACCGCGATGACCGCGTCGGCCGCCGTGGGCGCCGTGCTCGCGGGGCTCGTGCTCGGCTGGCTCGGCTACGGCGCGCTGGCGCTGTTCGCGCTCGGGGTGGTCGCCGCGACCACACTGCTGTCGCCGCTCGGGCGGCGCTGACCCGGGTCCGCGGCCGCGCGGGCGGGGCGGCGCGCCGGAACTAGACTGGTGGGCGATGTCTTCTGCACCCGATCCCCGCACCACGACGGCCACCGGCGCCGACGTCCGCGTGCGCTTCTGCCCCTCGCCCACGGGACTGCCGCACGTCGGCCTGATCCGCACCGCCCTGTTCAACTGGGCCTACGCGCGCCACCACGGCGGCAAGCTCGTGTTCCGCATCGAGGACACGGATGCCGCGCGCGACAGCGAGGAGAGCTACCAGCAGCTGCTCGACGCGCTCCGCTGGCTGCACATCGACTGGGACGAGGGCGTCGAGGTCGGCGGCCCGCACGCGCCGTACCGCCAGTCGCAGCGGCACGACGTCTACCGCGAGGTGCTCGACAAGCTGATCGCGAGCGGCGCCGTGTACGAGAGCTTCTCGACCGCCGAGGAGATCGACGCGCGCAACGAGGCCAACGGCCGCGCGAAGCAGCTCGGCTACGACAACTTCGACCGCGACCTCACCGAGGAGCAGAAGGCCGCCTTCCGCGCGGAGGGCCGCCAGCCCGCGCTGCGCCTGCGCGTGCCGGACGACGAGGACCTCACGTTCGTCGACCTGATCCGCGGCGAGATCACGTTCCCGGCCGGGTCGTTCCCGGACTTCGTGATCGTCCGTCCCAACGGCGTGCCGCTGTACACGTTCGTGAACCCCGTGGACGACGCGCTCATGGGCATCACGCACGTGCTGCGCGGCGAGGACCTGATGCCCTCGACCGCCCGCCAGCTCGTGCTCTACCGCGCGCTGATCGACGCGGGCGTGACCAGCTTCATCCCGCGCTTCGGGCACATGCCGCTCGTGCTCGGCGACGGCACCAAGAAGCTGTCGAAGCGCGACCCGCGCGCCGACCTGTTCCTGCAGCGCGAGAAGGGCTTCATCCACGAGGGCCTGCTGAACTACCTGGCGCTGCTGGGCTGGTCGATCGGCCCCGACCGCGACGTGTTCTCGCTCGACGAGTTCGTCGCCGCGTTCGACATCGCCGACGTCAACCCGAACCCGGCCCGCTTCGACCAGAAGAAGGCCGAGTCGATCAACGGCGACCACATCAGGATGCTCGAGCCGGCGGACTTCGCCGAGCGCATCACGCCCTACCTCGTGAAGGCGGGCGTGGTGGGGGAGACGCCCACCGACGCGGAGCGCGAGCTGATCTCCAAGGCGGCCCCGCTGATCCAGGAGCGCCTGCCGCTCCTCGGCGACGCCCCGGGTCTGCTCGGGTTCCTGTTCGCCGAGTACGTCACCTATGACGAGGACGCGCGCGCCGGGCTGCCCGAGAACGCCGTCGAGGTGCTGAAGGCCTGTGCGTCGGCGCTCGAGGAGGTGCCCGAGGACGGCTTCCGGGCCGAGGCGATCCAGGCGGCCCTGTCCGCCGCCCTGATCGACGGTCTGGGTCTCAAGCCGCGTATCGCGTACGGTCCGCCGCGCGTCGCGATCTCCGGCCGCCGCGTCTCGCCGCCCCTGTTCGAGTCGATGGAGCTGCTCGGCAAGGCCGAGTCCATCCGCCGCCTCGTGGCGCTCGTGGAGGAGCTCTCCTGACGCGACACGCCATGGTGCGGCGTCCGGTTTGGCCGCTCCCGAGCTGTCGGGTAAGCTAGACCCTCGGTACGGCTTCGGCCGGACGCCCTTGGGGTATGGTGTAATTGGCAACACGGCTGATTCTGGTTCAGTTGTTCTTGGTTCGAGTCCAGGTACCCCAGCTTTAGAGAAACTCCCGGTCAGATGGAACTCTGACCGGGAGTTTCCGCGTTACCCGCGCTGGTTCAGGAAGCGTCGCGCAGGACCTCGCGCAGCGCCTCGTACTGCGCCTTGGGGTTGTCGTGCATGTCGTACAGCAGGCCCGCGCCCTGGCCGGTGAACCAGCCGGGGATCCACGAGTTGGCGTCCGAGACGCCCCAGACCGTGTACGAGTTGCACGCCTCGACCGCGAGGCAGTCCTCGAGGGTCTGCGCCCACCAGTCGATCTGCTGGGCCTCCTCGGCCGGGTCCGCCGGGGTGTTCGTGTAGGTCCCGTTCGGCTTCTGCGTGACGAACGTGCGCACGTCCACCTCGGTCATCGCGACCTCGAGGCCCAGGGCGGCGAACCGCTCCAGGTTGTTCCGCAGGTCGGGGTAGCCGTACTGCGTGTCCAGGTGACCCTGGAAGCCGACGCCCTCGATGGGCACTCCGTCGGCCAGCATGTCCTGCACGAACGTGTAGGCGAGGTTGCTCTTGGGGCCGGTGAACTCGAGGTTGTAGTCGTTGTAGAACAGCACCGCCTCGGGGTCGGCCTCCTTGGCCCAGCGGAACACGTCGGCGACGTACTGCTCGCCGGGCAGGCCGAGCTCCTCGTACGCCTGGTACCAGATCGTCTCGCGGAAGGTGCCGTTGTCGTCGATGACCTCGTTGACGACATCCCACTGCTGGATGTCGCCGGCGAAGTGCGCCGCGACCGTCTTGACGTGCTCCTCGAGGATGGCGCGCAGCTCCTCGGCGCTGTAGTCGCCGGTGGTCAGCCACGCCGGCAGCTGGTTGTGCCACACGAGCGTGTGCCCACGCACGACCTGGCCGTTGGCCTCGGCGTTGGCGATGAGCGCCTCCGCGGCCTCCCAGTCGTAGACGCCGGGCTGCGGGTTCAGGGCCTCCCACTTCATGACGTTCTCGGCCGTCACGCTCGAGTACTGGGTGTTCACGATGTTGCGGTACTTGACGTCGCTTGCGAGCAGGTCGGTGTTCACGGCCACGCCGATCTCGATTCCGGCGGCCTCGGCGAGTGCGCGCAGGGTGTTCTCGCCGATCGCCGCCGAGTGCTCGGAGGCGTTCGGGTCGGCGGGCGGGGCCGGTGCGGCGAGGGCCGCGCTCGGGGCCAGTGCCACTGAGGCCAGCGCCAGGGCGGCGCCGACGAGCAGGGGGCGGGTGGTGCGCATGAATGCTCCTTTGCATCGGGGGTGGTCGCCGGGACGCGTTGCCGATCCGGCGACTGTCGTATGGTAGGCACCGATAAGTGGGCGATGTCAACAAATTCGTCACAACTCGGTCCGCGGTGGCGCCGATGCGGGGGAGCGCGCGAGTCGTGCGCGGGATCGGGTGATGGGGCGGGTGAGATCCGGCGTCCGTCCGGCGCGCGGCCGGTGAGGCGACTTGGCTGAGCTCGTGCGGAGCCGCCGCGAGAGCAGCGGCCGCCGGTCGTCATCGTCGACGGCATAGGTCGTGCCGTATCAGCACGGCGGCTCCCGCATCTGTGCAGATGACGCGGGCCGTCCCCCTCGGCCCCACGGAGAGAGCAGGGACTATGAAGAGGACGATGACGGGCTGTGCCGTCGCGCTCATGCTGATGCTGGCGGGCGCGGGTGCCGCGCACGCGGGCGAGGTGAACGGCAACGGCGACCCGAACGAAGGGCCCGGGCACGCCGCGTCGGAGTGCGTGTACTCCGGCCTGGACACGGCGGACGCCGTGGAAGGCAACCCTCCCGGCTTCGACGACGACATGCTGGCGATGCGGGGCAACCAGAGCCCGGGCGGCAAGGACCGGTACCACGGCGTGCAGAGCTTCGGCATCTACGCGAGCGCCGGCATCGATCTGGGCGTGAACCCCGGCATGGCATGCCGCGGCGGCGGCCACGCGGAGTGATCCGCGGGACGCGCCGACTCGGCTGATCAGAGCGGAGCCCCCGGCCGGACCTCGATCCGACCGGGGGCTCCGCTGCGTCCCTGCGATGCTCACCGCATCGTGAGCGCCTCCATGTAGATCGCGATGACCGTCTCGATGTGCGCGTCGAAGAACCGGTCGATGCCCTTGGCGTCGGACAGCAGGTACTCCGGCACGTCTCCCTTCGGGATCGTGAAGCGGCCGAAGAGCGCGAAGCTGTCCGGCACGCCGCGCGCGTCGGCCTCGGCCAGCGCCCAGGCCAGCTGGGAGTCCGTCAGGGGCGGCACGCCGATCTCGCCGGGCGCCGAGAGGAAGAGCTCCGACAGCTGAACGTAGAACCAGTTGCCCGAGTGCGCGGCGCCGACGCTGCCCTGATCGGAGCGCTTGACGACGTAGCACTCGTGGGCCGAGGCGGCCCCGGTGCCGGCGAAGACGAGACCGAGTGCCAGCGCGGCCGTGGCCGTGGTCGTGACGAGGGACTTGCGGATCATGGGTGGTGCTCCTGCTTCATCGAAGGTGATGCCGACGGGCGGCGGTCGCCGCCGTCGGGCCCGGGCCGCGACGGCGGCCCGGGGTGGAGGAGCGGCCTCCGTGCGGACAGATACATCCGGATCCGGCGGACATCGCCGGGCCGCCGAGCGACGTTCCCGAGGAGGGCGGCTCAGCGGGTCGCGCCCAGCCGCCCGGAGAGCTCGTGCGCGTGCGCGAGCAGGATGCGGCCGAGGGCGGGGATGCGCTCGCGGGAGAAGCGGAACTCGACACCCGTCAGGCTGAGGGCGTACTCCGGCCGGCCCTGGCGGTCGAACACGGCGGCACCCATGCCCCAGCTGCCCTCGACGATCAGGCCGGGGTTGACCGCGTATCCCTGGTCCCGGGTGGCGGCGCGTCGCTCCCGGAGGTGTTCCACATCGTGGGCGGGCCCCCACTGATCGCCGAGCTCCGGGTGGCGTGCGAGGTACGCCTCCGCCTCGGCGTCCGGCAGGTAGGCGAGGATCGCGGTTCCGGCGGAGGCCACACCCAGGGGGAAGCGCACGCCCTCGCTCAGCACGAACGAGCGGATGGGGAACGCACCCTCCTCGCGCAGCAGGCACACCGTCTCGTCGCCGCGTCGCACCGACAGGAACGCGCTCTCCTCGGTGCGGGTGGCGAGCGAGCGCACGATGTCGCGCGCGACTGCCGTCACGTCGTACCGCGCGGCGGCGACGGTGCCCATGACGTACAGCTCGGGGCCCGGCAGCCAGCGCCCGGTCTCGTCGTCGCGGTCGACCATGCCGGCCGCGCGCAGTGCGCCGAGCAGCCGGTGCGCGGTGGCGCGGGACAGGCCGGCGTCGCGAGCGAGCTCGTGCGAGGTGCGCCCCTCCACGCCCGCCGCGGTGACGAGCCGCAGCAGATCGGTCGCGCGGGTCACGGCCTGGGTGCCGGGGATGACGGCGCCGCGAGCCTCGGCCTGTTCGCTGCGGCGGGTGTCCACGATGTGGACGCTATCGCCGGGTTGGCCCACATCGCAAGACGCCGGTTGCCTCCCGCCGGAGGACGGGGCAGTGTCGGATCGATACCCGATCAGGGACACGACGAAGGAGTCATGGGTGATCGACAAGACCATCGCGTCCGCCGCCGACGCGGTCGCCGACATCCCCGACGGCGCGAGCCTCGCGGTGGGCGGGTTCGGCCTCTCGGGCAATCCGACGCAGCTCATCCAGGCGCTGCTCGAGCAGGGGACGACGGACCTCGAGATCGTGTCGAACAACTGCGGCGTGGACGACTGGGGCCTCGGGGTGCTGCTGGCCGCTCACCGGATCCGCCGGATCACCGCGTCGTACGTCGGCGAGAACAAGGAGTTCGAGCGACAGTTCCTCTCCGGCGAGCTCGAGGTCGAGCTGACCCCGCAGGGCACGCTCGCCGAGAAGCTCCGTGCGGGCGGGTCCGGCATCGCCGCGTTCTACACGCCGACGGGCGTCGGGACGCAGGTCGCCGAGGGCGGGCTGCCCCGGAAGTACGACGGCTCGGGCGGGGTGGCGATCGCGAGCCCGCGCAAGGACACCCGCACGTTCGCGGTGAACGGCGTCGAGCGCGAGTACGCGCTCGAGGAGGCGATCGTCACCGACTTCGCGCTCGTGCACGCACTGAAGGGCGACCGGCACGGCAACCTCGTGTTCAACAAGGCCGCGCGCAACTTCAACCCGATCGCCGCCATGGCGGGGCGGGTGTGCGTCGCCCAGGTGGAGCGGCTCGTGGAGCCGGGCGAGCTCGACCCCGACGAGATCCACCTGCCGGGCGTGTTCGTGCACCGGATCGTCGAGGTCGGCGGCGACATCGAGAAGCGCATCGAGAAGCGCACCGTGCGCGCGAGCGAGGAGAACTGACATGGCGCTGACACGCGACCAGATGGCGGCCCGCGCGGCGCGCGAGCTCGCGGACGGGCAGTACGTGAACCTGGGCATCGGCCTGCCGACGCTCGTGCCGAACTTCGTGCCCGAGGGCATGACGCTGGTGCTCCAGTCGGAGAACGGCATCCTCGGCGTCGGGCCGTACCCGGCCGAGGACGCGGTCGACCCGGACCTGATCAACGCGGGCAAGGAGACGGTCACGGTCCTTCCCGGGGCCGCGTTCTTCGACTCGGCGACGAGCTTCGGCATGATCCGCGGCGGCAAGATCGACGCCGCCATCCTCGGCGCCATGCAGGTCTCCGCCCGCGGGGACCTCGCGAACTGGATGATCCCCGGCAAGATGGTCAAGGGCCCGGGCGGCGCCATGGACCTCGTGCACGGCGCGGGACGCGTGATCGTCCTGATGGAGCACGTCGCGAGGGACGGATCGCCGAAGATCGTGAACGAGTGCTCGCTGCCGCTGACCGGGCGCGGCGTCGTCGACCGGATCGTCACCGACCTCGCCGTGATCGACGTCACGGCGGAGGGGCTCGTGCTGATCGAGACGGCGCCCGGGGTTACCGTGGAAGAGGTCATCGCGGCGACGGAGCCCGCGCTGATCGTCGCCGTCGAGGAGGACGTCGCATGAACGGATCCGACATCGTCATCGTCGCTGCGGCGCGCACGCCGCAGGGTCGCCTGCGCGGGCAGCTCGCCTCGTTCTCGGCGCCCCAGCTGGGGGCCCTCGCGCTCCGCGGCGCGCTCGAGCGCGCGGGCATCGCGGCCGAGGAGATCGACGCGGTCATCCTCGGTCAGGTCCTGCCCGCCGGATCCGGGCAGAACCCAGCCCGCCAGGCCGCGATCGGGGCCGGCATCGGATGGGATGTGCCCGCCCAGGCGGTCAACAAGGTCTGCCTGTCCGGGCTGACCGCCGTGATCGACGCCGCGCGCATGATCACCCTGGGCGACGCCACGGTCGTGGTCGCCGGCGGCATGGAGTCCATGACGCAGGCGCCGCACCTGCTTCCCGGATCGCGGGTCGGCCATGCCTACGGATCGATCGAGCTGCTCGACCACATGGCCTACGACGGGCTCACCGACGCGTACGACGGCGAGAGCATGGGCGCGTCCACCGAGCGTCACAACGCGCGGTTCGGTCTGACGCGCGCGCAGCAGGACGAGGTGGCGGCGCTCTCGCACCAGCGCGTCGCGGCGGCCCAGGAGGCGGGCCTGTTCGACGCCGAGATCGTGCCGGTCGAGGTGCCGCAGCGCAAGGGCGACCCGGTCATGCTCACGCGGGACGAGGGCGTCCGCCCCGACACGACCGTCGAGTCGCTCGCCGCCCTGCGCCCCGCCTTCGCGCCGGATGGCGCGATCACCGCGGGCAACTCGTCGCAGATCTCGGATGGCGCGGCGGCGGTGGTGCTCACCACGCGGGCGCATGCCGCCGAGCGCGGGTGGCCGGTGCTCGCCGCCCTGGGCGCGTGGGCGCAGACCGCCGGGCCGGACAACTCGCTGCAGGCGCAGCCGGCGCAGGCCCTCCGCCGCGCCTGCGATCGCCAGGGCATCGCGGTCGCCGACCTGGACATCGTCGAGATCAACGAGGCGTTCGGCGCGGTGGTGGCGCACTCGCAGGCGGAGCTCGGCGTCTCGAGCGAGGTCGTCAATCCGCACGGCGGAGGCATCGCGCTCGGACATCCGATCGGCGCCTCCGGCGCGCGCCTCGTCGTCCACGCCGCCCACGAGCTCGCACGGCGCGGCTCCGGGATGGCCGCGGTGTCGCTGTGCGGCGGCGGGGGACAGGGCGACGCGCTCATCCTGGTGCGCTGACCAGTGGCGCTCCTCCGATCGATTCTTTCGGGACAGCGCGGATCCTAGCGCTGAGTCGTTAGTGGACCTAATGTTCCCGTAACCTTGACATCATGGGGGTACTTCACTATGGAACCGAGTCTTCACCGATCCACATCGACGACCGAGCGCTCGCGCACCTGAAGGTCGTCATCGTCAGCAAGCTGCGTCGCCAGGAGAGCTTCACCGTCTCGTGGCAGCACCCGGAGGAGGACGGTGCCGGGCGCAGCACGATCTGGGTGCACCCGTCGATCCCGGTCCGCTTCGAGTTCGACGACGCCGTGTCGGTGGAGCTGAACCGCGAGTGGCTGGAGGAGCTGGCTCACTCGGCCAACGCGCTGGGCGGGATCGCGCTCGTCTCCGAGCACGTCAACTCCGAGCCCGAGCCGACCGCGCGCGCCGGCGATGTCGTCACCGCGGCCTGAGGCGCGGCCGAGCGGCGTCGCGCCGCTCACATGTACATGAACGGCGCCGACTGCACCCGCAGCTCGATCCCGCCGGCCGCGTGCGAGGCGCCGACCCACGTCTCGGCCTCGATGGCCAGCTCCTCGCGCGCGACCAGATCGCCCTCGACGATCTCGAGCACGTGCGCCCCGGGCTCGACCTCGAACTCGAGCGCCTCGGCGAGCCCGATCTGGTAGCGCGTCCTGGGGCGCAGGTCGGCCAGGAGGGACCCGTCGAGGCGGACCTCGACGGGCTGGCCCTCCCAGCCGTTCTGCAGCTCCACGTGGAGTGCGGTCACTTCTTCGTCGTCCCCTTCGATGATCCGCCCGTCCGGCGCCGGCTCGCGGCCGGCTTCGACGCGGTGCGCGACGCGGATGACCGGGATCGCCCCGACGGCGCGAGCGACGCCGCCGTGGCCGCGACCTCGTCCAGGACGCGGGGGAGCACCCCGCGGGCGGCGAACACGTCGTGCATCGACATCTGCAGCTCGGCGGCCTCGCCGGTCGCGCCCTCGCGGGCCACGTCCTGCGTGAACGCGTCGACCAGGTCGTGCACGCGGATGTGACCGAGCGACTCGGCCGCCTCGGCGCTCGCGAGGGTCGCGGAAGCGACCTGCAGCGCCTCGTCGACGTCGGCCTTGCGCGTGCGCACCCGGCCGCCGGCCTCCGCGAGCGACGCGGCCGATCCGCCTTCCGGGATCTCGAGCAGCTTGTAGTCGCGCGCGAGCGGACGCGCGATCGCGACCGCCGCATGGATCGCGGCGCGCGAGCCCGGCAGGCGGTCGATCGTCTCGCGGAGGGTGTCCTTCGCGGAGGCGTCGATCTCGGTGCCCGCGAACGCCAGCGCCCGGCCGACGCCCTCGCTGAGGAAGTCTCCCGCGAGCTGCGCCTCCTCGAACGACCGCGGCGGCGCGACCTTGAGCGAGAACGGCTCGGACCGCACGGGATGCCCGTCGATCTCGACGACCGCCACCACGCGGTACTCGCCGGGCTCCGACACATCCCAGCCGTTCAGGCCCGCGAACACCGGCAGAGACGCGTACAGCGACTCGCCGGGGTTCAGCACGGTGGCCTTCGACTCGGTGCAGGTGCGGGCGAACGGCACCCACTGCCGCGCGTCCTTCCCGTGCGCCGACACGATGGTCAGGATGTGCTGGGGGTTCAGGACGTCGCCGGGCACGATCTTCGGGGCGCCGCTCGTGTTGGTCAGCTTCACCTCGAGCACGACGGGCTCGAGGAAGTCGAACACGGCCCTCTCGCGGTTGGCGCGCACCTCGAAGCGGTACTCGGCGGGAGGCAGCATGCCGAACGCCTGCTCGAACGCGTGGTGGTCGAACCAGTCCGCATTGCCCATCTGCACGAACCGCGACGGCGCGTGGCGCAGGAACAGCAGCTCCTCGTTCGAGAACCGGTACGCGAAGTCGGAGAAGAACGCCGCCTGACCTCCCGACACGAAGTACGGGTAGTTCATGAACGAGCGCGCCTCCGGCTGGTCGGAGAGCGGGATCCACGGCGTGCCGAGGGACTTCTGCCACGAGTGCGCGAGGTTGAACGCGTGCCCCATCTCGTGCACGGCCGTCCAGAACCGCATGCGGCGATCCCAGGCGTCCGGGGCCGCATCTCCGGCGGGGATGTCGCGGATGAACGAGTCCGTGAAGATCGCGGTGCCCTGCCGGTGATTCGGCCCGATGTCGTCGAACATGATGCCCCCGAGGCTGTGACCCCGGTCGTGCTGCCGTGCCCAGAACGTCCACAGGGACCACTGCGGCGCGTTCGCGAAGCGCGACCAGTAGGTCTGCATCGCGTCGTGCATCTCGGCGTCGCTCCAGGTGCTGTTCGCCCCCGCGCCGCTCACCGGCACCGTGCCGTCCGGGGCCCGCTTCACATCGAATCCCGCGCGACGGAAGACGTCGTCGATCGACAGCGACTCGTTCGCGAGCGACGCGGGGCGGTTCGGGTGGTCGTGCGTGCCGATCTCGAACACCGGCTCGGCGTCGCTCGTGGAGTCGAACTCGAACTCGACGCGGTGGAAGTACGGCGTCGTGAAGGAGTACACCCGGGTCAGGCTGGCTCCGCTCCTGCTGCTGTAGACGACGACGGCCTTGCCGCCGCCCGCCAGCAGCGACGGCGTCGCCTTGATGTCGACGTGGTCGAACGCGAATCCCGCGGGCCCGTAGCCGTCGGTGTACGTGATCGGACCGGCGTACCGCCAGCTGCCGATCCGGGCGATGCTCGCGATCCAGGTGCGCGGCGTCGACAGCAGCGCGGTGCTGCGGCCGCTGGCCGTCATCTGCGGGAAGGACCCGTCGACGTCGAGCCGGAGCTCCTCGAACAGCAGCGCCGGGATGAACGCCGATCCGTGGTCGACGTCCGGCACGTCCTCCTCCACCTCGACGCCGCCGCCCGGCGTGGGGAGCGGCCCCTCGATGGGGATGCGCGGCGGGAACTTGATGGGGAGCCGCTCGGGCTGGAGCGGCGGGCCGAACCGCCGCCACGTGTACGTGCCGCTCACGCGCAGCCTCAGCGGGAACGGGATCCTCCCCAGCGGAAGGTCGCCGACGAGAAGCCGGTCGAGGTCGGCCGGCTCCGTTCCTTCGGCATCGATGATGGTCATGACTCCTCCTCGAGCGGCGAAGACGGCGGTCGTCCTCGTTGAGGGGGAGGAGGGGCGGTCCGAGCGGGGTGATACGGCGGGGCGACCTCCTCCGCGACGTCCCCCTTCGCGGCGTCGATGCGGTTGAATGAGCGCGTGGACGAAGACGTCGAGCTGGCCGCGCTGCGCCGCCGGGCCTACGGGCCGGACGCGGACATCGACGCGGCCGGGCTCGCCAGGCTGACGGAGCTCCAGAGCCGATCGCACGACATGCCCGACCTGGTCGAGGCCGTTCCCGCCGAGCTCCGCCCGGTTCCGGAAGCGGAGGCGGCCGCGGCGCCCGCGGCCGCGGCGTCCGATCCAGCGCCGGCGAGCGCGCCCACCCTGCGCGACCGCGTGCGGATCGGCTGGCCCCTGCTCCTGGCCGGTGCGCTCGGGGGCGCCGTCCTCGCGGGCGCGGTGGGCGCCGGGGCGTCCCAGTTCGACCGGCCCTACGCGACGCTCACCGCCCCCGCCGACGCCGAGCCCTCGGACCGCGGGCCGTTCGGCTCGGGCATCCCGTACGGGACGGTCGGCGAGATCGAGGTCGGCACGTCCGTCCAGGCCGGCGAGCCGTGCCTCTGGCTCCGCGTGCCGATCGAGTTCGCCGACGGCTTCTTCGGGGACGAGATGACCGAGCCGATCGAGTTCGCGGACTGCGCGCCGGAGCCGTTCATCCCTCGCCTGCGGCTGACGGTGGGCGCGATGAACGGCGGCTGGGGCTCCACCTTCCCCGTGACGGCCGACGCGTTCCCGGATGTCCCCGCGGGGTCGTCCCTGGAGTTCTCGCTGCGCGACGACGTCGTGATCGTGCGCCTCGCCGAACCGGCGACCCCCAGCCCGGCCCAGGACCCGGCAGACGGCGCGACGTAGGTCAGACGTCGAGGCTCTGCCCGGGCTCGAGCGCGTGGAACACGCCGCCGTTCTGCTCGGTGGCCCACTGCATCCGGCTCAGGTGCATCTTCCGGCCCGTGACGGACAGGGTCATGTCGTGCGTGCCGAAGGCGCGGCGCGGCTTGACGTCGAGGATGAAGTCCATGGCGTCGCCGAGCCGCAGCCACGGGGCGCCGGTCGGCGCGGCCAGCGTTCCGACCTCCACGCCGTCCGGCACGGTGAACGAGTCGCCCGGGTAGTACAGCTCGTCGTTGACGAGCACCCCCACGTTGTCGATCACGGGGATGCTCGAGTGGATGGGCTCGTGCACGCCGCCGAAGAACCGCAGCGAGAACGCGCCGATCGTGAGCTCGTCGCCGGGCAGCACGACGGCCGGATGACGATCCTCGATCTGGGCCGCGACCGCGGCGGTCGTGTAGATCGGCACGTCCGGCGCGGCCGTGAAGATGCGCGCGAGGTTGTCGGCGGTCCAGTGGTCGGCGTGCTCGTGCGTGATCACGATCGCGTCGAGGGCGTGCAGATCGCCCAGGGCCGTCGTGAACGACCCGGGGTCGATCAGCAGCGTGCGCCCCTCTGCCTCGATGCGGAGGAGGGCGTGCTCGTGCTTCGTGATGCGCATGTCAGAAGTCAACCATCCGAGGTCCGCGGCCGGCGCGGATCGGTGGGGATGACGCGTCGGGAGGGCGCGACACGCGCGGGATGCGTCTCCGGGCCGCCTCGATTTGTTCACCGCCCGGACCTCGTGCCATACTCTTCTAGTTGCCGGAAACGGGAACGGGATCCGAAAGGGTCCGAAGTACGGCCCCATCGTATAGCGGCCTAGTACGCCGCCCTCTCACGGCGGTAACGCGGGTTCGAATCCCGCTGGGGTCACACACAACGCAGGAAGCCCGGTCCGAATGGACCGGGCTTCCTGCGTTCGGCGTAGCATCAGCGCCCGAGGATGCGGTCGCGCACCTGGCGACGCAGCACCTTGCCGATCAGCGAGCGCGGCAGGTCATCCATCACGACGATCCGTCGCGGCACCTTGTACGCGGCCAGGTGCAGGCGGCAGAAGTCGCGGAGCGCGTCGGGCTCGATGGCCGCGCCGTCCCGCAGGACCACGGCCGCCGCCACGGCCTCGCCGCCCTCGCCGCGGGGCACGGCCACGACCGCGGCCGCGGAGACGTCGGGGTGGGACTCGAGGGTCTGCTCCACCTCGGTCGGCGAGACGTTGAACCCGCCCGTGATGATCAGCTCCTTGAGCCGGTCGACGATCGTCACGAACCCGTCCGGCGACACGGTCGCGACGTCGCCGGTGCGCAGCCAGCCGTCCGGCAGGAGCGCGGCGGCCGTCTCGTCGGGACGCCGCCAGTAGCCCCGGAACACCTGCGGGCCGCGCACGAGCAGCTCACCCGGCTCGCCCGGAGGCACGTCCTTCGCGGGATCGTCGGTGTCGACCACCCGGATCTCGGTGCTCGGGAACGGGACGCCGACCGTGCCGGGCCGGCGGGTCGGCCCCATGGGATTGCCGAGCGCGACCGGCGAGCTCTCGGTCATCCCGTACCCCTCGACCAGCAGGCCGCCCGACGCGTCCTCCCAGCGGTCCACGGTGGCCACCGGCAGGCTCATCGCGCCCGAGATCGCGAACCGGATGCTCGTGACGTCGATCCTGCCGTGCGCCGCGGCTCGCGCCAGCGCGTCGTAGATCGGGGGGACGGCCGGGAGGAACGTGGGCGGGCTCTTGCGCGCAGCCTCGGCGACGAGGTCGACGTCGAAGGTCGGGAACAGGACGAGCCTCGCCCCGATGCTCAGGGCGAACGTCAGGCACAGCGTCATGCCGTACGCGTGGAAGAGCGGCAGCACGCCGTAGAACGTCTCGGCGCCCTGCCGCAGCCCGGGCACCCACGCCTCGCCCTGCATCGCGTTCGCACGGAGGTTGCGGTGCGTGAGCATGGCGCCCTTCGGGGTGCCCGTCGTGCCGCTCGTGTACTGCAGCAGCGCGATGTCGTCCAGGCCCGGGCCGGACACGCGGCGCGACAGGCGCCGGCCGCCCGTGAGGTCCGCCCAGGTCAGCACGCGGCGGGCCTTCGGCTTCGCGGTCAGCTTCGCTCGCGCGTCGCGCGCCCTGCGGATCGGCAGCCGCAGGGCGAGCCGCTTGCCGAACGGCAGGGCCTCGGTGAGATCGACGCTCACGATCACGTCCGGGCGCACGTCCGACGGGAACTCCGCGACGGTGTCGTAGGCCTTGTCCCACACGATCGCGTGGCGGGCGCCGTGGTCCTCGAACTGATGGCGCAGCTCGCGCGCCGTGTAGAGCGGGTTGTGCTCGACGACGATCGCGCCCAGCCGCAGCACGGCGTAGAACGCGACGACGTGCTGCGGGCAGTTCGGCAGGACGATCGCCACGCGGTCGCCCTTCGTCACCCCGCGCCGGCGCAGCCCCTCGGCCGCCAGCGCGACCTCCCGCCCGAGCTCCCGGTAGGTCGTGGTCGCGCCGAAGAACTCCAGTGCGGTGGCGCCCCGGTACCGCCGCACGCTCGCGTCGAGCATCTCCGGCAGCGTCTGGGTGACCTCGCCGATCTCGGCCGGCACCTCCGGCGGGTAGGCGGCGAGCCAGGGCTTCGACGCGTACGGGTGGGATGCGGTCACGGGTCCTCCTCGGATCGGGGGCGGGTGGCACACACTACGGTGCCGCCTCATGCGATCGCTCGTGAGGGGGTTGACGCGCGGCCCGACCTCAGCGGAGGAGATCTCCACCGATCCGGATGCTTCCGCCTCGGAACCTCCGAATCGGTGGATTCCTCCTCGCTCGGCGGCGTCCTAGTCTCCGGCCTCCTCGACCCGCGCGCCCCGGCGACGCCGCGCCGCGCGCAGGATCGCCCACACGATCAGCCACGCCAGGCCGATCACGGCGAGCCAGGGGAGCAGGAAGCCCAGCGCGATCACGATGCCGTTCAGCGTGGCGAGCAGGCCGTTCCAGCCGGCCTCCAGGCCGTCCCCGAAGCCGGCCGGGTCGGGCTCGACCGGCGGCGCCTCCTCGGTCAGGGTGACCGAGAGCGTCGACATCGCCACCTGGCTCTCGTAGTACTCGAGCTGCTGCTCGAGCGACTCGAGCTCGGCCTGACGGGCCGAGAGCTGCGCCTCGACCTCGACGAGGTCGGCCACGCTGCCGGACTGCTCCAGCAGCGCGGTGAGCCGCTCGACGGACGCCCGTGCGGCATCGATCCGGGCGCGCAGGTCGCGCGTGACGGTCGACACGTCCTCGGTGCCGACGCGGGTGCCGGTCACCTCGCCCACGTCGTCGAGCCGCGCCATGACGGCGTCGAGCCGATCCGCCGGGACCCGGATGGACACCCAGCCGCCGTTCGGCGGCACCGGGATGTACTCGGTCACGACGCCGTCCTCGGTCGTGCGCGTCGCGTCCTCGCCGATCGACAGGCTCTCGACCCAGCCGTCGAACTCGGTCGCGAGCGCCGAGATCTCGTCGGCCGCGGCCGACGCGTCGTCGACCACGATCGTCGCGCTGCCGGTGCGGATGACCTCGCGCGCGACCTCGCCGGCGTCGTCCGCGGCGCCCGGCTGGACCGCGCTGTCCTCGGCCGTCCCGGCGTCCGGTGCGGGCGCGCCCTCGGGGACAGCGCCCGACTCGCCACCGCCGGACTCGGCGCCGTCGCGCGACAGGGTCACGCCGGAGTCCGCGCCGCTCCCGGCCCCGCCGATGCCCTGCAGCACGGCGGGGGAGATCACGGCCGCCACCGCCACGATGGCCGCCGCCGCGCCCACGCCCTGCCACACGCGGCGCCTCCGACGCGCGCCGGAGCGCACCTCGCGCCGCTCGCGGCCGATCGCGTCGAACACGCGGGTCTCGATCCGCGCGAGCGTCTCGTCGGACACCTCGGGCAGGACGTCGTCCCGCCGGGTCTCGTTCTCGCTCATCGCGCTTCCTCCGTCTCTCTGGCGACGCCCCGCAGTCTGCTGCGGATGCGGGAGAGACGATTCCGGACGACCCCGTGCGCGACGCCGAGCTCGTCGGCGGCCGCCTGATACGCGTAGCCCTCGCCGATGCAGAGCCGGAAGATGCGCTGGTCGATGGGGCTCAGGCCCTCGACCTCGCGGAGGATCCGGTCGGCGAGGTCGGCGTCGATCACCTGCTGCAGCACGTCGGCGTCGAGGTCGGGCTGGCGCTCGTCGAGCGCGTCGGCCTCGGCCCGGCGCCGCGCCCGCAGCCGGTTGGCGGCCTGGAAGCGGCAGATGGTCGCGAGCCACGGCAGCAGCGAGTCGCCCGCGAGCTCGAGGCCGCGGAGCTTGCGCCACGCCACCACGAACGTCTCCTGCGTGACGTCCTCGGCGTCGGCCGCGGAGCGCAGCAGGCCGTGCGCGATCCAGTAGACGGGCCGCGCGTGCCGCCGGTACAGCAGCCGGAACGCGTGCTCCATCCCGTCCGCCGCCCGCGCGACGAGCTCGGCGTCGCTCATGGTGTCGCTCATCGCACCGCCATCCGGTCCCGGCGCCCGGCGGGCGCCTGTGTCGTCTCTCACCATGTCAGTGTCCGGATGCCGCCGATCGTCTCGGTTCCGTATCGGATCGGCGCGCATCGGCGGCGCGGGCGGCCGGGTATCCTGGAGACGCGAGAGGGAGTATCCCGACAACGCGCGCTCGTCATCACGGATCTCGACGGTGGGATCCCGGGCCCGCACCGCACGCGCCTCGGGCGCAGCGCGGGGGAGAGACTCTCGACGCATCCCCGTGCCTGCTGAAGGCCGTATCGAAAGGCCCTGAATGGACCTCGCTCTGCCCGTGTGGTTCGAGGTCGGCTCGCTCGTCGTGCTGACCGCGATCCTGATCCTCGACCTGCTTCTCATCCTGAAGCGGCCGCACATCCCCTCCACGAAGGAGTCGACCCTCTGGGTCGTCTTCTACATCGTGCTCGCGCTGATCTTCGCGGTGCTGATGTGGGTGTTCGCCGGCGCGACGCCCGCGCAGGAGTTCCTGCTCGGCTGGATGACCGAGTACAGCCTGTCGATCGACAACCTGTTCGTCTTCGTGCTGATCATGACCCAGTTCGCGGTGCCCCGGAAGCTCCAGCAGGAGGTGCTGATGGTGGGCATCATCATCGCGCTCGTGCTGCGCGGTGCGTTCATCCTGCTGGGTGCGGCCCTGATCGAGAACTTCTCCTGGATCTTCTACGTCTTCGGCGCGTTCCTCGTGTACACGGCGATCCGCCAGGCGATGCCCGAGAAGCTCGAGGAGGACGAGAAGCAGGAGACCGTGATCGTCCGGTTCCTCCGCCGCTTCGTCGACATCAGCGACCACTACGACGGCGCCAAGCTGCGCACCGTGGTGGACGGCAAGCGCCACTTCACCCCGATGCTGCTCGTCTTCGTCGCGATCGGCGTGACCGACCTGATGTTCGCGATCGACTCGATCCCGGCGATCTACGGCCTCACGCAGAGCCCGTTCATCGTGTTCACGGCGAACATCTTCGCCCTCATGGGCCTCCGCCAGCTCTACTTCCTGCTGGGCGACCTGCTCGAGAAGCTGCGCTACCTGCACTACGGCGTGGCGTTCATCCTGGCGTTCATCGGCGTGAAGCTGTTCCTGCACGCGATGCACGTCAACGAGCTCCCGTTCATCAACGGCGGCCACCACATCGAGTGGGCGCCCGAGATCAACAACTGGGTCTCGCTCGGCGTGATCGTCGCGTCCATGGCCGTGGCCACCGTCGCGAGCCTCATCGCCTCGTCGCGCGAGAAGCGCACGGAGTCGATCCAGCGCTGACGTCGGCCGGCTCGAGCCGGTCGCATGAGCGATCTGACACGCGGCGCGGGGATCTGCTGAGAGAGCGGATCTCCGCGCCGCGTCCGTCTGTGCACTCTGCGCGCGAAACGTCCCCTCTGCGTGCAGGATGTTACGCTGGAGACATGCGGTTCGCGGGCCTCCTTCTTCTTCTGCGCCGCGACGGGAATCTGCTCTAGGCCTTCCCCGTCGCGGAGTTCGTCGAGGCCGACATCCGACGACGCAAGGAGAAAGACCCCATGAGCACCACCGAATTCCCCGCCGATCCGGCCGCCATCCCGGACCGCCCTCGCACGCTCGCCGAGAAGGTGTGGGACGACCACCTGGTCGTCAAGGGCGAGGACGGCCAGCCCGATCTGATCTACATCGACCTGCACCTGGTCCACGAGGTCACGAGCCCGCAGGCGTTCGACGGCCTGCGCGCCGAGGGGCGCCCCGTGCGCCGTCTCGACCTGACGATCGCGACCGAGGACCACAACACCCCGACGATCGACATCGACAAGCCGATCGCCGACCTCACCAGCCGCACCCAGATCGAGACGCTGCGCCGCAACGCCGAGGAGTTCGGCGTCCGCATCCACTCGCTGGGCGACAAGGAGCAGGGCATCGTCCACGTCGTCGGCCCGCAGCTGGGGCTGACGATGCCGGGCATCACGGTCGTGTGCGGCGACAGCCACACCTCGACGCACGGCGCGTTCGGCGCCATGGCGTTCGGCATCGGCACGAGCGAGGTCGAGCACGTCCTGGCGACGCAGACGCTGCCGCTGAAGCCGTTCAAGACCATGGCGATCACGGTCGAGGGCGAGCTGAAGCCCGGTGTGACGGCCAAGGACATCATCCTGGCCGTGATCGCGAAGATCGGCACGGGCGGCGGCCAGGGCTACGTCCTGGAGTACCGCGGCAGCGCCATCCGCTCGCTCTCGATGGAGGGCCGGATGACGATCTGCAACATGTCGATCGAGGCCGGCGCCCGTGCGGGCATGGTCGCGCCCGACGACATCACGTTCGAGTACCTGAAGGGCCGCCCGCACGCCCCGCAGGGTCAGGACTGGGACGACGCGGTCGCGTACTGGCGCACGCTGCCCACCGACGAGGGCGCCGTGTTCGACGCCGAGGTGTTCATCGACGCGAACGAGCTGGAGCCGTTCGTCACGTGGGGCACCAACCCGGGGCAGGGCGTGTCGCTGAGCGACGCCGTGCCGGCTCCCGAGTCGTTCACCGACCCGAACGAGCGCGCGGCCGCCGAGCGGGCGCTGCAGTACATGGACCTGACTCCGGGCACCCCCATGAAGGAGGTGCCGGTCGACGCGGTCTTCATGGGCTCGTGCACCAACAGCCGGATCGAGGACCTGCGCGCGTTCGCGTCGGTCATCAAGGGCCGCAGGAAGGCCGAGGGCGTGCGCGTCATGGTCGTGCCGGGCTCGGCCCGCGTGCGCCTGGAGGCGGAGGCCGAGGGCATCGACAAGATCGTCACGGAGTTCGGCGGGGAGTGGCGCTTCGCCGGCTGCTCGATGTGCCTGGGCATGAACCCCGACCAGCTGGCTCCGGGGGAGCGCTGCGCCTCGACCAGCAACCGAAACTTCGAGGGCCGGCAGGGCAAGGGCGGCCGCACCCACCTGGTGTCCCCGCTCGTCGCCGCGGCCACCGCGGTGCGGGGCACGCTGTCCAGCCCCTCCGACCTGGAGCCGGTCGACGGCGCCGAGGTCGCCACGACGCAGTTCGCGCAGACCGGGGCGGAGGCCTGACATGGAGAAGTTCACGACGCACACCGGTGTCGCCGCGCCCCTGAAGCGCTCGAACGTCGACACCGACCAGATCATCCCGGCCGTCTACCTGAAGCGCGTCACCAAGACGGGCTTCGAGGACGCGCTGTTCGCGGGCTGGCGGCAGGACCCCGAGTTCGTCCTGAACCAGGAGCCGTTCCGCGCGGCGTCCATCCTGGTGGCCGGCCCGGACTTCGGCACCGGCTCGAGCCGCGAGCACGCCGTGTGGGCGCTGCGCGACTACGGCTTCAAGGTCGTGCTGAGCCCCCGCTTCGCGGACATCTTCCGCGGCAACTCGGGCAAGCAGGGCCTGCTGACGGGCGTGATCGCCGAGGACGACCTGGAGCGCTTCTGGGCCGCGATCGACGCGCAGCCGGGCGTCGAGATGACGGTCGACCTGGTGGCGCGAACCGCCACTGTCGGGGACTTCACGGCCGGTTTCGACATCGACGATTACACTAGGTGGCGGCTCCTCGAAGGGCTCGACGACATCGGGCTCACGCTGCGCAACGAGGACAGGATCGCGCAGTTCGAGGCCCGCCGCGAGGCGTGGAGGCCCCGGACCATCCCGGTCCTGTGACCTCGGGGCAACCGCCCCGCGACGATCGTCAGCACCCCCGGGCGCCGAGGATCCGGCCCGCCTCGTGACCGAATGCGGCTCGTGCCGCGAAGACCCTAGTGAGGCACCACCACATGACACTTCTCGGCGACGCGCATACTCCCGGAACCCCGGCCCCTCTGGCCGGTGAAGTGCTCGAGATCCGCGGCGGCCGGCCTCTGAAGGGTCAGGTCGACGTGCGCGGGGCCAAGAACCTCGCGACCAAGGCCATGGTCGCGTCGCTCCTGGGCGAGACGCCCAGCGTGCTGCGCGACGTGCCCGCGATCCGCGACGTCGAGGTGGTGCGCTCGCTGCTCGAGGTGCACGGCGTGCACGTGAGCGAGGGCGAGGAGCCCGGCTCGCTCGTGCTCGACCCCGCCGACGCCAAGTCGGCGAACTTCGAGGAGATCGACGCGCACGCCGGCTCGTCGCGCATCCCGATCCTGTTCTGCGGCCCGCTGCTGCACCTGCTGGGTCAGGCGTTCATCCCCGACCTCGGCGGGTGCCGCATCGGCGACCGCCCGATCGACTTCCACCTCGACGCGCTGCGCCGCTTCGGCGCGATCGTCGACAAGCAGCCCAGCGGCATCCGCCTGTCGGCGCCCGAGGGTCTGCACGGCGCGAACATCGAGCTGCCGTACCCGAGCGTCGGCGCCACGGAGCAGGTGCTGCTCACGGCCGTGCGCGCCAAGGGCGTCACCGAGCTGCGCAACGCCGCGATCGAGCCCGAGATCATGGACCTGATCGGCGTGCTGCAGAAGATGGGCGCGATCATCTCCTACGAGCCCAACCGGGTCATCTTCATCGAGGGCGTGGACGAGCTGCGCGGCTACGACCACCGCTCGCTGTTCGACCGCAACGAGGCCGCGTCGTGGGCGTGCGCGGCGCTGGCCACCGACGGCGACATCTTCGTCAAGGGCGCCCGCCAGTACGAGATGCTCACGTTCCTCAACGTGTACCGCAAGGTCGGCGGCGACTTCGACATCACCGACGACGGCATCCGCTTCCGTCGCGGCAGCGCGCCGCTCAAGCCCGTGATCGTCGAGACCGACGTGCACCCCGGCTTCATGACCGACTGGCAGCAGCCGCTCATCGTCGCCCTGACGCAGGCCAACGGCCAGTCGATCGTCCACGAGACCGTGTACGAGAACCGCCTGGGCTTCACGCACGCGCTGAACCAGATGGGCGCCGACATCGTCGTGCACCCCAAGGGCCTCGACGGCCCCTACCGTCGTGTGCCGCGCCGCGAGCTCGAGCAGGCGGCCGTCATCAACGGCCCGACGCCGCTGCACGCCGCGGACATCGTCGTGCCCGACCTGCGCGGCGGCTACGCGTACGTCATCGCGGCCCTCGCGGCCGAGGGGACGTCGCGTGTCTCGGGCGTCGGCATCATCAGCCGCGGCTACGAGAAGTTCTTCGACAAGCTCACGGCGCTCGGCGCCGACTTCGACGTCGTCGGCTGAGCGGGGCGGGGATGAGCTCCTCGGAGAAGAGCCGGCCGAGCTGGTTCTGGCCGCTCGCGGCGATCGTGATCCCGGCCGTCGGCCTGATGGCGCGGATCCGGATCGCCGGCGCGGAGAAGATGCCGCGCGACGGCGCGTACATCCTCGCGCCCAACCACGTCAGCGAGCTGGATCCGCTGATGGTCGCGGTCGCCGTGTGGCGGATGGGCCGCGCGCCGCGGTTCATGGCCAAGGACAGCCTGTTCCGCGTGCCCGTGCTCGGCGCCGCCCTTCGGGCGACCGGCATGGTTCCCGTGGCGCGCACGTCGTCGCGTGACGGCGCCGCGCAGACCATGGCGCAGGCGACCGCGCTCGTGAAGGACGGCCGCGGCGTGATCGTGTACCCCGAGGGCACGCTCACGCGCGACCCGCACCTGTGGCCCATGCGCGGCAAGTCCGGCGCCGCGCGCCTCGCGCTCGCGGGCGACCTCCCGCTCATCCCCGTCGCGCACTGGGGGGTCCAGGACATCATGGGCCGCTACGCGAAGGGTCTCAGCCTCTGGCCGCCGCGCAAGCTCGTGCGCATGGCCGTCGGCGACCCCGTGGACCTGTCCGATCTGAAGGACCGCCCGACGGACCCGGCGGCCATCGCGGAGGCGACGTCGCGCCTCATGGCGGCGATCACCGCGCTGCTCGAGGGCATCCGCGGCGAGAAGGCTCCCGACGAGCGCTGGGACCCGTCCTCGCACGGCCAGTCCGAGACGGGCCGCCTGTGAGCCGCCGCGTCGACGCCCCCAAGGTCGTCGTGGTCGGCGCCGGCAGCTGGGGCACCACTTTCGGCAAGGTGCTGGCCGACGGCGGCGCCCAGGTCATGATGTGGGCGCGCCGCGCCGAGCTCGCGCACGAGATCGACGAGGCCAAGCGCAACTCGAAGTACCTGCCGGGCATCAACCTGCCGCGCACGCTGCACGCCACGCACGACCTGCGCAGGGCGCTCGACGGCGCCACCCAGGTGTACCTCTCGGTGCCGAGCCAGTCCGCGCGCGAGACGCTGCGGGCCCTCCGCCCGCACGTGCGCGACGAGTCCGTGCCGATCGTGAGCCTGATGAAAGGCGTCGAGAAGAAGACCGGGCTGCGGATGAGCCAGGTCATCGAGCAGGAGCTGCACTGCGACCCGCTGCGCATCGCGGTGGCGAGCGGGCCGAACCTGGCGCTCGAGATCGCGCGGGAGCAGCCGACGGCCGCCGTCATCGCGTCCAGCAGCCAGGAGACCGCGGACGCCGTCGCACGCCGCGCGCGCAACACCTACTTCCGGTCCTTCGTCAACACCGACGTGATCGGCACCGAGTTCGGCGGCGTGCTCAAGAACCTCATCGCGGTCGCGATCGGCATCGTGGACGGCGTCGGCTACGGCGAGAACACGAAGGCGTCGATCATCACGCGCGGCCTGGTGGAGATGACCGACTTCGCCGTCGCGTACGGCGCGCAGCCCGGCACCCTGCAAGGGCTGGCCGGACTGGGCGACCTCATCGCCACGTGCCAGTCGCCGCTCAGCCGCAACAACACCGCCGGGCGCCTGCTGGGCCAGGGGTACACGTTCCAGGACGTCGTTCGCCAGATGGACCAGACGGCCGAGGGACTCGGATCGGTCGCGCCGATCCTTCAGCTCGCCAAGGAGGCGGGCGTCGAGATGCCGATCGTGCAGCAGGTCAAGATGGTGCTGGACGGCACCATGAACCCGCGCGAGATCGCGCCTCATCTCACGACAGACGACGACACGCCGCAGGGCGAAGGGACGCAGAATGGCCAGCACGACCGTGGCGGTGCTCTTCGGAGGGCGATCGAGCGAGCACTCGATCTCCTCCGCGACGGCGGGCGGGGTCCTCGGAGCGATCGACCGTGACCGCTTCCGCGTGATCCCGGTCGGGATCACGCGCGACGGCCTCTTCGTGCTGGAGCAGGACGAACCGGCTCGCTTCGCGCTGGACGCCGCCAAGCTGCCCGAGGTCGTGGACAACGGAACGCGCATCCTGTGGCCCTCGTCGGCGGGCGACCGCACGCTGCGCGTGGTGCGCGCGGACGGCGCGGTCGAGGACCTCGGCGAGGTCGACGTGGTCCTGCCCATCCTGCACGGCCTGCACGGCGAGGACGGCACCATCCAGGGCTTCCTCGACATCCTCGAGCTGCCCTACGCGGGCGGCGGCGTGCTCGACTCGGCGCTGTGCATGGACAAGCACTTCATGAAGGTCGCCCTTCAGGCCGAGGGCCTGCCTGTCGCGCCGTGGGTCACGGTGCGCGGCGCGCGCTGGGCGGCCGACGCCGATGGCGTGCGCGCCGACATCGAGGCGCTGGGCTACCCCGTGTTCGTGAAGCCGGCCCGCGCGGGCTCGAGCGTGGGCGTGTCGAAGGCCCATGACGAGAGCGAGCTCGACGACGCCATGCGCGTCGCCCTGGCCGAGGACGACAAGGTGCTGATCGAGACGGGGATCGTCGGCCGCGAGATCGAGGTCGCGATCCTCGAGGGCCGCGACGGGCGCCGCCCGCGCGCGTCGCTGCCGGGGGAGATCGTGCTGACCACGCGCGAGTTCTACGACTTCGAGGGCAAGTACCTGGGCGGCGACGGCGCCGAGGTCGTGTGCCCCGCGACGCTCACCGAGGACGAGACCGAGCGCATCCGCGAGACCGGCCGCCGGGCGTTCGAGGCGGTCGACGGCCGTGGGCTCGCGCGCGTGGACGTGTTCCTCACCGCGGACGGCGAGGTCGTCATCAACGAGCTCAACACCATGCCGGGCTTCACGCCGATCTCGATGTACCCCAAGTGCTGGATCGCCTCCGGGATGACCTACGGGGAGCTCATCACCGAGCTCATCGAGCTCGGCCTGGCCCGCGCCGCCTGACCCGGGCGGGGCGCGGCCGCGCGGCGTCGGCTACTCGTCGACCTTCGTGGCCTCGTCGGGGTCGACGCACCGGCTCTCGGCGGGGATGGACGACACCAGGCGGCTGACGGCGGCCAGCACCTGATCGGGGCTGATGCGGCTCGTGTCGACGTAGACCTGCGTCGCCGGCGTGCGGCCGTAGCTCGTGATGCGCTGCATCGGCAGGGCCTCGGGATCGACGATCCAGTCCACGCCGTCGAAGGTCACGCACTGCAGGGTCGTGGGTCCGGGGGGAGTGACGCCGCAGCTCAGGATGACCGCCGTGCCCTCCTCGTCCGCCCACGCGCCGGTCGACTGGGCGTCGGTCCAGCGGCGCTCCAGGTGCTGGATCGCGTCGGGCAGGCGCACGGTGACGTCCGCGCACAGCGGGTCGTTCGCATCCTGCGCCGCCTCGAGATGGACGGTCGCGGCGCATCCGGACAGGCCGAGGGTGAGCACGAGCGCGGCCGCTGCGGCGAATCGACGGATCACCCGAAGAGTCTAGATCCGGCATCCTGGGCGTCCGGTCGGGGCCTCGAAACCGCAACGCCGCGCCGAGACTGCAACGCCGCGCTGAGACCGCCGCGGGCCACTGCACTCTCAGCGCGGAGTTGCAGTGTCGGGGACCGCCGCGCATACGCTGAGGGGATGCACGACGCTCCCGCGCCCGAGACGGATCCCACGGTCGGCGAGCTCAGCGAGGCCGAGGTGCTGCGTCGCATCGCCGCCCGCACCGGACGTGCGGCGGCCGCGCACGTCGGGCCCGGTGACGACGCCGCGGTGGTCGCGGCGCCCAGCGGATCCGTCGTGG
The DNA here is from genome assembly GCF_054779895.1 of Microbacterium lacusdiani. Classification (NCBI taxonomy): domain Bacteria; kingdom Bacillati; phylum Actinomycetota; class Actinomycetes; order Micrococcales; family Microbacteriaceae; genus Microbacterium; species Microbacterium lacusdiani. Next base: position 430,802 of record NZ_BAAGXJ010000003.1, on the reverse strand, counting down.
CGACCACCGACACGCTCGTGCACGGGCCGGACTTCCGGCTCGCGTGGTCGAGCGGCTACGACCTCGGCTGGAAGGCGGCGGCGGTGAACCTGGCCGACGTCGCCGCGATGGGCGCCCGTCCGACCGCGCTCCTGGTGGCCCTCGCGATGCCCAACGACACTCGGATCTCGTTCGTGGAGCGGCTCGCCGACGGCCTGCGCGAGGCGTGCGACGCGCTCGCCCCCGGCTGCGCGGTCGTGGGCGGCGACCTCACGGTGTCCGCCACGCTGACCGTCGCCGTCACGGCGCTCGGCGACCTCGAGGGACGCGACCCCGTGCTGCGCTCGGGCGCGCGTCCCGGCGACGTGGTCGCGCTCGCGGGCGAGCTCGGGATGGCGGCCCGCGGCCTCGCCGTGCTGTTCGGGCGTTTCCGCGACGCCGCAGGATCGCCCGTTCGGATCGATCCGGCCCGGGTCGCCGCGGGGGAGTCGGACGCCCTCGCCGCCCAGCTGCGACCCGTGCCGCCCATCGGGCTCGGCCCCATGGCCGCCGTCGCCGGGGCCACCGCGATGATGGACGTCTCGGACGGCCTGGGGCTCGACGCCCGCCGCATGGCCGACGCCTCAGGGGTCTCGATCGACCTCGATCGCGCCGCGCTCGGGGACGACCCGGTGACGGCGCTCGAGGGCGGCGAGGACCACGCGCTGCTCGCGACCTTCGCGGGCGACGCGATCGCGCCCGGATTCCGCCCGATCGGACGGGTCGTCGAGCGCGGCGAGGCGCCTGTGCTCGTGGGCGGGCTGCCGTACGCGGGCCCGGGCGGCTGGGACCCCTACCGCGACTGGGACTCGGCCGCCGGCTGACCCCACCACAGCGCGGTGTCGCCGTACGCGCGGTCGCGCAGCGGCTCGAGGCCGGCCGCGGCCCAGTCAGGGGCGCCCGAGCGCGAGGAGCGCTCCACGACCACGACGGCATCCGCCGACAGCAGCGGCGCGAGCGCCGCGAGCACCGCGTCGAGCTCGGCGCCGGGAAGGTCGTAGGGCGGATCCAGGAACGCCAGGTCGAACGGGCCGGTCGCACCGCGGAGCCACGTGCCGACCGCGGCGGCGTGCACGCGCACGGGCGGCGCGCCCCCGCCGATCGAGCGCCGCACGCCCTCCGCGTTGCGGCGCGCGATCGCGGCGGCCGGCTTGGCGCGCTCCACGAGGTCGACCGCCGCGGCGCCGCGGCTGGCCGCCTCGAGTCCCAGCGCGCCGGACCCCGCGTAGAGGTCGAGCACGCGCGCGCCGTCGAGCGCGCCGGCCACCTCGAGCGCGGCGAACAGCGACTCCCGCACGCGGTCGCTCGTCGGGCGCGTCCCCGCCGACGGCACGTCCAGCCGCACGCCGCCCGCGGCCCCGGCGATGATCCTCGTCACCCGTCCACGGTATCCGCTCGCCGGCCCGGCGCTGTCGGCACCCCGACCTAGACTCGGGGCATGTCGTTCACGCTCGACACGCCGCTGAGCCTCGCGCTCGGCGACAAGGCGGCCAACACGCTCTCGCGCGCGTTCGGCATGGCCGTCGTGGGCGACCTGGTGGCGCACTACCCGCGCCGCTACGCCGTGCGCGGCGAGCTCACGCCCATCCTGGACCTGCCGCTCGGCGAGCTCGCGACCGTCGTCGCCGAGGTCAGAAGCGTGCGCCGCCGGCGGATGCGCAACCGCCGCGGCGAGCTGCTCGAGGTCGTGATCGGCGACGGCGTGGGCGAGCTCACGCTCACCTTCTTCGGCCAGGCGTGGCGCGAGAAGGAGCTCAAGCGGGGCCGACGCGGCGTGTTCTCGGGCAAGGTCGGCGCCTTCAAGGGCGTGCTGCAGTTCGCGAACCCGGACTACCAGCTGTTCGAGGACGACACGGCCGCGCTCGCGAAGGCCGACGAGATCGTGCGCACGCCCATCCCGATCTATCCCGCGACCGCCGCCGTGACGAGCTGGAAGCTCCAGACCTGGATCGGCGAGGTGCTCGACCGGCTCGAGGACATCCCGGATCCGGTGCCCGACGAGCTGCGGTTCCGCGAGGCGCTGCTGACGGCGCGCGAGGCGCTCGAGTGGATCCACCGCCCCGAGACGCGGGCGCAGATCGACGCCGCCCGCCAGACGCTCCGCATGCACGAGGCGCTCGTGCTGCAGACCGCGCTCGCGCAGCAGCGGCAGTTCGTGCGGATGATGTCGGCCACGCAGCGCCCGGCGCGGCCCGGCGGCCTGCTGGAGCGCTTCGACGCCGCCATGCCGTTCGAGCTCACGCCCGACCAGGCGGCGGTCGGCCGGTCGATCGCGACGGACCTCACGGCCGACTGGCCCATGAACCGGCTCGTGCAGGGCGAGGTCGGCTCCGGCAAGACGCTCGTGGCGCTGCGCGCCATGCTGCAGGTCGCCGAGTCAGGCGGGCAGTCGGCCCTCATCGCGCCGACCGAGGTCCTCGCCGGGCAGCACCTCCGCTCGATCACCCGGATGCTCGGTCCGAAGCTCGCGCCGGAGCTCATGCCGACGCTGCTCACGGGCCAGATGCCCGCCGCCGACCGGCGCAAGGCCGCGCTGCGCGTCGCCTCCGGTCAGGCGCGCATCGTGGTGGGCACGCACGCGCTGCTCAGCGAGGGCACCACGTTCGCCGACCTCGGGCTGGTCGTCGTGGACGAGCAGCACCGCTTCGGGGTCGAGCAGCGCGAGATGCTGCGGGCGAAGGGCACCAGCCCGCACGCGCTCGTCCTGACGGCGACGCCCATCCCGCGCACGGTCGCGATGACGGTGTTCGGCGACCTCGACGTCTCGACCATCCGCACGATGCCGGCCGGGCGCGCCGGTATCCAGACGTTCGTCGCGCCCATCGCCGAGAAGCCCGGCTGGTTCGGCAGGGTCTGGGAGCGCGTGGCCGAGGAGGTCGAGCGCGGGCACCAGGTCTTCGTGGTCTGCTCGGCGATCGACGCCGAGAACGCGAAGGCCGTCGCACCGGGCGAGGACGACGGCTCGGGGGAGTTCGCGCCTCCCGTCGAGGGGGAGGCCGCCCGCCCGCACTGGGGCGTCGTGCAGGTCGCGGACATGCTCGCCCGCCATCCGCGCGTGGGCGAGCTGCGCATCGCGACCCTGCACGGCCGGATGCCCTCGGACGAGAAGGACCGCATCATGCAGGACTTCGCGCGCGGCGACATCGACGTGCTCGTGGCGACGACCGTGATCGAGGTCGGCGTCGACGTCCCGAACGCGTCGACCATGGTCATCCTGGACGCGGACCGGTTCGGCGTCTCCCAGCTGCACCAGCTGCGCGGCCGCGTGGGCCGCGGCGGCGTGCCCGGCCTGTGCCTGCTCGTGACCGAGGCCGAGCAGGGAACGACCGCGCGCGAGCGCGTCGACGCCGTGGCGGCGACGCTCGACGGCTTCGCGCTCGCGGAGGTCGACCTCGAGCTCCGCGGAGAGGGCGACGTGCTGGGCGATGCGCAGTCCGGCGCGCGCTCGTCGCTGCGGCTGCTGCGCGTGGTCAAGGACGCCGACCTGATCGCCCGCGCGCGCGGCGAGGCCGAGCGCATCCTCGAGGGCGACCCGACGCTCGACCGCCACCGAGGGCTCGCGGAGGCGCTCGCGCGCCGCATCACGCAGGAGGAGCGCGCCGCCCTGGCGAAGAATTGACGCGGCGCGGGGCAATGCCGACGAAGGAGGCGTTGATGCGCGCCGGGTCAAGGTCGAGCGAGCGGAGCGAGCCGAAACCCGGTCCTCCCGAGACTCGTGGATAGGCTGACGCGTATGAGCAGCCGGATCGCCGTCGTCCCCGGATCCTTCGACCCGCCGACGCTGGGGCATCTCGACGTCATCCGCCGGGCCGCGGCCCTGTACGACGAGCTGCACGTGCTCGTGGTGCACAACCCCGACAAGGCCGGCATGCTGCCGATCGCCCAGCGCGTCTCGCTCATCGAGCAGTCGATCGCCGAGGATGGCATGGACGGCAACGTGATCGTGGGCTCGTGGAGCGTCGGCCTGCTGGTCGACTACGCGCAGGAGGTCGGCGCGGGCGTGCTCGTCAAGGGCATCCGGTCGCAGGTGGACGTCGCCTACGAGACGCCGATGGCGGTCGTCAACCGGCACCTGGCCGGCATCGAGACCGTGTTCCTGCTGCCCGAGCCGTCTCACGCGCTGGTGTCGAGCTCACTCGTCCGCCAGGTCGCGGGGCTCGGCGGCGACGTGTCGCCGTTCGTGCCGCCGGCGGTCGCGCGCTTCCTCGCCAAGGCGAGCGCCCGGGACTTCTGACCCGCGCCTGGGCGTCCGCCGGGCACCGGCCCGTCGCGGCCTCCCGGAACGACCTCGCGAGTAGCATCGAAGCGTGAGATCCCGACTTTCCGGCCCGTTCGTCCTGCCTGCGCGCGACATCGTGCGCACGCCGGGCGAGATGCGCGAGCACCGCCTGACCATCCCCGCGCCCGAGAAATGGGGCGAGGGTCTCGTCGCCGTGCCTCAGGGCAAGGACCTCGAGCTCGACGCGCGCCTGGAGTCCGTGCACGAGGGCATCCTCGTCTCCGGCACGCTCGACACCGAGTACGAGGGCGAGTGCGGGCGCTGCCTGCGCGAGATCGTCGCGCCGCTCGAAGTCGAGTTTCAGGAGCTTTTCGAGTATCCTGGGGAGGAAGCGGCTGACTTCGAGGTTCAAGACGACCACGTGGATCTTGAAACTCTGGTCAGGGACGCGACCGTTCTGGCGCTCCCGTTTCAACCGGTCTGTCAGCCGGATTGCCCCGGGCTCGACCCGAACACGGGCGAGCGACTGACCGAATCGGGAAGCGCGCAGCAGGCGCCCGTCGACCCTCGATGGGCCGCGCTCCAGAACCTCACCGACCACGGATCGGCGTCTGACGCCGCCCGCGACACAGAAGAGAGCTGAATCATGGCTGGTAACCCTCCGAAGCGGAAGGTCTCCCGTTCCAACACCCGTTCGCGCCGCGCGCAGTGGAAGGCCGAGGCCCCCGCGCTCGTCAAGACCGTCGAGAACGGCAAGGTCGTCTACAGCCGTCCGCACCAGGCGAAGGTCGTCACCGACTCGCAGGGCACCGAGCTGTTCCTGGAGTACAAGGGCCGCAAGGTCGCCGACGTCTGATCCGGCTGCCGTGACGGATTCCGTTCGCGGACCTCAGCACCTGACCGAGAAGCTCGGCGTCGACATCGACGCCGAGCTTCTCGGTTTGGCGCTGACGCACCGCTCCTTCGCCTACGAGAACGGCGGCATCCCGCACAACGAGCGCCTGGAGTTCCTGGGCGACTCGGTGCTGGGGCTGGCCGTGACGACGATGCTGTACTCGCGTCATCCCGAGCTCGAGGAGGGAGCGCTCGCCAAGCGCCGCGCCAGCGTCGTGTCGACCGTCGCCCTCGCGGAGATCGCCCGCGGCATCGGGCTGGGCGATCACCTGCGCCTCGGCCGCGGCGAGGAGCTCACCGGGGGCCGCGACAAGGACTCGATCCTCGCCGACGCCATGGAAGCCGTGATCGGCGCCACCTACCTGTCGGCCGGGAGCGAGGCGGCGACCGCGATGGTGCTCCGCCTCATCGAGCCGCTGCTGAAGGACCCCGAGCGCTACGGCGCCGCGATGGACCCGAAGACCGCGCTGCAGGAGATCGCCGCGCGTCAGGGGCTCACGCCGCCCGTGTACGCCGTCGAGGCCAGCGGCCCGGACCACGACCGCCGCTTCGTCGCCACGGTCGCGGTGGGGGAGCTCACCACCACGGGCGAGGGCACCAGCAAGAAGACCGCCGAGATGGCCGCCGCGCTCGAGGCGTGGCGCCGGCTCAGCGACCGCGTCACGGCCTGACGCCGCCGATGCCGGAGCTGCCCGAGGTCGAGGTGGTGCGCGCGGGCCTGGCTCCCGCCGTCACCGGAGCACGCGTGCTCGGCGTCGAGGCGCACGATGCGCGCGCGCTCACGCGGCACCTCGGCGCACCGGACGACTTCGAGCGCCGCCTGACGGGGCGCCGGATCACCGGCACCGCGCGTCGCGGCAAGTTCCTGTGGCTGCCGCTCGGCGACGATCCCGCCGCGGGGCCCGAGGCCGTCATGGTCCACCTCGGCATGAGCGGCCAGATGCTGCTGCGCGCGCCGGGGGCGCCGGCCGAGCGGCACGAGCGCGTGCGGCTCGCGATCGAGCACCCCGAGCACGGCGAGCTCGCGGTCGTGTTCGCGGATCAGCGCACGTTCGGATCGCTCGCGATCGACGCGCTGATCCCGACGCCCGACGGGCATCCGGGCGGCTTCGGCGACGCCGCGCCGCTCGTGCCGGCACAGGCCGCGCACATCGCGCGGGATCCGATGGACCCGGCGTTCGACGATGCTCTGTTCCGGCGCCGGATCGCGGGCAAGTCGTCGGCGATCAAGCGGGTGCTGCTCGACCAGACGGTGGTGAGCGGCATCGGCAACATCTACGCCGACGAGGCGCTGTGGGCCGCGCGCGTGCACCCGGAGACCCTGGCGCGCGACCTGTCGACGCGCGCGATGAACCGCCTGCTCGCCGAGGTGCGCGCCGTGCTCGCGAAGGCGCTGGCCGAGGGCGGCACCAGCTTCGACGCGCAGTACGTCAACGTGAACGGCGAGGCGGGGTACTTCGCGCACAGCCTCAACGCCTACGGGCGGCACGGGAAGCCGTGCCCACGTTGCGGGCGCGCGATCGTCCGTGTCTCCTTCGCGAACCGCTCGAGTCACTACTGTCCCGCGTGCCAGCGCCGCGCCCGATCGGTGATATCCGGCACCGATTAAGCGGATTCGCTTATGTGGTTTCGATATCAGTGATACGGTGAAGGCATGGTCGTAGCCGTCATCGCAGACATCGTGGCCTCGCGGGAGGCCCCCGACCGCGACGTGCTGCAGCGCGAGATCGAGTCCGCGGCTCTCGCGATCGAGGAGGCGCGCGCGCGCGCGGTGCAGCGCTGGTGGCCCACGGTCGCCGACGAGTTCCAGGCCGTGTACGGCACCGTCGAGGACGCCCTGGTCGCGACGCTGTACCTGCAGCTCGCGCTGCCCGAGGGCGTCGCGTGCCGCTTCGGGCTCGGCCTCGGCGACATCAAGCCGGTCGAGTCGATGCTCGCCGACGCGATCCAGGACGGACCCGGATGGTGGGCCGCGCGCGAGGCCGTGGAGCGCGCAGAGGCGCTCGAGCGCGGCAGGCTGCCCGGCACGCGCTCGCGCTTCGTGGTGCATGAGACCCAGCCGGCCGAGGCGCGCGCCCAGGAGGCCGTGGTCAACGCCTACCTGGTGCTGCGCGACCAGGTCGTGGCCGACATGAGCCCGCGCGCCCGGCGCGTGGCGTTCGAGAGCTGGCGCGGGCAGCAGCAGAAGGACATCGCGGCGCGCGAGGGGATCACGCAGGCCGCGGTGTCGCAGTCGATCAACAAGCCGCTCGTCCGGGCCCTGCGCCTCGGCGCAACCGAGCTGGGCGAGGCGGGCGGCCGGCCGAAGGGCTGACCCGCGTCAGCGCGGCGCGAGCGCGAGCGCCACGCCGTCCGCCGCGAGGCGGGCCGACGTGTCGGCGTCGCGCATCCACAGCGGCACCGCGCGCGTGCGGATGCCGATCCGCTCGAGCGGCTCGACCGCGCCGGCATCCGCCTCGTCGACGAGCCAGCCGTCGAGCAGCCCGCCCGACGCCCTCGCGCCGTAGTGCTCGGCGACGGCCTCGGCCGAGGTCTCCACGCCGATCGCGGCCAGGCACGCGTCGGCCATCCCGCGCACCACGGCGCCCGAGATGATCCCCGACACCCCGACGATCGGCGCATCCGCGACCGCGAGCGCCTCGCGCATCTCCGGCACGGCGAGCACCGGGCCCACCGACACGACGGGGTTCGACGGCGCGATCAGGATGACATCGGCCCCAGAGATCGCCTCCAGCGCGCCGTCGGAGGGGACGGCCCGCTCGATGCCGCGCTGCACGAAGCCGGTCGCGGGCAGGGCCGCGCGGTGGCGCACCCACCACTCCTGGAAGTGGATCGGCTCCCGGTCGGCCAGCAGCACGTGGGTGTCGATCTCGCTGTCGGTCGCGGGATGCAGCGTCACGCCGAGGTCCCACCGGGAGCCGAGCCGCCGGTAGACCTCCGACACCGTGAGGCCCGCGCGCAGCCACGCCGTGCGCGCGATGTGCGTGCCGAGATCCAGGTCGCCGAGCGTGAACCACTCCGGCGCCGTGCCCCAGGCCGCCAGCTCGGCCGAGACGCGCTCGGTCTCGCCCGCGCGGCCCCAGCCCCGCTCGGCGTCGTTCACGCCGGCCAGCGCGTACAGCAGGCTGTCGTGGTCGGGGGCGATCCGCAGCCCCGACACCCACCAGTCGTCCGCGGTGTTGACGACCACGTCGATCCGGTCCTCGCCGCCGGTCCGCCGCACGTGCTCGCGCAGCCCCTTGACGAACCGGGCGCAGCCGACGCCGCCGCCGATCACGGTGAATCTCATGTCACCAGTCAACCAGCGGCGGCGCCGGCCGGGAGCTATGCGAGCTTCTTCTCCCACGCGCCCGCGTACGACGCCGGCACGAAGCCCACGGCCTCGTTCACGTCGAGCATGTACCGGTTCTCCTCGGCGTTGAACGTCGAGACGCACGGCGACTCGGGCACGATCTCGTGCCAGCGCCTCAGCCCGACGCACTTGACGATCGCGCCGAGCCGGCGACCGCGGTGCTCCGGCATCACGAGCGTGCCCCATTGCGACGTGGGTCGCGTGCGATCGGGGCCGATCTGCAGCTCGTTGAACGCGGCGACCTCGCCCGTCGGCTCGTGGATGACCAGGGTCACGCCCATGAGCGTCCCCGCCTCGGCGAACCGCCCGTCGCGCTCGAACACGCGCTCCGCGTCCCAGACCGACTGCTCGGCCGACAGCTCGCCGACGGGGACGTCGGAGCTCATCCGCGCGATCGCGGCGGCGTAGCCGGCGGCGTACTCGGGTGGGGTGGCCCCCGACCACCAGACCGCGCGGTAGTCCGGTCCGGCCTTGGCGAGCGCCTGCTCGAGCAGCCGGTCGACCGCGTCGTAGGAGCCCTGCAGGTCGAACACGCTGTTGCGCTCGACCTGCCCCAGCGCGTAGCCGTTGCGCACCATGCGCCGGTACCCGGCGTCGAGGGGAATCCATCCGGCTCCCGTCGGCGGGATCACGCGGTCCTCGACGGGCTCCGCGCGGTGGATGGTCCACGACTGCAGGATGCGGCGGCCCGACTCGCGCGCGATGCGCTCGAGCTCGGCGAACAGCGCGTCGGCGACGGGACCGTCGTCGTGCTCCGCGGCGAGCGACACGTCGATCTCGGCCGACTCCTGGGTGGTCTTGTCGAGCTCCAGGTAGGCCATGCCGGCCGGCTCGCCGTCCACCCGCGCGGCGATCACGCGCGTCGCGCGGTACGGCGTCTCGCGCCACCGGACGATCAGCTCCCGCGGATCGTCGTCGTGCAGGTCGGTGCCGGACTCGCGCCGCCACGCCTGGTTCGACAGCTCCGCGAGGGCGACGAACTCCGCCGCCTCCGGGGCGTCGAGCGTCTCGGGCACGGCGACCGGCTCGATCCGGATGTCCATCACAGTTCCTTCTTCCACTCGCCCGACGTGGCCGCGGGAGCGAACCCGACGGCCTCGTTCACGTCGAGCATGAACCTGTTCTCCTCGGCGTTGAACGTCATGACCCGCGGCGAGGTCGGCACGAGCTCGTGCCAGCGGATCAGGCCGAGGCACTTCACGATCGTGCCGAGGCGGTGCCCGCGGTGCTCCGGCAGCACGAGCGTTCCGTAGTTCTGCGTCGGGCGCGAGCGGTCACGTCCGATCACGAGCTCGTTGAACGCGGCGACGGCGCCGGTCGGCTCGTGGACGACCGCCGCGACCGCCATGAGCTGGCCGGCGTCGGCCTGGAGCCGCTCGCGGTAGCGGATGCGCTCCGCGTCCCAGGCCTCGGGCTCCCAGTCGAGCTCTCCGCTCGGCACATCCGTGGCCATCCTGCCCACGGCGTAGGCGTAGCCGTCTACGAGCTCGTCGGCGGCCGGCGACGGCCACCACACCGGGCGGTACTCGGGCCCGGCCGCGGCCAGCGCGGTCTCGAGCATCCGCTCGGCGCGCGTCAGCGACGCCGCGAACTCGAACGTGCTGACGCGCTCGACCTGACCCAGCGTGTACCCGTGCCGAAGCAGACGCCGCGTGCTGTCCGCCTCGAGCGGGACGGAGCCGCTGCCCGCCGGCGACGGGAGGCGTTCGCCCGGCACGTCGATCGTGGTGAGGTTCCAGGTGTACAGCACCGAGCGGCCTGCTTCGCGCGCGAGGCGCTCGGCCTCCTCGATCAGCGCATCCTCGATGCCCGCGCCGCGGGCGTCGGGCGCGACGTGGAAGCCCGCGTTCGCGGAGCGCTCGCCGTCGAGCGGGACGTCGAGCTCGAGGACGCCGACCACGCGGTCCTCGAGCCGCGCCAGGCGGACCCGGCGGTCGACGTACCGGGTGGCGCGCAGGCCGGCGAGCCACTCCGCGGGCTCGGCGTCGAACAGCGTCGTGCCGCTGTCGTGCCGCAGGGCGTCGGTCATGACGCGCGCCGCGGCGAGGAGGTCGGCGGCCTCGGGGGCGTCGACCGAGGAGGGGAGCCGGAGCGCGTCGATGCGCAGGCCGGCGAGAAGGGATCCCGTCGTGGGGGACATGGTGGAGCTTTCCTTCCGGATGGAGGTTCGGCCGGGCGGGGGATCGCCCCGCCCGGCCGGGGTGGGGTTCGTCAGCGGCCGAACTGGCCGGTGTAGGCGATCAGGCCGCTGGCGGCGCGGGCCCGTTCGAGGGCCGCGCGGTGTTCGCGGATCGCGCGCTCGGCGAGGGCCTCGCGCAGGTCGCGGCGTTCGATCGTCTCGGCGTCGCGCGGCTCGGGGCGGGTGCCCCACAGCAGCAGCTTGAGACCGATCCACATGGCCACCCGGTCGGGAAGCGCGGTGCGTGCAGAGCGGTTCTGCAGCGCCTGCGCGGCCTGTTGGGGAGGCCCCGGCGGATGCGACGTGCGCGCCGCGAGGCTCTCGGCCTCGTGGCGGTTGTCGCGGCGACCGGTGATGAGCGTGTTCGACATGGTGTTCTCCTCAGGAGCGCCCCGGACAGGGGCGGATGGACGTCCCCACGGCTCGGGGGACGGGGATTGCGGCGACCCTCGCGGAGAAGCGGGATCGCGGAAGGCGCGGACCGCGGAGGCCGGGTCAGGCGCGGAACCGACGGAGTCGGCGCGGGGACGATGCGGCGCGGGCGGTCATGACGACCGGCGGAGGCGCGGCGGAGGTCCGGAGGCGGGGCCGGGTCGCCCGGGGCGGGCGACGGCGGGCGTCAGCCGAGGATGCGCGCGGCGCGGTGCGCCGCATCGAGCGCGCGGATGGGGCCGGACGCCTTTCCGGTGAACCGGGTCACTGGTGCAGTGATCATGAACATGACGCCCTCCTCTCGATCTCGCGGGCTTGCGGAGAATGACGCTATAGCGGCGTGGACGTCGTCGTCAAGCGGATTCTCAGATTCGATGCGAACCGCGTGCGCGCTGCGCGGTGCGGCGAGGCCCGTCCGGTAGCGTGAATCCCGGCGATTTCCAGGGATCGCGGCCCCGTGCGGGCACCGGAATCGAGAGGACCGCGGATGCACCTGAAGAGCGTGACGCTCAAGGGCTTCAAGTCGTTCGCGCAGCCCACCACGTTCGCGCTCGAGCCGGGCGTGACCGCGATCGTGGGGCCCAACGGATCCGGCAAGTCCAACGTCGTCGACGCGCTCGCGTGGGTGATGGGCGAGCAGGGCGCCAAGACCCTGCGCGGCGGCAAGATGGAGGACGTCATCTTCGCCGGCACGGCGACGCGCGGGCCGCTCGGCCGCGCGGAGGTGCAGCTCACGATCGACAACTCGGACGGCGCCCTGCCGATCGAGTACAGCGAGGTGACGATCAGCCGCACGCTGTTCCGCAACGGCTCGAGCGAGTACGCGATCAACGGCGAGTCCTGCCGCCTGCTCGACGTCCAGGAGCTCCTGAGCGATTCGGGCCTCGGCCGGGAGATGCACGTGATCGTCGGCCAGGGCCGCCTCGACGCGGTCCTGCAGGCGACCCCCGAGGACCGGCGCGGGTTCATCGAGGAGGCCGCGGGCATCCTGAAGCACCGCCGCCGCAAGGAGAAGGCCCTCCGCAAGCTCGAGGCGATGGAGCAGAACCTGACGCGCCTGAGCGACCTGGCGGGGGAGATCCGCCGGCAGCTCAAGCCCCTCGGCAAGCAGGCCGAGATCGCGCGCGAGGCGCAGACCATCGCGGCGATCGTGCGCGACGCCAAGGCGCGCCTGCTGGCCGACGAGGTCGTGCAGCTGCGCGCCGCGCTCGCGGACCACGCGCGCAGCGAGCAGGAGCGTCACACCGAGCGCCTGGTGCTGCAGGAGCAGGCCGACGGCGTGCGCGCCCGCATCGCGCAGCTCGAGCGCGAGCAGAACGCCGAGGCGGTCGACGAGGCCCGGCGCGTGGCGTTCGCGCTCGAGCAGGTGCAGGAGCGGCTGCGCGGCCTGTACACGCTGGCCAACCAGCGCCTGGCGCTGCTCGGCGCCGACGAGGACCCGAGCACGGTGGCCGTCACGGTCACGCAGGCCGCGATCGACGAGGCGCGTGCGGAGATCACGCAGATCTCCGACGGTCTGGGCGATGCGCAGGACGCCGTCCAGGAGGCCGCGCGCGCCGTGATGCGCGCGCGGGCCGAGCTCGACGCGCTCGACGCCGACATCGCCGAGCAGAGCGCGCTCGTGTCGGAGCACGACATGCGGCTGACCGCCCTGCGCGGCTCGGCGGAGGCGGCCCAGTCGGCTCTGGCAGCCGTCCGCGGCGCGGTGCTGCGTCAGCAGAACGCGCTCGACGCCGCCGATCAGCGCCGGATCGAGGCGGCCGAGGCGCTCGAGCAGATCGACCCCGCCGTGGTGTCCGAGGGCACCGCCGCCGAGCACCAGGCGGCGTACGAGGCCGCGCAGCGCGAGACCGCCGACGCCGAGGCCGAGCTGGAGCGGATCCGCGAGGCCCACCGCACGGCCGAGCGCGAGGCCGACGCCCTGACGGCGAAGGTCGCGGCGCTGTCGAGCGCGCTCGACGTCCAGAACGGCGCGGCGGCGCTCGTGGCGCGCGGAGGCGAGGGCGTGCGCGGGCTCGTGGGCGACGCGGTGCACGTCGACGCGGGCTACGAGGCCGCCGTCGCGGCGGTGCTCGGCCCCCTCGCCGAGGGCGTGCTCGTGGACTCGCGCGCCGCGGCGTACGCCGTCGCCGAGGGCGCCGCGGAGTTCGGCGTGCTCGACATCGTGATCGCCGAGGCGGACGTCGATGCCGCCGCGCTTCCGTCGGTCGCAGGCGTCGTCCGGGCGCGCGACGTCGTGCGCGCGCCCGAGGGCGTGCTGCGCATCCTGGACCACGTGGCCATCGCGGACGACCTCGCAGCGGCCCGCGCCGCGTTCGACGCCGCGGGCGCGGACGTCGGCGGCCGGCTCGTCGTGGTGACCCGTGCGGGCGAGGTGTGCACGGCGCAGACACTGCGCGCGGGCACGGGGGAGCGATCGCGGCTCGAGCTGCAGGCGGAGCGCGACGCGGCCGCCGCGCGGCTTGACGAGGTCCGCGTGCAGGTCGAGGCCCTGACCGTCGAGCGCAGCGAGGCGAACGAGCGCCTGCAGACCGCACGGCGCGTCGGCAAGGAGGCGCTGCAGGCGCTGCGCGAGCACGATGCGCAGCTCGCGCAGCACGCCGAGAAGCTCAACCGCGCCACGGTGCGCCACGAGTCGGCCGTCGCGGAGTGCGAGCGGCTCGAGGCGGGACTCGCCCAGGCGCAGGGGGCGGTCGCCGACGCCGAGACCAAGGCCAAGGCCGCCGCGGACGAGCTCAACCGGGCGCTCGAGAAGCCCCGTCCCATCCTCGACGCCTCGGCGCGCGACGGGTATCTCGCGGCCCTCGACGCGGCCCGCGAGGAGGAGATGCGCGCGCGCCTGGAGGTCGAGACGCTCCGCGAGCGCGTCCGGGCCGCCGAGGCGCGCGCGGCGAGCCTGGAGCGCCAGCGCGAGCGGGAGCGCGAGGCGGCCGCTCAGGCGGCCCGCCGTGCCGTGATCCGCCGCGCCCAGCGCGAGATCGCGGAGGGCGTCGCGGCCGAGCTGCCGCACCTGCTGGACTCCGTGGACCGGTCGGTCGCGGAGGCCCGCCTGGCGCTGGCCGAGGCCGAGAGCGCGCGCAGCGCGGTATCGAGCGAGCTGCGTGAGCTGCGCGGCCAGGAGGCCGCCCTGCGCGAGCGCCTCACCGGGCTGACCGAGAGCGTGCACGGCCTCGAGCTCCAGATCCACGAGAAGAAGCTGCACGTCACGAGCCTGCTCGAGCGGGTGTCGAGCGAGCTCGGCCTGAACGAGGACGTGCTGGTTTCGGAATACGGTCCGGACCAGCCGGTTCCGCGCGATGTTGCCGACATCGGCACCCCGGACGACGCGCACGCCGAGAGCGCGGAACATGCCGCGGACGACATGCCCGCCACGCTGCCGTACGACCGGCGCATGCAGGAGCGCCGCCTCCGCGACGCGGAGCGCAAGCTCGCGCAGCTGGGGCGGGTGAACCCGCTGGCGCTCGAGGAGTTCGCCGCGCTGGAGCAGCGGCACAGGTTCCTCACGGAGCAGCTGGACGACCTCCTGCAGACCCGCAAGGACCTGATGACGATCATCGCGGACCTGGACGAGCGCATGCAGGTGATCTTCGAGGCCGCGTTCGAGGACACGAAGACCGCGTTCGCCGAGGTCTTCCCGATCCTGTTCCCCGGCGGCACGGGATCCATCGCGCTCACCGACCCCGAGAACATGCTCACGACGGGCATCGAGGTCTCGGTGCGGCCGGTGGGCAAGAAGATCGAGCGGCTCTCCCTGCTGTCCGGAGGCGAGCGGTCGCTCGCCGCTGTGGCGTTCCTCACCGCGATCTTCAAGGCGCGGCCCAGCCCGTTCTACATCCTGGACGAGGTCGAGGCGGCGCTTGACGACGCCAACCTCGGGCGCCTGCTGGGCGTGTTCGAGCAGCTGCGCGAGTCCAGCCAGCTGATCGTGATCACGCACCAGAAGCGCACGATGGAGATCGCGGACGCGCTGTACGGCGTCTCGATGCGCCAGGACGGCGTCTCGGCCGTCGTCGGCCAGCGGATCTCCGAGCGCGCGGCCTCGTGAGCGCCGCGCCCGCGCCCGATCGACTCGAGGCGTTCGACCGGCTCGCGCCGCGCCTGCGCCGGCGCCCCGACGTCGAGGCGCACGATCTCGTGGCCGCCGACGCGAGCGACCGGCTCATCCTGAGCGAGGCGGGCGATCTCGGCGACGAGGTCGTGGTGATCGGCGACCGATACGGCGCGATCACGCTCTCGCTGCTGGCCGCCCAGCCGGACATCCGGATCCGCGTGCATCAGGATGCGATCACGGGGGAGCGGGCCCTGCGGCTCAACGCCGAGGAGCTCGGGCTCCCGCTCGATCGGGTCGCCTGGCAAGACCTCGGCCCGGAGCTGGCGGAGGGAGCCGCGACCGTGCTCATGCAGCTGCCGCGCTCTCTGGACGCGCTCGACGAGATCGCCCAGGTCGTCGCGGCGTCCGCGGCGCCCGGTGCCCGCCTCGTCGCGGGCGGGCGCGTCAAGCACATGACGCTCGCGATGAACGACGTGCTCGCGCGCCACTTCGAGGAGGTGACCGCCAGCCGGGCGGCGAGCAAGTCGCGCGTGCTGCACGCGTCGGGCCCGATCCCGACGGAGCCGTCATGGCCCCGGCGTCAGGAGCACTCCGATCCGCGCATCACGGTCTGCGCGCACGGCGCCGCGTTCGCCGGGACGTCGATCGACATCGGCACGCGCTTCCTGCTGCGGTTCCTGCCGGACATGCGGGAGGCGGCCTCGGCGATCGACCTCGCGTGCGGCACCGGCGTCCTGGCGACCATGCTGGCGCGCGAGCGGCCCGGCATCCGGGTCGTCGCGACGGACCAGTCCGCCGCCGCAGTCGCCTCCGCCCGCGCCACCGCAGCGGCGAACGCCGTCGCCGACCGCGTCGACGTCGTGCGCGACGACGGGCTCGGATCGCAGCCCGGTGCGTCGGCCGACCTCATCCTGCTCAACCCGCCGTTCCATTCCGGCGCCGCGGTCACCGACGCGATCGCCCCGCGGCTGTTCGCCGACGCGGCGCGCGTGCTGCGCCCCGGCGGGGAGCTCTGGTGCGTGTACAACTCGCACCTCGGCTACCGCCCGATCCTCGAGCGCCTCGTCGGCCCGACCCGTCAGGCCGGCCGCAACCCGAAGTTCACGGTGACCGAGAGCGTGCGTCGCGCGGACTGAGCGCGCGTCAGCGGCCGAGCACCTCGGCGTACAGCGCGCGCGTGCGGTCCGCGATCGACAGCCACGAGAACTCGCGCTCGGCCCGCTCGCGGCCGGCCTCGCCCAGCGCGCGGGCGCGGTCGGGGTCCGAGACCATGTCGGTCAGGGCCGCGGCGAGATCCGCGACGAAGCGGTCCGGGTCGGTCGGGGTGCCGGTGCCGTCGTCCAGCTGGTCGATCGGAACGATCGTGCCCGTGACGCCGTCGGCCACGACCTCGGGGATGCCGCCGGTGCGGGTCCCGACGACCGGGGCGCCGCACGCCATGGCCTCGAGGTTCACGATGCCGAGCGGCTCGTACACGGAGGGACACACGAACGTCGTCGCGGCGCTCAGCAGGGCGCACAGCTCGGGGCGCGGCAGGTGGCGGTCGATCCACACGACGCCGGAGCGCTCCTGGCGCAGCCCGGCGACCAGGCCCTCGACCTCCGCCATGATCTCGGGGGTGTCCGGGGCGCCGGCGCACAGCACCAGCTGCACCTCGGGCGGCAGCAGGCGCGCCGCGCGCAGCAGGTACGGCAGGCCCTTCTGGCGCGTGATGCGACCGACGAACACGACGGACGGGCGATCCGGGTCGACCCCCAGCGCACGGACCGTGTCGGGGTCGTCGACGCGCTGCCAGGCGCTGAGGTCGATGCCGTTGTAGACGACCTTGACGCGGTCCGGCTCGAGGTCCGGGTAGACGCGCAGCAGGTCGCGCCGCATGCCCTCGCTCACGGCGACGACCGCGTCCGCCCGCGTCAGCGCGTCCCGCTCGATCCAGCTCGACAGGCGGTAGCCGCCTCCGAGCTGCTCGGCCTTCCACGGACGCAGGGGCTCGAGGCTGTGCGCCGTGGCGATGTGCGGGATGCCGTGCAGCATCTTCGCGACGTGGCCCGCGAAGTTCGCGTACCAGGTGTGCGAGTGCACCAGGTCGGCGCCCGCCGCATCCGAGGCGATCTCGAGGTCGACGCCCATGGTCTGGAGCGCGCCGTTGGCCGACGCGAGTCCCGACGGGATGCCGTACGCGAACGTGCCCGGCTCGTCGCGGGCGGCGCCGAAGCACCGCACCAGGACCTCCAGGTCGACGCCCGGCCGCGGCAGGCGCAGCGCCTTCGCGAGCTCGGCGACGTGGACGCCCGCGCCTCCGTAGATCTCCGGCGGGTACTCGCGGGTGAGCAGATCGACGCGCATGCAGTCACCGTACTGCGTCGCGGCCCTCCGTGACGCCCCATGACAATCGGATCCTTCGAGTGATCGGCCAAGTCGCACTCCCGCTGGGGGCGCATACGACAGTAGTGTCGGGCTCGAGGTCCGACGAAGGGCAGGTGACCGCATGGCGGCGACGAAGAAGGTTCTCGGTATCGTCCTGGCGGGCGGTGAGGGCAAGCGATTGATGCCCTTGACGCTGGACCGGGCGAAACCGGCAGTGCCGTTCGGTGGGCACTACCGCCTGATCGACTTCGCGCTGTCGAACCTGATGAACTCAGGTCTGCGCCAGGTCGTCGTGCTGACCCAGTACAAGTCCCACAGCCTCGACCGGCACATCTCGACGCTGTGGCGCCTGAGCGGTCTGTTCAACTCGTACGTCACGTCGGTGCCGGCGCAGCAGCGCCTCGGCAAGCGCTGGTACCTCGGCTCGGCCGACGCGATCCTGCAGAGCCTCAACCTCGTCTACGACGAGAAGCCGGACTACATCGTCGTGGTCGGCGCCGACCACGTGTACCGCATGGACTTCGAGCAGATGATCGAGGCGCACATCGCCTCGGGCGCGGAGTGCACCGTGGCGGCCATCCGGCAGCCGATCTCGCTCGCCAACCAGTTCGGCGTGATCGACGTCGACCCCGAGAAGCCGGACAGCATCCGCGAGTTCCTCGAGAAGCCCGAGCACCCGCAGGGCCTTCCCGACTCGCCTGGGGAGGTCCTCGCATCGATGGGCAACTACGTCTTCACGGCGGATGCGCTGGTGGACGCGGTGCTCGCGGACGGCGAGCGCGCCGACTCGAAGCACGACATGGGCGGCGACATCGTGCCCTACTTCGTGGAGCGCGGCACGGCCGGGGTCTACGACATGAAGCACAACGACGTGCCGGGCAGCACGGCGCGCGACCGGTACTACTGGCGCGACGTGGGGACGATCGACTCGTACTTCGACGCGCACCAGGACCTGATCTCGGTGCTGCCGGTGTTCAACCTGTACAACGACGAGTGGCCGATCTTCAGCCGGCAGGACAACATGCCTCCCGCGAAGTTCACGCGCGACGCGCGCGGCACGCTCAGCACGGTCATCGACTCGATCGTGTCGCTCGGATCCGTGATCTCGGGCGCGCACATCGAGCGCAGCGTGCTGGGAGCGCGGACGGTCGTCGAGTCGGGGGCCATGCTGAGCGACTCCATCGTGTTCGAGCAGTCGCGCATCGCGGCCGGGGCCACCGTGCGCCGCGCGATCGTCGACAAGAGCGCGATCGTGGAGTCCGGGGCGACCGTGGGCGTCGACCCCGAGCTGGACCGCTCGCGCGGCTTCACGGTCACCGACAGCGGCATCACGGTCGTCGGCAAGGGCGTGCGCGTCACGCGCGACTGAGCCCCGCGCGCATCCGCATAGGCTGGACCCATGGCGGAGAAGTGGTCCCTGGGTCGTGCCCTGCGCGGCGTGTTCGTGCGTCCGACGATCGACGAGGACACCTGGGACGGGCTCGAGACCGCCCTCATCCAGGCGGACTTCGGCCCGGACATCACGGAGCGCGTCGTCGAGCAGCTGCGCGCGGACGTCGAGCGATACCGCACGACGGACCCGCGCGACCTGAACCGCATGCTCCAGGAGACGCTCGAGGAGCGCTTCGCGAAGTACGACACGACCCTGAAGCTCACCGAGCGACCCGCCGTGGTGCTCGTGGTGGGCGTCAACGGCGTCGGCAAGACCACGACGATCGGCAAGTTCGCGCACTTCCTCCGCCGCTACGGGCGCTCGGTCGTGGTCGGGGCCGCCGACACGTTCCGCGCCGCCGCCGTCGACCAGCTGGCGACGTGGGCCGAGCGCGGGGGCGCCGCCATCGTCCGCCCGGAGCGCGAGGGCCAGGATCCGGCGTCCGTCGCGTTCCAGACGATCGACCACGCCAAGCGCACGGGCACCGAGATCGTGCTCGTGGACACGGCCGGGCGCCTGCACACCAAGGGCGGGCTCATGGACGAGCTCACCAAGATCCGCCGGGTGATCGAGAAGCAGGCGCCGATCAGCGAGGTGCTGCTCGTGCTGGACGCCACGACGGGTCAGAACGGCGTGATGCAGGCCGAGGCGTTCCTGCAGCACGCGGGCGTCACGGGCCTCGTGATCTCGAAGCTCGACGGCTCGGCCAAGGGCGGCTTCGTCCTCGCCGTCCAGGAGCGCACGGGCATCCCGGTCAAGCTCGTCGGCCAGGGCGAGGGCATCGGCGATCTCACCGGTTTCACCCCGCACGTGTTCGTCCAGTCGCTGGTCGAGGGCGCCGTCGACTGACGGCGCGGAGCGTCGCGGCGGCCGGCGCGGTCGCGGTGCCGTGAGGCGCGGGACACGCTCGAGATGCGCAACCTACCGCCGCGGCGGTGCGACTGCTTACATAGGTCTATGACGATCGAACACGACTTCTTCGGTCTTCTGGAGTCCGGTCCCGACGGCTCGATCTTCTGGTCGGAGAACGTCGATCTGGGCGACCAGAACGTGACGGTCGACCTGACCGCGCCCGACCAGGACGACGTGTCCCCGGCCGCCCTCGACGCGGCGGCCGCCATGGTGTCGGCGCTGGAGGAGCTGGATCGCCGCGCCCGCGTCGCGATGCTCGCGGAGGTGGACAACCGCGCGAGCGAGGTGACCGAGTACATCCTGATGCAGCAGGAGACCCTGGGCGACGAGCTCGAGGACTACCTCGTGGACATCAGCGGCGAGCCCGCGGTGGACATCATCCGGTCGCTGCAGCTGATGAGCATGACGATCCTCGCCGACGAGCACGGCGGCGACGACCCGTTCGCGGTGCTCGAGTACGCGCTCGACCCGGATGCGGCCGACGACGTGCTTCTCGTGAACCTGGACTCGGCCGGCTCCGTGCTGTCGGTCACCAGCGCCGACTGACGCCTAGGGCGTGTCTGACAAATAGTTCGGCGGCGCGCTGAGAGTCTGAGGTCGTGACGCGGTTTCAGGTGCTCTCGGATGCTCAGTGGTCGTTGCTCGAGGAGATGCTGCCGCGCCCGACCGGGCGCAGGGGACGGCCCTTCGCGGACGCGCGGTTGATGGTCGAGGGCATCGTCTACCGGTATCGGTGCGGGATCGCGTGGCGGGATCTGCCGGAGGTGTTCGGGCCGTGGCAGACGGTATGGACCTGGCATCACCGCATGGCCACGGATGGCACCTGGGACAAGGTGCTCGCCACACTCACCGCCGCCGCGGACGAGGCGGGGCTGGTGGAGTGGTCGCTGTCGGTGGACTCCACGATCGCCCGCGCGCATCAGCACGCGACGAACACGAAGCGCCTCACAGGGGGCTGGATCGAATTGCACGAATCCGGGCGTCGAGCCGCCTGATCACGCGGTCGGCCGCTCCCGAGGCGGCCTGTCGACGAAGATCCACCAGCTCGTCGACGGCAACGGGCTCCCGCTGGTCGCGCTGCTGACAGCAGGCCAGGCCGGGGACTCGCCGATGTTCCTGCCGCTGATGGGACACCTGCGTGTCGCCCGCCCCGTCGGCCGGCCCCGCACTCGTCCGGACGCGGTCCGGGGTGACAAGGCGTACTCATCCCGCGCGATCCGCGGGCATCTACGCGCCCGCGGGATCAAGGCCGTGATCCCCGAGCCGTCCGACCAGCAAGGCCACCGCAAGCGCCGCGGCTCACGCGGCGGACGCCCCGTCGGCCTCGACGCCGCCGACTACAAGGGCCGCAACGTCATCGAGCGCCGCTACTGCCACATCAAGCAATGGCGAGGACTCGCCACCCGCTACGACAAACTCGCGATCACCTACCGGGCCGCTGTCATCCTCAACGCCGTCATCGCCTGGACCCGGCAATTGTCAGACATGCCCTAGCCGAGCGCGGCGGCCACCAGGTCGCGGGTGAACGCGTGCTGCGGATCGCCGAACACGGACTCGGTGCCGCCCTCCTCGACCACGACGCCGTGCCGCATGACCGCGACGCGGTCGCTCACCCTCCGGACGACCGCGAGGTCGTGCGAGATGAACACGATCGCCAGGCCCTCCGTCCGCTGCAGGTCCAGCAGCAGGTCGAGGATGCCCGACTGCGTCGTGACGTCCAGCGCCGACACCGGCTCGTCGCAGACCAGCACGTCCGGGTCCGCCGCGAGGGCGCGCGCGATCGCGACGCGCTGGCGCTGGCCTCCCGACAGGCTCGCCGGGCGGCGCCGCAGCACCGCGGCCGGGTCGAGCCCGACGCGCTCGAGCAGCGCGGCGGGCGAGGGCGCGGCGCCGCGCCGTGCGAGGCGCAGGATGCGCTCGACCGTGTGCCGCGGATCGAACGAGCCGAGCGGATCCTGCGGCACGAGCCGCATCCGCGCGCCCTCCGCCCGGTGCACCTCGCCGGCGTCGGGGCGCTCGAGGCCCGTGAGCAGCCGGGCGAGCGTGGTCTTTCCCGAGCCCGACTCTCCGACCACCCCGAGCACCTCGCCGCGCCGCACCGACACGTCGACGCCGTCGACCGCCGCGAACGCTCCCGACGGGCCCGGGTAGCGGCGCACCAGTCCGGTGGCCTCGATCACGGGCTCGCCGGGTGCTGCCGCCGTGGGCTTCGGGCCGGTGGGGGCCGCCGCGAGCAGCGCGCGCGTCGCGGGATGCGCGGGCGCGTGGAGCACCTGTTCCGCGGACCCGTGCTCGACGATGCGCCCGCCGTCGATCACCGCGATCCGGTCGGCGACGCGCGCGACGGTGGACAGGTCGTGCGTGATGAGCAGCAGTCCCGTGCCCTCGTCGCGCAGGCGGCCCAGCAGGCCCAGGACGCGGACGGCGGTCGTCGCGTCCAGGGCTGTGGTCGGCTCGTCGGCGACGATCAGCCGCGCCCCGCCGACCACCGCCGACGCGATCAGCGCGCGCTGGCGCATCCCGCCCGACAGCTGGCCCGGGCGCTGCCGCAGGCGCGCATCGGCCTCCACGCGCGCCGGGCCGCCGAGCGGGAGGCCGGCCGCATCGAGCGCGTCCAGCACGCGGGATCGCCGCTCGGCGCGCGGGACGCCGCGGACCGCGAGGGTCTCGCCGACCTCCGCGCCGATCGTGCGCAGCGGGTCCAGGGACTGCAGGGCGTCCTGCAGCACGAGGGACACGTCGGCGCCGCGCAGCGCGCGCCACGCGCGCTCGGGCAGCCGGCGCGCATCGCGCCCCGCGATGTCGAACACGTCGGCGGCGACGCCCGCGCCGTCGCGGCGCGTGAGGCCGAGCAGGGTGCGGGCGAGCACGGACTTGCCCGCTCCGGACTCGCCCACGACGGCGAGGCATTCGCCGGGCGCGACCTCCAGGTCGACGCCGCGGAGCACGTCGGCTCCGCCGAGCCGCACGCGCAGCCCGCGGACGCTGAGCAGGGGAGTCGTCATGAGCCCGCCGATCCGGCGCCGGACGCCCGGCGGCCCAGCACGGTCAGGACGGTCGCGGTCGCGACGATCGCGAGGCCGGGCAGCACGGTCATCCACCACGCCGTGCCGATGTACACGCGACCCGCGTTGAGCATGGCGCCCCACTCCGGCGAGGGCGGCAGCGCGCCCAGCCCCAGGAAGCTGAGGGCCGACACCCACACGATCGCCTGGCCGACGCCGAGCGTCGCGGTCGCGACCAGCGGCCACAGCGTGTTCGGGGCGATGTGGCGCGCGAACACCGCGACGGGTCCGACGCCCTCGTGCCGCGCATACGCGACGTAGTCGCTGCGGACCACGCCCCGCACGCGGGCCCGCAGGATGCGCGCGTACCCGGGCGCGGTCGCGGCGCCGATCGCGATGACGGACGCCTGCGTGCCGGGCCCGATGACGGCGACCAGGAGCAGCGCCATCACGAGCGTGGGGAGCGCGAAGAGCACCTCGACGACGCGGGCGATGGCGGCATCCAGCCAGCGCGGGCCCAGGGCGCCCGCGAAGCCGAGCACGAGGCCCGCGCCGATGCCGATCCCGGTGGCGGCCAGGCCGATGCCGGCCGACGCGGCCGCGCCGTGCACCACGCGCGTGAACAGGTCGCGCCCGGACTCGTCGGTGCCGAACGGATGCGTCCACGACGGCGGCGAGAACGCCTCGGCGGGCGCGATCGCGAGCGGATCGCCGGGGGCGAGCACGCCGGGCGCGACGACCGCGAGCAGGATGGCCGCGAGCCCGAGCGCCGCGACGACGCCGCCGGGACCGAGGCGCCGGAGGATCCGCGCGGCATCGGCCGCCATGACGCTCACGATCCCACCGCCAGCTCGGGCGTGCGCATCGCGTGCGGCGCACGGGGCGTGCGCAGCCGCGGATCCACCACGAGCTCGACCGCGTCGACGACCGTGACGACGACCACGTAGAGCAGCGCCACCACCACGACCGCCCCGATCACGAGCGGAACATCGCGCGACATCGCGGCGTCGAGCAGCAGGCGACCGAGGCCGGGGCGCGCGAACAGCGCCTCGACCACGACCGCGCCGCTCAGCAGGTGGCCGAACGCCCAGCCCGACAGGGACAGGGCCGGAAGGCTCGCGTGCCGCAGCGTGTGGTGCAGCAGCACGCGCGGCTCGCTCGCCCCGCGCGACCGCGCGGTGACGGCGAACGGCGACGCGTCGGCCTCCAGCAGGGCGTCGCGGGACACCTGCGCCAGGAAGCCCGCGATCGGGATCGCGAGCGTGACGACGGGGAGGACCAGGCCGGCCGGGCCGGCGCCGGAGCTGGTGGCGGGAAGAATCTGCAGCGACGACGCGAACACCAGGATGAGCACCGCGCCGAGCCAGAACTGCGGCATCACGGTCGCGACCAGCTCGAGCCCCCGCAGCACGCCCACCGCGGCGCGACCGGCCCGGCCCCGCCATCCCGATCCGGCGGCCGCGGTCGCCGCGATCGTCGAACCGGCGACCGCGAGCGCCCACGCGAGCAGCAGCGCGAGGACCGCGAGCAGCAGCGTCCCCGGGAGCTGGGCGCCGATGAGCTCCGCGACCGGCTGGCGGCGGGCATACGAGTCGCCGAGCTGGAACGTCGCGACGCGCCACAGCTGCGCGAGGTACTGCACGACCAGGGGATGGTCGAGGCCGTACGCCGCGCGCGCCTGGGCGACCGCCTCCGGCCCGGCCTGGGAGCCGGGTCCGCCGAGGATCGCCTCGAGCGGGTCGCCGGAGGCGCGCAGCGCGAAGAACACCGCGGTCGCGACGACCCAGATCACCAGCAGCGCGGAGCCGATCCGGCCCAGCAGCCAGCGCAGCCAGGCCGGGAGCCCGCGCGCCAGTCGCGCGGGGAGGGGATCAGCCGACGAGTCGGGCATCGACGAAGGTCGGCGTCGCGACCGTGCCGAGCGTCGTCACGCCCGTCACGCCGCGCGTGAGGAAGTGGTTCTGCTGGTCGTACAGCGGCAGGATCGTGAAGCTCTCCAGGATGCGCTGCTGCGCCTGCGCGTACAGGTCGGCGCGGGCCGCCTCGTTGTGCGTCGCCGAGGCCTGGTCGAGCAGCGCGTCGAGCTCGGGGTCGCTCAGCTGGGCGTGGTTCGCGAAGTAGCCGGACGGCGCGGGCACGATGCCGTCCGAGTGGTACAGCACGCGGAGCACCTCGGGACCCACGCGCGTGTAGGGCGCGCTCACGGCCTCGTACTCGTTCGCGCCGAGCGCGCCGTACCAGGTGGACAGGTCGACGGGGGAGAGCTGCACGTCGAAGCCGACCGCGGCCGTGTTGGCCTGGATCTGCTCGAACAGCGACTGCTCGGCCGCGACGGACTGGTTGGTGCTCACGGGGAAGCGCACCGTGAGGCGCTGCCCGTCCTTCATGCGCGTGCCGTCCGCGTCGCGCTCGGTCCACCCGGCCTCGTCGAGCAGCGCGTTCGCGGCATCCGGGTCGGTGCCGAACAACGACTCGTCCGAGACGCCCATGGGCTCCGTGCTGCCGAGCGGCGAGTACGAGCGCGTGACGGTGCCGAGGTAGAGCGACTCGATGCCCGGGTTCGGGTCGGCCGCGCGGATGAACGCCTCGCGCACGCGGGCGTCGTCGAACGGCGTCTGGCCGGCG
This sequence comes from Microbacterium lacusdiani, assembly GCF_054779895.1. Taxonomy (NCBI): domain Bacteria; kingdom Bacillati; phylum Actinomycetota; class Actinomycetes; order Micrococcales; family Microbacteriaceae; genus Microbacterium; species Microbacterium lacusdiani. The sequence goes on along the minus strand of NZ_BAAGXJ010000003.1, from coordinate 405,316 downwards.
TTGAGCTCGATGCGGTTGACCGAGCCGGGGCGCGGCGCGTCGATGTGCTCGATCTCGTCCCCCTGCTCGGCCGACACGATCGCGTCGGGCTGCGGGTTGTCGATCACGTGGACCTCGCCCGAGGCGAGCGCAGCCTGGCGCGTCGCGGCGTCCGGGATGAAGCGCCACACGATCTCGTCGAGGTAGGCGGGCCCCTCGTGCTCGCCCTGCGGGCCGGGCGAGGCGTAGTCGTCGTTGCGGACCAGGGTGATCTGCTGCTGGGGCACCCACTCCTCGACGATGAACGGGCCCGTGCCGATGGGCGCGGCGCAGTTCTCCTCCATGCCCCGCTCGATGCCGGCGGGCGACTGGATGGCGGTCCACGGCATGCTCAGCGACTCCAGCAGCGCGGAGTCGGGCTCCGAGAGGTGGAAGCGCGCGTGGGTCTCGTCGACGACCTCGACCTCGGCGACCTTAGACACCGCGAGGTAGCCGGTCGACGACGCGGTCTCGGGGTCCTGCAGGTGCTCGATGTTGACCTTGACGGCCTCCGCGTCGAACGGCGTGCCGTCGGTGAAGGTCACATCCTCGCGCAGCGTGAGGTCCCAGGTCAGCCCGTCCTCGGACACCTCCCAGTCCTCGGCGAGCCACGGCGTGATCTCCCCGTCGGCCGTGCGGCCGACGAGCGGCTCGAGGTACTGCGAGCTGATCAGAGCCTGGGGGTAGTTGCCGCCCACGTGCGGGTCCAGGCAGGTCGGCTCCGCGTCGCCGGTGGCGTACACGAGCGTGCCGCCCGTCGCCGGCTCGGCCGCCTCCTGGCCGGCAGGGGAGCAGGCGGTCGCGATCAGGACGACGGATGCCGACAGGGCGAGCAGGGGCAGGGCGCGACGGAGCATGGGGACCTTCGTGAGGGATCTGCTGTGCGGTCCGAGGATTCCGGACCGCGTCCAAGAATAGTCCCGCGGGGAGGGGCGGGCTCCGGCCCGCAGGACGGCGGTCCGGCTCACGCGCTCGCGTGCGCGGGCATGTCCTTGATGTGGTTCGTGATGCGCACGGTCGAGCAGCGCCGGCCCTCGTCGTCGGTGATCACGATCTCGTGAACCGCGACCGTCCTCCCGAGGTGCAGCGGCGTGCACACCGCGTGCACGTGGCCCGACGTCGCCGATCGGGTGTGCGTCGCGTTGACGTCGACGCCGACCGCGAGGCGGCCGGGGCCCGCGTGCAGGTTGGCCGCGACCGATCCGAGCGACTCGCCCAGCACGACGTACGCGCCGCCGTGGACGAACCCGACCGACTGCCGGTTGCCGAGCACGGGCATGCGCGCCACGGAGCGCTCGACCGTGAGCTCGAGGAACTCGATGCCCATCCGCTCGGCCAGCTCGCCGGGGCCCTGCTGAGCCACGAAGTTGCCGGCGGCGTCGGTCGTCGTCCCGGTGTCGGCGTCGGTCATGTCCGCTCCTCTCATGCCCGGCCCGTGAATGCCGGTCGGCGCTTCTGCTGGAAGGCCGCGAAGCCCTCCCGGTAGTCGTCGGTGTCGCACAGCGCAGCCTGCGCGCGGTTCTCATCCGTCATCGATCGCCAGAATCCCACGCGCTCGTCGCGCAGCGCGGCGATCAGCCGCTTGGATGCGACGAACGCCTGCGTCGGCCCGTCCGCGGCCTTCGCGGCGGCGGCGCGCGCCGCGGCCAGGACGTCGTCGTCGGGCAGCGCCTGCGAGAACAGCCCCAGCGCCACAGCCTCCGCGCCCGTCATGAGGCGACCCGTGTAGATCAGGTCGAGCGTGCGGTGCGCGCCGAGCCGCTCGAAGAACAGCGCGTGCCCGCCGGAGTCGAGCGTCGCGCCGAGGTTGACGAACGGGCTGCCGATCTTCGCCGACTCGGCGACGTAGACGACGTCGCTCGCGATCAGCAGGCCCAGGCCGACGCCGAGGCACGCACCGTGCGCCACCGCGAACGTCGGGGCCGGGAACTCCGCGATGCGTCGCATCACCGGCTCCACCCGGCCCTCGAGGTACCCGAGCACGTCGTCCTCGCGCGGATCCACGCCCGCGATGTCGCGGCCCGCGCAGAACGCCCGGCCCTCGCCGCGCAGCACGAGCGCGCGGACGCCCGCCGCCTCGGCCTCGCTGTACGCGGCGCCGAGCGCGTCGAGGTCTTCGGGGCCCAGCGCGTTGAGCTTCGCGGGCGCGTTCAGCGTGACCTCGGCGACGCCGCCCTCGATCGTCAGGTCGATCATCCGGACTCCTCGGTTCTGCGCCCGTCAGACGTCGTAGTCGACGACGACGCGGTCGGACGTGGGGTGGGACTGACAGGTGAGCACGTAGCCGCGCTCGATCTCGTCGGGCTCGAGCGCGTAGTTCTCGCGCATCGTGACGCTGCCGTCGAGCACGCGGGCCCGGCACGTGCCGCACACGCCGCCCGCGCAGGCGAACGGGACGTCGGGCCGCACGCGCAGCGCCGCGTTGAGGATCGACTCATTGGCGCTCACGGGACTCTCGACCGAGGCCGACGTGCCGTCGAGTGTGAAGTCGATGCGGAACGTCTTCTCGCCCTCCCGCACCTGCACGGGGCGTCCGCGCTCGGGCGGCGCCTGGCCCGGCTCGCCGGTCGTGAAGAGCTCGTACCGAATGTGCTTCGGGTCGACGCCGTGCTCCTCGAGCAGGTCACGGCACAGCTGCACGAGCTCGAACGGCCCGCACAGCGCCCACTCGTCGACCGTGTGCACGGGGATGAGCACGTCCAGGATCGTCCGGAGCTTCGCCTCGTCGAGGCGACCGGAGAGCAGGGGAGCGGTGCGCTGCTCGCGCGAGAGCACGTGGTGCAGGGCCAGCCGGTCGGGGAAGCGGTCCTTCAGGTCGGCGAGCTCCTCGACGAACATGACGTCGAGCGACGAGCGGTTCGTGTAGAGCAGGGTGAACCGCCCGGTCGCGCTGTCCTCGAGCACGCGGTGCGCCATCGTGATCACGGGCGTGATGCCCGATCCGGCGGCGATGCCGACGACGTGCCGGCCCTCGAGGTCCGCGAGGTTCGACGTGAAGGTGCCCTGGGGGCTCATGACGTCGAGCTCGTCGCCGGGCCGCAGCTGCTCGTTGGCCCACGGCGAGAAGACGCCGTGGTCATCGCGCTTGACCGCGACCGACACGCGCCCGGGCGCCGGCGGGCGGCAGATCGAGTACGATCGGCGCACCTCGTGCCCGTCGATGGTCGCGCGCAGCGCCAGGTACTGGCCGGGCAGGTAGCGGTACTCGCCCTCGAGCTCCGGCGGCACGGCGAACGTGACCTCGACCGCGGACTCGGTCAGCGGGCGCACGTCCTGGACGCGCAGGCGGTGGAACGTGGCGCGCTTCTTCGCGCCGATGTCGGTGGCGGGCATCAGTGCACCTTGAAGAAGTCGAACGGCTCCTGGCACTCCAGGCACTCGTACAGGGCCTTGCAGGAGGTCGAGCCGTAGCGGGAGACCTCGCGCGTGCGGAGGGAGTGGCATCGCGGGCATTTGACCGCGACCGGCACGGGCAGCGGGCCCCGGCGGACGGGCGCGCGGCCGTTGGGCGGGGCGATGCCGTAGCGCTCCAGCTTGACCCGGCCGGCCTCGCTCATCCAGTCCGTGGTCCAGGCCGGCGAGAGCGTGAACGCGACGTCCACGCGGTCGTAGCCCGCCGCCGTGAGCTGCAGGATGACGTCGTCGCGCATCTGCTCGATCGCGGGGCATCCGGAGTACGTCGGCGTGAGCACGACCTGCACCCGATGCCCGTCGGAGTGCACCGAGCGGAGCACGCCGAGGTCCTCGATCGTGAGGACCGGGACCTCGGGGTCGGCCACCTTCGCGGCGATGTCCCAGGCGGCCGCCGACGCGGGGTCGGCCGGGCGGACGCCCGTGGCGTCGGACTGCGTGACCACGGCGCTCACCACTTCGCCCTTCACCACTTCGCCCCGGGATGACGCCGCGCGAGCCACTGCATCTCGGCGAGGATGTAGCCCAGGTACGACGTGTGGGAGCCGGAGCGGCCGCGTGCCATCGCGGGCTTGGCGGCCGGACGCTCGAGCTCCGCCTCCGCGAAGACGGCGTCGATCGCGGCGTCGAAGCCGGCGCGCAGCGTCGACGGCCGCGGCACGACGTCGCCGAGGCGGTCGATCAGCTCGTCGTCCTGGAACGGCTCGTCCGCGTACGCCCAGATGTCGCCGAGCGCGCGGACGATCCGGCGCCGCGACTCGTCCGTGCCGCCCGCCAGGCGCAGCGTCCACTGCACCGCGTGGTCCCGGTGATACGCGACCTCTCGGGCCGCCTTGGCCGCGATCGCCTGCAGGCCGGGATCGGGGCTGTGCTCGAGCGCGTCGTAGAGCTCGACCTGATAGGTCGAGAACAGCAGCTGCCGCGCGATCGTGTCGGCGAAGTCGCCGTTGGGCTGCTGCACGAGCCAGCAGCAGCGGAACTCGTGCTCGTCCCGCCAGTACGCGAGGTCGTCCTCGGTGCGGCCCGACGCGGTCCCGGCGTAGCGGAGCAGGGCGCGGGCGTGCCCGAGCAGATCCAGCCCGATGTTGCCCAGCGCGAGGTCCTCCTCCAGCTCCGGCGCGCGCGAGATCCACCACCCGAACTGCTGGGACAGGATGAGCGCGTCGTCGCCGAGCCGCAGGGCGTACTCGGCCACGTCGGGCGACGCGATCCCGCCGGCCCCGGGGAGCTCGTCGGCGAGGTCCAGGGCGTCGACCGCCACGTCGCCGTGGTGGTCGAACTCCCCGTCGTGCCCGTGGTCGACGGGCGCCTCGGCGGTCACAGGTGCTTCACCCCCTCGGCGCGCGTGTAGTACACCGCGTGCCGGTAGTTCTTGCCCGCGGGCGACTCGAAGAAGGAGCCCTTCGCGTCGGGGTCGCTGGTCGTGATGGCGGCGGCGGGGACGACCCAGATCGACACGCCCTCGCCGCGCCGGGTGTACAGGTCGCGCGCGTTGCGCAGCGCCATCTGCTCGTCGGGCGCGTGCAGCGACCCGACGTGCACGTGGCTCAGGCCGCGGTTCGCGCGGACGAAGACCTCCCAGAGGGGCCAGGTCTCGGCGGGGGAGTCACCGGGGGTGGACATCGTCGTCTCCTCGTAGCGGGGTGGCGGGGATCAGGCCGCGAAGCGGGCCTTCTCCTGCTGCTTGCGGGCGTACTCGGCGGCGGCCTCGCGGACCCACGCGCCGTCCTCGTGGGCGTCGCGGCGGTGCCGCAGCCGGTGGGTGTTCATGGGGCCGCGGCCGTCGAGCACGGCGTGGAACTCGTCCCAGTCGATCGGGCCCGAGATCCAGCGGCCGGTCTCCTCGTCGAAGCGCACGTCCTTGTCGGGGCACTCCAGGCCCAGCGCCTCGAACTGGGGCACGAGCATGCCGACGAAGCGCGAGCGCAGCTCGTCGTTCGAGAACCGCTTGATCTTCCACGCCATGGACTGCGCCGAGTTGGGCGAGTCGTCGTCCGGCGGGCCGAACATCATGATCGAGGGCCAGTACCAGCGGTTCACGGCGTCCTGCGCCATCTGCTTCTGCTCGGGGGTCCCCTGCGACAGCTCGAGCAGGATCTCGAAGCCCTGGCGCTGGTGGAACGACTCCTCCTTGCAGATGCGCACCATCGCGCGGCCGTACGGTCCGTACGACGCGCGGCACAGCGGCACCTGGTTGCAGATCGCGGCGCCGTCGACCAGCCAGCCGATCGCACCCATGTCGGCCCACGTCGGGGTCGGGTAGTTGAAGATCGACGAGTAGCGCGCGCGGCCCTCGATCAGCTGCTGCGTCATCTCGTCGCGCGTGATGCCGAGCGTCTGGGCGGCCGAGTAGAGGTAGAGCCCGTGACCGGCCTCGTCCTGCACCTTGGCCATCAGGATGGCCTTGCGCTTCAGGCTCGGGGCGCGGGTGATCCAGTTCGCCTCGGGCTGCATGCCGATGATCTCCGAGTGCGCGTGCTGCGAGATCTGGCGGATGAGCGTGCGACGGTACGCGTCGGGCATCCAGTCCCGGGGCTCGATTCGCTGGTCCGCCTCGATCAGGGCGTCGAACTGCGCCTGCGCCTCCTGGGCGTCCAGCTCCGGTGCGGTCGTCGTCGACATCGCTGGCCTCCTCGCCGTCGTCCCGGATCGGATCCGGGAAGTTCGCTTCCAGTAATTACTTACCGAACATTCAGTGAGTATACTCGCCACAGGTCGGCCCGCAACACGGCGGGTGCGGAACGCGAAGGAGCGTGCATGACTGCCGAGCAGGTGGAGACGTTCGAGGACACGATCACGCCGGATCCGGCCTGGCGTGCGACCACGATGGCGCCGACGGACTACACGAAGCAGCACTTCGGCATCGAGATCGAGGCGCTGGAGCCCGGCCGGGCCGTGCTGTCGATGACCGTGCTCGACTGGATGGCCAACGGCTTCGGGATCACCCACGGCGGCATGGTGTTCACGCTCGCGGACACGGCCTTCGCGTACGCGTGCAACGAGGGCGAGGCGATGGTGGTGGCGCAGGCGGCCGACATCACGTTCCTGCGCGCGACGCGCGCCGGCGACCGGCTGACCGCCACGGCGGAGCGCCGCTGGGTCGGCGGCCGCAACGGCATCTACGACATCACCGTGACCGACGACTCCGGCGAGCCCGTCGCCGAGTTCCGCGGCCGCTCCCGGGCGCTCGCGCCGGGCCGCGGCGACTGACCGACCGAAGACATCCAGTGACGAAGGAGTCCGAGATGACCGACACCATCACCCCGCCTGCTCCGGTCGAGGCGGCGCCCGCGTACACCGAGGCGCCCGCCGGCCCGGCCGCGCCCGAGACGCTCGACCGCGCCGCGCTCGAGGCGCTCCAGCTCGAGCGCCTCCAGTGGACCGTGCACCATGCCTACGAGAACGTGCCGCTGTACCGCGAGAAGTTCGACGCGGCAGGCGTGCACCCCGACGACATCCGGACGCTCGCCGACGTCGAGAAGCTGCCCTTCACGACCAAAGAGGACCTGCGACGGAGCTACCCGTTCGGGATGTTCGCGGTGCCGATGACGGACGTCCGCCGCATCCACGCGTCGTCCGGCACGACCGGCCGTCCGACCGTGGTCGGCTACACCGAGGGCGACCTCGACCGATGGGCCGACCTGATCGCGCGGTCGCTGCGTGCCGCGGGCGTGCAGCCGGGCTGGAAGGTGCACAACGCGTACGGCTACGGCCTGTTCACGGGCGGGCTCGGCGCGCACTGGGGCATCGAGCGCCTCGGCTGCGTGGCGATCCCCGTGTCGGGCGGGCAGACCGCGCGGCAGGTGCAGCTCATCCGGGACTTCGAGCCCGACGCCATCCTGTGCACGCCGAGCTACCTGCTCACGATCGCCGACGCGTTCGAGGAGCAGGGGCTCGATCCGCGCGAGACGTCGCTCAAGGTCGCCGTGTGCGGCGCCGAGCCGTGGACCAACGAGATGCGCCGCGAGCTCGAGCAGCGCATGGGGCTGAAGGCCGTCGACATCTACGGGCTGTCCGAGGTGATGGGCCCCGGCGTCGGCCAGGAGAGCGTCGAGACGCAGGACGGTCCGCACATCTGGGAGGACCACTTCCTGCCCGAGATCGTCGGCGACGACCTGCAGCGGGTCGCGGACGGCGAGCGCGGCGAGCTGGTGTTCACGACGCTCACGAAGCAGGCGTTCCCCGTCATCCGGTACCGCACGCGCGACCTGACGCGCCTCATGCCGGGCTCGGCATACCCGGCGATGCGGCGGATCGAGAAGATCACCGGCCGCAACGACGACATGATCATCCTCCGCGGCGTGAACCTGTTCCCGACGCAGATCGAGGAGATCGCGCTCGAGATCGAGCACCTCACGCCGCACTTCATCCTGGAGCTGACCAAGCGCGGCCGGATGGACGAGCTCACCGTCAAGATCGAGTGCACGCCGGGCATCGAGAAGGAGACGTCCGAGGCGGCCGCGAAGATCCTGCAGGCGCGGGTCAAGGAGCGCATCGGCACGACGGTCGACGTCGTGATCGTGTCGACCGGATCGCTGCCGCGGTCCGAGGGCAAGTACAAGCGCGTCTACGACCTCCGCGACCAGGCGTGAGCGGCTCCCGGGTGCCCGCGGCGATGTGCGGCAGGATGGGACGATGAGCACGACCACGGATGTCCCTCCCGCCCGCCGCGGGCGCCCGGGGTACGACCGCGACGGCATGCTTGAGGTCATCGTCGCGGCGTTCAACGACCACGGCTACGACGCCACGTCGCTCGGCATCATCGCCCAGCGCCTCGGCCTGTCGAAGTCGGCGGTGTACCACCACTTCGCCTCGAAGGAGGAGATGCTCGAGCTCGCGCTCGAGAAGGCGCTCGGCGAGCTGCAGGCCGTGTTCGAGGCGCCCGAGGCGAACGAGGGGCCGGTCGACCTGCGCATCCGGTTCGTGCTGCGCGGCGCCGTCACGGTCGCGTGCGAGCAGCTGCCCTATCTGACGCTGCTGCTGCGCCTGCGCGGCAACACCGACGTGCAGCGGCGCGCGATGGAGCGCCGGCGCGAGCTCGACCACCGGCTGCGCCGCCTGTTCGAGCTCGCCCGCGAGGAGGGCTCGCTGCGCGACGACATGGATCCGGGCGTCGCGGAGCGGCTCACGTTCGGCCTCGTGAACTCGATCGTCGAGTGGTATCGCCCCGACGGCCCCATGAACCCCGACCAGCTCGCCGACGCGGTCGTCGCGTTCGTCCGCAGCGGCCTCCGCGTCAGCGAGACCCGCGACTTCCGCTGAATATTCGGGTCACACGCTGCGGCCTGCGGACCTGTTCCGCCGTGCGAGCGAAGCGAGCGTGGAGCGCAGCGACTGCCGACCACCTCGAATCCGCGACGTCCCTCGTCGATGGAGCGCAGCGACAGCGATCGATCCCGAGTCCCGGCGCGAAGCGTCGGGCGAAGGATCGATGACGTTCACTGCACTACCCGCGAAGCGGCGAAAGAACAGGAGACTTCGACACCAGCGTCAGCACGTCGTAGGTGGCGACCCTCTCGCCGTCCTGGTTGGTGAGGACCGCGTCCCAGTGCACCTCGCCGTACTCGTCGGTCTCGCGCGGGATGATCTGCTTGGCCGTGAGCGTGACGCGGATGCGGTCGCCGGGGGAGACCGGCGTGAGGAAGCGCAGGTTCTCGAGCCCGTAGTTCGCGAGCACCGGGCCCGGCTCGGGGTCGACGAACAGGCCGGCGGCGAAGGACACCAGCAGGTAGCCGTGCGCGACGCGGCCCGGGAAGAACGGGTTGGCGGCGGCGGCCTCCTCGTCCATGTGGGCGTAGAACGTGTCACCCGTGAACTCCGCGAAGTGCTCGATGTCGGCCAGGGTCACCTCGCGCTCGGCCGAGACGACCTGGTCGCCGATGCGCAGCTCCTCGAGAGACTTGCGGAACGGGTGCACCCCGTCGGCGTTGGCGCGCGCTCCGGTGTGCCACACCCCGGTCACGGCCGTGAGCATCTCGGGCGATCCCTGGATGGCCGTGCGCTGCATGTAGTGGAAGACGCTCCGGATGCCGCCCAGCTCCTCACCGCCGCCCGCGCGGCCCGGGCCGCCGTGCACCAGCATCGGCAGCGGCGAGCCGTGGCCTGTCGACGACCGGGCGTCGTCGCGGTCGAGCAGCAGCATGCGGCCGTTCGCCGACGCCACGCGGCGTGTGAGAGCCGCCACGAAGGCCGGATCCGCCGACGCCACGCTGGTGACCAGCGAGCCGCCGCCGCGCACCACGAGATCGGCGGCCTGCTCGGGCGTCTCGTACGCGATGATCGACGACACCGGCCCGAACGCCTCGGTGTCGTGCACGCGCTCGGCGAGCGGGTCCGCGAACCGCAGCAGGATGGGGGAGAGGAAAGCTCCCTCGCCCGCCGACCCGCCGTCGGCGTCGCCCACGACGACCTCGCCCCCGCCCTCGATGAGCCTGCGCACCTGACGCAGCACCTCGTCGCGCTGCTCGACCGAGGCGAGCGCGCCCATCGTCACGCCCTCGGCGCGCGGGTCGCCCACGACGACCTTCTCGTCGATCCGGGCGCGGACCGCGTCGATCACGGCGTCCGCGGTGGCGGCCGGCACGATCGCGCGGCGGATGGCGGTGCACTTCTGGCCGGCCTTCGCCGTCATCTCCGTCACGAGCTGGCGCACGTACGCGTCGAACTCCGGCGTGCCGGGCGCGGCATCCGGCCCCAGCACCGACGCGTTGATCGAGTCGGTCTCGGCGTTGAAGACCACGCCGCCGCGCTGGACCGCATCGTGCCGGCGCAGCGAGTCGGCGGTCGACGCCGATCCCGTGAACGACACCACGTCGCCCAGGCGCGTGTGCTCGAACAGCTCGCGGACGGATCCCGACACGAGCTGCACGGATCCGGCCGGCAGCAGGCCCGACTCCACCAGGATCCGCACCAGGTGCTCGGTGACGTACGCGGTCGGGGTGGCGGGCTTGATCACGCTCGGCATGCCGGCGAGGAACGCAGGCGCGAGCTTCTCCAGCGGGCCCCAGACCGGGAAGTTGAACGCGTTGATCTGCACGGCGACGCCGGGCAGGGTCGTGCGGATGTGGCGGCCGAGGAACGACCCGTCCTTGGCGAGCACCTCGAGCGGACCGTCGAGCTGGACTGTCGCGTTGGGCAGCTCGCGGCGGCCCTTGCCCGAGTACGTGAACAGCACGCCGATGCCGCCCTCGACGTCGACCCAGGAGTCCGTCTTGGTCGCGCCCGTGCGGTACGACAGGTCGTACAGCTCGTCCTTGCGCTCCTGCAGCGCGAGCGCCATCTTCTTCAGCAGCACGGCGCGCTGGTGGAACGTCAGGGCCCCGAGGCTCGCCTGACCGACGGTGCGGCCGTGCTCCAGCACGGCGCCGAGGTCCAGGCCCTCGCTCGAGACCGCCGCGACCACCTCGCCCGTCGAGGCGTCCCGCACCTCGGCGCCGGCGGCGCCCTCGGCGGGGCTCCACCAGCCGTCCTGCACGTAGCTCTGCAGCATCCGGGTCGCGGTCGTCGAAGCGCTCATCGTGTCGTCTCCTTCGCGGCGGCGTCGCCGCCCTCGGTCCAGTCGTAGAACCCTCGTCCGGCCTTGCGGCCGATCCTGCCCTCGGCGACCATGTCGCGCAGCAGCCGGGGCGGGGCGAAGCGGGGGCCGAGCTCGCGCTCGAGCTGCTCGGCGATGCCGAGCCGCACGTCGAGGCCCACGATGTCGGTCGTGCGCAGCGGCCCGGTCGGGTGGCGGTAGCCGAGCTCCATGGCGAGGTCGATGTCGGCGGGGCTCGCCACGCCCTCCTCGACCATGCGGATGGCCTCCAGCGCGATCGCGACCCCGAGGCGGCTCGACGCGAAGCCGGGGGAGTCGGTCACCGTGATGGGCGTCTTGCCGAGGGCCTCGATCCAGCTGCGCGCCGCCTCGGGGAGCTCGGGCGCGGTCTGCGCGCCGACCACGATCTCGACCAGAGACGACGCCGGCACCGGGTTGAAGAAGTGCAGGCCGATCAGCCGCTCGGGACGCTCCAGGCCGTCGGTCAGGCGTGCGAGCGGGATCGACGACGTGTTCGACGCGAGCACGGCGTCGGCCGCGAGCACGGCCTCGACGCGCGCGAGCGCCTCGAGCTTGAGGTCGAGATCCTCCGGCACCGCCTCGATCACCAGCCCGTGGGCCGCGAACGCGGCCGCGTCGGTCGTGACCGTGAGCCGGCCGCGCAGCTCGGCGGCGTTGCCATCGAAGCCGCGGGCGATGGAGCGGTCGATGCTCTCCTCGATCCGGGCGCGTGCGGCGTCCGCGGCGTCGAGGTCGCGCTCCACGACCGTGACGTCGGATCCGGCCAGCAGGAACGCGTGGGCGATCCCGCCGCCCATGCGGCCGCCGCCGAGCACGCCCACGCGGGCGGGGGTGTGAGGGGTCATCGGGCCTTCTTCCTCTCGAGGAACGCGGTCATCCGGCGCTCCTTCTCGGGGCTCTCGAACAGCACGGCCTGCTCCTCGAGGTCGATGTCGGGGTGCGCCTCGCGCGGGGCGAGCAGCGCGCGCTTGGTGGCCTGCGTCGCGGCGGGGTCGAGCGCGGCGATCCGCCGGGCGATGCCCTCCGCCTCGGCCATCGCCTCGGTCGGCTCCGCCACGCGCGTCACCAGTCCCGCCGCGAGCGCCTCGTCGGCGTCGAGCACGCGTCCCGTGAGCAGGATCTCGGCGGCGAGCGGCTCGCCGACGATCTCCCGCAGGCGCCAGGTCGCGCCGGCCGCGGCGATGATGCCGAGTCCGGTCTCGGGGTTGCCGATCTTGAGCGAGGGCGTTCCGATCCGGATGTCCGCGGCGTACGCGAGCTCGGCTCCGCCGCCGAGCGCATAGCCGTCGATCACCGCGATCACGGGCATGGGCAGCCGCCGGATGCGCTCGAAGCATCGCGTGTTGATGCCGGCGCGGGCGTCGGCGGCGCGGCGCTCGCGCAGCTGCGCGATGTCGGCGCCGGCCGCGAACGTCCCGCCCGCTCCCGTGAGGATGAGCGTGCGCGGCTCGTCCTCCAGCGCCTCGCACAGCGCGTGCAGCGCGTCGACGAGGTCCTGGTCGATCGCGTTGCGCTTCTCGGGACGGTCGAGCGTCGCGGTCACGTGCGTGTCGTGCCGCTGGATGCGCAGGGTCTCGCTCACCCCGTGACCTCCTCGTCGCGCGGGCCGCCGCGTCGTCGCGGAGGCGAATTCCTGACCGAACGGTCGGTGATGAAGTCAGGATAGGCGGCAAGGGGCGTGCGCCGCAAACGGCGCGCCCGTCATCCCGCTGAGCCCGGCCCTACGCTGGAAGCCATGAGCACCTCGCGCGCCGGCCGCCCCAAGGCGTCCTCGCGCGAGACGCTCGCCGAGGCCGCGAGCGAGCTGTTCCTCGAGAAGGGCTACGACGCCACGTCGATCGCCGACATCGCCGCGCGTGCGGGCGTGAGCCGGTCGAGCTTCTTCAACTACGTCGATTCCAAGGGCGCGCTGCTGTGGGGCGGGCTGGACGAGCGGCTCGACGCGCTCGAATCCGATCTCGACGAGCACGGGGTGCGCGACGCGGTGCGCCGGGTGGCCGTGGGTCTCGCGCCCGACGCGCTGGCGCTCGCGTTCGCGAACGCCGAGGCGATGGGGCTCGTCGCCGAGCTGGAGCGCGAGGCCGCGCTGCGGCGCGCCCGCATCGGCCGGGCCGTGTCCCGCGCGCTGCGGCGCCGGGGGCTCGATCCGCTCGCGGCCGACGTCGCGGGCGCCGCGTACGGCGGCGCCGTGCTCGCGGCCGTGGAGCGCTGGGCCCTCGCGGGCCCGGGGCGCAGCGATCTCGAGGCCACGCTCGCCGCCGCCCTCGCGGCGATCGCGAGCATCCCGGTCGACTGAGCGCGGCCCCTCGTGAGAGGGATCAGACCGCCTGCAGGAAGCCGCCGTCGACGTCCGCGGCGATGTGCGCCAGGTGCGGCGGGATCTCGCGGCCCTTCGACAGCATCGACTGCGCCCACAGGCGCCCGGCGCGGTACGACGAGCGCACGAGCGGGCCGGCGAGCACGCCGAGGAACCCGATGCGCTCGGCCTCGGCCTTGAACTCGATGAACTCCTGCGGCTTGACGTAGCGCGCGACCGGCAGGTGGCGGGGCGTCGGACGCAGGTACTGCGTGATCGTGATGATGTCGCACCCTGCGTCGTGCAGATCCTGCAGCGCCTCGATGACCTCCTCCGGCTCCTCGCCCATGCCGAGGATGAGGTTCGACTTCGTGATGAGCCCGGCGCGGTGCGCCTGCGTGATCACGTCGAGCGAGCGCTCGTAGCGGAAGGCGGGGCGGATGCGCTTGAAGATCCGCGGCACGGTCTCGACGTTGTGCGCGAACACCTCGGGACGCGCCTCGAAGATCTGGCCCAGGAACGCCGGGTCGGCATTGTGCTCGTTCGCCAGCAGCTCGACACCCGTGTTCGGGTTCAGCTCGTGGATCTTCCGCACGGTCTCGGCGTTCAGCCAGGCGCCCGTGTCGTGCAGGTCGTCGCGCGCGACGCTCGTGACGGTCGCGTAGCGCAGGCCCATGCGCTGCACGCTCTCGGCCACGCGACGCGGCTCGTCCGTGTCGTAGTCCGCGGGCTTGCCCGTGTCGATCTGGCAGAAGTCGCATCGGCGCGTGCACTGCGAACCGCCGATGAGGAAGGTCGCCTCCTTGTCCTCCCAGCACTCGTAGATGTTGGGGCAGCCGGCCTCCTGGCAGACCGTGTGCAGGTCCTCGCCCTTCACGAGCGACTTCAGCGCCGTGTACTCCGGGCCCATCTTGGCCTTGGTCTTGATCCACTCGGGCTTGCGCTCGATCGGGGTCTGCGCGTTGCGCACCTCGAGGCGCAGCAGCTTGCGGCCCTCTGGCACGGCGGCGCTCACGCGGCGACCTCCGCCCCGGTCGCGGCCGCGGCGCGGGCGAACTCCGCCACGAAGGCGGCCGACACGACGTCGACGACGTCGCGCGGCGCGATCCTCTCGCCGCGCACCTCGCTCACCGACGTGACGCCGGCGTCCGCGATGCCGCACGGCACGATGCCGTCGAACCCGTCGAATGCGTTGTCGCAGTTGAGCGCGAAGCCGTGCATCGTGACGCCGGCCTGCACGCGCACGCCGATGGCTGCGATCTTGGCGGGGGAGCCGATCACCGGCTGCACCCACACGCCGCTGCGCCCGTCGACCTGCATGCCCTTCACTCCGAGCTCGGAGAGCGCCGCGATCAGCGCGCGCTCGAGTCGGCGGACGTGGCCGACGGTGTCCTTCGAGTCGCGCAGCCTCACGATCGGATAGCCGACCAGCTGACCCGGGCCGTGCCACGTGATGCGCCCGCCGCGGTCCACCTTCACGACCGGGGTGCCGTCCTTCGGCATGTCCTCCGGCTGCGTGCGCACGCCCGCCGTGTACACGGCCTCGTGCTCGAGCAGCAGCAGCGTGTCGGGCCGCGCGCCCGAGAGCACGTCGGCGTGGACGCTGCGCTGCAGGTCCCAGCCCTCCAGATAGGGCACGTAGGCCGGTGCGAGGCCGACCTGGACGACGTCGAGCATCGGAAGTCCTCCCTGAGGCTCGTGGCCTCGGATAGTTGGATCGCGTCCAACAATACCCCCGGGGGTCCGAGGCGGCGTCGAGGGCGGGCGGGGTCCGCGCCGGTAGAATCTTCAGCATCATGGCTACCTTCGGCACGCTCTCCGACCGGCTCACAGAGACCTTCCGCAACCTCCGCACGAAGGGCAAGCTCTCGCCGGCCGACGTCGACGGCACCGTCCGCGAGATCCGGCGCGCGCTGCTCGACGCGGACGTCGCGCTCACGGTCGTCAAGGACTTCACCGCCAAGGTGCGCGAGCGCGCGCTGGGCGACGAGGTCAACAAGGCCCTCAACCCGGCCCAGCAGGTCGTGCAGATCGTCAACGAGGAGCTGGTCGGCATCCTGGGCGGGCAGCAGCGCCGCCTCCAGTTCGCCAAGACCCCGCCGACCGTCATCATGCTCGCCGGTCTGCAGGGTTCCGGTAAGACGACGTTCGCCGGCAAGCTCGCGCGCATGCTCGAGAAGGACGGGCACACCCCGCTCCTGGTCGCCGCGGACCTGCAGCGCCCCAACGCCGTGAACCAGCTGCAGGTGGTCGCGGAGCGCGCCGGTGCCGCGATCTACGCCCCCGAGCCGGGCAACGGCGTCGGCGACCCCGTGCGGGTCGCGCGCGACGGCGTCGAGTACGCCAAGCAGAAGCTGCACGACGTCGTCATCATCGACACCGCCGGCCGCCTCGGCGTCGACGCCGAGCTCATGAAGCAGGCCGCCGACATCCGCCGGGTGACGAACCCCGACGAGGTGCTGTTCGTCATCGACGCGATGATCGGTCAGGACGCCGTGAACACGGCCAAGGCCTTCCAGGAGGGCGTCGACTTCACGGGCGTCGTGCTGTCGAAGCTCGACGGCGACGCGCGCGGCGGCGCCGCGCTGTCGGTCGCATCGGTCACGGGCCGCCCGATCATCTTCGCCTCCACGGGCGAGGGACTCGAGGACGTCGAGCCGTTCCACCCGGACCGCATGGCGAGCCGCATCCTCGACCTGGGCGACATCCTGACCCTGATCGAGCAGGCGCAGCAGGCCTTCGACGAGGAGCAGGCGGCGAAGGTCGCCGAGAAGTTCGCGAAGGACCAGTTCACGCTGGACGACTTCCTCGAGCAGATGCAGCAGCTGAAGAAGATGGGCTCGATGAAGAAGATGCTCGGCATGCTGCCGGGCATGGGCCAGATGAAGCAGCAGCTCGACGACTTCGACGAGCGCGAGATCGACCGCACCGAGGCGATCATCCGCTCGATGACGCCGGCGGAGCGCCAGAACACCAAGATCCTCAACGGCTCGCGCCGCGCCCGCATCGCGCGCGGATCGGGCATGACCGTGACGGATGTCAACCAGCTCGTCAACCGCTTCGAGCAGGCGTCCAAGATGATGAAGACCGTCGCGCGCGGCGGCATGCCGAACATCCCCGGCATGGGCCCCGTGCCCGGCATGGGCCGCCCCGGCGGCTCGTCGAAGCGCGGCAAGCAGGCCAAGAAGGGCGGCTCGCGCTCGGGCAACCCGGCCAAGCGCGCGGCCGAGAACGCCGGCCTCGCGGCGCAGCAGCCCACCGGCTCGGGCTTCGGCCTGGGCGGCGCCCCCAAGCCGAGCGAGGCGGATCTCGCGGAGATCCAGAAGCTGTTCGGTCGCGGCTGACACGCCGAACGGCCCCGGGGATGGATCCCCGGGGCCGTTCGTCCCCCTCCCCGCGGGTCAGCGCACGTCGTCGTCGACCCAGTCCATGGCCTTCGTGACGGCCTTGCGCCACAGGCGCAGCTGGCGGTCGCGCTCGGCGGCCTCCATCGACGGCTCCCAGCGCTTGTCCTCCTGCCAGTTGGCGCGGAGGTCGTCGAGGCCCGCCCAGAAGCCGACCGCGAGCCCGGCGGCGTAGGCCGCGCCGAGCGCCGTCGTCTCCGCCACCACGGGGCGCACCACCGGCACGCCCAGCACGTCGGCCTGGAACTGCATCAGCGCGTCGTTGGCGACCATGCCGCCGTCGACCTTGAGCTCGGTCAGGTCGACGCCCGCGTCGGCGTTGACCGCGTCGAGCACGTCGCGCGTCTGGTACGCGACGGCCTCGAGCGCCGCCCGGGCGATGTGGCCCTTGTTCGCGTAGCGGGTGAGGCCCACGATCGCGCCGCGCGCCTCCGGGCGCCAGTACGGGGCGAACAGGCCCGAGAACGCCGGCACGATGTACACGCCGCCGTTGTCCTCGACCGACTTGGCGAGCTCCTCGACCTCCGGGGCCGATCCGATCAGCCCGAGCTGGTCGCGCAGCCACTGGATGAGCGATCCCGTGACGGCGATCGACCCCTCCAGCGCGTAGTGCGTAGGCTGGTCGCCGAGCTTGTAGCCGACTGTCGTGAGCAGCCCGTTCTTCGAGTGGACGATCTCCTCGCCCGTGTTGAAGATCAGGAAGCAGCCCGTGCCGTAGGTGTTCTTGCTCTCGCCGGTGTCGAACGCCGCCTGGCCGAAGGTCGCGGCCTGCTGGTCGCCCAGGATGCCCGCGATGGGCGTCTCGCGCAGCAGCGACGAGCTCTCGGCCGTGCCGTACACCTCGGACGAGGAGCGGATCTCGGGCATCATCGAGCGCGGCACGCCGAACACCTCGAGGATGTCGTCGCGCCACTCGAGCGTCTCGAGGTCCATGAACAGCGTGCGCGACGCGTTCGTGACGTCCGTGGCGTGCACGCCGCCGTCGACGCCGCCCGTGAGGTTCCACAGCACCCAGCAGTCGGTCGTGCCGAACATCAGCTGGCCGGCCTCGGCCTTCTCGCGCGCACCCTCGACGTTCTCGAGGATCCACGCGATCTTGGTGCCGGAGAAGTACGTCGCGAGCGGCAGGCCCACGATGTCCTTGAAGCGGTCGCCTCCGCCGTCCGCCGCGAGGCGGTCGACGATGCCCTGCGTGCGCGTGTCCTGCCAGACGATCGCGTTGTACACCGGCTTGCCGGTGGTGCGGTCCCACACCACCGCGGTCTCGCGCTGGTTGGTGATGCCGACCGCGGCGATGTCGTGGCGGGTCAGATCGGCCTTCGCGAGCGCGACGCCGATCACCTCCTGCACGTTGCGCCAGATCTCCAGCGGGTCGTGCTCGACCCAGCCGGGCTGGGGCAGGATCTGCTCGTGCTCCTTCTGCCCGACCGAGACGATCGAGCCCTTCTTGTCGAAGACGATGGCGCGACTCGACGTCGTGCCCTGGTCGATCGCGATGATGTAGTCAGCCATGGGATTCTCCTTCGAATGGGCGGCGTTCAGCCGAGGCTGAGCAGGGGGCGGGCGAGCGCGGCGAGCGCGCCGCCGATGAGCGGGCCGACGACCGGCACCCACGAGTAGCCCCAGTCGCTGGAGCCCTTGCCCTTGATGGGCAGGAGGGCGTGGGCGATGCGCGGGCCGAGGTCGCGGGCCGGGTTGATGGCGTAGCCGGTCGGGCCGCCGAGCGACGCGCCGATGCCCACCACGAGCAGGGCGACGGGCAGGGCGGTCAGCGGACCGAGGCCGCCGGGGGTCCCGACCTCGACGTCGCCCCACTGGGCGAACGCGAAGATCACGAACACGAGCACGAACGTGCCGATGATCTCGGTGATCAGGTTGTGGCCGTACGAGCGGATGGCGGGGCCGGTGGAGAAGACGCCGAGCTTGGCGCCCGGGTCGGCCTCCTCGTCGAAGTGCTGCCGGTAGGCGGCCCACGCGAGGACCGCGCCCAGGAACGCGCCGACGAGCTCGCCGGCGGTGGCGATCAGGAACATCGGGAAGGTGATGTTCCCCGCGATCAGCAGGCCGATGCCGACGGCGGGGTTGAGGATCGAGCCGGAGTACACCGAGACGAGGACGCCCGCGAACACCGCGAGACCCCAGCCCCAGTTGATCATCAGGAAGCCGCCGCCGAAGCCCTTCGCCTTCACGAGGATCGCGTTGGCCACGACGCCCGCGCCGAGAAGGATCAGCATGCCTGTGCCGATCACCTCCGACAGGAAGTACAGCCCGAGATTCACTTCATCCATGTCTTCTTCGACCTTTCGGATTCATCACGCGGCTCCTCTGCCGCGTGAAGGGGGACACCCGGGGATCCGCCCCGGTGCGGGGTTCAGGGCAGCGTCACGCCGTGGCGCGTCGTGAGCAGCTGTCGGGTCTGGTGCACCTCGTCGTCGCGGCGCGCGTCGCTCCAGCCGAGGAGCGGGGCCAGCGCATCCGCGATCTCGTCGAGCACGGCTGCGTCCGCGTCGCCCGTGAAGGCGAGCGACGTGCGGCGCAGCACCACGTCGGCGAGGTGGACGACGTGCTCGCGCGCGACCATCCAGTCGAGCTCACCCGTCGAGAGGCGGCCGCCGGCGAGGAGGCGGTCGTCCTGCTCCTGGATGTGCGCCCAGACGGCCGCCGCGCGGGTGCCGTACCGCTCGAACAGGGTCGCGGCGCGGTCGCCCGCGCCGTCCAGGTGCAGGCGGAACCACGCCTCGCGGTCCGAGGTGGTGCGCGGGAAGTCGCGCCCGCCGCCGATCGTGCGCCCGGCGGTGCTGACGCGGCGTTCGCGGCCGAGCAGCTCGAGGACCTTGCCGGACAGCGCCTCGCCGAGCGCGCGGAAGGTCGTCCACTTGCCGCCGACCAGGCTCACGAGCGGGGCCCGCCCGGAGGAGCGCTCCACCTCGATCCGGTAGTCGCGCGACACGAATCCGGGCGCGGTGTCCTCGTGGCGCGGCAGCGGGCGGATGCCCGAGAAGCGGTACACGATCTGGCCGCGGTCGACCGCGATCGACGGGAAGACGTGGTGGATGAGGTCGAAGAAGTAGTCGACCTCGGCCTCCGTGCACACCGCGGGCTCGCGCGGGTCGGCGTCGATGTCGGTGGTGCCGACGAGCACGCGGCCCTTGAGGGGGTAGATCAGCACGATGCGGCCGTCGGAGTGCTCGAAGAAGATCTCGCGGCCGCCTGTCGCCTTGAGCAGCTCGGGGTGGTCGAGCACGATATGGGAGCCCTTCGTGCCGCCCATGAACGCGGTGCCCGTGCCGAGCGCCTCGTTCGTGAGGTCGGTCCACGGGCCGGAGGCGTTCACGACGACGTCGGCCGCGACCGGGAACTCGGCGCCGGTCTCGCGATCACGCAGCAGCACGCCGCGCTCGTCCCGGCCGATCGCCTCGACGTAGTTCAGGGCGCGTGCGCCGCCGGTCGCGGTCGCGGGGTGGGCCTCGAGGCCGTCGATCAGGACGTCGAGCGCGAGTCGCTCGGGGTCGTGCATCGACGCGTCGAAGTAGGTGGCCGTGTACTTGATCTTCGGATCCAGCATGGGCAGCTCCTCGAGCGAGCGGCGCCGGCCGTGGAACCGGTGGCGCGGCACCGTGCCGCCCGCGCGGGAGAACGTGTCGTAGATCGTCAGGCCGATCTTGATCAGGAACGCGCCGCGCTCGGTCGGCTTGCCCTGCCGGTGGGTCAGGAAGCGCAGGGGAGCGGAGAGGACGCCCTTGAACGTCGAGTAGATCGGGATCGTCGTCTGCAGCGGCTTGACGTAGTGGGGCGCGATCTTCAGCAGGCCGTTGCGCTCCTGCACCGACTCCTTGACGAGGCGGAACTCGCCGTTCTCCAGGTAGCGGATGCCGCCGTGGATCATGTGGCTCGACGCGGCCGAGGCGCCGGACGCGAAGTCCCCGCGCTCGACGAGGAGGACGTCGACTCCCTGCAGGGCGAGGTCGCGGAACGTCGAGATGCCGTTGATGCCGCCGCCGATGATGAGGACCGTGGCCCGCCCCGTCTCTCGCACGGCGGCGACCTCGGGGCGCTCCTGCGTATCGGGCTGGTTCATCGTCGACCTCGTTCCTCTCGACTGCCTCTGTCGATGGGAGCCAGCATCCGCCCCCGGCGCACATCCGCGCAATTCGAGTGCACAAACGTGCACGCGGGTGCAGAATGGGGCTCATGGTGGACCAGATCGAGGCGGTGCCGCGCACCCCGCCGACCGACCGGCGGGCCCTCGCAGCGCACAAGGCCGCGCAGCTCTACTACATGCAGGACATGACGATGGAGGCCATCGCCGCCGAGCTCGCGGTGTCGCGGTCATCCGTGTCCCGCCTGCTCAGTCACGCGCGCGACATCGGCATCGTCGACATCCGGATCACCTCGCCGCTCGAGGGCGGGGTGTCGCTCGAGCGCGAGCTGCGCTCGCGGTTCCGGGTCGCGGCGCACGTCGTGCCGATGCCGGCGAGCGTGAGCGAGATCGAGCGCCTGGAGCGCGTCGCGATCACGGCCGCGCGCCTGCTGACGCAGTTCGTGGACTCCAACATGACCGTGGGGATCGCGTGGGGATCCACGCTCAGTGCGATCAGCAGGAACCTGCCGGCCAAGGAGCTGCACGACGTGACGGTCGTGCAGCTCAACGGCGCGGGCAACGTGCAGACCACGGGCATCGAGTACGCCAGCGAGATCATGCAGCGCTTCGGCGCGGCGTTCGGGGCGCGCGTGCAGCAGTTCCCGGTGCCGGCGTTCTTCGACGATCCCGCGACGCGCGAGGCCATGTGGCGGGAGCGGAGCACCCGTCGCGTCCTCGAGATGCAGGCGCGGATGGATCTCGCGGTGTTCGGCGTCGGCTCTCCCGCGGCGGACGTGCCGAGCCGCGTGTACGCGGGCGGCTATCTCGACCGCGCGGACTACATGAGCCTGGCCGAGGACCGCGCGATCGGCGACGTCGCCACGGTGTTCTTCCGCGCCGACGGCTCGTGGCGCGACATCCGGCTCAACGCCCGCACCACGGGCCCGGGGTTGGACCGGTTGCGTCGCGTGCCGCGGCGCATCTGCATCGCCGCGGGCGTGCACAAGGCGGCCAGCCTGCGCGCCGCGATGGCGGCGGGGCTCGTCACCGACGTCGTGATGGACCAGGGCCTCGCGAGGGAGGTCGTGGAGCTCGGCTGACCGGGGCGCTCAGATGCCGAACGGCGCGGAGAGCGGGTCGATCCTGCTGCGGTCGCGCAGCGTCGGGCCGTTGCGGAACTCGCGCATGAGCATCTTCGCGACCTCCCGCAGGTCGCCGTCCGCGGCCTCCGCGACCGCGATCTGCCGCTGGTAGCTCGCGCCGCGCTCGAGGATACCGCGGATGCTGGTGAACTCCCGCGCGCATTTGAGCTCGACGGCGATCGGCTCGAGCCGCTCGAGCGTCTCGAGCAGGTGCTGCTGCACCGGCACCTGGGTGCCCTCGCGGTCGACGATCACCTCGGCGTCGAGCCCGTAGCGCGCGGCGCGCCACTTGTTCTCGCGCGTGAACCAGGGCTGGAGCGCGGGCAGCTCACGGCCCTCGTCGATGTCGCGAGAGAACGACTCGACGAGGGTCTGCACGAGGGCCGCGACGGCCGCCAGTTCCGGCAGGGTCGACATCCCGTCGCACGCGCGTACCTCGATCGTCCCCCAGTGCGGAGCGGGGCGGATGTCCCAGCGCACCTCGGTCGCGTCGGCCATCACGCCCGTGCGCGTCATGTCGTCGAGGTACGCCTCGTACTCCGACCAGGACCTGAGCTGCCACGGCAGGCCCGTCGTCGGCAGCTGCTGGAACACCAGCGCCCGGTTCGAGGCGTAGCCGGTGCGCTCGCCGGCCCAGAACGGGCTCGACGCCGACAGCGCCTGCAGGTGCGGGATGTAGCCGGTGAGGGCGTGGATGATCGGGAACACCTTGTTCACGTCCTCGACGCCCACGTGCACGTGGATGCCCCAGATCATCATGTTGCGACCCCACCACTGGGTGCGCTCGATCAGCGCGGCGTAGCGGTTCTTGTCGGTGACGGTCTGCCCGTACCACTTGGCGAAAGGGTGGCTCCCGGCGCACATCAGCTCGATGCCGCGCGGATCGGTCTGCGTGCGCACAGCGTGGATCGCGTCCGAGATGTCGTGGATCGCTGCCTCCACCGTGTCGCCGACGCCGCTCGTGACCTCGACCGTGTTGGTCAGCAGCTCGGCCGTGACCGTGTGGCGCTCGAGCGCGGTCAGCTCCTCGAGGGCCGGCATGATCTCCGGGGCTCGGCCGACCAGATCGCCGGTCTCGCCGTCGGCCAGCATGAGCTCCCACTCGATGCCGACGGTGGAGCGGGCGGAGGGCGCGAACGCGATCGTCATTCGCCCAGTGTCCTGGCCCGGCACGCCAGGGGCAACTTGTACGCGGGGCCCCGCGTCATCTGGCAGAATGGAGGGTCGGACCGGGTGCTCGACCCTCTATCCAGCGCCCAGAGTCCTCCTCTTGAGCTTCCGCCGGTGTGCACCCCACTACCTGGCGACTGGTTCGTCTCGCTTTACACACCACACAGGAGAATCGTGGCTGTCAAGATCCGTCTGAAGCGCCTGGGCAAGATCCGTGCGCCGTACTACCGCATCGTCGTGGCCGACTCGCGCACCAAGCGCGACGGTCGTGTGATCGAGGAGATCGGCAAGTACCACCCGACCGAGGAGCCCTCGTTCATCGAGGTCGACTCGGAGCGTGCGCAGTACTGGCTGTCGGTCGGCGCCCAGCCGACCGAGCAGGTGCGCGCCATCCTCAAGATCACGGGCGACTGGGGCACCTTCAAGGGTGAGAAGGATGCGAAGAGCACCCTGAAGACCCGCGAGGAGAAGGCCGGCTACGTGGCCGACTCGTCGAAGAAGTCGGTCGTCAAGCCCAAGGTCGAGAAGAAGGCCGAGGAGCCCGCCGAGGCTCCGGCCGCCGAGGCCGCCGAGGCCGAGGCCGCAGAGTAATCGTGCTGGCCGCCGCGCTCGAGCACCTCGTCAAGGGGATCGTGGATCACCCCGACGACGTGCGCATCGACTCGTCCACCTCGCCTCGCGGGGACGTGCTGGAAGTGCACGTCCACGCGGACGACCGTGGGCGCGTCATCGGGCGCGGCGGCCGTACCGCGAAGGCCATCCGCACGCTCGTGTCGGCCCTGGCGGACGGTCGTCGCGTGCGCGTCGACGTCGCGGACGACTGATCGTGGCCGCAGGAAAGCCCGCCAAGAACCAGCTTCGCGTCGGCCGCCTCGTCAAGGCCCACGGCCTCAAGGGCGCGCTCAAGCTGGAGCTGTACACCGACGACCCCGACGGCCGGTTCACGCCCGGGGCGACGTTCACCCTGCAGGTGCCTGAGCACTCGCAGTGGCACGGCAAGACCATCACCGTGCGGGAGTTCCGCTGGATGAACCAGCACCCCGTCGTCTTCTTCGAGGGCGTCGACGACCGCAACGCGGCCGACACCCTCGTGCGCGCCATCCTGTGGATCGACCAGGATGAGGACGCGCCCGCCGAGCCCGACGCCTGGTACGACCACCAGCTGGTGGGTCTGGACGTCGTGCGCGACGGCGTCGTCGTCGGAAAGGTCGCGCGGGTCGACCACTTCCCGGCGCAGGACCTGCTCGTGGTCCGCGCCGGCGAGGACGAGGTGCTCGTGCCGTTCGTCTCGGCCATCGTGCCCGAGGTCGACATCGAGGGCGGCCGCGTCGTCGTGACGCCGCCCGCCGGTCTGTTCGAGGAGCTGCCCGAGCCCGAGACGCCCGAGGCGGAGACGCCCGCGTTCGAGGACTGACCCGATGCGCATCGACATCGTCACGATCTTCCCGGCGTTCTTCGATGTGCTCGACGTCTCGCTGATCGGAAAGGCCCGCGAGAAGGGCCTGCTCGACCTGCGCGTGCACGACCTGCGCGACTGGACCCACGACCGCCACCGCACGGTCGACGACACGCCCTACGGCGGCGGCGCCGGCATGGTCATGAAGCCGGAGCCCTGGGGTGAGGCGCTCGACGAGATCCTCCAGGACGACGCCGTGCTGGTGGTTCCGACGCCCTCGGGCGAGGTCTTCTCGCAGCCGATGGCGCGTGAGCTGGCGCAGGAGTCGCAGCTCGTTTTCGCGTGCGGCCGGTACGAGGGCATCGATCAGCGCGTGATCGACCACTACGCGTCGCGGGGCCGCGTGCGCCTCGTGAGCATCGGCGACTACGTGCTCAACGGCGGCGAGGTCGCCGCCATGGCGATGATCGAGGCCGTCACGCGGCTCGTGCCGGGCTTCATGGGAAACCCCGAGAGTCTGCTCGAGGAGTCTCACGAGGACGGCCTTCTCGAATACCCGATCTTCACCAAGCCCGCCGTCTGGCGCGGGCTGGAGGTGCCGCCCGTGCTGCTCAGCGGCAACCACGGCGCGGTCGCCGCCTGGCGCCGCGAACAGAGCCTCGAGCGCACCCGCGAGCGTCGCCCCGACCTGCTGACTGACTGACGTCAGAAGGGCGGCGGGTCGCTCCCGAAGTCGGCGCGCGCGATCTCCGCGGACGCTTCGAACCGGACGACCGGGGTGGGTTTGTGCTTGTAGGCCCTGCCGGTGGGACTGATGACCTCCATCACCCCGCCGGGCCCGTGGCGGAAGTCCCAGTTCGAGTTGTGTTTCAGGACGTGGTGGGCGCGGCACAGGTTTGCGAGGTTGCGGACGTCCGTGACCCCGCCTTCCGAATACGGGATGGTGTGGTCGTCCTCGCACCGGATCGCGGGTTGCCGGCATCCGGGGAAGCGGCAGTGCTCGTCCCGGGCGACCAGGAAGCGGCGCTGCGCTTTCGTGGGCGTGTACGTGTCGACCGTCTTCAGGCACCCGGTGTCGGGGTCGGTGAACAGGCGCGTCCACTTGGCGGCCTCCCCGGCCAGGCGGCGGGCCGCGTCGGCGGGAATGGGTCCGTAGCCGGCGATGAACGCGGACTCGTCGCCGACGCCGGTCAGTGACTGCCACGGAACCGTGACCTGAACGGTGGCGGTGATCTTCGTCAGGGCGTCGCCGCCGTGCTGGTCGATCAGCTCGGCGGTGGGGAGGCCGGCGAGGGTGATCTCGGCGAACACGTCCGCCCGGATCTGATCCAACGTCCGCTCGTCGCCCTCGCCCTTGGTGCGGTTGATCGTGCGGGCCATCTGGGTGGCCCGGTCGTGCATCGCGTACACAGTGACCGCCGGGCCGATGTACGTGAGCTCGCCCATCCCGTCCGGCAGCGGTGCCACGCTCACGGAGCGGTCGGCCATCGCCTCCTCGTGACGCTCCTCCAGCGGCAGCGGCTCGATGTCGTCCGCGAGCTTCCGCGCCAGCGAGCCCAGCTGCCCCGCGGTGAGCTTCTCCGCTCGCGGCAGGATGATCCGCTCGAACTCCGCCCGGGCGTCGTCATCCTCGAGGCGACTGCCGGCGTCGACGATCGCGCGGACATGGGCCTCGCTGATCCGGCCCTCCTCGAACAGGGCGAACGTGGCCGGGAACCCGTCCACCAGGTCGACCGACCACTCCATCCGGGCCCGGATCGTGCGGTCCGACGTCCGCCCGGCGACCGCGAACTCGGCGGCCATGGACCTCAGCGGGTGCTCGAACTCCGAACCCGTCCCACCCCGGCGGGTCTGGGCCTCGGCGATCGCGCGACCCTCGGCGAGGATCCACGCCTGCCGGGCCTTCGCCTGGGCGATGATCACCTGCTGCTCCAGGTAATCGTCGACGAGCTCCGACATGCGGGCACGTTCGCCCGCGGTGGGAACCCACCGGGTCGAAGTCGCCTGTGCCGTCATGGCCCGATTCTCCTCCGGGCCACCGACATTCACCGGGCCGGAAAGCGCAGATCAGCGATTCAAACCGAATCTGTGGACAAGTCCTCGCGGGCGGCGCCCTGTGGACGAGCGGTGGGCCGGTCGGCAGGGAGGTTCGGACACGTTTCGACTCCGGCGCTGGCGCGCCTCCGCTCAACGACCACAGGGTAGGGGCGGCGCTGGCGCTCGCTTCGCTCAAGGCCCGGAGGGGTGGGCCGGCGTTGGCGCTCGCTTCGCTCAACGACCGAAAGGGGGAGCCGGTCTCGACGGGCAGACGCTCGCGGCGTAGTGGGCGGGCATTCCGGGAGGTCGAGATGAATGCCAAGCGGACCCTTCAGAAGGCGGCGGTCGCCTGCGGCGCCGCGGGCGTGGCAGTCGTCCACGATCGTCTCGGCGTCCCTGATGGTGGCGTGGGGCATCGTGGGCGCGGCGAGCATCGGCGTCCTCTACTGGCCGGCCATCCTGTGCTCGGTCGCGTCGGTGTTCGCGCCTACGCGGTCACCACGCGGGTCAGGGTCACCACGGCGTTCTTGAACTCCGGCATCGACGAGATGGGATCGAGTCGGTCGCTCGTCAGCAGGTTCGCGCTCGCGCCGTCGGGGAAGTGGAACGGGAGGAACACGGTGTCGGGCCGGATGTCCGAGCTCACGCCCACGCGGGCCTCGACGGCGCCGCGCCGGTTCTCCAGCCGCACGAGATCGCCGTCGGCGACGCCGCGATCGCGGGCGGTCGCGGGGTGCAGCTGGGCCACGAGCTCGGGACGGGCGTCGTTGAGCTCCGGCACCCGGCGGGTCTGGGCGCCCGACTGGTAGTGCTCGAGCAGCCGACCGGTGATGAGGCTCAGCTCGCCGCCGTGCGGCGTCTCGGGGGAGTAGGAGCGGACCGCCACGAGCCGTGCGCGGCCGTCCGCGTGCGCGAACCGGTCGGCGAACAGCCGCGGCGTGCCGATCCCTCCCGGCGGGTACGGCCAGTGGGCGCCGACGCCCTCCGCCTCGAGCGCGTCCAGCGTCGCGTGGCTGAGGCCGGAGTAGTCGGCGAGCCCGCCCGCCGAAGCGCGCGCCAGCTCGTCGAACACCAGCGACGGATCCAGGTCCCACGTGCCCGGGGCGTCGAACCGGCGGGCGAGCTCGGCCATGATCCACAGCTCGCTGCGCGGCCCCGCGGGCGGCTCGAGGGCGCGGCGCCGGCGCAGCACACGGCCCTCGAGGTTGGTCATCGTGCCGTCCTCCTCGGCCCACTGCAGCACGGGCAGCACGACGTGGGCCAGGCGCGCGGTCTCGGACAGGAAGAAGTCGCTCACGACGAGCAGGTCGAGGCGCGCGAGCGCGTCGCGCACCGACTGCACGTTGGGCGAGGACACCACGACGTTCGAGCCGTGCACCAGCAGCGCCCGCACGCCGCCGGGGCGGCCGCAGCTCTGCAGCAGCTGCACGGCGGGGATCCCGGGCCCGGGGATGATCACGGGGTCGACGCCCCACACGGCCGCGACGTACTCGCGAGCGGCCGGGTCGTCGATCTTGCGGTAGCCCGGCAGCTGGTCGGACTTCTGACCGTGCTCGCGGCCGCCCTGCCCGTTGCCCTGGCCCGTCAGCGTGCCGTAGCCGCTGCCCGGAGTGCCGGGCAGCCCCAGCAGCAGCGCGAGGTTGATCGCGGCGGTGGCGGTGTCGGTGCCGTCGGCGTGCTGCTCGACGCCCCGCCCCGTGAGGATGTACGTCGATCCGGATTCCGCCAGCCGCCGCGCGAGCGACCGGATCGCCGCGGCCGGAACGCCCGTGACCTGCTCGGCGCGCTCGGGCCACCACATCGAGACCGAGCGGCGCAGCGCTTCGAAGCCGCGTGTGCGTCGGTTCACGTAGTCAGCGTCGAAGAGACCCTCGGCGATCACGACGTGGATCAGGCCGAGCAGGAGGGCGAGGTCGCTGCCCGGCACGGGCTGCACGTGCTGGCCCGCGCCGTCCGCCGTGAGCCGGGCGGTCGTGCTGCGACGCGGATCCACGACGATCAAGCCGCCGCGCGCCCGCGCGCCCTGCAGGTGCGACACGAACGGCGGCATGGTGTCGCCCACGTTCGAGCCGAGCATCAGGATGGTCTCAGCCGTGTCCAGGTCCGTGAGCGGGAACGGCAGCCCGCGGTCCACGCCGAACGCGCGGTTCGCGGCGGCCGCGGCCGACGACATGCAGAACCGGCCGTTGTAGTCGATCCGGGACGTGCGCAGCGCGATGCGGGCGAACTTGCCGAGCTGATACGCCTTCTCGTTCGTGAGGCCGCCGCCGCCGAAGATCCCGACCGCGTCGGCGCCGCTCTCCCGCTGGATCGCGCGGAGGCGCTCCGCGATGAGGTCGAGGGCCTCGCCCCACGTGGCCGGGTGCAGCTCGCCGTCCGCGCCGCGCACGAGCGGGGACGTGAGCCGGTCGGGCGCGGCGAGCAGCTCGTTCGAGCTCCAGCCCTTGCGGCACAGGCCGCCGCGGTTCGTGGGGAACTCGCGCCCCTCGACCGACACCGGCAGCCGCTCGCCGGGCGTCGGCGTGAGGGTCATGGCGCACTGCAGCGCGCAGTACGGGCAGTGGGTCGCGGCCGTCTGCGCGGGGGCGGACGGCGCGTCGGTCAGCGAAGCGGGCGTCATGCGGGCGCCACCTCGCGGGCCGAGATGAGCTCGGCGATCCGCGCGCGGCAGCCGCCGCAGCCGGTGCCGGCGCGCGTGCACCGGCCCACATCCGCCACGGTCTCGCAGCCATCGTCGAGCGCGTCCTCGATCGCCCCGGCCGTGACGCCGTTGCACACGCACACCGTGGCGTCGCGCCCGGTCGCGATCGGGCCCTGGTCCTCGTCCGCGTCGAGGCGCAGCAGCAGGGATCGGTCGGCCGGCAGCTCGCCCGCACGCGCGTACAGAACGCTCAGCTCCGCGGCGGTGCGCGGCATCCCGACCGACACGAAGCCCGTGAGGACGCCGTCGCGGCTGACCATCTTCACGTACGTGCCGTGCTGCGGGTCGGCCCACATCGCCACGCCCGGGGCGGTCTCTCCCGCGGGAACGGGGGCGAACGGGTCGGCCGACACGTCGCCCGCCGAGACCAGGTCCACCTGCTCCGCCTTGAGCGCCACGACGCCCGGCACGTCCTCCGCGAACGGCATCGCCTCCAGGCCGTCGAGCTCGGCGCGCAGCGCACGCGCGAGCCATTCGGCCTGGCGCCAGCCGGGGCCGATCAGGCCGCTGGGCCCGCCCGGCACGTGCGCTTCGTGCAGCAGCGCGGGGTCGCCGCCGTGCTCGAACACGTGCGCGCAGTCGCCGATCGCGTGGATGTCCGGGTCCGTCCACGAGCGCAGGCGCGCGTCGACGAGCACGCCGCGGTCGACGCGCAGCCCGGCCGTCTCGGCGAGCTCGGTGCGCGCCCGCACGCCGCACGACAGCACGAGCAGGTCGCCCTCGATGCGGCGGCCGTCCGAGCTCACGAGCGCACGGAAGCGGCGCACGCCGTCGCCTTCATCCCGCGCGATGATCGCCTCCGCGCGCGTGTGCGGCACGACGTGGACGCCGGCGGTCTCGAGCGCCGCCGCGAGCACCGAGGCCGATCCGCGGTCGAGCTGACGCGGCATCGGCATGGGGCCGAAATGCGCGACCTGCGGGACGGCGCCCGCGCGCGCGAGCAGAAGGGCCAGCTCGATCCCGAGCACCCCGGCGCCCAGCACGACCACGCGGCCGCCCGTCGCGACCACGCCGCGCACGTGCTCGGCGTCCTCGGGGGTGCGCAGCACGCACACCCCCGAGGTCAGGGCGAGATCGAGGCCGGAGTCGTCCGGTCCCAGGTGCTCCAGCCCGTCGAGCGTCGGCACGATCGCACGCGCGCCCGTGGCGAGCACGACGCGGTCGTACGCGAGGCGGCGCCCGTCGCTCAGCTCGACCTCCCGTGCGCCGCGATCCAGCGATGTCGCGCGCACGCCGGTGACGACGTCGGCGCCGGCGGCGCGCAGCTCGGACAGATCGGCGATCGCGAGGTCGTCGCGCTCCAGCTCGCCCGTGGCGTACTCCGCGACCAGCACGCGGTTGTACGGCTCGTGCATCTCGGCGCCGACGATCGTCAGCGCGACGCGTCCCGTCGCGATCTCAGGGAGCAGCTCCTCCGCGAAGCGCACGCCGACCGGGCCGAGCCCGATGAGCACGACCCGGAGGGCGGGGGAGTCCTGGAACATCCGGCCCCTCAGATCCGGTGACCGGCGAGCGAGGCCCGCGGCACGATGTACACGACGGCCGTGATGGTCATGAGCACGGCGTAGGCGGCCACGAAGCCCCAGAACGCCGCGACGTAGCCGCCGGTCGCCGCGTGCGACGCGTTCAGCACCTGCGGGATCACGAAGCCGCCGTAGGCGCCGATCGCCGAGATCAGGCCCAGCGCCGCCGCGCCCTGGCGCTGCGTGCTCACCGCGTGCGGGTCGCCCGCGGTCGCCGCGCCGCGCGCCGCGAAGATGCTCGGGATCATCCGGTACGTCGCGCCGTTGCCCATGCCCGTGGCGACGAACAGCAGCAGGAAGCAGCCCAGGAACACCCAGAAGCTGCCGAGCGGCAGGGTCAGGATGAGCGACAGCGCGCCGAGGATCATGACGCCGAACGCCGCGACCGTCATCCGCGCCCCGCCGAAGCGGTCGGCGAGCTTGCCGCCGTAGGGACGGGCCAGCGACCCGACGAGAGCACCCATGAACGCCAGCGACAGCGACGCCCCGGCCACCTGGAAGGTCGAGAACTCGGGGAACTGGTCGGCGATCAGCTTGGGGAACACGCCCGCGAAGCCGATGAACGAGCCGAACGTGCCGATGTACAGCACGGCCATGATCCACAGGTGCGGCTCGCGCAGGGCGGACGCGGCGCCCGCGAAGTCCGCCTTGGCGGAGGACAGGTTGTCCATGAAGCGGTACGCGCCCCACATCGCGACGAGGATCAGCGGGATCCACATCCAGCCCGCGAGCTGGATGTTGAAGGTGCCGGCCGCGCCGAGCGTGACCGCGATGGGCACGAGCAGCTGCGCGATCGCGGTGCCGATGTTGCCGCCGGCCGCGTTGAGGCCGAGCGCCCAGCCCTTCTCGCGCTGCGGGAAGAAGTACGTGATGTTGGCCATCGAGCTGGCGAAGTTGCCGCCACCCACGCCGCCGAGCGCGGCGATCAGCAGCAGCACGCCGAACGGCGTCTCGGGGTTCTGCACCGCGAAGCCGAGCGCCGTGGCGGGGATGAGCAGCAGCGCGGCCGACACGATGGTCCAGTTGCGGCCGCCGAACGTCGCGACCGCGAACGTGTACGGGAAGCGCAGCGTGGCGCCGACGAGGCTGGGCAGCGAGATCAGCCAGAACGACTCGGTGGTCGTGAGCGTGAATCCGGCGTTCGGCAGCATCACGACGACGATGCTCCAGAGCTGCCAGATGATGAAGCCGAGGAACTCGGCGAAGATCGACCAGCCCAGGTTGCGGCGGGCGATCGCACGGCCCTGCGACGCCCAGAACGCGGCGTCCTCGGGGTTCCAGCCGTCGATCCAGCGGCCGGGGCGGAAGGTCAGGGTGGTCTGCGGCGCCTCGACGGAGGCGGACGGGGCGGTGCCCGATGCGGTGATGCTGGGTGCGGTGGAGCTGAGCGGCGTGGCCATGGCGACTCCTCGGAGGTCAGCGGATGCGGGGGACATCGGGTGGGGCGATTCCGACCGTAGGGCGGGCGTGTTTCGGCGCCGCGCGTGCGCCCGTTACCTCTCCATCACCGTTCGATCACCGCCCGGGCGCAGGTCGGTTGAGGGCTTCGTCACACGCCGGAAACATCGCGCCCCGGTGGCCGGCCGGAGGGTGCGGCTCCGGGAGCCGAGAGGTCTCGGCGAGCGGAGCCCGGCCGGCGCCGGGGTCCTTAGACTCGGGGCATGGATGATGCCGGGAAGCCGCCGCGCGCCGCGGTGATCACGGTGAGCGACCGCTCCGCGCGGGGCGAGCGCGAAGATCTGTCCGGGCCCGAGGCGGTCGCGGCGCTGCGCGTCGCGGGCTTCGACTGCGACGACGCCGTGGTGGTTCCCGACGGCGCCGAGAGCGTCGAGCGCGCGCTGGCCGCCATGATCGCGGCCGGGGCGGGCGTCATCGTCACGACGGGCGGCACCGGGCTCGGTCCGAGGGACCAGACGCCCGAGGGCACGCTGCGCGTGATCCAGCGCGAGGTGCCGGGCATCGCCGAGGAGCTGCGGCGGATCGGCGCGGCCGAGAAGCCCGCGGGGATGCTGTCGCGCGGCGTCGCGGGCGTCGCGCACGGCACGCTCATCGTGAACCTGCCGGGCTCGCCCGCGGCCGTGCGCAGCGGCATGCCCGTCGTGGTGTCGATCGCCCGTCACGCCGCCTCGCAGCTCGCCGGGGAGGACCATTGAGCGCCGGCACAGAGGGCGCTCTCGCGGCGGAGACCGTGCGGATCGCGCGGATCTCGGCCACGCCGATCCGGCTGGACGAGCACGTCGCCGCGATCGACGACCCGCGGATGGGCGCCGAGACCTCGTTCGTGGGGCGCGTGCGCGATCATGATCCGGATGCGCGCGGCGCGGTCTCGGCGCTGGAGTACACGTCCCACCCCGACGCGGAGGCCACGCTGCACGCGATCGCGCTGCGCGCGGGGGAGGCCCACGGCGCGATCGTCGCCGTGAGCCATCGCATCGGCCGTCTGGAGGTGGGCGAGGCGGCGGTCGTGATCGCGGTCGCCGCGCCGCACCGCGCCGAGGCCTTCGCCGCCTGCCGCGAGGTCATCGAGGACATCAAGCGCGAGCTCCCGATCTGGAAGCGGCAGATCGAGGCCGACGGCACGGCGGAGTGGAAGGGCCTCGGCGGCTGAGCGCGCCCGCCGCGAGAATGCATTCCTGAGGGATCGGAAAGAAAGCCGAATCCTTCTGCGGTGTGTCGGTTGATTCGCGTCGCGCACCGGCGCATTCTCGGAATCAGCCGACCTCAGAGGCGAGTCGGCGGAGACGGAGGACCCGAATGTCCATCGCAGTCACGGGAGCCAGCGGACGGCTCGGCTCGTACATCATCGACGCCCTCGTCGAGCGCGGCGTCTCGCCCACCGACATCGTCGCCATCACGCGCACGCCCGAGGGGGTGCGGTTCCGGGACCGCGCCGTCACCGTGCGGCAGGCCGACTACGACGATCCGGCCTCACTCGACCTCGCCTTCCGCGGCGTCGAGCGGCTCATGCTCGTGGCGGGCACCGAGATCGGCCGGCGTCTCGGCCAGCACCGCAACGTGATCGCGGCCGCCGAGCGGGCCTGGGTGGGGTGCATCGTCTACACGAGCATGCTTGGCGCGGACACCGCCGGGCTGACCCTGGCCGAGGAGCACCGCGAGACCGAGGCGGCACTGCGGCAGACCCGCATCCCCACGACGTTCCTCCGCAACGGCCTCTACCTCGACACGTTCATGGAGCAGGCCCCGCAGCATGTGGCGCGCGGCGAGGTGCTGGGCGGCCCGGGCCGGATCGCCGCCGCGCATCGCCGCGACTACGCCGACGCCGCCGCGGCGGCCGTGCTCACGCCGTGGGCCGGGCGGGTCTACGAGCTGGGCGGAAGCCCGTTCACGCTCGAGGAGTACGCGCGCGAGCTCTCCCGCGTCTCCGGCAAGGACGTGGCCTACCGGCCGCTGCAGGGGGACGCGCTGCGCGCCGCCCTGGTCGCGCAGGGCATGACGGAGACCGAGGCCGTGCTGGCCGTGGAGCTCGACGAGGCCGCGGCGCGCGGTGCGCTCGACACCGACTCCACCGAGCTGGTGGAGCTCAGCGGCCGTCGCCCGACCACGCTCTCGGACGCCGTGCGCCAGGCGCTCGCGCCGCAGGTCGCGGCTGCCTGACCGCGGGGGCCGGCTGACCGCCGGACCGCCTGACCTCCCGGCTCAGCCTCCCGCGAACGGCGGCAGCACGTCGACCGTCGCGCCGGCGGCGAGCGGCGCGTCGTCGTCGCGACGCTCGCCGTCGACGAGGACCGCGCACCGCGGCAGAATGCCCGCGAGCGCCGGATGCTCGGCGATCAGCGCGGCGCGGAGCGCGCCGAGCGTGCCCTCGGTCCGCTGCTCCTCGGCGCGGCCGGCGGCCTCCTCCGCCGCGGCGAAGAAGCGGACCCGGCTCACGCCGGCTCCCCGCCGGTGCGCGAGCGCCACGCGTGCGCGAGCTCCGTGACGTCCGCGACCGCCTGGGCGATGTCGTCGGGAGAGCCGCCTGCGCGGCCCGCCGCGAGACCCGCGAGGAACGCGGTCAGCGGGGCGGCCGGGCGAGCGACGCCGTGCGCGACGTCGCGTGCGAGGTCGAGGATCAGCGTGACCGGGACGTCGTCGGGCGACAGCCCGAGGGTCTCGCTCGCCGCGCGGGCCCACTCGTCGAGCGCCTCGGGGGGAAGCGTGCGATCGCTCATCGTTCAGTCCTCCTCGCGCGTCCAGGATCCGCTCCGCCCGCCGATCTTCGCGACGATCCGGGCGTTCTCGATGCGGGCCGAGCGATCCATGCCCTTCACCATGTCGACGACCGACAGCGCCGCGATCGCGACGGCCGTCAGGGCCTCCATCTCGACGCCCGTGCGGTCGGCCGTGCGCACCGTGGCCTCGATCGCGACGCCCTCGTCCTCGACCGCGAGGTCGACGGCCGCGCCGTGCACGCCGATCACGTGCGCGAGCGGCAGCAGCTCGGCGCAGCGCTTCGCGCCCTGGATGCCGGCGATCCGCGCGACCGCCAGCACGTCGCCCTTGGGCACTGCGCCGTCGCGCAGCGCCGCCACGGTCTCGGGGGCGACGCGCACGAAGCCCCGTGCGGTCGCAGAGCGGACGGTCGGCTGCTTGTCGGTCACGTCGACCATGCGGGCGTGACCGGCGGCGTCGAGGTGGGTGAAGCTCATGGCAACAGCATGACATCGACGAGGTCGCCCTCGGCGACCGCGTCGACCTCGGCGGGCACGACCGCGTAGGCCTCGGCGCGCGCGAGACCGGCGGCCAGGTGCGAGCCCGAGCCACCGGCGGTCGCGGGCCGCACGGTCCAGCGCGCCGGGTCGGAGCGGTCGATCGCGGCCGGCAGGTACTGGCGGCGTCCCGGGGGCGTGCGCCAGCCCGTCGCGGCGGGAAGACGGAGCACGGGGCGGTGCAGGTCCTCGCGGCCCTGCATCGCGAGCAGCGCGGGGCGCACGAAGGTCTCGAACGACACGGCCACGCTCACGGGGTTCCCCGGGAGCCCGAACAGCAGCGCCCCGTTCGACAGCCGCCCGAAGGCCTGCGGCTTGCCGGGCTGCATCGCGACCCGGGTGAAGGCGATCTCGCCCTCGAGCGCGTGCCGGACGACCTCGTACGCGCCGGCGCTGACGCCTCCGGACGTGATCACGACGTCCGCCTCGCTCGTCTCGGCGAGCAGCGCGCGCAGCTCGTCGGGGTCGTCGGACACGCACGCGGCCCGCAGCAGCTCGGCGCCGGTCGCGCGCACGAGCCCCGCGAGCAGCACCGAGTTCGACTCGGGGATCTGGCCGCGCTCGAGCTCGGCGCCGGGCTCCACGAGCTCATCGCCGGTGGAGACGACCACGACGCGCGGGGGCCGCGCCACGATCACGCGGTCCACTCCGGTCGCGGCCGCGGCCGAGAGCTCGAGCGGTCCGAGCCGCGCGCCGGCCGGGATCACCAGACTGCCCGCCGGCTGGTCCTCGCCGCGACGACGGATGTGCGCGCCGACGGCCCGGGGAGCGCGGATCACCCGGATGTCGCCGAGCGAGTCGGCGAGGCCTCCGGCCGTGTCCTCGAACGGCACGATGGCGTCGGCGTCGCTCGGGACCGGCGCCCCCGTCATGATGCGCACGGCCTCGCCGGGCGCCAGCGCAGGGTCTTCGGACGATCCCGCCGGGAGATCCGCGACGACGCGGAGCACGATGGGCTCGTCGGCCGACGCGTGCGCGACATCCGCGCAGCGCACGGCGAAGCCGTCCATCGCGGAGTTGTCGAACACGGGCACGTCGACCCGTGCGTGCACGGGCTCCGCGAGCGTCAGCCCGACAGCGCCCGGCAGCGTCAGGGTGATCGGGCCGTTCGGCTGGATCGCGGCGAGCACGTCCGCGAGCTGCTCTTCCACGGTGCGGAGCGGGCCGGGCGCGGTCATGTCGTCACCGCCGGCTCGACCAGGGGCTCCGGCCAGGTGCGGATGCCGCCGTCCAGGGTCCGGGCGTCGATCCCGTGTGCCGCGAGCAGCGCCGCCCCCTCGGCCGAGCGCACACCGCTGAGGCACACGACCACGACGGGGCGCCCGTCCGCCGCGTCGCGCACGCGGGCGGTCGCGGCGCCCGGATCGGCGCGCAGTTCGCCGAGCGGCACGTGGAGCGCGCCGGCGATCGTGCCGGACCGCACCTCGTCCGGCTCGCGGACGTCCACCACGAGAGGCGCGGCGGGCGAGCCGAGCGCGCCGGCGAGCTCGGCGGGCCGCACGCGCGCTGGCCCGGACGCGGCCGGCGCCGCGACCGCGGCCTCGGGCGAGCGTCCGCGCAGCGGCACCTCGCGCTGCGTCGCGCGCAGGCCGTCGATCACGAGGATGCGGCCCAGCAGAGGCGCGCCGATGCCCGCGATCAGCGTGATGGCCTGGGTCGCCATGAGCGCGCCGACCTGCAGGCAGAGCGATCCGAGCACGCCGACCTGCGCGCACGTCGGGACATCCCCGGCGCTTCCGGCCGGGTAGAGGTCGGAGAGCCGCACCGCGGCCGCGCCGGCCGGTGGCGCGGACCAGAACACGGTCACCTGCGCGTCGAAGCCCTGCACGGTGCCCCAGACGAGCGGCACGCCGAGCACGTCGCACGCCTCGGCCACCGCAAGGCGCGTGTCGAACGTGTCGCTGCCGTCCAGCACCACGTGCGCCCCGGCCAGCAGCCGGGCGGCGTTCTCGGGCGTGAGGCGCTCGCGCACGGAGCGCACGCGCCCCTCCGGCGCGAGGTCGGCGGCGGCACGCGCGGCGGAGTCGACCTTCGGACGGCCGACGTCGGCCATCCGGTGCAGCAGCTGCCGCTGCAGGTTCGAGGTCTCCACCACGTCGTCGTCGATCACGGTCAGCGTGCCGACCCCCGCCGCCGCGAGCGCCAGCACGGCGGGCGAGCCGAGGCCGCCCGCGCCGACGATCGCGACGTGGGCCGCGGCGAGCCGGCGCTGTCCGAGCTCGCCGAGCGGTGCGAGCACGTGGTGCCGCGCGGTGCGTGCGCTCTCCGCGGCGCTCAGCGCGGCGACCGGCTCGACCAGCGGCGGCAGCGAGACGGGGGTGGGGGACATGCCGACAGCCTACGGCCGCGTGGGCGGCCACGGATCGGCCCGCGCGCCGCATCGCGGCCGGCTGCGCGTGCCAGGATCGGAGGGTGCGTGCCGCCCGGATCCTCGCGGCCGCCGCGGCCGCGGCGGTGCTGCCCGGATGCGCGCCGGCGGCTCCCGAGGGCGGTGCGCTGACGGTGTACGCGGCCGCGTCGGTCGCGCCCGCCATGGAGGAGATCGCCCAGGCGTTCGAGGCGCGGCATCCCGGCGTCGATGTGCGGCCGATCGTCTCGGACGGATCCCAGGTTCTCGCGACGCAGCTCGAGGAGGGCGCGCCGGCCGACGTCTTCGCGAGCGCGGACGAGGCCACCATGGCGCGCGTCGCCCCGCTGATCCACGATCCCGCGGTGCTCGCGACGAACACGCTCGTGCTCGCGGTGCCCCCGGGGAATCCGGCGGGCGTGCAAGCGCTCGAGGATCTCGCGCGCCCGGATGTGACCGTCGTGCTGTGCGCCGAGGACGTGCCGTGCGGCGCGGCGAGCGCGCGGCTCCTCGATGCCGCGGGCGTCGCGGTCGAGCCCGCGAGCCTCGAGCAGAACGTCGGCGGCGTGGTGACGAAGATCGCGGTGGGGGAGGCGGACGCCGGGCTCGTGTATCGCACGGACGCCCTCCGCGGCGACGTCGTCGCGATCGAGGCGGACGGGGCCGACGAGGTCGTGAACCGCTATCCCATCGCGGTGCTCCGCGCCGCGCCGAACCCGGAGGCGGCGCGGGAGTTCGCCGAGTTCGCGGCCGGGCCCGAGGGGCGCGCGATCCTCGCCGAGCTCGGCTTCGGGGCGCCGTGACGCCGCGGGCGGGCTGGCGCGGGAGCGGCGGGGTGCGCGGACGGCGCGGTCCGCGCAATGATCGGGTGTCGGATGTCGAATCGGGGGAGACGACCATGACGGATGACCGACGCGCGCGCCCGCCGCGCGCGAGAGACGCCGCCGCCGGGCACCTGCCCCGCATCCTGGCGCTCCCGGCGATCCTGGGCCTCGCGCTGCTCGTCGTGCCGCTCGGGGGTCTCGTCGCGCGCGCGGACTGGAGCCGGCTGTGGGTCGACGTGTCGGCCCCCGCGGCGCGCGACGCGCTCGTCCTCTCGCTCGTCACGGGCGCGATCGCGACCGCCGTGTGTCTGGCGCTCGGCGTCCCGCTGGCGCTGCTGATCGCGCGGTCGCGGTCGTGGATCGCAGCGGTGCTGCGGGTGCTGGTGACCGTTCCGCTCGTGCTGCCGCCCATGGTGGGCGGCGTCGCGCTGCTGCTCCTGTTCGGGCGCACGGGGCCGGTCGGCGGGTGGCTCAACGGAGCGGGGCTGGCCCTGCCGTTCACGACGGCGGCGGTCGTGATCGCCCAGGTGTTCGTCGCGCTGCCGTTCCTGGTGCTCGCGGTCGAGGCCTCGGTCCGCTCGATCGGGGTCGACTACGAGCGCACCGCCGCGTCGCTCGGGGCGGGGCGCTGGCACGTGCTGTGGCGGGTCACGCTGCCGCTCGCGGCGCCGGGCCTGGTCGCCGGCGTCGTACTCTGCTTCGCGCGCGCGATCGGCGAGTTCGGCGCGACCGCGCTGTTCGCGGGCAACAGCCCCGGCGTCACGCAGACCATGCCCCTCGCGATCTACACGGCCTTCAACGGCTCCGGTGTCGACCAGGGTCCCGCCGTGGCGCTGTCGCTGCTGCTGCTCGTCACGGCCGTCGCGGTGCTGCTGCTCGTGCGCGGCTGGCGACCCGGGAGCGTGCGATGAGCCGCGCGGTCGTGCCCGCCGGCACGCACCCCGTGGATCGGGCGGACGCGGCCCTCGAGGCCGACGTCGTGGTGCGCCGCGGCGCGTTCCGGCTGGACGCCGCGCTGCGCGCGCCGCACGGCGCCGTGACCGCCGTGATGGGACCGAGCGGCGCCGGCAAGTCGACGCTGCTCGCCGCGCTGGCGGGGGACGTGCGGCTCTCTTCCGGGTCCATCCGCCTGCCGGACGGCACCGTGATCACCCGCCGCCGGCACCTGCCCGCCTCGCGGCGCGGCGTCGTCCTGCTCGGCCAGGATCCGCGGCTGTTCCCGCACCTCTCCGTCCGGGAGAACGTCGCGTTCGGGCTCGCCGTACGGGGCACGCGAAAGGACGTCGCGCGCCGGGCGGCGGACGAGTGGCTGTGGCGCGTCGGACTGTCGGGCTCGGGCGATCACCGCCCCCGTGAGCTCTCCGGCGGTCAGCAGCAGCGCGTGGCGCTGGCCCGCGCGCTGGCCGTGACGCCCCGCCTGCTGCTGCTCGACGAGCCCCTCACCTCGCTCGACGCAGAAACTGCGGCGGACATCCGCGCCGTGCTGCACGATCAGCTGTCCTCCACGCGGACGACCGCGCTCATCGTGACGCACGATGCGTTCGATGCCGCCGCGCTCGCCAAGCGGGTCGTCGTGATCGAGCGCGGGCGCGTGACGCAGGAGGGGGCTGTGCGCGACGTGCTCGAGGCCCCTGCAACCGGGTTCGTGGCGGCCGTGGCCGGGCTCAACCGCGTGCACGGGGTCGCGGACGGCGGCGCCTGGCGCGCGGACGGCGTCGACGGCGACGTGCGGCTCGGCACCGCCGAGCCCGCGAGCGCGGCGGACGGCGCCGCCGTCGTGGCCGTGTTCCGCCCGGCGGACGTGCGCGTCGAGCGCGCAGCAGCCGAGGAGACCTGGACCGGCGCGCTCCGCCTCGCGCGCGAGGCCCCGCATCCGGCCGGGCGCTGGCTCGCCCGCGTGGTGCGCCTCGAGCCCACTCCGGGAGGCGCCCGCGTGCACACGACGCGCCCCGACGTCGTCGCGGAGGTGACCGCGGCCCAGCTCGCGGCCCTGGAGCTCGCGCCCGGCGATCCGGTGCGGCTCGCGCTCGAGCCCGAGGACGTCCGCCTGCTGCCCGCGGGCTGACGACTCACGGCATGTGCGGGCGGCGGCGGCGCGCGCCCCCGCCGCCCGGGAGGACATGTCGCGGGTGGCGCCACGTGCGCCGACGGACCGTAGGCTGGATGGATGAGGCGAGGGTCATGACCGCGGTGCCGGTCGCGATCGGCCGCCGGGCGGAGCCCGTCGGCGACCTCGCCGCGTCCGGCCCTCTCGTCGACACCTTCGGGCGCGTGCACCGCGACCTGCGGATCTCGCTCACGGACCGGTGCTCGCTGCGCTGCACGTACTGCATGCCGGAGCAGGGCAACGAGTGGCTCGCGAAGACGAGCATCCTGACCCTGGACGAGATCGAGCGCGTCGCGCGCATCGCGGCCGCGGCGGGGATCACGACGTTCCGCCTCACGGGCGGCGAGCCGCTGCTGCGCACGGACATCGTCGAGGTCGTGCGCCGGCTCGCGCGGATCGAGGGGCCCGACGGCCCCGTGCAGATCGCGATGACGACCAACGGCATCCGGCTGCGTGAGTCCCTCCCGGGGCTGATCGACGCCGGGCTGTCGCGCCTGAACATCTCGATCGACACGCTGCGTCGCGACCGCTTCCGCGACCTCACGCGCCGTGACCGCCTGGACGACGTGCTGGACGGCATCGCCGCCGCCGCGGAATCCGGGCTGCGCCCGCTCAAGCTCAACGCGGTCGCGATGCGCGACGTGAACGACGACGAGCTGGTCGACCTGGTGGAGTTCGCGGTCGGGCACGGCGCGCAGCTGCGCTTCATCGAGCAGATGCCGCTCGACGCCGGCCACACCTGGTCGCGCGAGCGGATGGTGACGCGCGAGGAGATCCTCGCCGCGCTGTCCGCCCGGTGGGAGCTGACGCCCGTGCCGGGGCGCGGCGGAGCGCCCGCCGAGACGTGGCTGCTCGACGGCGGCCCTGCG
Organism: Microbacterium lacusdiani; assembly: GCF_054779895.1. Lineage (NCBI taxonomy): Bacteria > Bacillati > Actinomycetota > Actinomycetes > Micrococcales > Microbacteriaceae > Microbacterium > Microbacterium lacusdiani. The sequence continues at coordinate 363,726 of NZ_BAAGXJ010000003.1, read as the reverse complement.
CGCGTCGGCGTGATCGCGTCGGTCACGGCGCCGTTCTGCGGCGCGTGCGACCGCCTCCGGCTCACCGCGGACGGCCAGCTGCGCAACTGCCTGTTCTCGACCACCGAGTTCGACCTGCTGCCCATCCTGCGCGGCGATTCCGACGATCTGGACCGCGACCTGGACGCCATGCTGCGCGGGTGCATCCTGCGCAAGCTCCCGGGCCACGCGATCGACGATCCGTCGTTCCTCCAGCCCGCGCGGGGCATGAACGCGATCGGCGGCTGACGGATCGGGCCAGCGCGGATCGGCCTAGCGCGGATCAGGCCAGTGCGGATCAGGCCAGTGCGGAGGCGCCCTCGCGGTAGCGCTCGGCGATCACCTGGGCGACGCGGAGGTCGGGGGCGAGCGGAGCGGTGACGACGTCGGCGCCCGCGTCGGCCACGAGGTTGGCGAAGTAGCCCGGCGCGAGCACGTAGCTGGCGGCGACCACGCGCGGCGCGCCGGCCGCCCGGGCGGCGTCGACCGCCGCCGGGATCCGCGGATCGGCGCCGGCCGCGTAGCCGACCGTCACGGGCCGGTGGAGCAGCGCGGCGAGCAGCTCGCGCATCGCCTCGACGTCCGTCGCGGCCTCGGGGCGCGACGAACCGGCGGCGGCGAGCACGACGTGGTCGCCGTCCGCGAGCCCCGACTCCGCGAGCCGCTCGGACAGCACCTCGGCCAGGAGCGGATGGGGGCCCAGAGGAGCGGTCGCCGTCACGTCGGCGCGCGTCGCGGCCGCCCGCGCGATGTCGACGCCCGTGTGGAAGCCGGCCGACAGCAGCAGCGGCACGATCACCGCCGGGCCGTCCGTCGCGGCGACCACGTCGTCGATCGATGGGTCCTGCACGTCCACGAACGCCTCGGCGACGGACACCCCGGGCAGGAGCCCGCGCACCTGCTCGATGAGCGCGTGGACGGCGTCGCGGCCCTCGGCGAAGCGGGTGCCGTGCGAGCAGGCGATGAGCGTGGGCGTCGCGGTCATTCGGGATCCTCCACATTGAGACGGTAGCCGCGCTTGACGACCGTCTTGACCACGTCGGAAGCGCCCAGGGCCTCTCGCAGGCGCGCGACCGCCATCTCGACCGCGTGCGCGCTGTCGCCCGAGCGGGGCAGCGCACGCTGCAGGTCGGTGCGCGACACGACGCCGCCTCCGGCGCGGAACAGCGCGGCGAGGACGTCGCGGCTGGTGGGGGAGAGCGGGACGAACCGCCCGTCGAGCACGGCGCCGGCGCTGCGCAGCTCGAGCCGCCCGGCCGGCGTCAGGTGGGACGGGGCATGCCCGCCGCCGAAGTACGTGACGACCGCCCGCACGAGGGAGCCCAGCCTTCCGCGCTCCGCGATCAGGGTCTCGATGCCGGCCGCCACGAGCGGCTCCGCCGTGATCGGCCCCACCGCGGTCATGAGGAGCTGCCGCTCCGCGGCGAGCATCCCGATGTCCTCCAGCGCTCCGGCGCGCTCGGCCTCCTTCAGCCACTCGGCCGCTCCCGGCGCCGAGGTGAACAGCACCGCGTCCAGCTCTCCGCGTGCGGTGGCGAGCACGCTGCGGCGCACGAGCGCCGGGTCCGGCGGCGGTCCCCAGCGGTACACCGTGAGGCTCACGACCTGCGCCCCGTGGGATGCGAACAGCTCGTCGAGCCCGTCGGCCCCGGAGCCGTGATGCTGCACGGCGATGCGCTTGCCCGACACGCCCTCGGCCACGAGGTAATCGCCGAGCTCGGCGGCGGTCTCGGACTCGGCGACCCAGTCGGCCGTGAGCCCGGCCTGCTGGATCGCGCCGCGCGCCTTGGGGCCGCGGGCGACCAGCTGCGCGCCGCGGAAGGCCGCGAGCAGGTCGTCGGCCAGTCCGGCCTCCTCGGCCGCCTCGATCCAGCCCCGGAAGCCGACGCCGGTGGTCGCGACCACGACGTCCGGTGGGTCGGCGATCAGCTCGCGCGTGCGGGAGATCAGGGTGGCGTCGTCGATGTGCGACTCGATCGTGAGCGCGGGCGCCTGCTGCACGGTCGCGCCGTGGCGCTCGAGGGCCGCCGTGAGCTCGCTCGAGCGGCGGTCGACCGCGATGAGGATCGCGCAGCCGGTGAGCGCGTTCGAGAGCAGGCGGGCCGCGGGGGAGGGTTCGGGTGCGGTGTCCGGCACGTGGTTCACGTCCTCAGTGTCGGGGGTGGAGATTTCGCGGATGTGACGCGACGGCCCGTCGGGTGCGGACCGGGTCGGGTCAGGCCGCGTCGCCCGCGATCGCCGCGGCCGGTGCCGGCAGCAGGAGGTCGAGGCGCGCGACCTCGCCGATCACGATCACCGCGGGATTGCGCACGCCCGCCGCGCGGGCGTCGGCCACCGCCCGGGCCAGCGTCGTTCGGGTCGTGCGCTGCTGCGGCGTGTGCCCGCTCTCGACGATCGCCACCGGCCGGGTGTCGGGCGCTCCGGCCTCCATCGCGCCCGCGACGATGCGCTCGAGTGCCGCGACGCCCATGAGCACCACGGTCGTGACGGCGTCGTCCGCGAGCGCCGCGAGCGTGGATGCGGTCAGCGGCGCCTGGCCGTTGACGACGTGCATGGCGCCCGAGACGCCGCGGTGCGTCACGGGGATGCCGGCGGCCTGGGGGACCGACACGGCCGCCGTGGGGGCGGGGACGACCTCGACCGGCACGCCGGCCTCGAGGCACGCGGTGACCTCCTCGCCGCCGCGTCCGAACACGAACGGGTCGCCGCCCTTGAGTCGCACGACACGGCGTCCGGCGCGCGCGTGCTCCACGATCAGTGCGTTGATCGCCTCCTGCGGCACGGGGTGGTGCCCGGGGCGCTTGCCGACGTCGACGACCTCGACCTCGGGGTCGAGCTCGCTCAGCACGTCGACGGGACCCAGGCGGTCCGCGATCACGACGTCCGCCTCCGCCAGCAGCCGCCGCGCGCGCACGGTCATGAGGTCGACGGGGCCCGGGCCGCCGCCGACGAGGGCGACGCGGCCGCGCGCCGTCTCGCGCACGCGGCGCAGCGGCAGGGCGCCGCGGTCGGCGAGGGCCGCGATCGCGTTGCGGACCCGTGCCGCCCGGCGCGGGTCGACGCCGGCATCCGACGCGACGCCGATCACGACGTCTCCGGAGCGGGTCTCGGCGGTCAGCCGCGCGGATCCGTGTGCGCCGTCCGACGCGTTCACGCAGAACGTGCGGCGGGCCTCGCACCACGCCGCGACGTCGGCGTCGAGGCGGGCGCTTCCGGTCGCGGTGTGCACGAGCCACGCGCCGTCGACGTCGTCCTCGCGCACGGGGCGCGGTGCCCAGGCGATGCCGTGCCGGTCGACGAGCTCGCGCGTCGCGTCCGACAGCTCGGGGGCGACGACGCGGACGACCGCGCCCTCATCGAGCAGGCGGGGGAGACGGCGGGCGGCGACCGAGCCGCCTCCGACGAACAGCACGTCGCGTCCGGCGAGCGACACCCCGAGCATGGTCGTCACGATCGCGCTCCGTCCCACTTGATGTACACGTCCCCGTCCGAGACCGCGACGGGGAAGACGGGGATGTCGCGCGCATCCTTGCCCTGGGTCTCCACGACCATCCCGGTGCGGAGGTCCCACGCCTGCTTATGGAGGGGCGAGGCGATGGTGGGCACGTCCTCGCGCGCCCCGTCGTCGTCCGAGTATCCCGGAGGCGTGTTTCCCGACGGCGTCGCCGTGTTTCCGAGGGATTTCGTCCCGACGATGCCGCGCGAGAGGACGTTCGCGCCGCCGTACGGGTCGTAGTTGGAGACCGCGCGGACCGTGCCGTCGGTCAGCAGGAACAGCGCGACCTGCGTCGCGCCGCCCAGCAGGGCCGCGCGGCCGCGCTCGACCTCGAGGTCGCTCAGGGCGCACACGCGCACCCAGCCGGATGCGGAGCCGGCGGCGGGCGCCGCGGTCTCCGGGCGGTCTGTCTCGGGACGGGCGACCAGCGTCATCGACGCACCTCCAGCGTGGTTCCGGCGATCAGGACGGGGCCGTCTCCGCGCTCGGCGGCCTCGCGCTCCTCGGGCGAGGCGGGGCGCACCTGGCCGCGCTCGGGCACGTACGCGAGCGAGGGATCCGGAGTGTCGGGCGCGTTCACGAACGACGCGAAGCGCTTGAGCTTCTCGGGGTCGCGCAGCGTCGCGGCCCACTCGTCCTCATAGTTGTCGACGTGGCGCGCCATCTGCGCGTCCAGGTCGGCGCAGATCCCCAGGCTGTCCTCGAAGATCACGCGGCGCAGCTCCTCGATGCCGCCCTCGAGCTCCTCGAACCACGGGGCCGTGCGCTGCAGGCGGTCCGCCGTGCGGATGTAGTACATGAAGAACCGGTCGATCGCCGTGATCAGCGCGTCGTCGTCCAGGCCCTCGGCCAGCAGCTGCGCGTGGCGGGGCGTGAAGCCGCCGTTACCGCCGACGTACATGTTCCAGCCGTGCTCGGTGGCGATCACGCCCACGTCCTTGCCGCGGGCCTCGGCGCACTCGCGCGCGCAGCCCGAGACGCCGAGCTTGAACTTGTGCGGGGCCCGCAGGCCGCGGTAGCGCAGCTCGAGCTTGACGGCCATGCCGGCCGAGTCGAGCACGCCGTAGCGGCACCACGTCGAGCCCACGCACGACTTCACGGTGCGCAGCGACTTGCCGTACGCGTGGCCCGACTCGAAGCCGGCGTCCACCAGGCGCTGCCAGATCAGCGGCAGCTGCTCGAGGCGCGCGCCGAACATGTCGACGCGCTGGCCGCCCGTGATCTTCGTGTAGAGGCCGAAGTCCTTCGCGATCTGGCCGACCGCGATCAGTCCCTCGGGCGTGACCTCGCCGCCGGGCATGCGCGGCACGACCGAGTACGAGCCGTCCTTCTGCAGGTTGGCCATCACGTGGTCGTTGGTGTCCTGCAGCGTCGCGTTCTCGCCGTCGAGCACGTGCGCGCCCACCAGGCCCGACAGGATGCTCGCGATCGCCGGCTTGCAGATGTCGCAGCCGCGGCCGTGTCCGAAGCGCTCGATGATCGCGCTGAACGTCGTGAGCTCCGAGACGCGGATCGCGTCGAACAGCTGCCGGCGCGACATGTCGAAGTGCTCGCACATCGCGTTGCTGACGGTCTGGCCGAGCTTGGTCAGCTCCTTGCCGACGATCTTCTTGACCGCCACGAAGCAGGATCCGCAGGTGGCGCCGGCCTTGGTGCACGTCTTGACGGCGGTGGCGTCCATGCAGCCGTCCTCGTGCACGGCGCCGCGGATCCGGCCCGCGGTGACGCTCGAGCACGAGCAGACGATCGCCTCGTCGGGCAGGTCCCCGGTCGGGGCCTCGACGCCGTCGGCGGGCATCAGGTACGCGGCGGGGTCCCCGCCGAGCGCGCTGCCCACGAGCGGGCGCAGCGAGCCGTACGCCGACGCGTCGCCGACCAGGATGCCGCCGAGCAGGGTCTTGGCGTCGTCCGAGAGCACGAGCTTCTTGTAGACGCCCGCGACCGGGTCGGTGTAGACGACGTCCAGCGCGCCGGGCGTGGTGCCGAACGCGTCGCCGAAGCTTGCGACGTCGACGCCCGACAGCTTGAGCTTGGTCGAGTCGTCGTATCCGGGGAACGCCGCGGCGCCGCCGAGCAGGCGGTCGGCGGCGACCTCGGCCATGGCGTAGCCGGGCGCGACCAGGCCCACGCAGCGGTCCTCGAAGCTCGCGACCTCGCCGATCGCCAGGATGGCCGGGTCGCTCGTGAGGCAGCCCTCGTCGATCACGACGCCGCCGTGCGCGCCGATCTCAAGACCCGCCTCGCGGCCCAGCTCGTCGCGCGGGCGCACGCCGACCGTGAAGATCACGACGTCCGTGCGGGCGTACGAGCCGTCGCGGAACTCGAGGCCCGTGACGTGACCCGAGCGATCCGGGTCGAGGCGCGTGGTGCGGCTCTCGGTGCGCACAGCGATGCCCTTGGCCTCGATCAGGCGGCGCAGCGTCGAGCCGCCCGCGAGGTCCAGCTGCGCTGACATGAGCCGGTCCGACGACTGCACGACCGTGCACTCCACGCCGAGGCCCTGCAGCGCGCCGGCGGCCTCCAGGCCCAGCAGGCCGCCGCCGATCACGGTGCCCGCGAGCGGCCGGCCGAGCTCGGCGGAGCGGGACTCCACGAACGCGCGGATGCCCGCGACGTCGTCGAGCGTGCGGTACACGAACGTGCCGGGCAGGTCGGCGCCGTCCGCTCCGGGACGGGCCGCGTAGGAGCCGGTCGCGAGCACCAGGCGGTCGTAGGCGATCTCGGCGCGCGAGCGCGTCGTGACGGTGCGCGCCGAGCGGTCGATCCGGATGACGGGGTCGCCGGGCGTGAACGAGAGGCGCTCGTCGTCGAGCACGCCGCGGTCGAGCGTGAGGTCGTCGGCGCCCGCGCCCGAGAAGAAGCCGGTGAGGCCGACGCGGTCGTACGGATGGCGGCCCTCGTCGCCGATCAGCGTGACGCGCACGTCGGCGTCGGTGCGGCTCAGCAGGCTCTCGACGAAGCGGTGCGCCACCATGCCGGCGCCGACGACGACGATGCGACGGGGTGTTTCGGTCGAGGCGGTCATCTCGCTCCTGCCGGTGGGGGACGGTGTGGATTCCCACGGTAGGAACGGCGTGTTTCGCCGCGGCGCGGCGTTCGATTACCCCGAGCGAACGATTCCCTCACGTCGGGGCGGCGCCGCGTGTGAGTTCCGCGCGGCGCGAGATGTCATCCCCGGCCCGAGACCGCATCCCCGGCCCGAGACCGCATCCCCGGCACGAGACCGCATCCCCGGCCCGAGACCGCATCCCCGGCCCGAGACCGCATCCCCGGCACGAGACCGCGGTGGTCCGCTGCGGTCTCGGGGCGGCGTTGCCGTCTCGGCGGGGGCCTCGCTCAGAGGCCGGTGCGGTCGGTGAGGACGATCGGGCCGTCCTCGGTGATCGCGATGGTGTGCTCCGAGTGCGCGCCGCGCGAGCCGTCCGCGCTGCGCAGCGTCCAGCCGTCCGGGTCGGTGATGAGCTCGTCGGTGGTCTGCAGGAACCACGGCTCGATCGCGATCACGAGGCCCGGCTTGAGGGGGAAGCCCCGGCCAGGGCGGCCGTCGTTGGGGACGTGCGGGTCGCCGTGCATGATGCGGCCGACGCCGTGTCCGCCGAAGTCCGTGTTGATGCTCAGGCCCTCGCCGCGGGCGACGGCGGCGATCGCGGCCGAGATGTCGCCGATCCGGTTGCCGACCGTGGCCGCCGCGATCGCGGCGTCCAGCGCGCGCTCGGTCGTGTCGATCAGCGCGAGGTCCTCGTCGCGCGGGGTGCCGACCACGAACGACACGGCCGAGTCGGCGACCCATCCGTCGACGGACGCCGCGAAGTCGAGCGTGACGAGGTCGCCGTCGCGCAGCGCGTAGTCGAAGGGGAGGCCGTGGAGCACGGCGTCGTTGATCGACGTGCAGATCACCTTGCCGAACGGGCTGGCGCCGAACGACGGGTGGTAGTCGATGTAGCAGGACTCCGCGCCCGCCCTGCGGATCATGTCGTGCGCGCGCCGGTCGAGCGCGAGCAGGTTGGTGCCGACCTTGGTCTCCTCGCGCAGGGTCGCGAGCACCTCCGCGACGAACCGGCCCGCGGGCCGCATCCGCTCGATCTCGGCCGGGGTGCGCAGTTCGATCATCAGAGTCCTCTCACTCGCGTCCATTCTCCCTGATCCGTCTGGACGGCCGGTGGCATCCTGTGTCTTCCTCATGGATCGGGATCCGACCCGCCCGTCGGCGGGCGAGCGCGCCTAGCATCGGGACATGGCCCTCCGTCGTCTGCTCTCCCGCTGGCTCTGGCCCGCGGCCGTCGTGCTGCCCCTCTGGCTGCTGATCGGCTGGGGCGTGTCGGGGGCGAACGGATGGGCCTTCCTGTGGGTGCTCTTCATCGCCGTGCCGTCGGTCCTGATCGGCCAGGTCGTGCTGACCCTGCTGAACCGCGCCCGCCCGTCCGTGCGGCGCACGGGTGCCGTGTCCTGGCTCGACGTCGCGGGCTTCGGGGTCTGGCACGCCCTGACGATCGCGGTCGGTCTGTTCGTGGAGGCCTGGTTCGGCCTCACGCTGGCGCTCGCGATCCTCGCCGCCGTCGGCCTCCTGTGGCTGCAGCTCTGGCAGCTGTGGCGCGAGGCGTCGCCGTCGCGGCTGCTCCGCACCCCCTCCACGTCGAACGTCATCGTCATCGACGAGCGCTGACGCGCCCGGGCCCGGCCCGCGGCGTGCGATCGGTTCTGATAAGATCGCTGTTTGTGCCGTGGCCGGTGCAGCTGTCGCTGTGCCCGCTTCGCCGCTCTGCCTCAGGGGAGCCGAAGGTCGTCCGACCTCACAGCACACGCAGACAACCACCATCTCAGACGCGGCCGACCTGTGGCGGCCGCAGGAAGTGATCCGATATGCACATCCTCGACACCGTCGACGCCGCCTCGCTGCGCACCGACATCCCCGAGTTCGGCCCCGGCGACACCGTCAAGGTCCACGTCAACATCGTCGAGGGCTCGCGCTCGCGCATCCAGGTCTTCCAGGGTGTCGTGATCGGCCGCCAGGGCGACGGCGTCCGCGAGACCTTCACGGTCCGCAAGATCAGCTTCCAGGTCGGCGTGGAGCGCACCTTCCCGGTGCACTCGCCGGTCATCGACCACATCGAGGTCGTTACCCGCGGTGACGTGCGCCGCGCCAAGCTGTACTACCTGCGCAACCTGCGCGGCAAGAAGGCGAAGATCAAGGAGAAGCGCGACAACGGCTGAGCCCGCGTCCCACTCCCATGGAACCCCGCGACCGATCGGTCGCGGGGTTCCGTGCATCCGGGCATGGGCGGCGGCGACGCGATGCGCGCGACGTGCGCGGATCGTCGGCGGGCCGACGGTCGCACGGGTCCGGATGTGCGAACCTGGAAGGAGCGCTCCGGACCGGGCGCGGCAGTCGAAGGAACCCATGAGCAGCGAGCCCCCCGCCTCCGCAGCGCCCCTGCACCGTCGCGACGCGCGGGAGGCCGCGGCGCACGCCCCGCGGCGGGGCCGCGGCTGGCTCGCCTTCCTGCGCGACGTGCTCGTGATCGTCCTGATCGCGGTGGTCGTGTCGTTCCTCGTGAAGACCTTCGTGGTGCGCTCGTTCTTCATCCCGTCAGCGTCGATGGAGGACACGCTCGTCATCGACGACCGGATCCTGGTCGACGAGCTGACGCCCGACTGGTCCGGATACGACCGGGGCGACGTCGTCGTGTTCGCCGACCCGGGCGGCTGGCTCGACCCGACGCCCGAGCCGCCGCGGTCGCCGTTCGAGACGGGCGTGGACTGGCTGCTCAGTCTCGTGGGCCTGTCCGCCTCCGACTCCGACGACCACCTGGTCAAGCGCATCATCGGTCTCCCCGGAGACCACGTCGTCTGCTGCAACGCGTTCGGCCAGATCACGGTCAACGACGTGCCGATCGACGAGATGGGCTACATCAAGCTGCCCGCCGGCGACACCGAGGCGTCCGAGGTCGAGTTCGACGTGACGGTGCCCGACGGATCGCTGTGGGTGCTGGGCGACAACCGCGACCGGTCGAAGGACTCGCGCTACAACACGGACCAGCCCGGCGAGGGATTCGTGCCGCTCGACAACGTGGTGGGCCGGGTGTTCCTGCGGACCTGGCCGCTCGAGCGGTTCGGCCCCATCGACGGACACCACGAGGTGTTCGCCGGCGTGCCAGGGGCCGCCGACGCGATCGAGGAGGCGTCGCGCTGATGGCCGTCGCCGTGCCCACCCTGTCGCTGGAGCGGCGCCTGCTGCGCGAGACGCCGCTGGTCTTCGCGTGCGACGAGGTGGGGCGCGGCGCGCTGGCGGGTCCGGTCGCGGTGGGCGCCTCGGTGATCGACGCGGCGTCGGCGCGGCGTCGCGTGCCCGAGGGGCTGCGCGACTCGAAGCTCGTGCCCGAGCCGAAGCGGGCCGCCGTGGCCGAGCGCGCCGCCGGATGGGTGCGCGCCAGCGCCGTCGGGTGGGCCGAGGCCGACGAGATCGACGAGGTCGGCATCATCCGCGCTCTCGGGCTCGCGGCCGTGCGGGCGCTGGCGGCGCTCGAGGAGCTGGGCTTCGCCCCGGCGACCGGCATCGTGCTGCTGGACGGCAACCACGACTACATCACCCCCGTGTCGCGCCCGGCCGGCGGGGCGGGGCTCACGGTGCGGCCCGTCATCAAGGCCGACCGCGACTGCGCATCGGCCTCGGCCGCGTCGGTCATCGCGAAGGTCGCCAGGGACGCCCGCATGGTGGCCCTGCACGACGAGCACCCGCACTACGACTGGTGCAGCAACAAGGGCTACGCCAGCCCCACGCACCGCGCCGCGATCCGCGAGCTCGGCCTGAGCGCGCACCACCGGCGCTCGTGGGCGATCGCGGACGCCCCGACGCTGTTCTGACCGGGCCCGGGCCCGCCTCGGCGGCGTGCGCTCCGGGCCGGTCCGGCGCGCTCCCGCGCGGCCATAGGATGGAGTCACCATGGATGACGAGGTCTTCGACGACTACGACCGCGAACTCGAGCTGGCGCTCTACCGCGAGTACCGCGACGTCGTCTCGCAGTTCCAGTACGTGATCGAGACGGAACGGCGCTTCTACCTCGCCAACGACGTCAGCGTCGTGCGTCACGACACCGAGCACGACTTCTACTTCGAGCTGACGATGACCGACGTCTGGGTGTGGGACATCTACCGCGCCGACCGCTTCGTGAAGTCGGTGCGCGTCCTGACGTTCAAGGACGTCAACATCGAGGAGCTCTCGCGGCGCGACTTCCAGCTGCCCGAGGAGCTCTCGCTCGACGGCAAGTAGCCGGCCCTCGTCCACAGGCCGCGTCCACGGCCGGATCTCCGCCTGAGCGGCCGCCGGCCGCTCGCGCCGCCGCGATCCCCGGCACGCTCGGGGCATGGCACGCAAGGACGAGCTGGGCCGGGCGGGGGAGGACCGCGCCGCCGCGTATCTGACGGAGCGCGGGTACGAGATCCTCGACCGCAACTGGCGCTGCCCCGCGGGCGAGATCGACATCGTCGCGGCCCGACCTGGGCGCCTGGCGGTGGTCGAGGTGAAGACGCGCAGCGGGATCGCGTACGGGCATCCGTTCGCGGCGATCGACGATCGCAAGCTCGGCCGGCTCTGGCGGCTGGCGCTGGCGTGGGCCGCCGCCCATCCCGGACACGCGCGCCGCCGCCGGATCCGGGTGGACGGCATCGCGATCATCGGGCGCGACCCGCGCACGGCGACGCTCGAGCACCTCGAGGGGCTGCGGTGAGGGTCGCGCGCACGTGGGCCGTTGCCCTGACGGGTCTGCGCGGCGAGCTCGTCGAGGTCGAGGCCGACCTGACGGCGCAGACGCCCGAGTTCAAGCTCATCGGGCTGGCGGACAAGGCGCTCGGCGAGGCCGTCCGGCGCGTCACGAACGCGTGCGAGAACAGCGACATGCGGCTTCCCGACCGGCGCCTCACGGTGAACCTCTCGCCGGCCGGGCTGCCGAAGCAGGGAACGGGCTTCGACGTCGCGATCGCAGTCGCGGCGCTCGCGACGGACGGTCTCATGCCGCCCGAGTCCCTGGCGCGCACGGTGCACATCGGCGAGCTCGGCCTGGACGGGCGGCTGCGGCCGGTCCCCGGCGTGCTGCCGGCCGTGCACGCGGCCGCGCGGCGGGGCTTCGACCGGTTCGTCGTCCCGCACGCCAACCTCGCCGAGGCCGAGCTCGTGCCCGGCGTCGAGGTGCTGGGGGCCGTCAGCCTGGCGCAGGTGGCGCGCTGGCACGGCGCCGACGTCGAGGTGCCCGACGTCGAGCCCGTGCCGGGGGAGGCGCGGCGCCCGCGCGCCACCGAGCGCCTGGACCTGGCGGAGATCGTGGGGCAGCCCGCCGCGGTCGAGGCGCTGATCGTGGCCGCGGCGGGCGGGCATCACCTGCTCATGTCGGGGCCTCCCGGAGCGGGGAAGACCATGCTCGCGCGGCGCCTGCCGGGCATCCTGCCGCCGCTCGACGACGACGCCGCGCTCGAGGTCGCCTCGCTCCGGTCGCTGGCCGGGGAGCCCGTCTCGAAGCTGGACCGCACGCCGCCTTTCGAGGCGCCGCACCACTCCGCGTCGATCGCCGCGCTGATCGGCGGCGGCTCGCGCACGGCGCGACCCGGGGCGATCGCGCGCGCGAGCCGCGGCGTCCTGTTCGTCGACGAGGCGGCGGAGGCGCCCGGCGGGGTGCTCGACGCGCTGCGGCAGCCGCTCGAGCAGGGCCGGATCGAGATCCACCGCGCCGGATTCCGGGCGGAGTTCCCCGCGCGGTTCCAGCTCGTGCTGGCGACCAACCCCTGCCCGTGCGGCGAGTACGGCGTGCGGGGAGGCGCGTGCACCTGCGCGCCCAGCGTGATCCGGCGCTACCTGTCCCGGCTGTCGGGGCCCCTGCTGGACCGGATGGACATCGACCTGCGGCTGCAGCGCGTCGCCTCGTCGCACCATGACGGCACCGCGCCGGTGAGCACCGCCGAGGCGCGCGAGCGGGTCGCGGCGGCCCGGGAGCGCGCCGCGGCTCGGCTGCACGGCACACGGTGGCGGGTCAACGCCGACGTGCCGGGCGCGTGGCTGCGGCAGGGGCCGCGTGCCATCGCCCCGGACGCGCGGCGCACGCTCGAGACGGCCCTGCAGCGCGGCGCCATCACGCTGCGCGGCTATGACCGCATCCTGCGCGTGGCATGGACCATCGCCGACCTCGCCGGGCGCGACCAGCCGTCGACGGCCGACGTCGGCCAGGCCCTGTTTCTGAAGAAGGGGGTGACGGGATGAGCGAGCCCGGCGTGCTGCGGGACGGCGGCCTGCGCGAGGCCGTCGGCCTGGTCCTGTCGACCGTGACGGATCCGGACGTGCGCGCGGCCCGCCTGGTGTGGAGCGCTCTGGCCGAGCCTGGGGACTCCGTGGCCGGGTCCCTCGTGGCCGCGCTGGGCGCGGTGGACGCGCTGCGGGCGGTCGAGCGCGCGGCGGCCGGCGGCCTCGTGCCCGGCGTGCCGGGCGTCGAGCCGCGCGAGCTCGCCGTGCAGCTCGAGCGCTGGCGACCCCGCCTCGGCGCCCGGCTGCTCACGGCGGTGGCGCACGATGCGGCCCGGGCGGGCCTGACGCTGCTCGCGCCGGAGGGCGCGGTCTGGCCCGAGCGGCTCGCGGACCTCGGCGCGCACGCCCCGGTGGCGCTGTGGGTGCGCGGCGACGCCGCGGCGCTCGGCGCGCTCGACCGCTCGGTGGCGCTCGTCGGGGCCCGCGCGTCCACGGCCTACGGCGAGCACGTCGCCGGGATGCTCGCGGGCGACCTGGCGGGGGAGGGGGTCGCCGTCGTCTCCGGCGGCGCGTACGGCATCGACGGCGTCGCGCACCGCGCGGCGCTGGGCGCCGGCGGCCTCACGGTCGCCTTCGTCGCGGGCGGCGCGGATCGGGTCTACCCGGCCGGGCACGCGCACCTGTTCGCGCGCATCGCCGAGCGGGGCGCGATCGTGGGGGAGGTCGCACCGGGCGGCACGCCGACCAAGTGGAGGTTCCTCCAGCGCAACAGGCTGATCGCCGCCGTGAGCGCCGCGACCGTCGTTGTCGAGGCGGGCCGGCGCAGCGGCTCGCTCAACACCGCCGGGCACGCGGCTGCGCTCGGGCGTCCGCTCGGCGCGGTGCCCGGTGCCGTCACGAGCGCGACGTCCGACGGCTGCCATCGGCTGCTGCGCGAGTTCGACGCCACCTGCGTCACGTGCGCGGCGGACGTGCGCGAGCTCCTCGGCGAATGGGGCCCCGGCGGGGCGGCGCCCGCCGACGACCGCCCGCGCCCCGAGGCCATCCGCGTCCTGGACGCCCTCGCGGCGCGTGCGTGGCGCGATCTCGCGGAGATCGCGCGCCGCTCGGGAATGTCCTTCGCCGAGGTGCAGGCCGAGCTCGGCCTGCTCGAGCTCGACGGCCGGGTCGAGTCCTCGGCCGACGGATGGCGCCTGTCGCGGTGACGTTTCGATCGATTCGCGGAGCAGCCCTTGACTAACCACAGCTGAACCGGTCAAGTGAAGTCCGTGCGGGCAACGACGCCGGCCCGGAACAGGAGGAGCACCCGTGGGTGACGAGAAACTCTCGCGACGCGACATGATGCGGATCGCCGGCTCGGTCGCGGCAGGATCCGTCCTCGGAGCGGCGTCGATCGGCGCCGGATCCGCCGCGTTCGCCGCGCCGGGCGGCAACAAGCCCCGCCCCGTGAAGCTGGGCCCCGGCATGGTCTGCTACGTCGAGGTGAACAATCAGAGCATGCTCAACGTCGGGCGCTACAAGCTCGCCAAGAGCGGCGCGAACGCGTTCGACATCGGCATCGTCTTCACCTCGAACATCAACAACGACGGCACCGGCAGGGCCGTGCTGCACCACAACGAGAACGTGACCCGCGTGCTGCAGAACGTCGACACCGAGATCCGTCCGCTGCAGAAGCAGGGCATCAAGGTTCTGCTGTCGATCCTCGGCAACCACGGCGGCGTCGGCTTCGCGAACTTCCAGACCTACGAGGAGGCCGACGCCTTCGCGGCGCAGCTCGCCGACGCCGTGTACACGTACGAGCTGGATGGCATCGACTTCGACGACGAGTGGGCGCGATACGACCTCGGCCACACGGTCAACGCGTGGTCGTTCCCGTACCTGGTCAAGGCGCTCCGCACGCGGATGCCCGACAAGATCATCTCGCTGTACTGGTACGGCCCGATCACCGAGACGCTCGAGTACGAGGACATCCGGGTGGGCGAGCTCATCGACTACAGCTGGAACGCGCTCTACGGCACGTGGATCGTGCCGGAGGTCCCCGGGCTCGGGAAGGACGCGCTCGCTCCGGCCGCCGTGAACCTGACGGCGACCGATCCCGGCACGGCGACGCTGCTCGCGACCCGCACGGTGGCCGAGGAGTACGGGCTTTACAACACCTACAACCTGACGTCCGCGGACGCGTCGGCGTACCTGACGCCGATCACGATCGCGATGAACGGCGAGCGCACGGTCTACACCGGCTGATCGTCCCCCTGACCGGCCGCCCGTCCCCATCCCGTCGGGGGCGGGCGGCCTCTTCATGCCGCGGGAGGGCCTCGCGCCCAAGCGGCTCAACGCGGGAGCCTCGGATGCGGCCGTCGCGCGCGTCGAGCTCGAGGCGGTGGCGTCGTGAACGACACCTCGGAGTTCGAGCGCATCATCGCGCTGCTGCTGCCCGCGCTGGGTGAGACGCTCGCGATGGTCGCGATCGTCATGTTCCTCGTGGTCCTGCTCGGCACCCCGCTCGGCGTGCTCGTGTTCAACCTGTCGGAGGGCGGGCTGTTCCCGAACCGCCTGCTGCACGGCGTGCTGAGCTGGCTCATCAGCATCGGGCGATCGCTGCCCTTCCTCGTGCTCATGGCGGCGCTGATCCCGTTCACTCGGCTGGTCGTCGGCACGAGCATCGGCATCCCTGCGGCCGTGGTGCCCATGACCCTCGCGGGCACGGCGTTCTTCAGCCGGATCGTCGAGAACGCGATCCGCGCGGTCCCGCCGATCCTCGTCAAGGTCGCCCGCGCGTCCGGCGCCTCCAACGGCCAGATCATCACGAGCGTCCAGCTCAGCGAGGCCGTGCCCATCCTGCTCGGCGGCCTCACGATCAACTCGATCGCGATGGTCGACTACTCGGCGATCGCCGGCACGATCGGCGCGGGCGGTCTCGGCTACGTCGCCGTCACGTACGGCTACCAGCGGTTCGACCAGCCGGTCATGCTCGCGACGATCATCGCGCTCGTGCTGTTCGTCGGCGCGATCCAGCTGGTCGGCGACCGGCTCGTCCGTCGCGCGACGCCGGAGCTGGCCCGCTCGGCCGGCCGGCCCCGCCTGCTGCAGCGCGCCCGCTGATCCCGCACCCCACCCCACCCGAATACCCCACCCGAAATCGGAGCATCCCCATGACCGACACCCCCACGCTCGTCAAGCCGAGCGCCGGCGCCCCCGACGGGCCCGATCTCGAGCTCGAGCTCAAGCGCCGCCCGAAGTGGCCCTGGATCGTCGGCGGAGTCGTCGCGGCCGCCGCGATCGCGGCCGTCCTGATCGTCCCGCGCCTCGGCGGCACGGCCACGGCGAACGAGACGCCCGGCGCCACGCTCTACATCACGACCGTCGAGGGTCAGCCCACCGAGACCGCGCTCATCGAGTTCGTGGCAGAGGAGGTCGCGCCCAAGTACGGCATCGAGGTGGCCTTCCGCGGCCTCGCCGACAGCACGACCCTGAACCGCGCCGTGAGCGAGGGCGAGGTCGCCGGCACGATCTACCAGCACAAGCTCTGGCTGGGCCAGGTGCTCGAGGCCAACCCGGACTTCCAGCTCGAGGCCGCGACCCCCGTGTTCCGCTGGGGCTTCGGCCTGTGGTCGGACAGGTGGGAGAGCGTCGACGAGCTCCCGCAGGGCGCGACCGTCTCGCTGTACTCCGACCCGGCCAACGAGCATCCAGAAGCTCGTGGCCGCCTTCCAGGACCCGGCCGTCCAGGAGTGGCTCGCCACGAACGAGACGCCGCGCAGCATCCTGCTGCCTCTCGCCGGCTACTGAGCCGGCGCATCGACCGCGGCCCGGGGGACATCCGTCTCCCGGGCCGCGGCGCGTCCGCCGGGCCGTGGGTCCACCCGCGCGCGAAGCTGGAAGCGTGCTGCTGACCCGGGCGATCGAGGCGTTCGCGGCGCACCTGTCGACGGTGCGCCGGCTCTCGCCCGCGACGGTGAGGGCGTATCGCAACGACCTGCGCGATCTGCAGGCGACGATCGGGGATCTCGAGCTGCGCGACGTCGACCTCGAGCACCTGCGCGAGTGGCTGTGGCAGGCGACCAAGCGCGGCGACGAGCGCTCCACCCTCGCCCGCCGGACCTCGTCGGCACGCGCGTTCTTCCGGTGGGCGCACGAGGAGGAGCTCGTGCCCGCGGACCCCAGCCTCCGGCTCGTCGCACCGAAACGGGGACGGACGCTGCCGCACGTCGCCGCGGCCGAGGCGCTGGGCGGCGTGCTCGACCGGCTGGGGCAGGCCGCCGCCGAGGGCGACCCGGTCGCGCTGCGCGACCACGCGCTCCTGGAGCTGCTCTACGGCTCGGGCATCCGCGTCTCGGAGCTGTGCCGGCTCGACGTCGACGACCTGGATCTCGACCGCGCCACGGCGCGCGTGCTCGGCAAAGGATCGAGGGAGCGCGTCGTGCCGTTCGGCGCGCCCGCCCAGCGGGCGCTCGGCGCCTACCTGATCCGGGGGCGCCCCGCCCTGGCGGCCCGGGGCGCGGGAGCCGGTCCCGCCGTGTTCCTCGGCGTGCGCGGAGGCCGGATGGGGCCCCGCGCGGTGTACGACCTCGTCACGCGCGAGGTCGGGCCCGTCGTCGGCTCGAGCGCGGTCGGCCCGCACACGCTGCGCCACTCGGCCGCCACCCACCTGCTCGACGGCGGCGCCGACCTGCGCGCCGTGCAGGAGCTGCTCGGCCACGCCAGCCTCGGCACGACCCAGATCTACACGCACGTCTCGTCCGAGCGCCTCGCCGCCGCGTATCGACTGGCTCACCCACGTGCCTGAAGCTCGGGCCTGACACGTCAGCAGCAGGGCAGCAGCACGGCGCGGGGGACGCCGCCGAGCAGCAGCAGCGGATTGACGTACTCGCCGTGCAGGCGCACGCCGATGTGCAGGGAGCCGGGCGCCGCGTGGCCGCCCGCGGCGACGCGACCCACGACCTGCCCGCGTGCCACCGCGTCGCCGGGGGAGAGGTCGGTCTCGACCGGCTCCAGCGTCGACACCAGCCCGCCGCCGTGATCGATCGTGAGCAGCGGGCGGTCGACCACCGTCCCCGAGAACGCCACGACGCCGGCCGCCGGCGCGAGCGCATCCGCTCCCACGGCCGCCGCGACGTCGACGCCCCGGTGGCCGGGGCCGTACGCATGCGCGGGCGCGACGAACCGGGCGACGATCCGCACGCCGCCCGAGACCGGCCAGCGCCACGGCTCCGGTGTCTCGATGCGCGCCTCGGGATCCACGCCGCGCGAGGCGCCTCCCGCGGCCTCCGCCGCGCCGCCCACCAGGGCCAGCGCGAGCGCGAGCCCCGCGAGCAGACGCACCATCGGACGACGCATGATCCCAGCCTGTCGCCGACGGATGCGCGGCGGCGTCGAGGCCCGGCACCGCGCGGACAGCCGGGCCATCCGGAGCCCTGGGGACGAGCCTCGGAACGGCCGGTGAACACGGGCCGCCTGCGCGCGGCGCGCGGGGGCGCGCCTGATACACTGAAGGTCGCATCCCGTGTGTCGGGATGACTCCGCGTGCCCAGAGCGGCGCCCGGTCTCCGGATCGGGCGACGCGGCATCCACCCCCATCGGTCCCTCTCACGAGGGCGGGAGTGCGCCGGGCACCAGGCTCGCCGGTCGACGCCGGCAGATCAACCGCAATGGCATGCGCCGGCTCGCCCGGACGTGCCCAGATACAAGGAGACAGACCATGGCTGTGGTCACCATCCGCCAGCTGCTCGACAGCGGCGTGCACTTCGGACACCAGACCCGTCGGTGGAACCCGAAGGTCAAGCGCTTCATCCTCACGGAGCGCAGCGGCATCCACATCATCGACCTCCAGCAGTCGCTGACGTACATCGACAAGGCGTACGACTTCGTCAAGGAGACCGTCGCCCGCGGCGGCACCGTGCTGTTCGTCGGCACGAAGAAGCAGGCCCAGGAGGTGCTCGCCGAGCAGGCGACCCGCGTCGGCCAGCCCTACGTGAACGAGCGCTGGCTCGGCGGTCTGCTGACCAACTTCCAGACCGTGTCGAAGCGCCTCGCGCGCATGAAGGAGCTCGAGGAGCTCGACTTCAACGACCCGGCCGGCACCGGCTTCACTAAGAAGGAGCTGCTGCTCAAGAAGCGCGAGCTGGACAAGCTCCACAAGTCGCTGGGCGGCATCCGCAACCTCACCAAGACCCCGTCGGCCCTGTGGGTCGTCGACGCCAAGCGCGAGCACCTCGCGATCGACGAGGCCAAGAAGCTGGGCATCCCTGTGATCGGCATCCTCGACACCAACGTCGACCCCGACGACCTCCAGTACCCGATCCCGGGCAACGACGACGCCATCCGCTCGGTCTCGCTGCTGACGCGCATCATCGCCGACGCCGCCGCCGAGGGCCTGCAGCAGAAGCACAACCCCGAGGGCGACGCCGAGCCGCTCGCCGAGTGGGAGCGCGAGCTGCTCGAGCAGCCGACCGAGGCGCCCGCCGAGGCCGCTGTCGAGGCGCCCGCCGAGGCCGACACCCCGGCCGCCGAGTCCACCGAGAAGTAAGTCGTCCGGATCCGAACCGGATCCACCGAACCTGAGGAGCCAGAACCCATGGCCAACTTCACCATCGCCGACATCAAGGCGCTGCGCGAGCAGCTCGGCACGGGCATGGTCGACACCAAGAAGGCGCTCGAGGAGGCCGACGGCGACGTCGAGAAGGCCGTCGAGATCCTCCGTCTCAAGGGCGCGAAGGGCAACGCGAAGCGTGCCGACCGCTCGACGAGCGAGGGCCTGGTCGTCGCGCGTGAGCTGAACGGCAAGGTCACCCTGCTCGAGCTCGCGTGCGAGACCGACTTCGTGGCGAAGAACGAGCGCTTCATCGCGCTCGCCGACAAGGTCGTGGACGCCGCGGCCGCCGCCGGCGCCGACTCGGCCGAGGCCGCGCTGGCCGCCCCCGCGGGCGACCAGACGGTCGAGCAGCTGATCTCGGACGAGGCCGCCATCATCGGCGAGAAGGTCGAGCTGCGCCGCGTGCGCACGCTGTCCGGCGACGCCTTCCAGGTGTACCTGCACAAGACCAGCAAGGACCTGCCTCCGCAGGTCGGCGTGGTCGTGGCCTACACGGGCGGCGACGCCGAGACGGCTCGCGGCATCGCGCAGCACATCTCGTTCGCCAACCCGTCGTACCTGACGCGTGACGAGGTCCCCGAGGCCGAGGTCGAGAAGGAGCGCCAGCTCGTCACCGAGCTCACGCGCCAGGAGGGCAAGCCGGAGGCCGCCCTTCCGAAGATCGTCGAGGGCCGCCTCAACGCCTACTTCAAGCAGGTCGCCCTGCTCGACCAGGCGTACGCGAAGGACGACAAGCAGACCGTCAAGCAGGTGGCCGACGCCGCCGGCATCACGGTCACGGGCTTCGCCCGCTTCAAGGTCGGCGCGTAAGCAGCCGAGAAGGGGCCCGGATCCACGGATCCGGGCCCCTTTCCGCGCCCCGACGCGGGAGAACCCGGGGTGCTGCCGCCGTTACCGGTAGCGTGAGAAGGCGACGAAAGGGACACACACGTGATCGATGAGAAGACCGGGCGACGCCGCGTCCTGCTGAAGCTCTCCGGCGAGGCTTTCGGCGGAGGCCAGCTGGGTGTGAACCCGGATGTCGTCAGCCAGATCGCGCGCGAGATCGCCGAGGCGACCGACACGGTCGAGATCGCGATCGTCGTCGGCGGCGGCAACTTCTTCCGCGGCGCCGAGCTGAGCCAGCGCGGCATGGACCGCGGTCGCGCCGACTACATGGGCATGCTGGGCACCGTCATGAACGCCCTCGCCCTGCAGGACTTCCTCGAGCAGGCCGGCGCCGCCACGCGCGTGCAGTCGGCCATCGCGATGACGCAGGTCGCGGAGCCGTACATCCCGCGCCGGGCGGCGCGCCACATGGAGAAGGGCCGCGTCGTGATCTTCGGCGCCGGCGCCGGCCTGCCGTACTTCTCGACCGACACGGTCGCGGCGCAGCGCGCGCTCGAGATCGGCGCCGACGAGGTGCTCGTCGCCAAGAACGGCGTGGACGGCGTCTACACCGCCGACCCTCGCACCGACCCGACCGCCACGAAGCTCGACACGGTCAGCTACTCGGACGCGCTCGTCCAGGGGCTCAAGGTCGTCGACTCGACCGCGTTCAGCCTCTGCATGGACAACCGGATGGACATGCGCGTGTTCGGCATGGAGCCCGCGGGCAACGTGACGCGCGCCCTGCGCGGCGAGAAGATCGGCACGCTCGTCACCGCCTGATGCCGCCCGGCGCGACCGCACCGCGCGGCCGCGCCGTCTCCGTCG
Organism: Microbacterium lacusdiani; assembly: GCF_054779895.1. Taxonomy (NCBI): domain Bacteria; kingdom Bacillati; phylum Actinomycetota; class Actinomycetes; order Micrococcales; family Microbacteriaceae; genus Microbacterium; species Microbacterium lacusdiani. The sequence continues at coordinate 342,699 of NZ_BAAGXJ010000003.1, read as the reverse complement.
GCGCCGCGCCGCGCCGACTAAAGTGGATGCAACACCTGATGAATGGAGTCACCGTGATCGCGGATGTCCTGGCAGAAGCCACCTCCCGCATGGACCGCGCCGTCGAGGCGGCGAAGGAGGACTTCGCGACGGTCCGCACGGGACGCGCGAACCCGCAGCTGTTCCAGAAGCTCCTCGTGGACTACTACGGCACGCCGACGCCGCTGCAGCAGCTGGCCGCGCTCGCCAACCCCGAGGCCCGCACCCTGATCGTCACGCCGTACGACAAGTCGGCGCTGAAGGCGATCGAGGAGGCCATCCGGAACATGCCGAACCTCGGGGCCAACCCGACCAACGACGGCAGCATCGTCCGCATCACGATGCCCGAGCTCACCTCGGAGCGCCGCAAGGAGTTCGTCAAGCTCGTGCGCAGCAAGGCCGAGGACGCCAAGGTGCGCATCCGCGGAATCCGCCGTCAGATCAAGGACGACCTCGACTCGCTGAAGGACGAGATCGGCGAGGACGACATCGCGCGCGGCGAGAAGGAGCTGGACGCCATCACGAAGGCGCACGTCGACAAGATCGACGAGGCCCTCAAGCACAAAGAGGCCGAGCTTCTCGAGGTCTGATCGATGACCGACGTTCCCGAAGGCAAGGGCGGCGCGCCGGATCCGGTGCACCCCCGGCCGTCGACCCCGCGCCCCGAGCACGGCACCGACTTCCACGCCAGCATCCGCGCCGCGCGCACGGAGTTCGAGCAGCACGTGGCGCAGGCCAAGCACGAGTTCGAAGAGCGCAACGCGCGCATCAAGCAGCGCACGGGGCGCGACCTCATCCGCGCGACCGCGATCGGCGTCGGCATCGGCGTGATCACGGTGTCCTCGCTGATCTTCGTGAAGTGGACGTTCGTGCTGTTCGCGCTGGCCGCCGCGGTGCTGGGCGTGTTCGAGCTGACGCGCGCTCTGCAGGCGGGCGGACGAAGGATCGATCTCGTGCCGCAGCTCGCCGCGGCCGTGCTGCTCGTCGTGTCGGGCTTCCTCGGCGATCCGTGGCTGCACTGGTCGATGCTGTTCATCGCGATCGCGCTGGTCGTCGTGTGGCGCCTCCTGGCCCAGATGGCGGCCCAGGACGGCCGCGAGTACGTCGACGTGCTGCGGGACGCCGTGGCGAGCGGGTTCATGACGGTCTACGTGCCGTTCCTCGCCAGCATGGCCGTCGTGCTGCTGCGCGAGGAGGGCGGCGAGTGGTGGGTGCTGGCGTTCATCATCATCGTGGTGATCGCCGACACGGGGGCCTACGCCGCGGGACTCGCGTTCGGGAAGCACCCGATGGCGCCGCGCATCAGCCCGAAGAAGACGTGGGAGGGCTTCGCGGGCGCCGTGGTCGCGTCGCTCGCCGCCGGCGCGCTGCTCGCGCAGTTCATGCTGGGCATCCCGTGGTGGGCGGGCCTGATCGCGGGCGCCGTTCTGGTCGCGACCGCGACGGTCGGCGACCTCGGCGAGTCCATGCTCAAGCGCGACCTCGGGATCAAGGACATGAGCTCGTGGCTCCCGGGACACGGGGGAGTGCTCGACCGCCTCGACAGCATCCTGCCGTCCGCCACGGCGGCGCTCGCGCTGCACCACCTCCTCGCCCCGCTGGCCGCCGCATGACCGGCGCGCCGCCGTTCCCCGCGGCCCGCGGACGTGAGAAGGGCTACGACCGCGCGGCGGTCGACGCGTTCCTCGCGGAGGCGCGCGCCGCCTTCGAAGCGGGCTCCGAGTCGGCGCTCGACGCGCGCACCGTGCGCGAGACGGCGTTCCCCCTCCGGCGCGGCGGGTACGACGTGGGTGCCGTGGATGCGGCGCTGGCCCGCATCGAGGACGCGTTCGCGGCCCGCGAGCGGGAGCGGGCGATCGCCGAGAGCGGCCCGGAGGCATGGGTCGAGCGGGCTCGCGCCGAGGCCCAGGTCATCCTCGACCGGCTGACCCGGCCGCGCGGCGAGCGCTTCGACCGGGTGGGGCGCCTGGCCTACGGCTACGCCCCCGACGAGGTCGACGCGGTCGCCGAGCGGCTCACGCGGTTCTTCGAGTCGGGTGACCCGGTCACGGTGGAGCAGGTCCGCGCCGCGGCGTTCCGGCCCGTGCGCGGCGGCTACCGGGAGGAGCAGGTCGACGCCGTGCTCGACGCGGTCGTCGACGTGATGCTCGCGGTCCGCTGAGGCCGCATCCGGCCCCGCGGCGGGCATGGGCAGTTGCGCCCGTGACATCCCCGTGACATTCACAGCCCCCGCTGGGTTAGACTCGGGGAACTGTGACTTCTGCCCAGAACCGCCCCACGACGACGCTTTCCCGACGCGACGCCCGTGCGCTGGCCACCCGGAGGCCCGCGCCCGCACGCGTCTCGTCGCCCGCGCCCGCACGGCTGAGCCGTCGCCGCGGCGTCCTGAACGTGTTCGCGGGGGTCGCCGCCTTCGGCTTCCTCGCCGCGTATCTCGTCCCCACGACGGCGGCGCTGGCGGAGGGTGCGCCGGTCTCGGCCTACGAGACCGCGACCGCAGATGCCCAGGCCTACGTGGCGTCGGCCGACTTCGCTCCCGCGGGCAGCCTGCAGTACGGCACGTACGCCGTGGAGCTGGCCGCGGACGAGAGCGGCAAGCCGCACCCCAAGGCCACCCTCGAGGTGTGGCAGGAGTACGCCGCCTCGATCGGCGTGGACGTCCCCGAGGGGGCCACGCGCGACGAGATCCGCGAGCTGGTCGCCGAGAAGGAGGCCGCCGACGCGGCGGCAGAGGCGGAGGCCGAGGAGGCAGCCGCGTCCCAGGCGCAGCCCGCCGCCGCGAGCGCCGGCACGACCTGGCAGACGCCCTTCTACACGGGCGGCGGCGCGCCGGGGGACTGGATGGCCGCCGCGGGCATCGCCCAGAGCGACTGGGGCTACGTCGACTACATCGTGTCGCGCGAGAGCGGCTGGAACCCCAACGCCACGAACCCGTACTCGGGCGCCTGCGGCCTCGTCCAGGCCCTGCCGTGCAGCAAGGTGCCCGGCGGCGGCTACGACCCGGTCGCGAACCTGACGTGGGCGAACGGCTACGCTGTGGGCCGCTACGGCAGCTGGGCCAACGCGTACGCGTTCTGGACCGCCAACCACTGGTGGTAGGCCCTGCGCCATGCCCCGCTCGAACCGCCGTCGCCGGGATGACCGCGACGACGACTCGCTCGATCGCCTGATCGCCGGCTGGCGCCGCACGGAGACCCGCCGCGGTCGCGAGTACTCGGTGCAGCCCGTGAGCGGGGCGCGATCCGAGAAGACCTACACGTGCCCGGGATGCGGCGGGGAGATCGGCCTCGGCGTCGCACACCTCGTGGTGTGGCGCGAGGACGGCGTGCTCGGGCCGCAGGCCGACCTGGCCGCGCGCCGGCACTGGCACACGCACTGCTGGAAGACGGCCTGAGGCCGCGGAAGGACGAACATGGAGATCCGTGGAGCCGTGACGCTTCCCGCACGCCGCGAGGACATCGAACTGCGCACGAGCGACGGGCTGACGCTCGTGGGCGAGCTCTCGCTGCCCGCCGATCGCGATCCCGTCGCGACGCTGGTGACGCTGCACCCCCTGCCGACCCACGGCGGATTCATGGACTCGCACATCATCCGCAAGGCCGCGGCGCGGCTGCCCGCGCTGGCCGACCTGGCGGTGCTGCGCTTCAACACGCGCGGCACGACGTCGCCGCGCGGCACGAGCGAGGGGTCCTTCGGCGACGGCGTCGCGGAGGAGACCGACGTGGCCGCAGCCATGGCGTTCGTCGCGGAGCGCGGCCTGCCGGACCCGTGGCTCCTGGGCTGGTCCTTCGGCACCGAGCTCGCCCTCAAGTACGGACGCCGCCACGACGTCCGGGGCGCCATCCTGCTCTCGCCGCCGCTGCACCGCGCGACGGACGACGACCTGCGCGCGTGGCGGGACGACCCGCGTCGCCTGGTCGCGCTCATCCCCGAGTTCGACGACTACCTGCGCCCCGCCGAGGCGGCCGAGCGCTTCTCCCTCATCCCGCATCTCGAGCTGATCCCCGTCGAGGAGGGCAAGCACCTCTGGGTCGGGGAGAAGCAGACGTTCCGCGTGCTGAGCGAGATCGTCCGGGTCGTCAACCCCGCCGCGCTCCCCCTGCCGAGTGAGTGGCCCTGATCACCGCTCGTTCATGCGCGGGATGACCACCTGGCGGTAGATGATCAGGACGCTCGCCGCGACCGGGATCGCGATCAGGGCGCCCAGGAGGCCGAGCAGCGCGCCGCCCGCCAGGGCCGCGACGACGACCACGCCACCGGGCACCGAGACCGCGCGGCTCATGATGCGCGGCGACAGCACGTACGCCTCGATCTGCATGTAGATCAGGTAGTAGATGCCGGCGATCAGCGCCGTCGTGGGGGAGCCCAGGCCCGGCAGAAGGCAGGCCAGCGTGATGATCGTCGAGCCGGTGAGCGTGCCCACCAGCGGGATCATCGACCCGAGGAAGGCCACGACCGCGAGCACGGCCGGGAACGGCGCCTGGATGATGTTGAGGAACACGATGCTGAGCACGCCGTTGATCAGCGCGAGGCTGACCTGGCCCATGACGTAGTAGCCGACGGAGTCGGTGATCTGGTCGCCGAGGGAGACGAACGTCGGGCGCTTCGAGGCGGGGGCGAGCTGGTAGATCGCGCGCTTGAGCGACGGCGTCGAGGCCGTGAAGTAGATCGTGAGGATCAGCACGATGAACGCGCCGAACAGGCCGTTCACGACGCCGAACGTGAGGCCCACGACGCTCTCGCTGATCGTGTCGATGTTGCCGAGCAGCCAGTCGTTGACGTTCTGGAAGATGTCGTCGATCTGCAGGGACGGGAACAGGCCGAGCAGCCAGACGCGGAGATCCTCGAGCAGCGTGCCTCGGTTCACGATCTGGGTGATCTGCTCGACGAGCTGTCCCCCCTGCGCGACCAGCACGGGGAGGATGATCAGCGCGATCCCCGTGAACAGGCCCAGCACCGCCACGAGCGTGATCAGCACGGCCGCCCAGCGCGGCAGGCGCCTGCGCTCGAGCCACGACACGACCGGGTCCAGGCCGAGCGCGATGAACAGCGCCGTGCCGACGTACAGCAGGATCGTCGACAGCGACTGCACGCTCTGGAGGAGCAGGATTCCCAGTCCCACGCCGAGCGTGGCGACCAGGGCGACCCGGAACGGGTTGTGGATCTTCAAGCGTCCTCCTCGGGGCGTGTCCGTGAGGTCAGGATAGGGGGATGAGGGGACGTCGCCGTGCCGCGACCTGCTCCTGGGCGACACTCAGGACGGTTTCGCTAGTCTGATCTGATGTCCCGCCCGTACGGCAGGACACGAGCTCTGTCGCGTCGGGCGATCAGCCCGGTGCCGCGGACTCGTCGAGTGCCGAGACCCGCCGGCCCGAGCAGCGGGTCGTGTGAGGAGTCGGATTCGTGCGTTTCGTCTGGGCGGTCGTCGCCTTCGTGCTCGCAGCCGCGCTGATCGGCGCGGGGATCGCGCAGCGCACCGTGTTCCTGGGGCCCGACACCGCCACGGTGCGGATCGACACCCCGGAGGAGCAGCCGTACACCCTCATCGACGCCGAGGTGTTCCGCACCCATTCGGGCACGCAGACGCTCGAGGTCGCCGGGACGGAGCGGATCTACGCCGCGTACGGGCGCACGGCCGACATGGAGGCGTGGCTCTCCGACGCGCCGTACAACCACGTGACGCTGGATGACCAGGGCTCGGCCGTCACCGAGGTCGTCCAGCCCGACGGCGACGCGGAGTTCGAGGGCCGCAACCCCGAGGGCTCGGACCTGTGGCTCGAGGAGTACGTCGCGGAGGGCGAGCTCTCCACCCGCCTGCAGCTGCCCGACGGCGTGAGCGTGCTGATCGCGTCGGACGGCGCCGCTCCGGCCCCGGCGGACATCTCGATCGTGTGGCCGATCTCGAACGCGACGCCCTGGGCCGGACCGCTCATCGTCGCCGGCGGCCTGCTGCTGCTGCTCGGCGTGCTCCTGTGGATCCTGGGCATCCGTCACGTCCGGCGCTCGCGCGGCCCGCGCCGCAAGGGCCCCGTGCTCCCGCCGACCGAGCCCATCGCGGTCGGGGCGGGGCGTCGTCGCGCGGCCGTGGCACCCGCGGAGCCGCGCAAGGAGCTCACCGAGGGCGGCGACGACACCGCGCCCGATGCCGACGCCGCAGGCGACGGCGACTCCGGGCCCCGTGACGACAAGGGCGCGGAGGGCCGCGCGAACCGCCGCGCGCTCCTGTCGCTGCCGGTGCTCGGCCTCACGGCCGCGCTCGTGACCGGCTGCTCGCCCGACGTGTGGCCGCAGGTCACGCCGACCCCGACGCCGTCGCCCAGCGCCACGGTCGTGACGCCCGAGAACCAGCAGGCTCCCGCGCTCACGGACGTGCAGGCCGCGCGCATCGTCGAGGACATCGCGGCCACGGTCGCCGAGGCGGACGAGAACCGCGACCTCGACCTCGCCGGCACCCGCCTGGACGGCGTCGCGCTCGCGATGCGCGAGGTGAACTACCGCATCCGCGAGGACGTCGAGGACCACCCCGCTCCGGCGGCGATCGCGGGCGAGAAGGTCAGCATCATGCTGCCGCAGGCTTTCGACGAGTGGCCCCGCACGGCCATGCTGATCGTCGAGGGGGAGGACCCCGCGACCCCGCCGAACATCATGATGATCGCGCAGGCCGACCCGTGGTCGAACTACAAGGTCACGACGATCGCGAGCATGGAGGCCTCCGCGGAGGTCCCCGAGCTGCCGCCGTCGTGGCTCGGGTCGCCCGTCGTGCCGCCGGACTCGTCGTTCCTGTCGATCGCGCCGCAGGATCTCGCGGCGGCGTATGCCGACGTGCTGGGCCGCGGCGAGGAGAGCGAGTTCGCCTCGCTGTTCGACCTCGAGGCGGACACGTTCCGCGTCGCGGTCGAGGAGAAGCGCGCCCAGACGCTCGAGAGCTTCAACGAGACGGGCGCCGAGACGGGGTCGATCGAGTTCGGCCAGGAGCCCGGTGACAGCGATCCGGTCGCGCTGGCCACGCTCGGCAGCGGGGCGATCGTGGCCGTGACGGTCGACGAGATCGAGACGGTCAAGCCGACCGAGGACGACGCCGTCATCAAGCTCGAGGGCGACCGCGCCATCTCGACGCTGACGGGTGAGACGACCACGGGCACGGGCGTGCGCACGACGTACACCGACCAGCTCTTCTTCGCGGTTCCCGCACCGGGCTCGACCGAGAGGATCCGGCTGCTGGGCTACGCGTCGGGCCTGCGCGGTGCCGAGATCCTGGAGGAGGACGAGTGATCGCTCGTGCTCAGAGCAACCCTCGAGAGGTGACCGATGAGTGACGCCGCCGCATCGCCGCTGAGCGCCGCCGCCCTGCGCGGCGCCGTCGACCTGTCCGCACTGAAGAACCGGCCGGCCCCGGGCGCGCCCGGCGCCGGACAGCCGCCCGTGGGCGCCGCGGCCGGCGCGCCGTCGGTCGTCTTCGACGCCACCGAGCAGTCGTTCCAGGAAGTGCTCGAGCTCTCGCGCCGCGTCCCCGTGGTCGTGGCGCTGTGGTCGCCGCGCAGCGGCCCCGTCGACGCGGGGCTCGAGAACGCGGTGCGCGCGCAGGGCGGCCGTCTCGTGCTGGCCCGCGTGGACGTCGACGCCAATCCGCAGCTCCTTCAGGCGTTCCGCCCGCAGTCCATCCCGATGGCCGTGGCGATCGTCGCCGGCCAGCCCGTCCCGCTGTTCGCCGGCCCGGTGCCGGAGGATCAGCTCGCGCAGGTCTTCGCGCAGCTGCTCCAGCTCGCGGCGCAGAACGGCGTGACCGGCACGGTGCCGGTGGACGGCGCGGACGAGGCTCCGGCCGAGCCGCCCCTGCCGCCGCTGCACGCCGAGGCGTACGCCGCGATCGAGGTGGGCGACTACGACCGCGCGATCGCCGCGTACGAGAAGGCGCTCAAGGAGAATCCGCGCGACGAGGAGGCCCAGGCGGGCCTCGGCCAGGTGCGGCTGCTGTCGCGCGTGAAGGGCCTGGACCTGCAGGCCGCGCGCCAGGCCGCCGCGGCGGCGCCGACCGACGTGGAGGCCCAGCTGCGGGTCGCCGACCTCGACATCGCCGGTGGGCACGTGGACGACGCCTTCGACCGCCTGCTCGAGCTGTTCGCGGCGCTGCCGGCCGACGAGCGCGCTCCCGTGCGCGAGAGGCTCGTGGAGCTCTTCGGCGTGGTCGGCGCCGCCGACCCGCGCGTGGTCCGCGCGCGCGGACGGCTGACCTCGCTGCTGTTCTGACCCCGTCCGGATGACCGTCTACCTCGATCACGCCGCGACCACGCCGCTGCGCCCGGAGGCGCGCGACGCCTGGCTCGCGGCGGCCGAGACGGTCGGGAACGCCTCGTCCATCCACGGCGCGGGGCAGACCGCCCGCAGGCTGCTCGAGGACGCGCGCGACCGCCTGGCGGCCGCGCTGGACTGCCAGCCCATCGAGGTCGTGTTCACGTCGGGCGGCACCGAGTCGATCAACCTCGCGCTCAAGGGCCTGTGGTGGGCCCGCCCGGCGGGTCGGGACGCGATCGCGCTGCCCGACGGCGAGCACCACGCCACGCTCGACGCCGTCGCATGGCTGAGCGAGCACGAGGACGCCCGCGTGGTCCCCGTGCCGCTCGACGGCGCGGCGCGCATCCTGCCCGAGCGTTTCGCGGCGGCGCTCGACGACCGCACGGCGCTGGCCACCGCGCTCGTGGCCAGCAACGAGGCCGGCACGGTGAACGACGCCGCGGCCCTCGCGGAACGGGCCGCCGAGCGCGGCGTGCCGCTGCATCTCGACGCCGTCGCCGCCTTCGGGCATGTGCCGGTGACGTTCCGCGGCTGGCGCGGCGACGCGCGGGGCGCCGCGGGGCTCGTGGCCCTCAGCGTCTCGGGCCACAAGGTCGGCGCTCCGGTGGGGACGGGCGCCCTGGTCGTCTCCCGGGAGGCCTCCCTCACCGCCCTGCAGCACGGCGGCGGGCAGCAGCGTGCGCTGCGCGCGGGGACGCAGGACGTCGCGGGCGCGACCGCGCTGGCCGTCGCGGCCGAGCTCGCCGGGCGCGAGCGCGTGGCCGAGGCGGAGCGGCTCGGCGCCATGCGCGATGAGCTCATCGCGCGCGTGCGCCGCGACATCCCCGAGGCCGTGCTGCTCGGCGATCCGGTCGACCGGCTGCCGGGAAGCGTCCACCTGCACCTGCCCGGCGCGCCGGGGGAGTCGCTGCTCTACCTGCTCGACCGCGAGGGCATCGCCGTGTCGACGGGCTCGGCCTGCCAGGCCGGGGTGCCCGAGCCGTCGCACGTCGTGCTCGCGATGGGGCGCGACGAGCGCGCCGCCCGCGAGGTCCTCCGCATCACGCTCGGCCGGACGACCACCGCCGCCGACGTCGACGCGATCGCCGCGGCCCTGCCGGAGGCCTACCGGCGCGCCGCGCGCCGCTGACCGGCCGCGTCGCGTTCCGGATCCCGGATGGGCGGTGCCTGCCGTGCTGGTGGGGTCCCATCCGCCCCATCCGTCGCATCGGTCCGGCTTTCGGCACCGGGCGGCCGCTGACAGGCTGGGCTGGCCGTTTGCAGGCTCAGGAGCCTCACGGGGTGACGTGCGTCACATCCAGCCTGTGAGGGACCGCGTCCGGTGGTCGTAACGGAGCCCGGCCCCCGCCCAGCGACCGGTTCGTAGACTTGACGGATGCGGATCCTGGCGGCGATGAGCGGCGGCGTGGACTCCGCCGTCGCGGCCGCGCGGGCCGTCGAGGCGGGGCACGACGTGGTCGGCGTGCACCTCGCGCTGTCGCGCGCGGGCGGCACGCTGCGCACCGGCAGCCGCGGCTGCTGCACGATCGAGGACGCCATGGACGCCCGCCGCGTCGCCGACCGCCTGGGCATCCCGTTCTACGTGTGGGACTTCTCCGAGCGCTTCCGCGACGACGTGATCGACGACTTCGTGGCCGAGTACCAGGCCGGTCGCACGCCGAACCCCTGCATGCGCTGCAACGAGCGGATCAAGTTCGCCGCGCTGCTGGAGCGCGCGCTCGAGCTCGGCTTCGACGCCGTCTGCACGGGCCATTACGCGATCCTGCGCGAGGGCGAGCGCGGCCTCGAGCTGCACCGCTCGAGCGAGGAGGCCAAGGACCAGTCGTACGTGCTCGGCGTGCTCACGGCGGAGCAGCTCGCGCACACGTACTTCCCGCTCGGCGACACGCCCTCGAAGGCGCTCGTCCGCGCGGAGGCCGAGGCGCGCGGGCTCGCGGTCGCCTCCAAGCCCGACAGCTACGACATCTGCTTCATCCCCGACGGGGACACGCGCGGCTGGCTCGCCGAGCAGGTGGGCACGGCCCCGGGCGAGATCGTGGACCGCAGCGGCGCGGTCGTGGGGAGCCACGACGGCGCGCACGCCTTCACGATCGGCCAGCGCAAGGGCCTGCGCCTGGGCGTTCCGGCGCCGGACGGCAAGCCGCGCTTCGTGCTCGAGGTCCGCCCCGTCTCCAACACCGTCGTGGTCGGCCCCAAGGAGGCGCTCGCGATCGGCGAGCTCGCCGGCAGCCGCTACACGTGGGCCGGGGCCGCCCCGGAGGACGCCGCGACGGCGTTCCCATGCGACGTGCAGGTCCGCGCCCACGCCGACCCGGTGCCCGCGACGGCCGTGGTGCGCGATGACGAGCTCGTCGTCACGCCGCAGGACCCGCTGCACGGCGTCGCCCCGGGCCAGACCGCGGTGCTCTACGACGGCACGCGCGTGATCGGCCAGTGCACGATCGATCGCACGGTGTCGGCCGCGCCCGTCCCGGCCCAGCTCCCGGCCCCGGCGGGGCGCAAGCGGCGGAGGAACGTCGGACCCCGTTCATAGACTGGGCAGGTGGCTGACGGCGAGATCGACCTTCCCGAACTGACCCTCGACGAGGCGCGCGCCGAGGCGCGCGAGCTGACCGACCGCATCCTCGAGGCGAAGGACGCCTACTACGGCCGCGACGTCTCGCTGGTCGACGACGCGACCTACGACGGGTGGATGCGACGCCTCGAGCAGCTCGAGCGCGCGCACCCCGAGCTGCAGGGCCAGGACTCGCCGACGCAGATGGTGGGGGCGGCCGAGGGCACCGCGCTCGCGACGATCGAGCACGCCGAGCGGATGATGAGCCTCGACAACGTGTTCACGGTCGACGAGCTGCGCGACTGGTGCGCCAAGACGCAGGATGCCGCGGGCCGCCAGGTCGCGTGGCTGACCGAGCTCAAGATCGACGGCCTGGCGATCAGCCTGCGCTACGAGAACGGCGTGCTCACGTCGGCTGCCACCCGCGGCGACGGCCGGGTGGGAGAGCTCGTCACGGAGAACGCCCTGCGCCTCGCGGACATCCCCGAGCGCCTGGCGGGCGAGGGCCACCCGGCGATCGTCGAGGTCCGCGGCGAGGTCTTCATCCCGGTCGCCGCCTTCGAGCGGCTCAACGCGCTGCAGGCGGAGCTGCGCGACCGCGCGGTCGCCGAGGCGCGCGAGCGCTTCGGCGCGCGCCGCGCGGCGGCCGGCGAGTTCGACGAGGAGCGCGCCCGCACGGCGGCCGCACGCCGGTTCCCCGCCTTCGCCAACCCCCGCAACGCCGCGAGCGGCGGCCTGCGGCAGCAGCTCGACAAGAAGCAGGGCCTCGACCTTGAGGCTGCCCTCGCGCGCGTCGGATCGCTGCGCCTGTACGTGCACGGCATCGGCGCGTGGCCGGACCCGCCCGTGGCCGCGCAGAGCGAGGTCTACGCGCTGCTGAAGGACTGGGGCCTGCCGATCAGCCCGCACCCAGCCGTGTGCCACGGCATCGACGAGGTGCTCGCCTTCGTGGAGCGCTACCGCGAGCAGCGGCACGCGATCGAGCACGAGCTCGACGGCATCGTCGTGAAGGTCGACGAGCTCGCGCTTCACGACGAGCTGGGCGCCACCAGCCGTGCGCCGCGCTGGGCGATCGCGTTCAAGTACCCGCCCGAGGAGGTGCACACGCGCCTGCTGGACATCGTGGTGTCGGTGGGGCGCACGGGCCGGGCCACGCCGTACGCCGTCATGGAGCCCGCCCACGTCGCCGGGTCCGTCGTGCGTCAGGCCACGCTCCACAACCAGGACGTCGTCAAGGCCAAGGGCGTGCTGATCGGCGACACGGTCGTCCTCCGCAAGGCGGGCGACGTCATCCCCGAGGTGCTCGGACCCGTCGTGGAGAAGCGCGACGGCACGGAGCGCGCCTTCGTGATGCCCGCCGAGTGCCCCGAGTGCGGCACGCCGCTGCGGCCCATGAAGGAGGGCGACATCGACCTCCGCTGCCCGAACGCGAAGGACTGCCCCGCGCAGGTGCGGGGCCGCGTCGAGCACATCGGGTCCCGCGGCGCGCTCGACATCGAGGCGCTGGGCGAGGTCACGGCGGCCGCGCTGACCCAGCCGGACGCGCCGGCCGACCCGCCGCTCCACACCGAGGCCGCGCTGTTCGAGCTGACACTGGATCAGCTCGTCCCCATCGAGGTGGTCGTCCGCGACGCCGAGACCGGCGAGAAGCGCGTCGACGAGAAGACCGGCGAGTACGTGCGCCGAGCCCCGTTCCGGCGCAATCCGACGGCGGCCGAGCGCAAGCAGGGGATCGAGGGGCCGCAGCCGTCGGCGCAGGCGCTCAAGCTCCTCGAGGAGCTCGAGAAGGCGAAGACGAAGGAGCTCTGGCGCCTGCTCGTGTCGCTGAACATCCGCCACGTCGGCCCGGTCGCTGCGCGCGCCCTGGCGGCGTGGTTCGGCTCGCTGGACGCCGTCATGGCCGCGGGCCGCGACGAACTCGCCGCGGTCGAGGGAGTGGGCCCCACCATCGCCGACTCGCTGACCGAGTGGTTCGCGGTCGACTGGCATCGCGAGATCGTGGAGCGCTGGCGCGCGGCCGGCGTGCGGTTCGAGACCCCCGGCCACCCCGGGCCGGGCGCCGCGACCGCCGCCGGGGGCGTGCTCGAGGGGCTGACGATCGTCGCGACCGGATCGCTCGAGGGGTACACGCGCGAGGGTGCGCAGGAGGCGATCCTCAAGGCGGGAGGCAAGGCCGCGTCCAGCGTGAGCAAGAAGACCGACTTCGTGGCCGCCGGGCCCGGTGCCGGATCCAAGCTCGCGAAGGCCGAGCAGCTCGGCGTGCGGATCATCGACGCTGACCAGTTCCACCTCCTCGTCACGGAAGGCCCGGGAGCGCTCCCATCCTGACTACGCTCGAGGTATGCAGCAGCGCACTCTCGGACGCACCGGACGCGACGTCTCCGTCATCGGCCTCGGCACCTGGCAGCTCGGGGCGGACTGGGGCGACGTCGACGAGGCCGACGCCCTCGCCGTGCTGGATGCGGCGCACGAGGCGGGGGTCACGTTCTTCGACACCGCGGACGTGTACGGCGACGGGCGCAGCGAGCAGCTGATCGGCCGCTGGCTGCGGAGCAACCCGGGCTCGGACGTGGTCGTCGCGACCAAGATGATCCGCCGCGCGGAGCGCCCCGACCTCGCTCACGCGACGCTCGACAACTTCCGCGCCTGGACCGACCGGTCGCGCCGCAACCTCGGCGTCGACACGCTCGACCTGGTGCAGCTGCACTGCCCCACGAGCGAGGTGTACGAGGCCGACCGCGTCTTCGACGACCTGGATGCTCTCGTGGTGGACGGCGCGATCGCGGCCTACGGCGTGAGCGTCGAGACCGTCGCCGAGGCGCTCCGGGCGATCGAGCGCCCCGGAGTCGCGAGCGTGCAGATCATCCTGAACGCCTTCCGCCGCAAGCCGCTCGACGCCGCCCTGCCCGCCGCCGTCGAGGCCGGCGTCGGCATCATCGCCCGCGTCCCGCTCGCGAGCGGCCTGCTGAGCGGCCGGTACACGCGCGAGACCACGTTCGCGGCCGACGACCACCGCAGCTACAACCGGCATGGCGAGGCGTTCGACGTGGGCGAGACGTTCTCGGGCGTCGACTACGAGACGGGCGTCGACGCCGCGGCGCGGTTCGCGGGCCTCGCCCGGGAGGCCGGGCTCGAGCCGGCGACGGCGGCCCTCGCGTGGGTCGCCCAGCAGCCCGGCGTGACCACGGTGATCCCGGGGGCGCGGAACCCGGAGCAGGCACGGGCGAACGCCGCGGCCGGCGAGGTCGGGCCCCTTCCCGAAGCGTTCCTCGACGGCGTGCGCGACCTCTACGACGAGGCCATCCGCCCGCTGGTGCACGACCGCTGGTAGCCCGGGCCGGGGGAGCGGCCGAGTGGCGCGACCTGCTCGCGGTCGCCTAAGGTAGGCGGCCGTGCCCGGGAACCGCCGGGCGCTCGAGGAGGAGCACCACCCATGTCCCCACACACCTGGCTGATCATCGCCCTGGTCATCTACTTCGGCGCCATGATCGGCATCGGCGTCTACGCCGCCACCAAGACCAAGGACCACGAGGACTACATGCTCGGCGGCCGCAACCTGCCGCCGGCCGTCGCGGCGCTGAGCGCCGGAGCATCCGACATGTCCGGCTGGCTCGTGATGGGCCTGCCCGGCGCCATCTACGCCGCCGGCCTGATCGAGGCGTGGATCGCGATCGGACTGACCGTCGGCGCGTACCTGAACTGGAAGTTCGTGGCGCCGCGCCTGCGGGCCTACACCGAGGTCGCGAAGAACTCGATCACCATCCCGAGCTTCTTCGAGAACCGCCTGCGCGACCGCACGCGCCTGCTGCGCATCGTCTCGGCCGTGATCATCCTCGTGTTCTTCACGCTGTACATCTCGAGCGGCATGGTCGCGGGCGGCGTGTTCTTCGAGAGCTCGTTCGGCGGCGACTACACCGTCGGCATGCTGCTCGTCGGCGGCGTGACGCTCGCCTACACGCTGTTCGGCGGCTTCCTCGGAGCGTCGTTCACCGACTTCGTGCAGGGCCTCATGATCGTCGCCGCCGTGCTCATCGTCCCGGTCATCGCCGTCGTCGCGGTCGGTGGCGTCGGCGAGTTCGGCGCGGCGATCGACCCCGCCCACGTGTCGATGCTGGGCGGCGAGGCGCTCACCGGCGCCGCCGCGATCGGCATCGTCTCGTCGCTCGCGTGGGGCCTCGGCTACTTCGGTCAGCCGCACATCATCGTGCGCTTCATGGCGCTGCGCAGCGCGGCCGAGGCCAAGACGGCCCGCCGGATCGGCATGGCGTGGATGATCCTGTCCCTCGCGGGCGCGGTCGCCGCGGGCTTCGTGGGGATCGTGTTCTTCCGCGAGACCGGGGCCGAGCTCGCCAACCCCGAGACGGTCATCCTGGTCATGGCCCAGGCGCTCATGCACCCGCTGGTGGCGGGCCTCGTGCTGTCGGCCGTCCTCGCGGCGATCATGTCGACCATCTCGAGCCAGCTCATCGTCACGTCGTCGGCCCTGGTCGAGGACATCTACCGCGTGGTGGCGAAGCGCACGCCCTCGCAGCGGACGCTCGTCGTCCTCGGGCGCGCGTGCGTGCTCGTGGTCTCGATCGTCGCGGTCCTGCTCGCCCTGAACCCCGAGAGCACGATCCTCGACCTGGTCGGCTTCGCCTGGGCGGGCTTCGGCGCCGCGTTCGGCCCGATCATCCTGCTGTCGCTGTTCTGGCGACGCCTGACAGCCTCGGGCGCGCTGGCCGGCATGGTCGTCGGCGCGGTCGTGGTGTTCACGTGGCCGCTGCTCGGCACGGGCCTCTACGAGATCGTGCCCGGATTCGCACTCAACCTGCTCGTGGCGGTCGCCGTGAGCCTCGCGACCGCGAAGCACGACGAGGACATCCAGGACGAGTTCACCCGCACGGGCGCGATCGTCACGCAGCGTCCGGTCGCCGAGCCGACGCGCTGACCGTCGAGACGAGGACGCGCCCCGGGACGAGGTTCCGGGGCGCGTCGCCGTCTGAGCTCAGTCGCGGCCGTGGCGCGGCTTGCGCGCCGGGCGGTCGTCGCGCGCCGGCCGGCGGTCGCCGTCGCGCGGAGCACGGCGGGCACCGGGTCCGCGGTCGGGCTTGATCTCGATCAGGCGGCCCGAGATGCGGGTGTCGCGCAGCTTCTCGAGCACGCGGCGGTCGAGGTTCGCGGGCAGTTCGACGATCGAGAAGTCGGGGCGGATGTTGATGGCCCCGAAGTCGTCGCGGCCGAGGCCGCCCTCGTTCGCGAGCGCGCCGACGATCTGCCGCGGCTCCACCTTGTGCCGGCGGCCGACCTCGATGCGGTACGCCTTGTAGTCGCCGCGCCCGCGGCGCGCGGGCCGCTCGTCGCGCCCCGCGCGGTCGGCGCCGGCCCGCTCGCGCTTCGGCCGGTTGTCCGCCGCCACCGCCGCGGCGAGCGCGTCGTCCTCGGCCTCGATCAGCAGCGGCTTGTCGCCCTGCGCGACGATCGCGAGCGCGGCCGCGACGTCCGCCTCGGGCACGTCGTGGTTCCGGACGTAGTGGGCGATCACGTCGCGGTACGTGTCCAGCCGCTCGGTGTCCTGCAGCGCCGCGGTGATCGCGTCGTCGAACCGGGCCAGGCGCGTGGTGTTCACGTCCTCCGCGGTCGGCAGCTGCATCTGCGTGGGCTGCTGGCGCGTGGCCTTCTCGATGTGGCCGAGCAGGTAGCGCTCGCGCGGCGTGATGAAGCTGATGGCGTCGCCCGTGCGCCCGGCGCGACCGGTGCGGCCGATCCGGTGCACATACGACTCGGTGTCGGTCGGGATGTCGAAGTTCACGACGTGGCTGATGCGCTCGACGTCGAGACCGCGCGCGGCGACGTCGGTCGCGACCAGGATGTCGAGCTTGGCCTCCTTGAGCTGGTTCACCGTGCGCTCGCGCAGGTTCTGCGGGATGTCGCCGTTGATCGCGGCCGCGGAGTAGCCGCGTGCGCGCAGCTTCTCGGCGAGAGTCTCGGTCTCGTTCTTCGTCCGGACGAACACGATCATGCCGTCGAAGTTCTCGACCTCGAGGATGCGCGTGAGCGCGTCCACCTTCTGCGCGTACGAGACGACCAGGTAGCGCTGCGTGATGTTCGCGTTCGTGGCCGTCTTCGACTTGACCGAGATCTCCTCGGGGTCGCGCAGGTACTGCTGCGCGATCCGGCGGATCTGCGGGGGCATGGTCGCCGAGAACAGGGCGACCTGCTTGTCCTCCGGCGTCTGCGACAGGATCTGCTCGACGTCCTCCGCGAAGCCCATCTTGAGCATCTCGTCCGCCTCGTCGAGCACGAGGTAGTCGAGCTCGGAGAGGTCGAGCGTGCCCTTCGCGAGGTGGTCCATCACACGGCCGGGCGTTCCGACCACGATGTGCACGCCGCGTCGCAGCGCCGACAGCTGCACGCCGTAGCCCTGACCGCCGTACACGGGCAGCAGGTGCACGCCCTTCATGCGCGTCGCGTACGCCTCGAAGGCCTCGGCGACCTGCAGCGCCAGCTCGCGGGTGGGCGCGAGCACCAGCGCCTGCGGCGTCTTGCGGGACACGTCGAGCCGCTCGAGGATCGGCAGCGCGAATGCGGCGGTCTTGCCCGTGCCGGTCTGCGCCATGCCGACCACGTCGCGGCCGCTCAGCAGGGTCGGGATCGTGGCGCGCTGGATGGGAGAGGGCGTCTCGTAGCCCAGGTCGCGGATCGCGGCCAGCACGGGGCCGGTGATGCCGAGGTCGTCGAAGCCTGGGAGGACGTCGGTGCTGTCAGGGGTCGCGCTCTCGGGCGAGGCGGCGTCGTCAGGGGTCACGTCGCCACGGTATCGGCTGCCGGTTGTGAATCAACCGGTCAGCTCGACACGAGCGCCTGGAGCTGCTCGCGCACGCGGCGCCGCAGGACCTTCCCGATCATCGACTTCGGCAGCTCGTCCACGACGAAGATGCGGCGGGGCACCTTGTACGGGGTGAGGATGCCGCGTGCGAACGCGCGCATGGCCTCGACGTCGAGCTCGGCCCCGGGCTCGACCACCACGGCCGCCACGACCTCCTCGCCGCTGTGCGCGCTCGCCAGTCCCACCACCGCGGCGTCCAGGACATCCGGGTGCTGCCGCAGGGCGCTCTCGACCTCGGTGGGGGCGACGTTGAAGCCGCCCGTGATGATGAGCTCCTTGATCCGGTCGACGATGCGCACGAATCCGGTCTCGTCGATCGTCACGATGTCCCCGGTGCGGAACCAGCCGTCGACGAACACCGCCTCGGTCTCCTCGGGCTTTCCGTAGTAGCCGCCGAACACCTGCGGGCCGCGCACCAGCAGCTCGCCGGGCTCGCCCGGCTCGACGTCGCGCGTCGGCTCGTCGGGGTCCACGACGCGGCACTCCGTCCCGGGGAGGGGCAGGCCGATGGTGCCGGCGACCCGGTTCGCGGCGACCGGATTGGCCATCAGGACGGGGGAGCACTCGCTGAGGCCGTAGCCCTCGACGAGGAACCCGCCGGTCTCCGCCTCGAACGGCTCGACCAGTGCAGGGGAGAGCGCCATGGCCCCCGAGATCGCGATCTCGATGCCCGCGAGCGACACGCCCCGCTCCTTCGCGCGCGCCAGCAGTCGCTCCGCGATGGGCGGCACGAGGGGCAGGAAGGTCGCGGGGTGCTTCTTGACGACGTCGAGCACCATGTCGGGATCGAACTTGGGGAACAGCACGAGGCGCGCCCCCATCGACATCGCGAACGTGAGGCACAGGGTGAGGCCGTAGGCGTGGAACATCGGCAGCACGGCGTACACGACCACGCCGTCGCCGCGCCGGATGGTCGGCACCCAGGCCCGCGACTGGGCGGCGTTCGCGAGCAGGTTGCGGTGCGTGAGCGCCGCGCCCTTCGGCGTGCCGGTGGTGCCGGACGTGTACTGGATGATCGCGAGGTCGTCGGCCGCGGGCCCCGGGTGGGCGGCGGGAAGCGGCGCGGAGGAGAGCAGCTCCTCCCAGCGGATCGCGCCGCGCACCTTCTCGGTGAGCTGCGCCCGTGCCTCGCGCGCCTTCGCGATCGGCAGGCGCAGGGCGGCGCGCGTGGCGAGCGGCATGGCGCGCGTCACGTCGACCGAGATCAGCGTGTCGACAGCGAGATCTGCGGGGAATTCCTGCACGGTGCGCGCGACCTTGCTCCACACGATGGCGTGCTTGGCGCCGTGGTCCTCGAACTGCTTGCGCATCTCGCGGGGCGTGTAGAGCGGGTTGTGCTCCACGACGACCGCGCCGAGGCGCAGCACCGCGTAGAACGCGACGATGTGCTGCGGGCAGTTGGGGAGGATGATCGCGACCGGATCGCCCTTGCGCACGCCGCGGGCGTGCAGGCCCGCAGCCGCGCGCTCGATCGCGTCGGCGAGCTGCGCGTAGCTCGTGGTGCGGCCGAAGAACTGCAGCGCGGGCGCATCCGGGAACTCCCGCGCGGACGTGGCGACGATGTCGACGAGCGAGCCCTCGATCGGGCCCAGATCGGCCGGGACGCCCTCCGCGTACGAGGTGATCCAGGGGCGAGGGGGATCGTATTCGGTCACCCGCCCAGCCTAGACAGCGCCCGCCCCGGCGATCGGCGGCGACCGGATGGGAGGTGGGGACGAACCGACCGTTCACCGCCCGGCGCGCGGCGGTTCACCCGGTCGCGACGCGGCATTCACCGCTCCGGACGAACGTGGCCCGATACGGCCGCCCCGCTCGCCGGGCGGCTCGACGGAGGGACGGGATCGACGTGTCATCACGATCCGCTGCGCCGCTGGCCTGGGTGGAGTCGCCGCTGCGTTCGACCTCGGCGCCTCGCGGCTGGACGCGCTCGCCGACCGCGGCGCGCGCGTGGAACGCCACCGCTTCGAGTGGACCCGGCGCAGCGCGCCGCCGTGCGACATCCGCGGCCGCGTGATCCTCGGCGGCGCCCTGCCGGTCGACGGCCGGATGCCGCTGGCGGCCTACCTGGACTGGGTCGCGGTGGCGGCGGGGAGCGAGGGCGCCGTGTACCTGCCCCACCGGCGCGAGACCGCGCGCCAGCGCGACGCCGTCGCGCGCATCCCGGGCGTCGAGGTGCGGGTGACCGGGCTGCCGCTCGAGATCACGCTGGCGGGGGCGGCCGACGTCGACGTGCTCACGCTGTCGTCGAGCGCCCAGACGACGCTGCCGCTCGTGCTGGGGGAGCGCGCCGCGATCCGCTCTGCGGCCGATCGCCGGGCGGGGGAGCCCGCGTGACCGGCTGCGTCGCTGTCATCCCCGCGCGGGGCGGGTCCAAGGGCGTCCCCGGCAAGAACCTGCGCCGGGTGGGCGGAGTGCCGCTCGTGGTGCGGGCCGTGCGGGCCGCGCGCGCGGCCCACGGCATCGACCTGGTCGTGGTCTCGACCGACGACGACGAGATCGCCCGCGTCGCGGCCGGCGCCGGCGCCCGCATCGTGCGACGCCCCGCCGGGATCTCGGGCGACACCGCCGCGAGCGGGTCGGCGCTGGTTCACGCGCTGGACGAGCTGGCGGCCGACGGGCTGCACCCGCGGGTGCTGGCGTTCCTGCAGGCGACGTCGCCCTTCATCGACGTCGACGCGCTCGGCGAGGCGGTCGGCCGGGTGCTCGCCGGAGAGGCCGACAGCGTGTTCGCGGCCGTGCCGAGCCATGCGTTCCTGTGGCAGCGCACGGCGGAGGGCGTCACCGGAGTCGGGCACGACATGAGCGGCCGGCCGCGGCGGCAGGACCGGGACCCGCAGCACCGCGAGACCGGCGCGTTCTACGTGATGGACACCGCCGGCTTCACCGCCGCACGCCACCGCTTCTTCGGCCGCGTCGACGTGGCCGAGGTGCTCGAGCTGACCGCGATCGAGATCGACACCGCGGACGACCTCGCCGCGGCGAGCGCGCTGGCCGGGCTGCACGCCGGAGCACATGCGCGACGTGCCGCGTGAGACGCCGTAGGGCACGATGACGTACCTCGAGTTCGACCGCGACGCGTACATCGAGATCGGCGACCACGCGACGCTGCGCGGCCTGGACTGGTTCGCCTCGCCGTGGGACGTGCCGTCGGTGGAGTTCCTCGAGGACCTCCGGGTGGTCGCGCACAAGGTCGCGTCGGCGTGCCTCACCGACATCGAGTTGCTCGACGCCCTGCGCGGGACCGGCAAGCCGATCATCCTGTCGACGGGCATATCGACGATGGAGCAGATCGACGCCGCCGTGGAGCGCCTCGGCACGGACCGTCTCGTGCTGATGCACGCCACCTCGACCTACCCCATGGAGCCGGAGGAGGCGAACCTGCGGATGCTGGGCGCCCTCCGCGACCGCTTCCCCCTCGTACCTGAAGTGGGGCGCGGCGCTCCTGCAGCGGGCACCGCGCGAGTGGGAGCGCGAGCTGGCCGTGGTCGAGGGTGCGCTCGTGGTCAGCGAGGCCCAGCAGCGCGCCGCGCTCCATGGCACGGACTTCGCGGCGCGTGGTGTTCAAGCTGCGCGGCACGGCCGGCGAGCGGCAGACGCACCACGAGGATCTGCCGTACACCGAGCTGCCCGACAGGCTCGGGAACGTGCCCCCGAACCTGGTGACGTCGACCGCCCCCATGGGCCGCGCGCTCGAGACGGCGGAGGGCCGCGCGACCGTGAGCTCGACCGCCGCCGTCGAGGCCGTCGCGCGCGGCGTGCCGGTGCTGGCGCTCGACATGTTCGGCGTGAGCGACGAGCTGATCAACACGGTCTTCGCAGGCAGCGGACTCCTGGGCGGCGCGGACGACCTCGTCGCGCGGCGGTTCCGCCACCCCGATCCCGGCTGGCTCGCGGACAACTACTTCCATCCGTCGGAGGACGACGACTGGACCGCGGTCGTGGCCGAGCTGGTGGGCCGGCGGCGCGCCGGCGAGCTGCCGCCCCGCGAACCCCTGCCGCGCCGCGGCGGCCCGCTGCGCGAGGCATGGCACCGCAAGCGCGTCCTGGGGCCGTACGACCGCAGCGTCGCGGGCGCGGCCGCGCTCGCGCTCGGGCACCCGGCGCGGGCGGCCGTGATCGGCGCCCACCGCCTCCGTCGGGCGTGGGGCGCGGGGCGCGCCGACTAGACTCGGGGGGTGTCTGAAATCACCCCCGATCTCGTGCGCCATCTCGGTGTGCTCGCCCGGATCCAGCTGAGCGACGAGGAGGTGAGCCGCCTGACCGGCGAGCTCGACGCGATCGTCGACAACATCGCCAAGGTCTCGCAGGTGGCCACCCCGGACGTCCCCGCGACGAGCCACCCGATCCCGATGCAGAACGTCTTCCGCCCCGACGAGGTCGCCGAGACGCTGACCACGGCGCAGGCGCTGCAGAACGCGCCGGACGCCGACGGCTCGCGCTTCCGCGTGACCGCGATCCTGGGGGAGGAGCAGTGAGCGACGTGATCCGCCTGAGCGCCGCCGACCTCGCGGCCAAGCTGGCCGCGCGCGAGGTCTCGAGCGTCGAGGCCACCCAGGCCCACCTCGACCGCATCGCCGCCGTGGACGGCGACGTCAACGCGTTCCTGCACGTGTCGACGCGCGCGCTCGACGTCGCCGCCGACGTCGACCGCCGCCGGGCCGCGCGCGAGGAGCTCGGCCCGCTCGCGGGCGTGCCGCTCGCGATCAAGGACGTGCTCGTCACGACCGACATGCCGTCGACCTCGGGCTCGAAGATCCTCGAGGGCTACATGTCGCCGTTCGACGCGACCGTCGTCGCCCGCTCCCGCGCGGCCGACCTCGTGCCGCTCGGCAAGACCAACATGGACGAGTTCGCGATGGGCTCGTCGACCGAGCACTCCGCGTACGGTCCGACGCGCAACCCGTGGGACCTGGAGCGCATCCCGGGCGGCTCCGGCGGTGGCTCGGCCGCCGCGGTGGCCGCGTTCGAGGCGCCGCTCGCCCTCGGCTCCGACACCGGCGGCTCGATCCGCCAGCCCGCGCACGTGACCGGCACGGTGGGCGTCAAGCCGACCTACGGCGGCGTCAGCCGCTACGGCGCGATCGCCCTCGCCTCGAGCCTGGACCAGGTCGGTCCCGTGACGCGCACCGTCCTGGACGCCGGCCTGCTTCACGACGTGATCGGCGGCCACGACATCCACGACGCCACCTCCATCCCGGACGGGTGGCCGTCGTTCGCCGACGCCGCCCGCGAGGGCGCTCGGGGCGACGTGCTCAAGGGCCTGCGGATCGGCGTCGTGAAGGAACTTCCGGACAGCGGCTTCCAGGCCGGCGTCGCCGCGTCGTTCCACCAGGCGCTCGCGAAGATGGAGGCGCAGGGCGCCGAGATCGTCGAGATCAGCGCGCCGCACTTCGAGTACGCGGTCGCCGCGTACTACCTGATCCTGCCCGCCGAGGCGTCGAGCAACCTGGCGAAGTTCGACTCGGTGCGCTTCGGTCTGCGGCTGGACGTGCCGGGCGGCACGGTCGAGGACGTCATGTCCGCCACGCGCGACGCGGGCTTCGGCCCCGAGGTCAAGCGCCGGATCATCCTCGGCACGTACGCGCTGTCCGCCGGCTACTACGACGCCTACTACGGCAGCGCCCAGAAGGTGCGCACCCTCATCCAGCGCGACTTCGACCAGGCGTTCGCCGACGTCGATGTGATCGCGACGCCGACGGCGCCCACCACGGCCTTCAAGCTCGGCGAGAAGGTCGACGACCCGCTGTCGATGTACCTCAACGACCTGACGACCATCCCCGCCAACCTCGCGGGAGTGCCCGGCATCTCGGTGCCGACGGGTCTCGCGGAGGAGGACGGCCTGCCGGTCGGCATCCAGTTCCTCGCGCCCGCGCGCGAGGACGCGCGCCTCTACCGCGTCGGGGCGGCGCTCGAGGCGATGCTGGTGGACGAGTGGGGCGGGCTGCTGCTCGATCGTGCGCCCGAGTTGAAGGGAGCGGCCCGTTGATGGCGACCGCGAAGCTGATGGACTTCGACAAGGCGCTTGAGCTGTTCGAGCCCGTGATCGGGCTCGAGGTGCACGTCGAGCTCAACACCAGGACCAAGATGTTCTCGCCCGCGGCCAACCCCGCGCACGCCGACAACCACGACGCCGAGCCCAACACGCTCGTGGCGCCCGTGGACCTCGGGCTGCCGGGATCGCTGCCCACGGTGAACGCGGAGGCCATCCGGTCCTCGATCAGCCTGGGCCTCGCGCTCGGGTGCTCGATCGCGCCCTCGAGCCGCTTCGCCCGGAAGAACTACTTCTACCCGGACCTCGGCAAGAACTACCAGATCAGCCAGTACGACGAGCCGATCGCGTTCGAGGGCCAGGTCGAGGTCGAGCTCTCCGACGGCGAGATCGTGGTCGTGCCGATCGAGCGCGCGCACATGGAGGAGGACGCGGGTAAGCTGACGCACGTCGGCGGCGCCACCGGCCGCATCCAGGGCGCCGAGTACTCGCTCGTCGACTACAACCGCGCCGGCGTGCCGCTGGTCGAGATCGTCACCAAGCCGATCTTCGGCGCCGAGCACCGTGCGCCCGAGCTCGCCAAGGCCTATCTCGCGACGATCCGCGACATCGCGATCGCGCTCGGGATCTCCGAGGCGCGGATGGAGCGCGGCAACATCCGCTGCGACGCCAACGTGTCGCTGCGCCCGCGTGGCGAGCAGAAGCTCGGCACCCGCACCGAGACGAAGAACGTCAACTCGATGCGCTCCGTGGAGCGCGCGGTCCGCTACGAGATCCAGCGCCAGGCGGCGATCCTCGCCGACGGCGGCACGATCACGCAGGAGACCCGCCACTGGCACGAGGACACCGGCACGACGTCGCCGGGCCGCCCGAAGTCCGACGCCGACGACTACCGCTACTTCCCCGAGCCGGACCTGCTCCCGGTCGAGCCGACGCCGGCGCTGATCGAGGAGCTGCGGGCCGCGCTGCCCGAGCCGCCCGCGGCACGCCGCCGTCGCCTGAAGGGCGACTGGGGCTTCACGGACCTCGAGTTCCAGGACGTCGTGAACGGCGGGCTGCTCGCCGAGGTCGAGGCCACGGTCGCCGCCGGCGCGGCGCCGCAGGCCGCGCGCAAGTGGTGGACGGGCGAGATCACGCGCGTCGCCAACGTGCAGGGGCGCGAGCCCGCCGACCTGGTGTCGCCCGAGCACGTCGCGCAGCTGCAGGGCCTGGTCGACGCGGGGACGCTCACCGACAAGCTCGCGCGCCAGGTGCTCGAGGGCGTCATCGCGGGCGAGGGATCGCCGCAGGAGGTCGTCGACGCCCGCGGGCTCGCGGTCGTGTCGGACGACGGCGCGCTGATCGCCGCGATCGACGAGGCGCTCGCCTCGCAGCCCGACGTGCTCGCCAAGATCCGCGACGGCAAGGTGCAGGCCGCCGGCGCCGTGATCGGCGCGGTCATGAAGGCCATGAAGGGCCAGGCGGACGCCGCGCGCGTGCGCGAACTCGTCCTGGAGCGCGCCGCCGAGGCGTGATCATGCTCCGTCCCGACCGAGGCCGGTCGGCGTGGCTCGCGGCCACGCTGATCGGCCTCGTCGCCGTGTCCGCGGCCCCCGCACCGGCCGACGCGGTGGCCACGACCTCGCTCGCGTCCACGGTGGAGCCGGCGCCCGCCTCGCGAGAGGAGATCGCGGCCGCGGTGGCGGAGCTCATCGTCGACGCCATGAGCGCCGAGGAGCGCGCGTCGGCCGTCGTGATGGGGCACGTGGGCGGCACGGACGCGGGCGCGCTGGCGCGCTACGTCGACGACCGCGATCTCGGCGGGTTCATCCTGATGGGGTCGAACGTGCCGAAGGACCCTCGGGGCCTCGCACGGCTGACGGACGGGATCGACGGCGAGGACGGCGCGCTGCCCCCGCTCGTCGCCGTGGACCAGGAGGGCGGCGTCGTGTCGCGCCTGGCGTGGGACGACGGACCCGCGGGCGCCGAGCTGGCGCGCCGCTCGCCCGAGTCCACCCGCGAGGCGTTCGACGCGCGCGGCGCGCTGCTCGAGGCCGCCGGCATCAGCGTGAACTTCGGGATCGTCGCCGACGTCGGGACCGCCACCAGCGGGTTCATCCGCCCGCGCACCCTCGGCGGCGACCCCGACGCCGCGTCCGAGCGCGTGGCCGCCGCGGTCGCGGGCGAGCGGCAGCACGCGTTCTCCACGCTCAAGCACTTCCCGGGCCACGGCGCGGCGCCGGGCGACTCGCACAGCGTGATCCCCGAGACGGACATGACGCTCGAGGAGTGGCGGGCCGAGCACGCGCCGCCGTTCGCGTCGGGCATCGAGGCGGGTGCGGAGCTCGTGATGACGGGTCATCTCCGCTTCACCGCCGTGGACGACGTGCCCGCCTCGGTGTCGCCGGAGTGGTACCGGATCCTCCGCGACGACCTCGGCTTCGAGGGCGTGGCGGTCACGGACGACCTGGGGATGCTCCTCGCCTCGGGCGAGGAGCGATACGCCGACCCGGTGGACAGCGCGGTCGACGCGATCGCGGCCGGCGCCGACCTGGTGCTCATGGTGGCCGGCTCGAACGCGCGCACGGCGGGGGACATGGCCGACGGCATCGGCGCGGCCGTCCGCGACGGTGACATCCCGGAGGACCGGCTGCGCGAGGCCGCGACCCGCGTCGTGACCCTGCGGGTTCTCGCGTCGGGCCTGCTGGACGGCCCGGAGTTCGATCCGGCCGGCTGAGCGCGGATGTCCCCGCCCGCGGGGAGAATGGACGCATGGGGCGAGCGGACGGATCGGGGCGCATCGTGTCGCCCGATGACGCCGACGACTCCGGCACCGGCATCCTGCACGTCGACATGGACGCCTTCTACGCGTCGGTGGAGGTGCTCGACGACCCGTCGCTGCGGGGCAAGCCGGTCGTGATCGGCGCGCCCGACGGCCGCTCCGTGGTGTCCAGCGCGTCGTACGAGGCGCGGCGCTTCGGCGTCCGCTCCGCGATGCCGATGGGGCAGGCGCTGCGTCTCTGCCCGCAGGCCGTCGTGGTGCTGCCGCACTTCGACCGGTACCAGGCCGTCTCGGCGCAGGTGATGGACGTGTTCCGCAGCTTCACCCCGCTGGTCGAGCCTCTGTCGATCGACGAGGCGTTCCTCGACGTCCGCGGGGCGCGGCGGCTGTGGGGCAGTCCGGGGAGGATCGCGCGGCTCATCCGCGAGCGGATCGCGGCCGAGGTGGGGATCACCGCGAGCGTGGGCGTGGCGGCCACCAAGCACGTGGCCAAGATGGCGTCGACGATGTCGAAGCCGGACGGGCTGCTCATCGTGCCGGCCGACCGCACCCAGGAGTTCCTGGACCCGAAGCCCGTGCGCGCGATCTGGGGCGTGGGGCCGAAGGCCGCCGAGGCGCTCGAGTCGCGCGCGATCCGCACGATCAAGGACGTCCGCACCACGCCGCCGCACGTGCTCGAGCGGATCGTCGGCCATGCGGGCGCCGAGCGGCTGGCGCAGCTCGCGCGGGGCATCGACGTGCGCGAGGTCGAGACCTCGCGCACCGAGAAGAGCATCGGACACGAGGAGACGTTCGAGACCGACGTCGCCGACGTGGAGCTGCTGCGCGCCGAGCTGCTGCGGCTCTCCGACCGCGTCGCCGCCCGGCTGCGACGCGCGGGCTTCGAGGCGGCGGGTGTCGCGATCAAGGTGCGGTTCTCGGACTTCTCCACGATCACCCGCTCCGCCACGCTGCCGGAGCCGTCGGCCGTGGGGCAGCGGATCGCGGACGCGTCGCGAGACCTCCTCGCGAACGTGGACCTGCGCCTGCCGGTGCGCCTCATCGGGGTGCGCGCGGAGCGCCTCCGGCCCGCGGGCGCGGGAGGCGTGGCGCTGTGGGACGACGACGCGGACTGGAAGCGTATCGAGGGCACGCTCGACGACGCGCTCGCCCGATTCGGGCGCGGCGCCGTGACGCGCGCGACCTTCCTCGGACGTGAAGACCGCCGGCACCTCCCGTCGCACCCGCGCCCACCTGCCGACTCGGACTGAGTTCCTCTTTCAGAAGCGTCTCGCACGCTGCGGGGCCGCAAGCGGCACCCTTGCGAGCGAGGCTGCTCGCTTCGCTCCCCGCGGCAGCGCTGACGCGCTGCGGGAGTCGCTTCGCTCCACGCTCGCTTCGCTCGCACGAGGTCGTTGCCCGGCCGTTGAGCGGAGCGACCGCACCTCCACCGGTCGTTGAGCGGAGCGAAGCGGAGTCGAAACGGTCGAAGCCTCCCGCTCGGCAGCGGCCGACGGGTACGGTGGGGACATGCCCAACATCGCACTCGAACTCGGCAGGATCTCCGCGAACATCGGCGTGAACAGCGCCTATGGCGAGCAGCAGGACGTCGACGGCGTGCGCATCGTCCCGGTCGCCGCGACCTGGACAGGCTTCGGCGGAGGGTCGGATGAGTCCGGCAACGGCGGCGGGGGCGGCGGCGGCTTCTCGGCCCCCATCGGCGCGTACGTGCGCCGCGGCGACACCCTCACGTTCGAGCCGAACATCGTGTCGCTCCTGGCGGTCGGGATCCCGTTCATCTGGGTCACCGGGCGCGTGCTGGCCCGCATCATCCGTGTCCTCAAGAAGTAGCGCCGCAGAGTCCTTCCCGAGCGCTCACGACGCCGCGTTCCGTGCGGTCGCGACCGCGGTCGCGCGCCTGGACGTCGCGGCTCCGCGCGTGCTGATCGACGGGCGCAGCGGCAGCGGCAAGACGACGCTCGCCGCCCGGCTCTCAGCGGAGTGGCCGCGCGCGGGGGAGCGGCCCCAGCTGGTCGCGCTCGACTCGCTCTACCCCGGATGGGACGGGCTCGAGGAGGGGACGCGGCTCGCGCACGAGTGGCTGCTCGTCCCGCACGCCGCCGGGATCGAGGGGCGGTGGCGCCGGTTCGACTGGGACGTGCAGGCGTTCGCCGAGCCGCACGTGGTCGCGCCGGACCGTCCGCTGATCGTCGAGGGCTCCGGCGCTCTGACTCCGGCCGCAGCCGGTCTGGCGCACGTCGCCGTGTGGGTCGACGCGCCCGAGCCCTCGCGGAAGGCGCGCGCCCTCGAACGCGATGGCGACACGTACGCGCCCCACTGGGACCGCTGGGCGGCTCAGGAGGCGCGCCACATCGAGACGCACGACCCCCGAGCGCTCGCAGACCTCGTCTTCGATCTGCTCTAGAGGCGGATCAGGCGGTGTCGCCCTGCTCGGCCGCCTGCACGAGGCCCTCGAGGCGGTAGCCGAGCCAGTCGTACACGCCGTAACGCGGGTCGTCCGGGTCGTGATCCTGATCGTCCTCGACGATGCCGAGACGGTTCGCGATCACCAGGCGCACGGCGGCCAGCGTGCGCAGCCAGGACTCGATGCTGTCTCCCTCGAGCGACACGTCGACCGGCGCCAGCTCGTCCTCCACGCGCTCCACCCGGGCGAGGTCGTCGAGCACCACGCGCGCGTCGTGCGCGCGTCGGCGCAGCAGGTC
Source organism: Microbacterium lacusdiani (assembly GCF_054779895.1). NCBI lineage: Bacteria > Bacillati > Actinomycetota > Actinomycetes > Micrococcales > Microbacteriaceae > Microbacterium > Microbacterium lacusdiani. The sequence goes on along the minus strand of NZ_BAAGXJ010000003.1, from coordinate 313,515 downwards.
GGCCCGCGTGACGGCACGGAACTCGCGGGACGCCTCCGGGTCCTCGGGATACACGTCCGGCGTGAGCCGCTCGATCGCGGGATCCGGGAGCGTGGGCGTGCTGTCCACGAGATCCGCGAACTGCCGCACGAGGTCGGCGAGGTGCGTGACCTCGATGCGGGTCAGGGTCAGCAGGACGATCCTGTCGCTCACGGGGGGCTCCTCCGTACGGTGGCCCACAGGCCGTAGTCGTGCATGGCCTGCGCGTGCAGCTCCATCTGCTCGCGGGCGCCTTCGGCGACGACCGCGTGTCCCTCATTGTGGACCGCGAGCATCAGCTGGGTCGCCCGCTCGACGCTGTACCCGAAGTACTCGCGGAACACGCGGACGACGTAGCTCATGAGGTTGACCGGGTCGTTCCAGACCACGGTCTGCCAGGGGACGTCGGCGGCCTCCTGCTCGTGGAGCCGGACGTCCTCATGGAGGTCGGGGAGCGCGGCGCCGGCCATCACGCCCACCCCAGCTCGTGCAGGCGCTCGTCGTCGATCCCGTAGAAGTGCGCGATCTCGTGCACCAGCGTCGTGTGGATCTCGTCTCGCAGCTCGTCCTCCGTCTCGCACGCGGCGAGATGCGGCTCGCGGTACACGATGATCCGGTCCGGGAGCTCGCCCATGCCGTATCGATCCCGCTCGGTGAGCGCGAGCCCGTCGTAGAGCCCGAACAGATCGAGCGATCCGTCCTCCGGGCGATCCTCGACGACGAACACGACGTTGTCCAGCCCGTCGACCATGTCGTCGGGCAGCCGATCGAGCTCGTCGACGACGAGCCGCTCGAAAGCGTCGGCGTCCATGTCGATCATGAGGACTTCCGCCAGGAGTGAGTGGGGTGGCTGACGGGGCTTGAACCCGCGACCCCCGCGACCACAACGCGGTGCTCTACCAACTGAGCTACAGCCACCGTGGCCCCCGATGTCTCGGGGACAACCTCTTCATTCTGTCACATGTCCGAGGCAAATGACGAAACGACCGACGAAGCGATCGCGCGTGCCGCGTCGCTGGTGGGACCCGGCTCGGCCACGAACACGGCGCGACGGTAGTACTCGAGCTCGCGGATGGACTCCAGGATGTCCGCGAGTGCGCGGTGGCCGCCGTCCTTCGCGGGCGCGTGGATGTACGCCCGCGGGAACCAGCGCCGCGACAGCTCCTTGACGCTCGAGACGTCGACGTTCCGGTAGTGCAGGTAGGTGTCGACCTGGGGCATGTACTTGGCCAGGAACATCCGGTCGGTGCCGATCGTGTTGCCGGCCAGCGGGGCCTTGCGCTCCTGGGGGGCGAAGCGGCGGATGTACTCGAGCGCGAGGCGCTCGGCCTCCTCGAGCGGCACGCCGCCCGGGATCTCGTCCAGCAGACCCGACTTCCGGTGCATCTCCGTGACGAACTCGCCCATGTGATCGAGCGCTGCCTGCGACGGCTTGATGACGACCTGGAAACCGGGGTCGAGGATCCGCAGCTCGAAGTCGGTCACGACGATCGCGATCTCGACCAGCTCGTCGACCGCGAGGTCGAGGCCCGTCATCTCGCAGTCGATCCAGACGAGCCGGTCGTTCTCGGAGGCGCCTACCATGCGATCCAGCCTATCGACGGCCGCCGACGCACGCCGACGCGGGCGCTCTGCCCCCCAGGCAGGATTCGAACCTGCGACATTCGAATTAGAAGTTCGACGCTCTGGTCCAGCTGAGCTACTGGGGGTCATCGTCAAGGGTAGCGGGAGGTTCCTGGCGAGGCGTGCCGACTGTCCGCCGACGTTCCCGCCGCGCCGCGTAGGACTGTCGTGCGTAGGCGCGGCGTCGCTCCACGCAAAGGCCGCACTCGCATCTGTGGCGTCCGCGCGCGCCGCCGCCGTGTGGCACCCGGAAGCGCGACGGCGGTTCTAGGTCGGAGTCGTGGATCGGCGTGCCTGAGCGCTGGAGGAGCGCCCGTCGGAAACCGGCACGATCGGCTGTGCGCCGTCGATGACAGTTCGCGCAGACGACCTCGCACTTGGCGATCTCAGCTTCGATGGCGGACCAGGAGCGCGTCGACGCGCTCACGGCGCGCGCGATGTCGAAGCGCTTGTCCGTGCCAGGGAGGTGATCGAACTCGAGCACGAGGATGTCGGCCTCGCCGCAATCGCTGCAGGGATGACTCTGGAGGTGTTTCGCCACCCGCAGAAAATTCCGCTGCCGGTGCTTCGCCTGGAGTTCATACTTCCGCTCGCGATCCATGCCCGCGACATTAGAACATACCTCCGACATCGCTGCGGGAGTGCGCCCACCGATGTCAAGGGGTTCCGCCCATCCGTTCGCGGGCGTAACGTGCGAGGCGAGCGGAAGGAGTCGACGATGATGACGACGCACACACGGCGTCTCTATGTGGCGTACGGACCGAACGGGGCCGTCGGATCGATCCGGGAGGTCGACGACGGGTCCTGGGCGGTGACCATGAGCGGCGCGGAGGCGCCGATCGGTCAGTATCCGTCGCTGGACATCGCCAAGAACGCGTTGACCTCGCACCTGCGACCGGGGTCCGCACGCCCCGAGTTCCGGGAGCACTGAGCCACCGGAGCACGCCCGCTCGATGCGGGCGACGAACCCCGCGCTCGCCCGGTCATGCAGGGACGGGCGCGGGGTTCGCGCGTGCGCGGGGTGCGCGCGTGTCGAGCAGGCGCAGCGCCACGTCCACGCACGGGCCGATCAGCACCGCGAACGCGACCGTGCCCCAGCCCACCGTGCCGCCCAGAAGCCACCCGAGCGCCAGGACCGTGAGCTCCACGGTCGCGCGAGCGCGCCAGACGGGCCAGCCGGCCCGGCGATGCAGGCCGGTCATGAGCCCGTCCCGCGGGCCGGCCCCGAAGCGCGCGCCGATGTACAGGCCCGACGCGAGGCCGACCAGGGCGATTCCGCCGAACAGCGCGGCGATGCGCCAGCCCAGGGCGTCGATCGGCGGCATCAGGTCGAGCGTCACCTGCAGGGCCGCGCCGACGATCAGGATGTTGAGGATCGTGCCCATCCCCGGCCGCTCGCGGAGCGGGATCCAGGCGAGCAGCACGAGCGCGCCGATCAGGATCGTCACCCATCCGATGCCGATGCCGGTGCGCACGGACAGGCCCTCCGCCAGGACGGTCCACGGATCCAGACCCACGCCCGCCTCCACGGTCAGGGCCACGCCCACCCCGTAGAGAGGGAGGCCGACGAGGAGCTGGACGATGCGGCGGGCGAGGGAGCGGGGCGGCGCGGACGGGTCGGCGGAGGGTGCGGGCATGCCATCAGTCCACCGCGAGATTGGCCTTCGGTAAAGAGGCCAATCCGGCTATGGTGGCTCCATGCTCGACTCCCGACTCTCCGCCCGAGCGCTGGACGCGCTGCTCGGCCCCTGGCGCACGCGCGAGCCCGCCTACGAGGCCCTCGCGGATGCGATCCGGCTGCTGTGCCTGGACAACCGGATCGCGCCGCACACGGCGCTGCCCGCCGAGCGGGAGCTCGCGTCGCGCCTCGGCGTGAGCCGGACGACCGTGGCGGCCGCATACCGCAGCCTGCGCGCGAGCCGGCACATCGACAGCGTCCGCGGCTCGGGCAGCATCACGCGCCCGCTGGGCCGCCGCGACCTCGGCCGGATCGCCGCGGACGAGGGCATGGTCGACCTGCAGCAGGCGAGTCCCGCGGCATGGCCCGGGCTCGCGGCCGTGTACGCCGAGACGGCCGGCGATGCCCCCGCCCTGATGGCCCGGCCCGGCTACGACGTGACCGGCCGCCGCGGGCTGCGCGAGGCGATCGCGCGGCGCTACACCGAGCGCGGCCTTCCCACCGAGGCCGCGCAGATCCTGGTCACGAACGGCGCCCAGAGCGCGATCTCGCTGGTCGCCACGCTGCTCGTCGCGCGCGGCGACCGCGTGCTGCTCGAGACGCCCACCTACCCGCACGCCGCGGAGGCGTTCGCGCGGCAGGGCGCGCGGCTGGTCGGCGTCCCGGTGACCGTGGGCGAGGGGTGGGATCTGGAGCGCGCGGAGCACGCCATCCTGCGCTCGCGCCCCACCGCCCTGTACCTCATGCCGGACTTCCACAACCCCACCGGCGAGTCGATGGCGGTCGAGGCGAGAGGGCGGATCGCCGAGCTCGCGCGATCGGTCGGCGCCCACGTGATCGTCGACGAGACCACCGCGGAGCTCGGCGTCGAACGGGTGATCTCGCCGCTGCCGTTCGCGTCCGTCGACGCGGGCGAGGGCGTGATCACGCTGGGCTCGTTCGGCAAGACGGTGTGGGGCGGTCTGCGGATCGGCTGGATCCGCGCCGACGTCGACATGATCCGCAGGCTCGCCGCCGCTCGGCCGACCACGGATCTCGGCACGCCCGAGTTCGAGCAGGCGGTCGCCGAGCGGCTCCTGCCGCGCATGGGGGACATCCTGATCCAGCGGTCCCAGCTGCTGCGCGAGGGGCGCGACGCGCTCGTGCGCGTGCTGGGACCCGCGGTGCCGGAATGGGACATCCCGTCGGTCGCCGGCGGGGTCGCCCTGTGGGTGGGCCTCGGCGCCCCGCGCAGCTCGGCGCTCACGCTCGCCGCGCGGCGGCGCGGCCTGCTGCTGTCAGCCGGGCCCAGGTTCTCGGTCGGCGGCGGTCACGAGCGCCACATCCGCGTGCCCTTCACGGCTCCGGCGCCGGTGCTCGACCGCGCCGCGCTGATGCTGGTCGACGCCTGGCGCGACGTCGCCGACGGGGGAGCCGAGGCCGGCGAGGCCGCTCCGCTCGACGCCGTCGTCTGAGCCGCGCCGCTGCGCGTCACACGCGCAGGCTCGCGACCGCCTCGTCGGCCGACCAGAACTCGCCGACGACGAGGAAGCGCGCGGTGGCCGCCTGCAGCCTCTCCGCGCGGTACCGCGTGCCGAGCGGGTGCTCGACGACCCGCAGGTGGCCGATCACGGTGCCGCCGCGCCCCACGACGCGCCAGAGGGCGGCGCCGGCGCGCACGAGCGTCTCGCGTCCTCGGACGGCCGGGGCGGGGACCGGGATGACGGGCGCGGCTGGGGCGAGTGCGGTGTCGTGCATGAGTGCTCCTCTCGCGACAGACGGTACGGGGGGCCGCCGACATCGGCCGGGACCCCGGAACACCTGCGGACGCGTAGCGTTGTGAAGGATGTGCCGCATTCGGCGGCGAGAGGAGTTGGACATGCAGACCTTCGTTCTGGCCGGCGGATGCTTCTGGTGCCTGGACGCGGCGTATCGCGCGCTGTCCGGGGTCGAGAGCGTCGTCTCGGGCTACACGGGCGGAGCCGTGCCTCACCCGAGCTACGAGCTGGTGTGCACCGGCACGACCGGTCACGCCGAGGCGGTCAAGGTCACGTTCGATCCCGAGCGCATCCCGGCCGACGTCATCCTGGACGCGTTCTTCACGATGCACGACCCTCGGCAGCTGAACCACCAGGGGGCCGACACCGGCACGCAGTACCGCTCGGCGATGTTCCCCGCGGACGACGCGCAGCGCGAGCAGTTCGAGGCCGCGCGCGAGCGCGCCTCCGAGATCTGGGATGCGCCGATCGGCGACGTGGAGGGGACGATCGTCACCCGGATCGAGCCGCTCGGCGCGTTCTACGACGCGGAGGACTACCACCAGGACTTCTTCGCGAAGAACCCGAACCAGGGCTACTGCCTGGCGGTGGCCGTCCCGAAGGTCAACAAGGTGCGCGCCCGGTTCGCGGAGTACGTCGCCTGACGATCGCGGGGCTCGTCCCCAGGCGTCGGATCCGCCCCCGTTCCCCACGGAACGGGGGCGGAGCCGCATCCGGGGCCGTCTGTCGCGTCACAGTCGTCCCGAGGCCGACCAGCGGCCGACCGGAGACGTCTCCGGCGAGAGAAGGGACGACCATGGGCGACATCATCACGATCACCGGCAACATCGCGACCGAGCCCGAGCGGAACACGCTGCCGAGCGGCATCGCCGTGACGCGCTTCCGGCTCGCGAGCCCCACACGGAGGTACGACCGCGCGGCGAACGCATGGGTCGACGGCGCCACCAACTGGTACAGCGTCTCGGCGTACCGCGGGCTGGCCGACAATGCCGCGGCGTCGCTGCACAAGGGCGAACGCGTCGTCGTGTCGGGCCGGCTGCGCCTGCGCACGTGGGAGTCCGACGGTCGCAAGGGCATGGAGGCGGAGGTCGACGCCGACGCGCTCGGCCACGACCTGCGGTTCGGCACGACGGCCTTCCAGCGCAGGGCGCCGCGCAGCGCGGCCGCGGACGCTCAGGGCGCGAGCGGCGCGCAGGAGGGCGTGCAGGACGACTGGGCGCCGGCGCAGTCCACCGCCGGCGCGGACGATCCCGAGGCGGAGACGCTTCCGGATCCCGAGCTCGCCGACGCCACGCCGTTCTGAGCCGCCGCGCGGCCACCCTAGACTCGGCGGCGTGACCCCGCGACGCGACCCCTCCGCGACGGCGAGCCGCCGCCCGAGGCACGGCCGCACCCGGGCGGGCGCCGTGGCGACGGTGCTCGCGACGGCCGCGATGCTCGCGGGGTGCGCCGCCGACGCGCCCCGCCCGGGCCGGTCCGACGCGCCGACGGTCTCGGCCCCGGCCGCGCCGTCCGCCTCGGCGACGGCATCGGTCGCGCCGTCGGAGCCCGCGGAGGGGCCGACGGCACTGGTGCCCGACGGCACCGCCGCCGACAACCTGGCCCTCTTCACCGAGGTCGCCGAGCGGGTGTGGGCCTCGGACCGCCGCGCCGAGGGGCGTGCCTACGTCGACGCGCTCGTCGCCGCCGGATTCGACAAGGCGGCCATGCAGGTCACCGAGGACCTGAGCACGGTCGGCAACCCCGCTGAGTCCCTGCAGTTCTCGGTCCTGTGGGGCGACGAGTGCCTGGTCGGCCAGGTCGGTCCCGACATCGGCGAGGCCGTCACGCGAGTGCTGCCCGCCCTCGAGGAGGGCACCATGTGCCTGGTGGGGGAGACCCGTCCCATCGACTGGTGAGCCGCGGGTCGCCGCCGCGGCGCCGCGCGGGCCGCATGCGCCCCATCCGTCCAGGGTCAGCGCCCTAGACTGGGAGCCAAATGGCTGAATACATCTACTCAATGGTGCGCGCCCGCAAGAAGGTGGGCGACAAGCTCATCCTCGACGACGTGACGATGGCGTTCCTGCCCGGTGCGAAGATCGGCATGGTCGGTCCCAACGGCGCCGGAAAGTCCACGATCCTCAAGATCATGGCGGGCCTCGACACGCCGTCGAACGGCGAGGCGAAGCTGACCCCCGGCTACAGCGTCGGCATCCTGATGCAGGAGCCCGAGCTCGACGAGTCGAAGACGGTCCTGGAGAACATCCAGGACGGCATCGCCATCAAGGCGAAGGTCGACCGCTTCAACGAGATCTCCGCGCTGATGGCCGAGCCGGACGCCGACTTCGACGCGCTGCTGGCCGAGATGGGCACGCTGCAGGAGGAGATCGACGCGGCCGACGGCTGGGACCTCGACTCGCAGCTCGAGCAGGCCATGGACGCGCTGCGCACGCCGCCGGCCGACGCGGCGATCGCGCCGCTGTCGGGTGGTGAGCGCCGCCGCGTGGCGCTCGCGAAGCTGCTGCTCCAGAAGCCCGACCTGCTGCTCCTGGACGAGCCGACCAACCACCTCGACGCCGAGAGCGTGCTGTGGCTCGAGCAGCACCTGCAGGCGTACAAGGGCGCGGTCATCGCGATCACCCACGACCGGTACTTCCTCGACCACGTCGCGGAGTGGATCGCCGAGGTCGACCGCGGGCGCCTCTATCCCTACGAGGGCAACTACTCGACCTACCTCGAGAAGAAGGCCGACCGCCTCGAGGTCCAGGGCAAGAAGGACGCCAAGCTCCAGAAGCGCCTCAAGGAGGAGCTCGAGTGGGTGCGCAGCAGCGCGAAGGGCCGCCAGGCGAAGTCCAAGGCCCGTCTGCAGCGCTACGAGGAGATGGCGGCCGAGGCCGAGCGCACGCGGAAGCTGGACTTCGAGGAGATCCAGATCCCGGCCGGCCCGCGCCTCGGCAGCGTGGTGATCGACGCGAAGAACCTGAAGAAGGGCTTCGACAGCCGCGGCACGCTGATCGAGAACCTCAGCTTCAACCTCCCCCCGAACGGCATCGTCGGCATCATCGGCCCGAACGGCGTCGGCAAGACCACGCTGTTCAAGACGATCGTGGGCCTCGAGCCGCTCGACGGCGGCGAGCTGAAGATCGGCGAGACGGTCAAGATCAGCTACGTCGATCAGAACCGCTCCAACATCGACCCCGACAAGACGCTGTGGGAGGTCGTCTCGGACGGTCTGGACATCATCACGGTCGGAAAGACCGAGATCCCGTCGCGCGCCTACGTGTCGAAGTTCGGCTTCAAGGGCCCGGACCAGCAGAAGAAGGCCGGCGTGCTGTCGGGCGGTGAGCGCAACCGCCTGAACCTCGCGCTCACGCTCAAGCAGGGCGGCAATCTCCTGCTCCTCGACGAGCCGACCAACGACCTCGACGTCGAGACCCTGAGCTCGCTCGAGAACGCGCTGCTCGACTTCCCGGGCTGCGCCGTGGTCATCACGCACGACCGGTGGTTCCTCGACCGCATCGCGACGCACATCCTGGCGTACGAGGGCACGGACGAGAACCCGGCGCAGTGGTACTGGTTCGAGGGCAACTTCGAGTCGTACGAGGCGAACAAGATCGAGCGCCTCGGCCCGGAGGCGGCCCGCCCGCACCGCACCACGCACCGCAAGCTGACGCGCGACTGATGCGCCGCCTCCTCGAGCAGCGCGCATGACCCGCGTCCACATCCCGATCCACCGTCGCTGGGGAGACCTCGACGCGCTCGGGCACGTGAACAACACGTCGATGCTGAAGCTGCTCGAGGAGGCGCGCCTGCGCGCCTTCTGGCGGTCCGAGGATCCCGCCGACCAGGCGCCCACGGCCGTATTCGACGCCGACGTGCTTGAGGGCGGCGGCGCCGTCGCGACCCTCATCGCACGGCAGGAGATCGAGTACCTCAAGCCGGTGCCGTACGGCCACAAGCCGCTCGACGTGCAGCTGTGGCTGGGGCGGATCGGTGGCTCGAGCGCCGAGGTCTGCTACGAGGTGTTCAGTCCCGCCGGCGGCGAGCCGCAGGAGCTCTACGCCCGCGCCTCAGCCGTGGTGGTGCTCGTCGACACCGCCAGCGGCCGGCCCACATGGCTTCCGGCGGCCGTGCGCGACGCCTGGGCGCCGTACGTCGAGGAGCCGATCGCCTTCGGCCGCCGCTGACCGCATCCGCGACGACCCGCGCGGCCTCAGGATGCGGGAGACTGGAAGACGGCCTTCTCGCCGACCAGGGAGCCTCATGACCATCAGCACCGCCGACGCCTTCGCGCGCGAGCGATACCCGTACCTTCGCGCGCACGCGGACCGCGTCTACCTCGACTCCGCGGCGACGTCCCAGCGACCGGACGCCGTGCTCGAGGCCGAGGACGCCTTCGCGCGCACCGAGTACGCGGCCGTGCACCGCGGCTCCAGCATGGCGACGGGTGAGGCGACCTGGGCGTTCGAGGGCGCGCGCGAGAGGATCGCGAGGTTCGTCGGCGCGGGGGAGCGCGAGATCGTCTTCACCGAGAACGCCACCGACGCGCTGAACGTGGTCGCCCTCGGCCTGTCGGACGCGTCCGCCGGGCTCGGCGCGCCCGAGCTGGCCCTGAAGCCCGGCGACGAGATCGTCGTGACCACGGCCGAGCACCACGCCAACCTCATCCCGTGGCAGCGCCTCGCGCGCCGCACGGGCGCGATCCTGCGCGCGGTGCCGGTCGACGAGCACGGCGTCTGGTCGGTCGACGACCTCGCGGCCCTCGTGTCGGATCGCACGCGGATCGTCGCCTTCGCGCACGTCTCGAACGTGACCGGCCACATCGCCCCGGTCGCCGACGTCGTGGAGATCGCCCGCTCGGCGGGTGCCCTGACCGTCCTCGACGCGTGCCAGTCCGCGCCGCACCTCCCGCTTGACCTCGGCGCCCTCGGGGTCGACTTCGCCGCCTTCTCGGCCCACAAGATGCTCGGCCCGACCGGCGTCGGCGCCCTGTACGGACGCGCCGAGCTGCTCGACGCGCTGCCCCCGGCGCGGACCGGCGGGTCCACGATCACCACCGTGACGCTCGACGACGCCGAGTTCCTGCCGTCGCCGCAGCGCTTCGAGGCCGGCACGCAGCCGGTCACGCAGGCCGTCGGCTTCGGCGCGGCCGCCGAGCACCTCTCCGGCATCGGCATGGACCGCGTCCGCGCGCACGAGGCCGAGATGGCCGGCCTGCTCGTCGACGCCGTCCTCGCCGTGCCGGGCGTGCGGCTCGTGGGCCCGCAGGCGGGCGCCGAGCGCGCCGGCCTGGTGAGCTTCGTCGTCGACGGCGTGCACGCGCACGACGTCGGCCAGTTCCTGGACGATCGGGGGATCACCGTGCGCACCGGACATCACTGCGCGCAGCCGCTGCATCGCGCGCTGGGCGTCGCCGCGACCACGCGGGCGAGCGCCTACGTGTACACGACCGCCGACGACGTGGCCAGCTTTGGCGCGGCCCTCGCCGAGGTGCGCGGATTCTTCGGAGCGGACCGATGAGCGCCGAGCTCGAGAGCCTGTACCGCGAACTGATCCTGGATCACTCCCGCAACCCGGTCGGCAAGGGCGACCCGTCCACGACCGCGCACACGCACCACGAGCTCAACCCGTCCTGCGGGGACGAGATCACGATGGGCGTCACGCTCGACGCCGACGGGCGGATCTCGGAGCTCGTGTGGGAGGGGCAGGGCTGCAGCATCTCGATGGCGTCCGCGTCGGTCATGGCCGACATGCTCGCGGGCGCGCCCAAGGCGGACGCACTCGAGCGCATCGAGGAGTTCCGCACCATGCTGCGCTCCCGTGGCGCCGGCGAGCCGCCGGAGTCGCTCGAGGACGCGGCGGCGTTCCAGGGCGTCGCGAAGTACGTGATGCGCATCAAGTGCGCGATGCTCGGCTGGGTCGCGCTCGAGGCCTGCCTGAACCAGGCGTGAGGTCCCGCGGCTGATCAGCCGCGCTCGGGCACGCGCAGCATGATCTCCTGCGCCACCGTGGCGAGCAGCTCGCCGTCGCGGGCGTACAGGCGTCCCTGCGTGAGTCCGCGCCCGCCGCGCGCGCTCGGCGACTCCTGCACGTAGAGCATCCACTCGTCGGCGCGCCCGAAGCGGTGCCACCAGATCGCGTGGTCGAGGCTCGCGGTCTTGATGCCCGGCGTCGCCCAGGACAGCCCGTGCGCGCGGAGCACGGACTCCTGGATCGTGAAGTCCGTGAGATACGCGAGCGCCGCGCGGTGCAGCAGCGGGTCGTCCCCGATCGGCCGCCGCAGGCGCGTCCACACCGCCTGCCGGGGCGCGCGCTCCGCGGCCTCGAGGTAGATGTCGCCCTCGACGTGGCGCACCTCGATCGGGTTCGCCCGGATGATGAGGGCGGCCTCCGGACGCCCGCGCACGACGTCGGACGGACCCGGCAGATCCTCGGGCCCGGGCACGTCGGGCATCGGCAGCTGGTGCTCGAGGCCGGGGTCTTCATCCTGGAACGAGGCGATGCCCGAGAAGATCGGCTCGCCGTCCTGGAACGCCTGGATGCGGCGCCGCGAGAACGATCGGCCGTCGTGGATCCGGTCCACGGCGAACGTGAGCGGCTTGCGCACGTCGCCGGGGCGCAGGAAGTAGCCGTGGAACGAATGGGGAGCGCGATCGTCGGGGAGCGTCCGCCCCGCCGCGACGACGCACTGGCCCAGCACCTGGCCGCCGAAGACCCGTCCGCCGGGCATCGGGTGGGACGAGCCCGTGAAGATGTCCTCGCTCGTGCGGGCGCCGGTCTCGCCGAGCGAGAGGACGCGGAGGAGCACGTCGATCGGGTCGGCAGCGGGGGCATCCGGTCGGGTGGCGTCTGTCACCTGCTCAGTCTAGGTTTCGGACGCCTAGGCTTGATCCAGTGACCGCACGCCTCGTCCTCGCAGACGCCCCCACCGCCCAGGATGCCCTGACTTTCGCGCGCCGCGCAGCGAGGACCGGCGACGAGGGCGTGCGGCTGCAGGCGGCGGGCGGCGTGCTCGCCATGTCGACGGCCGCGCTCGCGCCCCGAGGGCTTCTGGACCGCACCCCGACCGTGATCGGGATGCGCGTCGTCGCGGCCGACCCCGAGCTCCAGTGCGACCTGGTGGTGTCGGAGCTCTCCGAGACCGACGACGCCGCCGCGCTGGGCCTGCCGGAGACCGCGCTGGCGCCCGCCTGGGCCGGCATCGCGCCGCCGCGCGCCGGCTGGGAGCCGGTCGGCACGATCGCCGCCGCCACGCTCGCGTCCCGCGCGCAGTGGGGGATCGCCGCGGTCGCGGAGCGGGTGCCGACCGACGCCGGCGAGGACGTGGTCCGCGCCATCCGGGGAGACGTCTGGGGCGCCCCCGACGAGGCGCTGCTCGGCCTGCCGCTCGGCGTCGCGTTCGCCGCGTTCTCGCTCGGCTTCATCGGGGGCGAGGAGGACGCGCGCGTGACGTCGTCGGGCCGATGGACGCGCGTGACGCTGCACCGCGGCCATATCCTCACCCGCGGCCCGGCCGCCACGGGTCTCACCCCCGTGCGCCGCACCGGGAGTTCGCTCTAGCCCGGGCGGCGGCTTCAGGCGTTTCGACTCCGCTCCTTCGTGGCTCCGCTCAACGACCGGAGGGAGGTGTGGGCTCGAACGTGTTGACCATGGCCTGGGCGGCGCGCTCGAGGTAGTCCCAGAGCGTGGCCTCGTGCAGCGGCGACAGGCCGAGCTCGTCGACCGCCTTGCGCATGTGCTTCAGCCAGCGGTCGCGCGCGTCGGGGTTCACGTGGAAGGGCATGTGCCGCATGCGCAGGCGCGGGTGGCCGCGGTTCTCGCTGTACGTCGTCGGGCCGCCCCAGTACTGCTCGAGGAACAGGGTGAGACGCTCCTTGGCTGGGCCCAGGTCCTCCTCGGGGTACATGGGTTTGAGGACCGGGTCCTCCGCGACGCCGCGGTAGAACACGTCCACCAGCTTCACGAACGTCTCGTGGCCGCCCACCGCCTCGTAGAACGTGGTCGACGGGTGCTCGCCGTGGCCCTCGGGCCGGATTCCCATCGTCACAGCGCGGTGTCCTTTCCGTGCGGGTGCGGGCCGTCGCCGTCGGACGCGAGCTCGGGGGCGTCGGAGGAGGGCGCCGTGTCGTCGACCGGGGCGTCGGCCCCGGCGTCCTCGGCGGCCGGCTTCGTGACAGGTCCCGCGCCGTTCCTGCCCCGGGGCCGCCACGACGGGCGCTCCGGCAGCGGCTGGGGCTCGGTGCGGGGCGGGTTCGCGCCGCGCACGCGCAGCGCGCCGTCGGCGCCCTCGAGCGTGACGGTCGTGAGGGACGGCAGCTCCAGTCCCAGGGCGTGCACGGCGTCGCGCAGGCGCATCCGGAGCTCGCGCGCGACGTCGTCCTTCGCGCTGGGCTTGGCCCGCAGCACGAGCCGGATGCTGAGCGTGTCCCCGTCGACGGACTCGAGCCCCCACACCTCGGGGTGGTCGACGATGCGGGAGCGCCAGCGCGCGTCCTTCGCGAGCTCCTCCGCGGTGGCGAGCAGCGCGTGCTCGACCTCGTCGATGTCGACGTCGGCGGGCAGGCCCAGGTCGATCACGACGCGCGACCAGCCCTGCGACATGTTGCCGATGCGCGTGACCTCGCCGTTGCGGACGTACCAGAGGGTGCCGTTCACGTCGCGCACGTGGGTGATCCGGACGCTGACGAACTCGACGACGCCGGTCGCGAGCCCGAGGTCGACGACGTCGCCGATGCCGACCTGGTCCTCGGCGACGATCAGGATGCCGTTCAGCACGTCCTTGACGATGTTCTGCGCGCCGAAGCCGAGGCCCGCGCCGATCGCCGCGCTGATGAGCGCGAACGAGCCGAGCAGGTTCGGATCGATCGCCTTCACGATCAGGATCAGCGCGATGATGACGATCGTCGTGTTGACGATGTTGTGCAGGATGGAGCCGAGCGTGCGGGTGCGCTGCACCAGTCGCACGGAGGCGAGCGGGGAGCGCTCCAGGGCACGCGTGTCGTCGACCTTGGCGCGGCTCTTGGCGCCGCGGACGATGCGGTCGACCACGCGCCGGATCAGCGAACGCAGCAGCCACGCGATCAGCGCGCACACCAGGATGATGGCCGCGATGTGGACGAGCTTCCAGCCGATCTCGATCAGCAGCGCGAGCGCCTGCTCGGAGAAGGGCTTGACGTCTTCGGCGGTGTCGGTGGCGATCGTGGGAGTCATCCCCTCCAGCGTATGCGGCGAGCCCCGGCGCCCGCTGTGCGCGGTGCCGGGGCTCGCCGGGAGATCGAGGCGGGTCAGACGACCATCACTCGGCGTCGCGCGCCTGGGCGGCCAGCGCGCGCTCGACGCCCGCGAGGTTCTCGAGCACGATGCGGCGCAGCGCCGCGGGGGCCTCGGGGTTCTCGGCGAGCCAGGCGCGCGTCGCGGTCAGGAGCTCGGCGTCGGCGAGCGGCGCCGGGTAGAGCAGCTCGCACAGGTACTCGGCGATCTTGTACGAGCGCGACTCCCAGATGGGCAGCAGCATGTCGAAGTAGCGCGTCGTGTACTCCGGCAGCAGGTGCCGCGACGCCGGGTGCACGAAGCCGACCGACGCGGCGCGCACGAGCGTGTTCGGCAGCGTGTCCTGCTCGACCAGCGACGCCCACGCCGCGGCCTTGGCCTCGGGGGTGGGGATCGCGGCGCGCGCCTGCACGGCGAACTCGCCGCCCTTCGCCGTGTTGTCGGCGGCCAGGGCCTCGTCGATCGCGGCGTCGTCGGCGATGCCGCCGGCCGCGAGGGAGACCAGCAGCTGCCACGACAGGTCGGTGTCGATCGCGAGGCCGTCGAGCGCGATCTCGCCCGAGCGGAGCTGCCGGACGGTCTCCCACTGCGCCGGGGTGGACGCGGCGGAGGCGAAGGCCGTCACGAACTGGAGCTGCGCGTCGCTGCCGGCCTCCGCGGCCTGCGCCAGCCGCCACAGTCCCTCGGCGACCTTCGCGCGCGCCGCCTCGCGGCCCTCGGGCGCGACGTACGCGTTCGCGGCGAGCTGCAGCTGCGCGAGCGTGGTGCGGATCGTGGTCGACTCGGTCTCGCGGCCGATGTTGCGCAGCACGAGGTCGATGTAGTCGGCCGCTGCGGACTCGGCGTCCCGGGTCTGGTCCCACGCGGCGCCCCACACGAGCGACCGGGCCAGCGGGTCGGCGATGTCGGCCAGGTGGTCGATCGCCGTCACCAGGGAGCGGTCGTCCAGGCGGATCTTGGCGTAGGCCAGGTCCTCGTCGTTGAGCAGGACGAGCGCCGGGCGGCGGGCGCCCTTGAGCTGGGGCACCTCCGTGAGGTCCCCGTCCACATCGAGCTCGACGTGGTGGGTGCGCGTGAGCGCGCCGTCGACGAGGTCGTAGAACCCGATGCCCAGGCGGTGCGGGCGGATGGTCGGGTAGTCCGCCGGGGCGGTCTGCGTGATCGCGAAGCGCGAGATCGTGCCGTCGGCCGCCTCGTCGATCACGGGCGACAGCGTGTTGACGCCGGCGGTCTCGAGCCACTTCGCGGACCATCCGGACAGGTCGCGCCCGCTGGTCCGCTCCAGCTCGACGAGCAGGTCGCTCAGCTCGGTGTTGCCGAAGGCGTGCTTGGCGAAGTAGGCGCCGACGCCCGAGAAGAACGCGTCGATCCCGACCCAGGCGGCCAGCTGCTTCAGCACCGATCCGCCCTTGGCGTACGTGATGCCGTCGAAGTTGACCTGGACGTCCTCGAGGTCGTTGATCTCCGCGACGACGGGGTGCGTGGACGGGAGCTGGTCCTGGCGGTAGGCCCAGGTCTTCTCCATGGCGTTGAACGTCGTCCAGGCCTCGGTCCACTCGGTCGCCTCGGCGGTGGCGATGGTCGAGGCCCACTCGGCGAACGACTCGTTGAGCCACAGGTCGTTCCACCACTTCATGGTGACCAGGTCGCCGAACCACATGTGCGCGAGCTCGTGCAGGATCGTCACGACGCGCCGCTCCTTGACGGCGTCGGTGACCTTGCTGCGGAAGACGTACGTCTCCGTGAACGTCACGGCGCCCGCGTTCTCCATCGCACCGGCGTTGAACTCGGGCACGAAGAGCTGGTCGTACTTCTCGAACGGGTACGGGTAGCCGAACTTGTCCTCGTAGTAGGCGAAGCCCTGGCGCGTCTTCTCGAAGATGTAGTCGGCGTCGACGTGCTGCCAGAGGCTCTTGCGCGCGAAGATGCCGAGGGGGATGACCCGGCCCTCCGAGTTGGTGAGCTCCGAGCGGGTCTCCTCGTACGGCCCCGCCACGAGCGCCGTGATGTAGGACGAGATGCGCTGCGTGGGCGCGAAGCCCCACGTGGCGTTCTGGCCGTCGTCGTGGGGGATCGGCTCGGGCGTCGGAGCGTTGGAGACGACCTTCCATCCGGCGGGGGCCGTGACGGTGAACTGGAACGTCGCCTTGAGATCGGGCTGCTCGAACACCGCGAACATCCGGCGCGAGTCCGGCACCTCGAACTGCGAGTACAGGTACACCTCGTCGTCGACGGGGTCGACGAACCGGTGCAGGCCCTCGCCCGTGTTCGTGTAGAGGCAGTCCGCGTCCACCACCAGCTCGTTCTCCTCCTCGAGCTGGTCGAGCTGGATGCGCGAGTCGTGGAAGACGGCGGCGGGGTCGAGCTCGCGGCCGTTCAGCGTGATCTCGCGCACCTCGCGCGCGATCAGGTCGATGAAGGTGGACGCTCCGGGGGTCGCCGCGAATCGCACGACGCTGCGCGATCCGAAGATCTCCGCGCCCTTCGTGAGGTCGAGCGAGACCTCGTAGGAGCGCGTGTCGACGACGGCACGGCGCTCATGCGCTTCGATGCGGGTGAGGTTCTCTCCAGGCACTGATGAGCTCCCGTGGGATCTGGGTCGGGGGGTGCGGCCGCCCGTGGTGCAGGCGGCAACTGGTCAAGCCTACGTCGTCGGGCCTCTGCGCTCACGGAAGCCGGATGCGCCGCGTCCCCGGACTTCTACAGAGGTGAGAAAATGGAGCACGTGAACGAGCAGCGCGACGAGACCCAGACCACCGCAGCGACCCTCGAGCAGCGAGGCCCGCTGTTCGCCTCGGCGGCTGCATCGTCGGGGGAGCCGTTCATCGAGACGCCGGTCGCGTACGACGCGATCCTTCTCGCGAGCTTCGGCGGCCCGGAGGGGCAGGACGACGTCATCCCGTTCCTGCGCAACGTGACCCGCGGCCGCGGCATCCCGGACGAGCGGCTCGAGGTCGTCGCCACCCACTACCGGCACTTCGGCGGCGTCAGCCCGATCAACGCGCAGAACCGAGCGTTGAAGGCGGCCCTCGAGGCCGAGATCGCGCGTCGCGGGCTCGACCTCCCGGTGTACTGGGGCAACCGGAACTGGGCGCCGTTCCTCGACGAGGCCGTGACGGCCGCGGACGCCGCGGGCGATCGCCGCCTCCTGGCGATCGCCACCAGCGCCTACAGCTCGTTCTCGAGCTGCCGCCAGTACCGCGAGGACTTCGCGCGCGTCCTGACGGAGACGGGACTGGGCGATCGCGTCACGATCGACAAGGTCCGTCAGTTCTTCGATCACCCGGGATTCGTTCAGCCGTTCGTCGACGGCGTCGAGGCGGCCGTGCGTGGGTTCCTCGCCGACGGCGTGGCCCCCGAGCGCATCACCGTGCTGTTCTCGACCCACAGCGTGCCGATGCAGGACGCGGAGCGTTCCGGCCCGCGCGACGTCGACTGGGGCGAGGGCGGCGCCTACGCTGCCCAGCACTTGGCCGTCGCGGAGGCGGTCATGGCCGACATCGCGCAGCGTCTGCCGGAGGCCGCCGACGTGCCGTGGAAGCTCGTCTACCAGTCCCGCTCCGGCCCCGCCTCGCAGCCGTGGCTCGAGCCGGACATCAACGACGTGATCGCCGAGCTGCCTGACGCGGGAGCCGAAGCCGTGGCCATCGTGCCGCTGGGGTTCGTGAGCGATCACATGGAGGTCATGTGGGACCTGGACAACGAGGCGATGCAGTCCGCGGCGGATGCGGGCATCCGCGCGGTGCGGACGCCGACGCCCGGGGTCGACCCCGCATACGTGTCAGGGCTGGTCGACCTCGTGGAGGAGCGTCTGCGGGGCACACCCGTCTCCGAGCGCCCGCACCGGACCGCGCTGGGGCCGTGGTTCGACGTCTGCCGTCCAGGCTGCTGTGAGAACGTCCGCGCCGGATTCAAGCCCGCGGCCGCGGGCATCCTGCCCTGATTCGAGTCAATAGGATCGTCCCCATGCGCATCCACATCGCGACCGACCACGCCGGCCTCGAGTTCTCGACCCAGCTGCAGCACCACCTCGCCTCCCAGGGGCACGAGGTCGTCGACCACGGGCCGATCGAGTACGACCCGGTCGACGACTACCCGGCGTTCTGCATCCGCGCGGCCCAGGCGGTCGTGAGCGACCAGGCGGCGGGCGTCCCCGCGCTCGGCATCGTGTTCGGCGGCTCCGGGAACGGCGAGCAGATCGCCGCGAACAAAGTCGCGGGAGTGCGCGCGGCGCTCGTGTGGAGCATCGCGACGGCCGAGCTCGCCCGCGAGCACAACGACGCCAACGTGATCGCGATCGGCGCGCGGCAGCACTCGTTCGACGACGTGGTGCGCTTCATCGACCGCTTCATCGAGACGCCGTTCTCGAACGACGAGCGTCACGTGCGCCGCATCGCGCAGATCGCCGCGTACGAGACGGACGGGACGCTCGAGCCTGACCCGCGCGCGGCCTGATGCCCGAGGGCCATTCCGTCCATCGCATCGCGCGGCAGTTCGCACGCAATTTCGTCGGCCGGCCCGTCACGGCATCCAGCCCGCAGGGACGCTTCGCCGCGGGCGCGGCCGAGCTCGACGGGCGCGTGCCGACGCAGGCGCGCGCGGTCGGCAAGCAGATGTTCCTCGAGTTCGACGAGGAGATCTGGCTGCGCGTCCACCTGGGGCTGTACGGCGCGTGGGACTTCGCGGGCGAGATCCTCGTCGACCCGACGATCGCGGCGGCCAACGGCCGGATGGGCCAGACCAACCAGCGCGGCACGGACCTCGCCGCGCCGGAGGACCGCCCGGTGTTCGACGACGCGGGGGAGAACTCGCTCGCGTCCATCGGGGCCCCTCGCCGCACCCGCGTGCACGTGCGGATGTCGGAGCAGACGAAGGGGCTCGACGAGGCCGACGGCCTGGAGGCGCCCGACGCCGAGTGGCCGCCGCCCGTCGTGGGCCAGGTCCGGCTCCGCCTGATGACCGACGTCACGTGCGCCGATCTGCGCGGGCCGACCGCGTGCGTGGTCGAGACCCCGGAGCAGGTCGACGCCGTGATCGCGCGCCTCGGACCGGATCCGCTCGTGGGCGACCCGGTCGGGAACGAGGAGCGGTTCGTGCGCGCCGTGCGGCGGCGGAACGTCGCGATCGGTCAGCTGCTCATGGACCAGGCCGTCGTCAGCGGCATCGGGAACGTGTACCGGGCCGAGATGCTCTTCCGCGCGAACCTCGATCCGCACACCCCGGGCAGGGCGATCCCCGAGGAGGTCGTGCGCGGGCTGTGGCGCGACTGGGCGGGCCTGCTGCGGATCGGCGTCGAGACCGGGCAGATGATGACGATGGACGGCCTGGAGGGGGACGCCTGGCGGCGCGCCATGGCCCACCGCGACGACCGCCACTGGGTGTACCACCGCGCGGGGCTGCCGTGCCGGGTGTGCGGCACGGAGATCGTGCTCGAGGAGATGCAGGCCCGCAAGCTGTACTGGTGCCCGCGCTGCCAGCGCTGAGCGCCGCCGTACGATCGGTCGCATGCGCCAGAACCCGAGCTTCGCGTTCACCGATGTGGGCGAGCTGAGACGGCTGATCGACCGGAACCCGTGGGTGACGCTCGTCAGCGACACGGATGAGGGCCTCGTGGCCTCCCACTACGCCGTGCTCCTGGACGACGCGCGCGACGACCTCACGATCGTGGGGCACGTCGGCCGGCCCGACGATGCGATCCACGGGCTCGGGGAGCGGGAGCTGCTCGTGGTCGTCCAGGGGCCGCACGGCTACATCTCGCCCGGCTGGTACGGCGACGGCCCGGCGGTCCCCACATGGAACTTCGTCTCGGCGCATCTCGCCGGCGTCCCCGAGATCCTGAGCACCGAGGAGAACCTCGCGGTGCTCGACCGGCTCGTCGCTCGTTTCGAGTCACGCCGCAACGACCCGCGGCTGATGTGGGAGCGTCCGAACGACCGCGACTTCGTCGAGCGGCTCGAGCGCGGCACCGTCGGCTTCCGCCTGACCCCGACGCGCGTGACCGCCAAGCGCAAGCTCAGCCAGAACCGGCCCGACGAGGTCGTGGAGACGATCATCGGCGAGCTGGCGGGCGACGGCCCGTTCCGCAACCCTGCGCTGGCCGAGGAGATGCGCCGGAGCCAGGACGCGCGCGCGGCCGCGAGGGCCCGCGCCGAGGAGGAAGCCCGATGACGGCGGCGCGTGGCGCCCGCGTGGACGTGATCTCGGATGTCCGGATCGCAGGCGAGGGCCGCGAGCTGCTTCCCCTCGCGGCGATCGATCCCGGCGCCCGGTACGACGTGCACCTCGCCCACGGGATCATCGCCGACATCGCGCCCGCGGGCGCCCTGCCCCGGCGCGGCACGGTGCTCGACGCGGACGGCGCGTGGCTGATCCCGGGGCTGTGGGACCACCACGTGCACGTGCTGCAGTGGGCGCTCGGCCTCGAGCGGGTCTCGGTGAAGGACGCCGCGTCGCCCGCCGAGGCCGCGCGGCTCGCGGCAGCCGCGCCGGTGCGCTCCGACGGGCGCCGGATCGCGGTCGAGATGCGCGACGCGCTGTGGCCCGAGCCGCCGTCGACCGCGGCGCTCGACGCCGTCACGGGCGACGTGCCGACCTACCTGCTCAACCTCGACCTGCACTCGGTGTGGATGAACTCGGCCGCGCTGCGGCGCGAGGGGATCGCGTCGGACGGCGTGGGCGTCGTGCGCGAGGAGGCGGCGTTCGCGATCGCCCGGGTGCTGAACGACGTGCCGGTCGCCGACGGGGACGCGGCCGTGGCGCGCGCGGCGCAGGCGGCGGCCGGGCGCGGCCTGGTCGGGCTCGTGGACCTCGACATGACGTGGAACGAGGACCCGTGGCGTCGCCGGCTGGCCGGCGGGTTCGACGCGCTGCGCGTCGACTTCGGCATCTACCCGCAGCACCTCGACCGCGCGATCTCCCTGGGCCTGCGTTCCGGGGATCCCCTCGACGCGTCCGAGCTGGTGCGGGTCGGCCCTCTGAAGGTCATCACGGACGGGTCGCTCGGCACGCGCACGGCGGCGTGCTCGCACGGCTATGCCGACGACCCCGCCAACCACGGCGTGCTCACGGTCGGAGACGACGAGCTCGTGGAGCTCATGACCGCCGCGACCGCGGCCGGGATCGGATGCGCGATCCACGCGATCGGGGATGTCGCCAACACGCGCGCGCTCGACGCCTTCGGCACGACGGGGGCCGTCGGCCGGATCGAGCATGCGCAGCTCGTGCGCCATGCCGACCTGGCGCGGTTCGCGCGTCTCGACGTGGGCGCGAGCATCCAGCCGGCCCACGCGGTCGACGACCGCGACCTCGCCGACGAGCTGTGGCCGGGGCAGACCGCCTTGGCGTATCCGATGCGGTCCCTGCGCGATGCGGGGGCGAACCTGCTGCTGGGCTCGGACGCGCCGGTCGCGCCGCTCGACCCGTGGGCGTCGATGGCGGCCGCGGTGTTTCGGACCCGTGACGGCCGGGCGCCGTGGCGCCCGGAGGAGCGTCTCGATCCGGCGACGGCCCTGGCCGGCTCGACATACGGCGGCTCGCTGGCGGGCGCGCGCATCGAGCCGGGCGCTCTTGCGGATCTCGCGGTCGTCGCCCACGACGCGCTGACGGCTTCGGAGCCGGACCTGAGGACCATGCCGGTGCACGCCACGATGATCGCGGGGCGCCTCACCCACCTCGCCTGAGGGCGGCGAGCACACGACGAAGGCCCCGGACGCGTCCGGGGCCTTCGTCGTGGAGGCGGCTTACTCGGCGATGTGGGCGACGAGGAACCAGCGGTCCTTCTCGAGGCCCGCCTTGATGCCGATCGCGATGTCCTGGCTGGTGAGGTCGATCTCGTCCAGGCCGTCGATGGCGGCCTGGAGGTCGGCGATCACCTTGTCGATGTCCGCGACGACCGCGCGGATGACGTCGCCCGACTGCGCGAAGCCGGCGGACACCGCCGTGCCCGCGCCCTTCTGGGCGACGGCCTCGAGTCGTGCGTCGATCGGGAGGCCGAGCGCGACGATCCGCTCCGCGGCCTCGTCCGCCCAGGCGCCGGCGTGCTCGACGAGGGTGTCGAGGAACTCGTGCACGCCGATGAAGTTCGCGCCGCGCACGTGCCAGTGGGCCTGCTTGCCGTTGACGGTGAGTGCCTGCAGGCCCAGGACGACGGGAGAGAGGAACTGCGAGGCGCCCGCGGCGACGGTCGGGTCGGCGGCAGTGGTCGAGATGGTCTGGTTCTTGCTCATGACGTTCCTCCGGTTGATGGCTCAGGTGCCTTCTACGTAGCTCCAACGCTACTCACGCCACGGCATTCCGCAAGCAAGTGAAGGCTGGGCTAATTCCCGCTTCACCTGGGGGAAGCAAGGCTATCCATACCTCGGGTGGGCGCCCGTCGCGCTTGCCGCCCCCGGATGGATGCCCCACCTCGCTCAGGCGGGGACGATGTGCGCGTCCGGGCCGGGGAACACCAGGCCCTCGTGCCCGTCCGCCCACCGCACCAGGTACGGCGGCTCCCCGTCGGCGCCGCGCACCTCGAGCACCACGGCCTCACGGCGGTGCTGCTCGGCGGTGTGGCCCTCGACCACCAGTCGATCTCCGCTCTTCGCGCCCATGTGCGACCTCCCGTCCTCTTCGAATGGGCCTGTCTCCACGATGCTCCGAAGGGCCGGTCCAGGCAAGGGCCCGGAGGCGCTCGGGCGCACGAGGGCCTAGCATCGGCCTCATGCCGGTCTCGACGCTCGCCTCGATCCTCCCGCTCGACGACGACGTGCCCGCCCTGCACCCCGACGCGTTCGTGGCGGACGGGGCGCGCATCGTCGGCGCGGTCGCGCTGGGCGACCGGGCGAGCGTCTGGTACAACGCCGTGGTGCGCGGGGACGTGGAGTCGATCACGATCGGGGCCGGGAGCAACCTGCAGGACAACGTCTCGGTGCACGTGGATGCCGCGAATCCGGTGGAGATCGGCGAGCATGTGTCGGTCGGGCACAACGCGGTCGTCCACGGCTGCACGATCGGCGACGGCTCGCTCATCGGCATGGGCAGCGTCGTGCTCTCGGGCGCGGTGATCGGCGCCGGAAGCCTGGTCGCGGCGGGCGCGGTGGTGCTCGAGGGCACGGAGATCCCGCCGCGGTCCCTGGTCGCGGGCGTGCCTGCGAGGGTGCGCCGGGAGCTCACGGACGAGGAGGTCTCGTCCCTGCGCGCCAACGCGGAGCGCTACGTCGCCCACGCCGAGCGGCACGGCTCGGCGCTGAGGGGGAGCTGAGCGGTCTCAGCCCGCGACGAGGTCGTGCGCGAGATGCGCGGCCTCGGCCCGGTTCGACGCGCCCAGCTTGCGCAGGATCGCCGACACGTGGACGCTCGCGGTCTTGCCGCTGATGAACAGCCGCTCGCCGATCTGACGGTTGCTCAGCCCGGCGGACACGAGCTCCAGCACCTGACGCTCGCGCTCGGTGAGGCCGTCGGCGGGAGTGCGTGAGCCGTCGCGGAGCAGGCCGCTGGAGCGTCCGAAGCCGAGGGCCGCGTCGCGGACCGCCAGCACGCCGAGCGCCTCGGCCTCGTCGACGGCGTGCTGGAGCGTCTCGCGCGCCGCGGCACGGTCGGCGTCGGCGAAGCGCGCCTGGGCGAGCCGCAGCCGGCTGTACGGGCGCACGAGGACGGGCAGCCGCTCGTCCGCGGCCGCCGTCGCGGCGGCGTCCCAGGCTGCGGCCGTCTGAGCGAGCTCGGCCTCGATGAGAGGGCGCCAGGCCGGGTGGGTGGGCCACCACGCGAACCGGTCGAGGATCGCCCGCAGGGCGGCCGGGGCACCATCCGCCGCATCGGCGTCGACCGCGCCCTCGCCTGCGCGCGCGATGACCCGGGCGACGCTCCAGCCGAAGGGCGGCACGTGCCCCGGATGAAGGCGCTCGGGATCCGCGGCGAGCAGCGCCTGCGCGTGGCGCCAGGCCGCGGCCACGTCGTCGGTCGCGAGCGCGACCTCGGCCGACACGTGGCTCACGGTCAGCCTCGACTGCAGCTCGAAGGCTCCCGTGGACGCGAACATCGCGAGCGACCGCTGCAGGGTCTCGTGCGCGCCCTCGGCGTCGCCCCGCCACAGCTGCAGCCAGGCCTTCCCGCGTGCCAGATACGAGCGCGAGGTCGACGGCGGGGCGACCTGAAGGGACCGGTCCAGCAGCTCCGCTGCCTCGTCCCAGCGGCCGAGCGCCATGAGCGGGTCCACCGCGTTCGAGGCGAGCACCATGCCCGATGTGCGGTCCGCGCCGAGCCTGCGCGCGGCGACCATCCCCTCGCGCGCGATGTCCAGCGCCCGCGGGAACTCGCCCAGGTGGAACGCGAGATCGGACGCGTTGACCCAGTACCGCAGCAGCGCCGCGCCGTCCTCGCCCGCGAGCTCGCGCGCCCGCTCCAGACCCGTGATCGACTCCTGTACGCGCCCCAGATGACCGTGGCACAGCGCGGCGATGTTGACGCCCACGGACTCGAGCCGCCGTGCTCCCGCCGCATGCGCGAGCGCCGCGCCCTCGGTCGCGAGGGTGAGCGCATCCTCGTCGTCGCCGTTCAGCATCAGCCGGCCGGCGAGCGAGATCATGACGTCCGCGCGCATGGTCTCGATGCCGGGCTGCGAGGCCAGCCCGTCGAGCGTCGCGAGCGCCGCGCGATACGCCTCGACGGCCCCGGGCCTGGCGATCTGCGCGAGACCGCGACCCTGGTTGTTCAGCAGCCGCGCGTGATCCAGCGTGCCCGGCGGGCATTCCGCGAGAGCGGACCTCAGCACCGCGAGCGAACGCTCCACGTCGCCGGCGTTGCGCAGATACGTCGCCGTGCGCCCCATGAGCTCGAGGCGGGACATGCCGCCGGTCGCCTCCGGATCGTCGACCACGTCCCACAGCGAGAGCGCGCGCTCGGCGTGCTGCGCCGCCGACGCGTAGCCCATCGCGGTGCGCGCCTCGCGCATCGCGCGCAGCCAGGCGGGAAACGCGCGGCGCGCGTCGCGGGCGCCGGACCAGTGGTGGGCGACGGACGCGGCGACCGGCCGCCCGCGACCGGCGCAGGCCTCGTACTCGAGCGCGTAGCGCTCGTGCAGCCGCTCCCGCTCGCCGGGCAGGACGTCGTCGAGGATCGCCTCCCGCACGAGGGCGTGCCGGAAGCAGTAGCCGGTCTCGGTCGCGAGGATCACGCCGGACGCCACCGCCTCGCGGATCGCGGGTTCGATGTCGTCGGGCTCCGCTCGGAGCACGGCGGCCAGGAGGTCGTGGTCCACCTCGACGCCCCCGACGGCGAGGTGGCGCGCGATCCGCTGGGCCTCTTCGGACAGGCGCTCGTAGCGCACGAGCAGGAGCTCGCGAAGGCCCTCCGGGAGCTGGGGCGCGCCGTCGCGGCACCCGTCGAGGTCGACCAGCTCCTCGATGTAGAAGGGGACCCCGTCGGTGCGCTCGAGGAGCGCGTCGACCTCGGCCTCGGCGGGCGGGGCGCCCGTCAGGGCCTGCATGAGGAGCCGTGTGCCCCGGCGGTCCAGCCGCGCCAGCTCGACGCGCCTCGCGCGCCGGTCGCGGGCGAGCTCGGCGAGGAAGGGCCGCGCGACGTGCCCGCGGCCGATCTCGTCGGAGCGGAAGGAGACCAGCAGCAGGACGCGGGCGTCCGTGAGTGCACGGGTGAGGAAGCGCAGCACGGCGAGGCTCGCCGGATCGACCCAGTGCAGGTCCTCGATCACGAGCACGACCGGCGCATCCGCGGCCGCGGCCTCGAGCAGCAGCGCGATCGCCTCGTGCAGTCCGCCCGGCGCGGCCGGGGCGCCCGCGTCGCCGAGTTGCGGGAACAGGCCCTGCAGCGCACGATGACCGCCCGCTCCGACGACCGCGCGCAGCTCGTCGCCGTGCTCGATCGCGAGCGGCCGAAGCGCACCCGCGATCGAGGTGTAGGCCTCGCCGGCGCCGCCGAGGTCGACGCAACGCCCCACGAGCACGCGCGCCTCGCGGGCGTGGCGCTCGAGGAACTCGGTCACGAGGCGGGTCTTGCCGATGCCGGCCTCGCCGCCCACGACGACCGTGCGCGGCTCGCCCGCGGCGACCTCCGAGAGGGCGGCCGCCAGCTCCGCGAGCTCGGTGTCGCGCGCGACGAGATCGACTGTGTGCGGTCTCACCTCTTCATGGTCGCACCGGCCGCCGACATCGGCGCCGGCCGCGGCGACGAGATCAGGCACCGAGCCGCGGCAGCAGCCGGTGGAGCGCCCGCCGGGGCCGCGCGCCGGAAGCCGGACGGTCCTCCCGCCGCTCCTCGAGCGCGCGCAGGCGCGCGATCCGGAGCTCGGCGGCGCGGACGTCCTCCTCGTACCGGATGATCCCGATCATCGGATCGATGTGCATCTCCCGCTCCATCCCCTGTGGTGGGGCCGCACTGTCGGCGGCCGATGAGTCCACGCTCGTCTCTGAGGTGGGGCGGGGACATCGGGAGGATGCCGTATCTCTCGTGCTCCGGGCCCGGTCGCCCGCATAAGGCGGGAGCGTCGGGGGTGGTGCGCGGAATCGGCTAGACTCGAACGCGCTGCCCGGCAGCCCCGGGGATGTAGCTCAATGGTAGAGCCCCAGTCTTCCAAACTGGCTACGCGGGTTCGATTCCCGTCATCCCCTCCGCACGCGGCCCCGTGAAGACCCGCCGACTTCGTCGGCTAGACTTCACGGGGCCGTTTCGTGTTCCCAGCGGGGGATCCCCGGGGCGTAGCTCAGCTTGGTAGAGCGCCCGCTTTGGGAGCGGGAGGCCGCAGGTTCAAATCCTGTCGCCCCGACATACGGCCACCCAGACCTATGAGCCCGACGCGCGGCCTGCGCGCGGGCACCGCAACGAGGAGAACGAAACCTTATGGTCAACAGCACCGTCGAGAAGCTCAGCCCGACGCGGGTGAAGCTGCACATCACGGTCAGCCCCGAGGAGCTCAAGCCGAGCATCCAGCACGCCTACGAGCACATCGCCCGCGACGTGCAGGTCCCCGGCTTCCGCAAGGGCAAGGTTCCGGCTCCGATCATCGACCAGCGCATCGGCCGCGGCGCCGTCATCGAGCACGCCGTCAACGAGGGCCTCGACGGGTTCTTCCGCGCCGCCGTCGCCGAGCACGAGCTGAAGATGCTCGGCCGCCCGTCGGCCGACATCGTCGAGTGGCCGAGCGAGAAGGACTTCTCGGGCGACCTGGTCGTCGACGTCGAGGTCGACGTGCGCCCTGAGTTCGACCTGCCCGACTACGAGGACCTCACCATCACGGTCGACGCGACCGAGGTCGACGAGTCGGCACTCGACGAGGAGCTCGACCGCCTGCGCGCCCGCTTCGGCACGCTCATCCCGGTCGACCGCCCGGCCGCCAAGGGCGACTTCGTCGAGCTGGACCTGGTCGCCACGATCGACGGCAACGAGATCGACCGCGCCGAGGGCGTCTCGTACGAGGTGGGCTCGGGCGAGCTGCTCCAGGGCATCGACGAGGCCATCGAGTCGCTCACCGCGGGCGAGGCCACCACGTTCCGCTCGACGCTCGTCGGCGGCGACCACGCCGGCGAGGAGGCCGAGGTGGCCGTGACGGTCAAGGCCGTCAAGGAGCGCGAGCTGCCCGAGGCCGACGACGACTTCGCCCAGATGGCGAGCGAGTTCGACACGATCGCCGAGCTGCGCGACAGCCTGCGCGAGCAGGTCGAGTCGCGTGGCGCGTTCTCGCAGGGCTCGGCGGCGCGCGACAAGCTCGTCGAGACCCTCCTCGAGAAGGTGGAGATCCCGGTCCCCGCGCAGCTCATCGAGGACGAGGTGCACAACCACCTCGAGCAGGAGAACCGCCTCGAGGACGACGCGCACCGCGCCGAGGTCGCGGAGGCCAGCGAGAAGCAGTTCCGCACGCAGATGCTGCTCGACGCCCTCGCCGAGAAGCTCGAGGTGCAGGTCTCGCAGGACGAGTTCACGCAGTACCTGATCCAGATGTCGGGCCAGTACGGCATGGCGCCGCAGCAGTTCATCGAGGCGCTCCAGCAGGGCAACCAGCTGCAGGCGGTCATCGGCGACGTGGCCCGCAACAAGGCGCTCGCGATCGTCCTGGGCAAGGTCGAGGTCGTCGACACCAACGGCAAGGCCGTGGACCTGTCGGGCTTCGCCGCGACGGACGAGGACGAGGCGGTCGACGCCGAGGAGGCCGCCGAGAAGCCCGCGGCGAAGAAGGCCCCCGCCAAGAAGGCGCCGGCCAAGAAGGCCGCGGCCGAGGAGTCCGCGGACGCCGACGAGGCTCCGGCCGAGAAGGCTCCGGCCAAGAAGGCGCCCGCCAAGAAGGCTCCGGCCAAGAAGGCCGCCGCCGAGGAGGCCCCGGCCGAGGAGGCCGAGGCCCCCAAGAAGACCACGCGCAAGAAGAAGGTCGAGGCCGAGGCCGCGGAGTGATCCGCGACTGACGCCCGCGAGGGGGACGGATGCCGTGGCATCCGTCCCCCTTTCCGCACCCCGAGGAGGACCATGACCGCTCACGGCTTCGACGACTGGCAGCGGCGGATCGACGCGGTCTGGGCGGATCCCGCGCTGACGGATGAGGATCGCGTGGCGCGCATCGACGCACTGGCCGCCGAACGGGGCCCGGATGACGCGGTCGCGCTGTTCGAGCGCGCCGGCGCGCGCGACAGCGCGGGCCTCGAGACCGAGGCGGAGCCGCTGTACCGGCGCGCGATCGAGGCGGGGCTGGACGATTCCCGGCGGACGCAGGCGACCATCCAGCTGGCGAGCACGCTGCGGAACCTGGGCCGCGTGGACGAGAGCCTCGCATTGCTGCACGCCGAGTCGGAGCGCGGAGGCGCGCTGCGCGACGAGCTCGCCGCGTTCACGGCCCTCGCCCTCGTCTCGAGCGGCGATCCCGTGCGGGCGGCGTCCGTCGCGCTGACGGCGCTCGCTCCGCACCTCGGGCGCTACTCGCGCTCGGTCACCGCCTACGCGGCCGAGCTCGTCGAGGTCCGCGAGCCCTGAGGCTGCTCAGGCGCGGATGATCGCGCCGGACCGAGGCGGCACGGAGCCCGCCTCGAGCGGACGCGTCGCGAACAGCACCTCGCGCGGCTCGCCGATCTCCAGCGGCGCGTCGGCGAGGTTCACGACGATCTCGAGCGCGCCGCGGCGCAGGCGGATCCACCGCGGATCCTCGCTCCACTCGGCGCTCAGGCGGGAGAACCGCGGGTCGGTGAGGTCCGGCTCCCGGCGACGCAGGGCGGCGAGCTCACGGTGCACGGCCAGCAGCCGCGTGTGCCGCGAGTCGCCGGCCTCCTCCGGGTACGGCTCGGCCCAGTCGAGCTTGGATCGCCGGAACGTCTCCGGATCCTGCGGGTCGGGGACCACATCGGGGTCCCAGCCCATCCGTGCGAACTCCGCGATGCGGCCCTTGGCCGTGGCGGCACCGAGGTCCGGCTCCGGATGCGCCGTGAAGAACTGCCACGGCGTGGAAGCCGCCCACTCCTCGCCCATGAAGACCATGGGCGTGAACGGCCCGGCCAGGGTGAGCATCGCGGCGATCGCGAGCGCGTCGTCGTCCAGCGTCTGCGAGATCCGGTCGCCGGTGGCGCGGTTGCCGATCTGGTCGTGGTCCTGCGCGTACGCGACCAGGCGCCAGGTCGGGGTCTCGGGCGGGATCGGGTGGCCGTGCCGGCGCTCCCGGAACGACGACCACGTGCCGTCGTGGAAGAACCCGCGCGTGGCGGCCTTGGCCAGCGCCTCGATCGGCTCGAAGTCGGCGTAGTAGCCGGCGGTCTCGCCCGTGAGCGCGACGTGCACGGCGTGGTGGTAGTCGTCGCTCCACTGCGCGTGCAGGCCGTACCCGCCCGCCTCGCGCGGCAGGATCAGCTTCGGGTCGTTCATGTCCGATTCGGCGATGAGCGTGAGCGGGCGCCGCAGATGGGCGCTCAGCGCATCGACCCGCTCGGCCATCTCCTGCAGCAGATGCGTGGGGGAGTCGTCGACCAGGGCGTGCACGGCGTCCAGTCGCAGGCCGTCGACGTGCATGTCCCGGAGCCACATGAGCGCGTTGTCCACGATGTAGTCGCGCACCTCGCGGCGGGACAGGTCGACCGACGAGCCCCACGTGTTGGCGCTGTCCTCGCGCAGGTACGGCGCGTACCGCGGCAGGTAGTTGCCGCTGGGCCCGAGGTGGTTGTAGACGACGTCCTGGATGACCGCCAGGCCCGCCGCGTGGCACGCGTCGACGAACCGCCGATAGGCGTCGGGGCCGCCGTAGGTCTCGTCGACCGCGTACCAGAGCACCCCGTCGTAGCCCCAGTTCCAGTCGCCGTTGAAGGAGTTCACCGGCAGCAGCTCGACGAAGTCGACCCCGAGGTCGACCAGGTGCGGCAGGCGGCCGATGGCGGCGTCGAGCGTGCCCTCGGGGGTGAAGGTGCCGAGATGCATCTCGTAGATGAGCGAACCGGCCAGCTGCCGGCCGGTCCAGCGGTCGTCCGTCCACGCGAAGCCGCCGAGGTCGTGCACCCGGCTCAGGTCGTGCACGCCCCGCGGCTGCCGCAGCGAGCGGGGATCGGGCAGCGGGGTCGGATCGTCGTCGAGCAGGAAGCCGTAGTCCTGCCCCGGCCGCTGCTCGACGTCCGCGCGCCACCAGCCGTCGGGGTCCCGGCGCATGGCGTGCTCGGCGCCGTCCAGGAGCAGGCGGACGGACGCCGGGCGCGGCGCCCACAGCTCGAAGCTCACGACGCGTCCTCCTCACGCAGCAGCAGGGCCACGGGGTATCGCGCCAGCAGGCCCGCCAGGCCGACGGCCCCGCCCTGCACGCTCTCCCCGGTGATCGTCTCGGTGTAGCGGCCGGGCGGCACGAGCACGACCGTGTCGCCCCAGCCCCCGCGGCGCTCCAGGCCGATCGGGAGCCGCGTCGCGACGGTGACCGCCCCGCCCCGGTCGAACGCGATCGCGTGGTCCGTGGCCGCACCGACGACCTCCAGCCCCGCGTAACGGGTGAACAGCTCGGGTCGGTCGCGACGCGCGTGGAGGGCGCGGGTCGTGACCAGGAGCTTGGCGGCTCCGGTCTCGTCCAGCTCGGGCAGCTCGCCCGAGCCGATCCCCTCCAGGATGGCGCGCCGCGCGTCGTAGTCGACGGGCAGCCGGTTGTCGGGGTCGACGAGCGACCGGTTCCACAGCTCCGAGCCCTGGTAGACGTCCGGGACGCCCGGCGCCGTCAGCTGGAGGAGCTTCGCCGAGACGGAGTTCGACCATCCCGCCGCCTGCACGAACGCGACGCACTCCTCGAGCGCGGTGCGGGCGACGTCGTCGTCGAACGCCGCGTCGACGAGCGCGTGCAGCCGCGTCTCGAACTCCTCGTCGGGAGCCGTCCATGTCGTCCCCGTGCCGGCCTCGCGGGCGGCCTTCTCGGCGTACGCGTGCGCGCGCTCCCGGGACAGCGGCCACGCCCCGAGGATCGAGGCCCACAGCAGCGCCTCCAACGGCCCGTCGCCGAGCGGCGCCCGGCCGCGCAGCGTGCGCAGGGTGCTGGCCCAGAGCCCGGGCACCTCGGCCAGCGCGTCGATCCGCGCGCGGGTGTCTTCGCCGCGCTTGGTGTCGTGCGTCGACAGGGTCGTCATGGACAGCGGCCAGGAGGCCTGCCGGACGCGCTGGCGGCGGTGGAACTCCGCGACGTCGATCGCGAACTCGGACGGGTCGCCGCCCACCTCGTTCAACGACGCGAGCCGCCCGTACCGGTAGAACGCGGTGTCCTCGACGCCCTTGGCCATCACGGCGCCGGACGTCTGCTGGAACCGGATCGCCGCGGCGTGCGCCGGATCCGACAGCGCCGGCAGCAGGCGGTCGATCGCGGCGGCGAGGTCGGGGCGGCGCCCGCGCGCCGCGTGCGCGGCCTCGTGCAGGTGCTCGATCCCGGCCGGCAGGTAAGAGCGGTACACCGGGAAGCACGCGAGCAGCTCGGCGAGCGCGTCCTCGGCATCCGGCCCATCCGGGACCAGCCGGGCGAGCCGGCGCACCTCGGCGTGGAGCAGCCCGTCGGCGATCGCGCGCTTGCCGTCGTGCACCATGGCGGCCCAGTCGACGGCGCCGCCGCGCGATTCGACCTCCAGCTCGTCCAGCGCGCCCCGGCCGGCGGGGTCGACCAGCACGCGGTCGACGTCGCCGAGCGCGTCGTATCCCGTGGTGCCCGCCGTCGCCCAGTGGGCGGGCAGCTCCTCGCCGGGCTCGAGGATCTTCTCGACCAGCACGTACGCACCGTCCGTCGCCTCGGCCAGCCGCTCGAGGTAGCCGCCCGGATCCGTGAGCCCGTCCGGGTGGTCGATGCGCAGCCCGTCCACGAGCCCCTCGCGCACCCAGCGCAGGATCTCGGCGTGCGACTCGTCGAACACCCACGGCACCTCGACCCGCACCGCCGCGAGCGTCGAGACGGCGAAGAAGCGCCGGTAGTTCAGCTCGGAGTCGCCGCGCCTCCAGTGCACGAGCTCGTAGTGCTGGCGCGCGTGCACCTCGGCGGGCGGGGCGCCGTCGTCGCCCGTGCCCGGCGCGAGCGGGAAGCGGTGATCCCAGTACCGCAGCGTGCCGTCCTCGACCCGCAGGGGCGGGTCGTCCTCGCCCAGCACCGGGATCCGGATGCGCCCGCCGCCCGCGTCCCAGTCGATGTCGAACGCGTCGGCGTAGCGCGAGCCGCGGCCGTGCGTCAGCACGTCCCACCACCAGGGATTGAGGTGCGGCGTCGCGACGCCGACGTGGTTCGGCACGACGTCGGCGAGCACGCCGAGGCCCGCGTCGCGGGCCGCCTGCGCGAAGCGGGCCAGCCCCTCGGCGCCGCCGCGCGCCGGATCGACCTTCGAGTGGTCGACGACGTCGTAGCCGTGGTTCGATCCCGGCTCGCTGGCCAGGAGCGGAGAGAGGTACACGGTGTCGATCCCGAGATCCGCCAGGTATCCGACGATCTCCGCGGCGGCGTCGAGCGGGAACTCCTCGCGGATCTGGAGCCGGTAGGTGGCGCGGGGGACGCGGCGGCTCATGCCTTGCCCCGCATGTGGCGCACCGACGCGGCGGGGGAGTAGTCGGTCGCCGCCTCGGGGTCGCGCCACTCCTGCAGCACCACCACGGAGCGCGCCTCGACCGGCAGGGCGCTGCCGGCCTCGCGCTGCGACGGATCCGGTCCGTTCGCGGTGTTGAGCACGATCTCCCAGGACGCGCAGTACTCGGCGGCCGGCAGCGTGAAGTCCACGGGCTCGGAGTGCGCGTTGAAGCAGATCAGGAAGTGCCGGTCCGTGATCCGCTCGCCGCGCGAGCCGCGCTCGTGGATGCCCTGGCCGTTGAGGAACACGCCCAGCGAGCGCGCGTAGCTCGTCTGCCAGTCGCTGTCGTCCATGGCCGTGCCGTCGGGGCGGAGCCACGCGATGTCCGGCACCGGGCCGCCCTCGCCGCGCCACACGACGCGCCCGTCGAAGTAGCCCCAGCGGCGGAATGCGGGGTGCTCCCGGCGCAGTCGGGCGACGTGGGCCGTGAACTCGATGAGCGGCTCGTCGGCCTCGTCCCAGTGGATCCAGCTGAGCGGCGTGTCCTGCGCGTAGCCGTTGTTGTTGCCCTCCTGCGTCCGGCCGAGCTCGTCGCCGTGGAGCAGCATCGGCACGCCCTGCGACAGCAGCAGGGTCGCGATCATGTTGCGCTGCTGGCGGGCGCGGAGCTCGAGGATCTCCGGATCGTCCGTCGGGCCCTCGACGCCGAGGTTGTACGAGCGGTTGTGCGACTCGCCGTCCTTGCCGCCCTCGCCGTTCGCGTCGTTGTGCTTCTCGTTGTAGGACACGAGGTCGCGCAGCGTGAAGCCGTCGTGCGCCGTGACGAAGTTGATGGACGCGATCGGGCGGCGCGCATTGGCCTCGTACAGGTCCGCGGAGCCCGTGAAGCGCGACGCGAACTCGCCCAGGGTCGCCGGCTCGCCGCGCCAGAAGTCCCGGACCGTGTCGCGGTACTTGCCGTTCCACTCGGTCCACTGCGGCGGGAAGTTGCCGACCTGGTAGCCGCCGGGGCCGACGTCCCACGGCTCCGCGATCAGCTTGACCTGCGACACCACCGGATCCTGCTGCACCAGGTCGAAGAAGCTGGAGAGCCGGTCGACCTCGTAGAACTCCCGCGCGAGCGTCGCGGCCAGGTCGAAGCGGAACCCGTCGACGTGCATCTCGGTCACCCAGTAGCGCAGCGAGTCCATGATGAGCTGCAGCGAGTGCGGGTTGCGGACGTTGAGGGTGTTCCCCGTGCCCGTGTAGTCCATGTAGTACTGCTTGTCGTCCTCCACGAGGCGGTAGTACGCGGCGTTGTCGATGCCCTTGAACGACAGGGTCGGCCCCAGGTGGTTGCCCTCCGCGGTGTGGTTGTAGACCACGTCCAGGATGACCTCGATGCCGGCCGCGTGCAGCGCGCGCACCATGGCCTTGAACTCCTGCACCTGCTCGCCCTTGTCCCCGCTGGACGAGTACTCGCCGTGGGGCGCGAGGAACCCGAGCGTGTTGTAGCCCCAGTAGTTGCGCAGCCCCCTCTCCAGCAGCACCGAGTCGTGCACGAACTGGTGCACGGGCATCAGCTCGATCGCGGTGATGCCCAGGCGCTGCAGGTGCGCGATGACCGCGGGATGCGCGACGCCTGCGTATGTGCCGCGCTGCTCCTCGGGGATCTCGGGGTGCAGCTCCGTGAGGCCCTTCACGTGCGCCTCGTAGATGAGAGTGCGGCCGTACGGCGTGCCGGGGCGGCGGTCGCCGCGCCAGTCGAAGTACGGATTGATCACGACCGACCGCATGGTGTGCGGGGCCGAGTCGTCCTGGTTGCGCACGTCGGGGTCGTCGAACGTGTGGTCGAACAGGGCGGGATCCCAGTCGATCGAGCCGGACATCGCCTTGGCGTAGGGGTCGACCAGCAGCTTGCTCGGGTCGCAGCGCAGGCCGTTCGCGGGGTCGAAGGGCCCGTGCACGCGGTAGCCGTACTCCTGGCCGGGGGCCACGTCGGGCAGGTACGCGTGCCACACGTTGGCGTCGACCTCGATGAGGGGCACGCGCGTCTCCGTGCCCGCGTCGTCGAACAGGCACAGCTCGACCTTCTCGGCGACCTCGCTGAAGAGGGCGAAGTTCGTGCCGTCGCCGTCATAGGTCGCGCCGAGGGGATAGGGACGTCCGGGCCACGTTTCCATGCGCACCTGCCGTTCTGGTTGTGGTCCTGAGGAGGGTCTCGGCTCGACGCTAGCGGGGTCCCGGACGCCGGGAAAAGGGCTTGCCGGTTGAGCGCAGACCCGGTATCCCGCGCCCCACGCTGGGCCTCCGCGACGCGAACGTATGCCCACGGCGAACACGCGCGAGGCCCGGATACCCCGCGGGTAGGGTCATATCGACGCACCACTGAATGGAGTGAGAATGCCCGAACCGCTGATGGCACAGAGTGTCTTCGACCGGCTGCTGAAGGACCGCATCATCTGGCTTGGCTCGGAGGTGCGCGACGAGAACGCGAACGAGATCTGCGCGAAGATCCTGCTGCTCGCCGCCGAGGACTCGCAGAAGGACATCTACCTGTACATCAACTCGCCCGGCGGCTCGATCACTGCGGGCATGGCGATCTACGACACCATGCAGTTCGTGCCGAACGACATCGTCACGGTCGGCATCGGCATGGCCGCCTCGATGGGTCAGCTCCTGCTCACCAGCGGCACCAAGGGCAAGCGCTACATCACCCCGAACGCCCGCGTGCTGCTGCACCAGCCGCACGGCGGCTTCGGCGGCACGGCCAGCGACATCCAGACCCAGGCCCAGCTGATCCTCGACATGAAGCGCCGCCTGGCCGAGATCACGGCCGCACAGACCGGCAAGACCGTCGAGCAGATCAACGAGGACGGCGACCGCGACCGCTGGTTCTCGGCCGAGGAGGCCCTCGCGTACGGCTTCGTCGACCACATCCGCGAGCACGCCGTCGACGTGACCGGTGCCGGCGGCACCGACCGCGCGGCGAACTGAGCCGGCAGCCACAGAGAAGGACGTATCGAAGATGCACACCCCCTACACCGGCCAGACGTCGCCCCAGGGCCTGCAGATGCCCGGCAGTCGCTACATCCTGCCCCAGTTCGAGGAGCGCACGGCCTACGGCTACAAGCGTCAGGACCCGTACAACAAGCTGTTCGAGGACCGCGTGATCTTCCTCGGCGTGCAGGTCGACGACGCGTCGGCCGACGACGTGATGGCGCAGCTGCTCGTCCTGGAGAGCCAGGATCCGGACCGCGACATCATCATGTACATCAACTCGCCCGGCGGCTCGTTCACGGCCATGACGGCGATCTACGACACGATGCAGTACATCTCGCCCCAGATCCAGACCGTGGTCCTGGGACAGGCGGCCTCCGCGGCGGCCGTGCTGCTCGCGGCCGGCGCGCCCGGCAAGCGCCTGGCGCTGCCGAACGCGCGCATCCTGATCCACCAGCCCGCCGTGGGCGAGGCCGGCCACGGCCAGGCGTCGGACATCGAGATCCAGGCGGCCGAGATCCTGCGCATGCGCACGTGGCTCGAGGAGACGCTGTCGAAGCACTCCAACCGCTCGGTCGAGCAGGTCAACAAGGACATCGACCGCGACAAGATCCTCGGCGCGGTCGACGCGGTCGAGTACGGCCTCGTCGACCAGGTGCTCACGACCCGCAAGCGCCAGGCGATCGCCAAGTAGTCGCCGACCTCCGTCGGCCCGACGCCCCGGATCCCGCGTGGGATCCGGGGCGTCGTCGTATCTCCGCGGTAACGTCCTCGAAACCCCGGCCCGGGACCATGGGCCGCGACGGAGCGGATCGAAGGGGGAGCATGACGAGCGTTCAGACCAGGGGCGGGCGCCGCGACGGCGTGTTCGTGAAGGCGATGGGATCGGTCGACGCGCTGTTCGTCGGCTTCGGCGCCATGATCGGCTTCGGCTGGATCACGCTGACCAGCGGCTGGCTCACCTCCGCGGGCACGTGGGGAGCCATGCTCGCGTTCATCGTCGGCGGGGCCATCATGGTCCTCGTCGGCCTGGTGTACTCGGAGCTCGTGTCGGCCATGCCGCACGCGGGCGGCGAGCACAACTACCTCATGCGGGGCATGGGACCGCGCTGGTCGATGCTCGGGTCGTGGGCCATCACGGGCGGCTACATCACGGTCATCCTGTTCGAGGCCGTCGCGACGCCGCGCACGTTCGACTACCTGTTCCCGGGCCTCGCCTCGCTCATGCCGATGTACACCGTCGCGGGCTTCGAGGTCGGGCTGCCGTGGGCGCTCGTCGGCGTCGTGGCCGCGGTCGTCGTGACGTGGATCAACATCCGCGGCGTGAAGATCACGTCGCTCGTGCAGACCTTCGTGGTGGCGTTCCTCCTCCTGGTCGCGGCGCTCCTGGTCTTCGGAGGGTTCGCGGGCGGCGACGTCGCCAACACCGAGCCGCACTTCGTCGGCGGCGTCGCGGGGTTCGCGATCGTGCTCGGCGCCGTGCCGTTCCTGTTCGTCGGCTTCGACGTGATCCCGCAGGCGGCCGAGGAGATCGACCTGCCGCCGAAACGGATCGGACGGGTGCTCATCCTGTCCGTCGCGATGGCCGTGGCGTTCTACCTCGTGGTGATCTACGTCACCTCGCTGGCCATGCCGGCGAGCGAGCTGGCCTCGTTCGACCTCGTGACCGCCGACGCGCTGGCCATCATGCTGGGCGCGGACTTCTGGGGACGGGTCGTGATCGCGGGGGGCCTGGCCGGCATCCTGACCTCGTGGATCGGCTTCCTGCTGGGAGCGTCGCGCCTGCTGTGGGCGATGTCGGTCTCGGGCATGATCCCGGAGTGGTTCGGGAAGGTGCACCCGAAGTACCGCACGCCGTCGAACGCGCTGCTCTTCATCGGCGCGCTGTCGGTGCTCGCCCCCTTCGGCGGCACCGCGGTGCTGGGCTGGGCCGTCGACGGCGGCTCGCCGATGATCGTGCTCGCGTACGCGCTCGTCGCGCTGTCGTTCTGCCTGCTGCGCGTCAAGGACCCGGGGATGTCGCGCCCGTTCCGCGTGGGGCGCGGGCGCACGACCGGGATGGTCGTGGGCGTCGCGGCGACCGTGCTGTGCGTGCTGCTGTTCCTGCTCTACATCCCCGGTCTCACACCCATCAGCATCACGCTCGCCTGGCAGTCGTACCTGATCTTCGCGGTCTGGATGGTCGTCGGCGTGGTGTTCGCGCTCCGGCTCCCGAGCGGCATCAAGGCCGGGCCCGACACCGAGGCGATCCTGATCGCGGAGATCGCCGCTCGCCGCGGGCGCTCGGCGAAGGGCTGACCAGAGTCCGTGCGACGGACCGTGACAGGACTGTCACCGAATACGTCGCGCGTCGCGGCCCGGTGTCGGCGGCAGCGGTTAGGCTCGTGGAAGCTCGAACGGAAAGGCCCGAGGAGGACACATGGCTCGCATCGGTGAGAGCGCCGACCTGTTCAAGTGCTCCTTCTGCGGGAAGAGCCAGAAGCAGGTCCAGCAGCTGATCGCCGGCCCCGGCGTCTACATCTGCGACGAGTGCGTCGAGCTCTGCAACGAGATCATCGAAGAGCGGATGGCCGAGTCCCAGGGCGGGGGAGAGGTCGCGGAGTTCGACTTGCCCAAGCCGCGCGAGATCTTCCAGTTCCTCGAGGAGTACGTCGTCGGCCAGGAGCCCGCCAAGCGCGCGCTCGCGGTCGCGGTCTACAACCACTACAAGCGCGTCCGCGCGCGCGGCGAGCTGAAGCCCGCCGACCAGAAGGCCGAGGACGTCGAGGTCGCCAAGAGCAACATCCTGATGCTCGGCCCGACCGGCTGCGGCAAGACCTATCTCGCCCAGACCCTCGCGAAGCGCCTGAACGTGCCGTTCGCCGTGGCCGACGCGACGGCCCTCACCGAGGCCGGGTACGTGGGCGAGGACGTCGAGAACATCCTGCTCAAGCTGCTCCAGGCCGCGGACTTCGACGTCAAGCGCGCCGAGACCGGCATCATCTACATCGACGAGGTCGACAAGATCGCCCGCAAGGCCGAGAACCCGTCGATCACGCGCGACGTCTCGGGCGAGGGAGTGCAGCAGGCGCTGCTGAAGATCCTCGAGGGCACGGTCGCCTCGGTGCCGCCGCAGGGCGGCCGCAAGCACCCGCACCAGGAGTTCATCCAGATCGACACGACGAACGTCCTGTTCATCGTCGCGGGGGCGTTCGCCGGACTCGAGGACATCATCTCGTCGCGCGTCGGCAAGCACGGCGTCGGCTTCGGCGCCCCGCTGCACGACAAGAGCGACGACAGCGCGCTGTTCGGCGAGGTGCTGCCGGAGGACCTGCACAAGTTCGGCCTGATCCCCGAGTTCATCGGACGCCTGCCCGTGATCGCCTCGGTGCAGCCGCTCGACCAGGACGCGCTCATGGAGATCCTGACCGCGCCGCGCAACGCGCTGGTCAAGCAGTACCAGCGCATGTTCGAGCTCGACGGCGTGCAGCTCGAGTTCGAGGAGGAGGCGCTCCGTGCGATCGCCGACCTCGCGGTGCTGCGCAAGACCGGCGCGCGCGGCCTGCGTGCGATCCTGGAGGACGTGCTCGGCCCGATCATGTTCGAGATCCCCTCGAGCGACGACGTGGCCAAGGTCGTCATCACGCGCGCCGCGGTCGAGGACGGCGCCGAGCCGACCCTCGTCCTGGCCCAGAAGAAGAAGAGCGCCTGACGCGTCAGGGCTTGCCGACGGCGAGCCTCGAGCGCACCTCGGCGTCCTCGTCGAGGAACTCCGGCTCGGCCTCCGCGCCGACCGCGTCGAAGTAGCGGCTCAGGAAGCATCGGAACGCGGCCGCGTACGCGATGTCGGCGATCTCGAGGTCGCTGAAGCCCACCTCACGCAGCCGCGTGATGTCGCTCTCGCGGATCCGGGAGGCGTCGACCGCGATCTGCTCCGCGTAGTCCAGCATCGCGACGTCCCGCTCGCTGAGGCCCGCGCTGCGGTGGTCCGCCTGGATGGCCAGGGCGCGATCGCGGCCGACGAAGCGCGTGAGGCCGCGGAAGTACACGTGGCTGCAGTAGCTGGACGGCACGTGCTTGGCGACCACCAGCGTGATCATGCGGAAGGCCTCCAGACCCAGCGAGAAGCCGTCGCGCATCTGGTGGAGGAGGCGCTCCACGGGAGCGATGAGGTCCGGTCTGGCCGAGAGGCTCCGGGTCGCGTTCATGACGGATCCCATGGCCTCCCGCTCCGCCGCGTAGACCTCCGCGATCTCTCCGTCAGCCTCCTCGTCAGACACGGTCCTCAGGTACATGGCGCCTCCCGTCGGCCCCCCCTGCGCGAAGCGTAGACCCGGCGGGGGCGCCGCCGACAGGCCTCAGCCCGTGAGGCCCCGCCGCCTCAGCAGCGGCGCGATCTCGGCGTCTCGCCCGCGGAAGTCGCGGTAGGCCTCGAGCGGATCCTTCGAACCGCCGACGCCGAGCAGGCGCCGGCGGAACCGGTCGCCGCTCCCGCGCGCGAGGCCGCCGTTCTCGCGGAACCACTCGACCGTGTCAGCGTCAAGCACCTCGGCCCAGATGTACGAGTAGTAGCCGGCGCTGTACCCGCCCGAGA
Source organism: Microbacterium lacusdiani (assembly GCF_054779895.1). Taxonomy (NCBI): domain Bacteria; kingdom Bacillati; phylum Actinomycetota; class Actinomycetes; order Micrococcales; family Microbacteriaceae; genus Microbacterium; species Microbacterium lacusdiani. The sequence continues at coordinate 272,679 of NZ_BAAGXJ010000003.1, read as the reverse complement.
ACACGTGGGCGAAGTACGTCGACGAGTAGCGCGGGGGGACCACGGGGTCGTCCAGGCCGATCTCGGCCAGCGCCGCGGCCTCGAACGCCGCGACGTCGGTCACGGACTCGGCCTCCTCCGGCGACAGCGAGTGCCATGCCTGATCCAGCCAGGCGGCGGCGAGGTACTCGCTGGTCGCGAAGCCCTGGTTGAACGACTCCGTGGCCCGCAGCCTCTCGACCACGTCGCCAGGGAGCGGCTCCCCGGTCTCGTGGTGCACGGCGTAGTTCGCGAGCACCTCCGGCCAGAGGATCCACATCTCGTTGACCTGGCTGGGGAACTCGACGAAGTCGCGATGCACGGCCGTGGCCGCGAAGTGCGGGTAGGTCACGGTCGCGAACAGGCCGTGCAGCGCGTGCCCGAACTCGTGGAAGAGCGTGGTGACCTGGTCCAGCGTCAGCAGCGTCGGCTCTCCGGGGGCGGGCTTGGGGACGTTGAGGTTGTTGACCACCACGGGCTGGGTGCCGCGCAGCCGGGACTGCTTCACGATCGAGTTCATCCAGGCGCCGCCGCGCTTCGAGTCGCGCGTGTAGAGGTCGAGCACGTAGAGCCCGAGCGGCGAGCCGTCCTCGTTCACGACCTCGAACGTGCGCGCATCCGGGTGGTAGGCCGGGATGTCCGCCCGCTCGCGGAAGGTCACGCCGTACAGCAGGGTCGCGGCGTGGAACACGCCGTCGCGCAGCGCGCGCTCTGCCTCGAACCACGGGCGCAGCGCGGTCGTGTCGAGGTCGTACTCGGCGGCCCGGACCCGCTCGGTCCAGAAGGCCCAGTCGTGCGCGGCGAGCTCATACGGCTCCGGCTCGGTCTCGTCGACCAGCCGCTGCAGCGCGGCCTTCTCTGCCCGCGCGTTGCGGGCCGCCGGCGCCGCGAGGTCGAGCAGCAGGCCGCGGACCGCCTCCGGTGTGCCGGCCGTCTGATCGGCGGTCACGTAGGCCGCGTGCGACGCGTAGCCGAGCAGCCGCGCGCGCTGCGCGCGCAGACGCACGATCTCGAGGAGCACGGAGCCGTTGTCGTGCGCGTCGCCGCGCGAGCCGCGGGCGAGCGAGGCGGCCATGATCCGCTCGCGCGCCGCGCGGTCCGTGAGCTGCGCCAGGTAGGGGTGTCCGGAGAAGAGCGTGAGGGTGACCAGCAGCCCGCCGTCCAGACCGCGGTCGCGCGCCGCCTGCTTCGCGGCCGACAGCTCGCCCGGCGTCAGCCCGTCGAGCGCCGCGGCGTCGTCGAAGACGACCGCGAGGTCGTTGGTGTCGGCGAGCAGGTTCTTCTCGAACTGGTTGGTGAGCTCCGACAGGCGCCGGTTCAGCTCGGTGAGGCGCGCTTTCGTGTCGTCATCGAGCGCGGCTCCCGCGTGGGTCATCTCGCGGAAGTGCCGCTCGACCAGGCGGCGCTCCTCGGGCTCCAGGCCGAGCTCCTCGATGCGGTCGTGCAGGGCGCGGATGCGCGCGTACAGGCGGGCATCGAGCTGGATGGCGTCGGTGTGGGCCGACATCAGGGGCGCGAGCCGCTCGTCGACGTCCTGGATCGCGGGCGTCGCGTCGGCCGCGCTCACCGTGTAGAAGGCGAGCAGCACGCGCTCCAGCAGGGCGCCGGCCCGCTCCAGCGCGACCATCGTATTGTCGAACGTCGGCTCGTCCTCGCGGGTGGCGATCGCCTCGATCTCGGCGCGATGCTCGGCGAAGGCTGCCTCGATTGCCGGGAGGTAGTGCTCCGGCCGGATCGCGGCGTAGTCGGGCACCCCGTACGGCAGGGGCGAGGGGGCGAGCAGGGGGTTGAACTCGGGCGCCTCGGTCATGCGTCCCACCCTACGACGCGGTGCCGCCGAGTCTCTGCAAAGAAATGCTTGCAAAGACCTCTTTGCAACTGTACGGTCGATGCCATGGACGACAAGAGCGAGACCACCGAGGCGCGAGAGCATCGCGTGCTCGGCGTCGCCGCGCTGCGTGCGCTGGCCCATCCGCTGCGGATGCGGATCCTCGACATCCTGAGTCAGAACGGCCCCCAGACCTCCAGCACCCTCGCGGAGCTCACGGGCGAGTCGTCCGGCTCGACGAGCTACCACCTGCGGATCCTCGCGCGCCAGGACCTCATCCGCGAGATCCCCGAGCGCAGCACGGGGCGCGAGCGCTGGTGGGAGCGTCCGCACGAGTCGCTCGCATTCGGCGACACGGAGGAGACCCGCTCGCCCGCCGGCCGCGCCGCGCTGCAGGCCGCGACCGCCGAGTTCCATCGCCGCCGCGCGCAGGAGCTGGAGGAGTTCTTCACGAGCCGCATCGATCGCGAGCCGGAGGCCTGGCGGGAGGTCAGCGCGTCGTTCACGACCACGACCCGGATGAACCCGGATCAGCTCGCGGCCCTGGGAAAGCAGATCGAGGAGCTCGTGCGCGAGGCCGGGGCGCGCTATCGGGACCAGCAGGGCGACGACGTGCGGGCCGTGAGCATCCGTGCCGACCTGTTCCCCCTGCCCGAGATCGGAGGCACCGCATGACCGCCGTCTCCTTCCCCAAGCCGACCGCCGCGATGCCCTCGCTGCGGATCACGACGGCGGAGCGCCTCGCCCTGCGTGCGGCCGACGCGCTGGCGGCGCACATCCACCGGCAGGCGATGCGCCGCGACGCGCGGCTGATGGCCGACCTCGAGCGCGAGCGGCTGCTCGGCGAGGCGCGCATGGCCGCCGCGCACGCGTCGGCGCGCACGCTGCCGCGGCTCTGAGGGAGTGACGACGAAGGCGCCGCGGATCGATGATCCCCGGCGCCTTCGTCACGAGCGGTCTAGCGCTCCTCGTCGTCCATGCCGTCGATGTGGCCCACGACCGGCAGTCCCTGAGCGTCCAGCGTCACGGTGACGCCGGTGTCGAGCTCGGCGATCGGGCGGCCCTCCAGCCAGGTGAGCGTCCACCCGGGCTTCGGCCCCTCCGGCAGGTGCTGCTCGACCTGCGCGATCGTCTCGTGCAGGTCGGCCGGCACCGAGGCGGGCGGCGTCGATCCTGCGGTCCAACGGGTTCCCAGCTGCATCATGCCTCCGTCTCCGCGAGGTCGATCCGCGTCACCGCGAACTCCTCGCCCTCCGTGATCTCGAGCTCCGCGATGCGGCCCACGGCCTTGAGGTCGTCGGCGGCGAGACGCAGCGCGGAGGCCTTGTCCGCCGGCGCGGTGATGGCCGCGAAGGCGACGGGCGTCTTCTGGGATGCCTTGGCCTCGGTCTTGGCGCGGCGGACGCCGATCAGCGCCTCGCTCGCGGCCGCGAGCACGGCCGGGTCGCCCGCGGCGCCGGTGGCGGTCGGCCAGGGAGCGGTGTGGATCGAGCCCTCCTGGAACCAGCTCCACGACTCCTCGGTCGCGAACGTGAGGACCGGCGCGAGCAGGCGCAGCAGCGCCTCCAGCGCGGTGCGCAGCGCGACGGCCGCCGAGCGGCCGGCGTCGCCGCCCGCGTAGGCGCGCTCCTTGACCAGCTCGAGGTAGTCGTCGCAGAACGTCCAGAAGAACGACTCCGACAGCTCGAGCGCGCGGGCGTGGTCGTACGCCTCCAGCGCGTCGGTCGCCTTCGCGATCACGTCGTCGAGCGTCGCGAGCATCGACAGGTCGAGCGGCTCGGTGACCTCGGCGCCCGGCGCGCCCAGCGCACCCGGGGCCTCGAAGCCCAGCACGAACTTCGCGGCGTTGAGCACCTTGATCGCGAGGCGGCGGCCGATCTTGATCTGCGTCGGGTTCTGCGGGTCGAACGCCGCGTCGGTGCCGAGGCGGCTCGACGCCGCCCAGTACCGCACGGCGTCGGAGCCGTGCTGGTCGAGGATGTCCGCGGGCGTGACGACGTTGCCCTTCGACTTCGACATCTTCTTCCGGTCGGGGTCGACGATGAAGCCCGAGATGGCCGCGTTGGCCCACGGGGCGCGGTCGTCCTCGAGGGCGCTGCGCAGCAGCGTCGAGAACAGCCACGTGCGGATGATGTCCTGGCCCTGCGGGCGCACGTCGAACGGCGCGACGAGCTGCCACAGCTCCTCGTCGCGCTGCCAGCCGCCGGCCAGCTGCGGGGTGAGCGACGACGTGGCCCACGTGTCGAGCACGTCGGTCTCGGCGTCGAACCCGCCCGGCACGCCGCGCTGATCCTCGGTGAAGCCCGGCGGCACATCCGTCGACGGGTCGACCGGCAGCTGCGCGGCGTCCGGCACCAGCACACGGTCGTAGTCACGCTCGCCGTTCTCGTCGAGCGCGTACCAGACGGGGATCGGCACGCCGAAGAAGCGCTGGCGCGAGACCAGCCAGTCGCCGGTGAGGCCGTTCACCCAGTTCTCGTAGCGCACGCGCATGAACTCGGGGTGCCACTCGATCTCGCGACCCAGCTCGAGCAGGCGGTCGCGGAGCTCCTCGTTGCGGGCGCCGTTGCGGATGTACCACTGGCGGGTCGACACGATCTCGAGCGGGCGGTCGCCCTTCTCGTAGAACTTCACGGGGTGCGTGAACGGGCGAGGCTCGCCGATCAGCTCGCCGGACTCGGCGAGCAGCTCGACGACGCGCTTCTTGGCGCTGAACACCGTCTTGCCGGCCAGCTCGGCGTAGTGCGCCTTGGCCTGCTCGGTCGCGATCACGTCGGGGGCGTCGGCCACGATGCGGCCGTCCTGGCCGATGATCGTGCGGTTCGGCAGATCCAGCTCGCGCCACCAGATGATGTCGGTCACGTCGCCGAACGTGCAGATCATGGCGATGCCCGATCCCTTGTCCGGCTGCGCGAGCGGGTGAGGCAGCACGGGCACCTCGACGTCGAACAGCGGCGTGCGCACGGTGGATCCGAACATCGGCTGGTAGCGCTCGTCGTCCGGGTGGGCGACCAGGGCCACGCACGCGGCGAGCAGCTCGGGACGGGTCGTCTCGATCTCGATGTCGCCCGATCCGTCGGACTTGTGGAACGCGAGACGGTGGAACGCCGCGGGCTGCTCGCGGTCCTCGAGCTCGGCCTGCGCGATCGCGGAGCGGAAGTCGATGTCCCACAGGGTCGGGGCGAGCGCCTGGAACGCCTCGCCGCGCTCGACGTTGCGCAGGAAGGCCAGCTGGCTCGAGCGGATGGTCTCGTCCGAGATCGTGCGGTAGGTCTGGGTCCAGTCCACCGACAGGCCGAGCTTGCGCCACAGGTCCTCGAACGACTTCTCGTCCTCGACCGTGAGCTTCTCGCACAGCTCGGTGAAGTTGCGGCGGCTGATCGGCACCTGGTCGGCGGCCTTGAGGTTCTTGGTCGTGCCCTCGAACGGCGGCGTGAAGTCCGGGTCGTACGGAAGCGACGGGTCGCAGCGCACGCCGTAGTAGTTCTGCACACGGCGCTCGGTCGGCAGGCCGTTGTCATCCCACCCGATCGGGTAGAACACGGTCTTGCCGCGCATGCGCTCGAAGCGCGCCTTCACGTCCGTGTGCGTGTAGGAGAACACGTGGCCGATGTGCAGCGATCCCGACGCGGTCGGCGGGGGAGTGTCGACCGAGAAGACGCCCGCGCGGCCCTGGCTCTGCGCGGCGGCGCGGTCGAACAGGTACGTGCCCTGCTGCTCCCACGCGGCGCCCCACTTGTCTTCGAGACCCTCGAGGGCGGGCTTGTCGGGGATGGCGGCCATAGAGGATCTCCTGAAGCTATATGCGGCACGGTGTCTGCGTGCCTGAGTGTGGGTTGCCCGGCCAGTCTACCGGGGACCTCCGCCGCGGTATCCCCGGACGCCCGCGTCCGCGTAGAATCGGAGGACCAGCATCGATCCGGCCATCACCGGGGAGCTCGCGGAAGAACAGGCCTCGGCCCCAGTAGAACCGCGCGGGGCAGGCCCGTCACAGCCGCAGTGAGAGTGGTGGCGTCCCGTCGGCGCCGCAACGCGGGGTGGTACCGCGGCCGCATGGTCGTCCTCGCAGTCCCATATCGGAGCTGCTGGAGAGACATGACCTACCCCAAGTCCTCGTTCGGACCCGCCGCCGACGCCGTCACGCCGAGCCCGCGCTTCCCCGACATCGAGCGCGAGATCCTCGACTTCTGGGCGCAGGACGACACCTTCCGTGCGTCGATCGCGCAGCGGGACGGCTCCGAGGAGTGGGTGTTCTACGACGGCCCGCCGTTCGCCAACGGCCTGCCGCACTACGGCCACCTGCTGACCGGCTATGCCAAGGACCTCTTCCCGCGCTTCCAGACCATGCGCGGCAAGAAGGTCGACCGCGTGTTCGGATGGGACACGCACGGCCTCCCGGCCGAGCTCGAGGCGATGAAGCAGCTCGGGATCACCGAGAAGAGCGAGATCGAGGAGATGGGCATCGCCGCGTTCAACGGCAAGGCCCGCGAGTCGGTGCTCGCCTACACGCGCGAGTGGCAGGACTACGTCACGCGCCAGGCCCGCTGGGTCGACTTCGAGAACGGGTACAAGACGCTCGACACCACGTTCATGGAGAGCGTGCTGTGGGCGTTCAAGACGCTCCACGACCGCGGCCTCGCGTACGAGGGCTACCGCGTGCTCCCGTACTGCTGGCGCGACCAGACCCCGCTGTCCAACCACGAGCTGCGCATGGACGACGACGTCTACAAGAACCGCCAGGATCCGTCGGTGACGGTGAGCTTCCCGCTGGTCGGCGAGAAGGCCGCCGCGCTCGGCGTCGAGGGCGTGCGGGCGCTCGCCTGGACGACCACGCCCTGGACCCTGCCCACGAACATGTCGCTCGCGGTCGGCCCGCAGATCGTCTACGCGGTCGTCCCGGTCGGCCCGAACGGGCTGAAGGAGGGCGCGCAGGGGGACGAGTTCCTGCTCGCCGAGGACCTCCTGGGCGGCTACGCCAAGGACCTCGGCTACGAGTCGGCGGACGACGCGAAGGCCGCCGTCCGCGTGCGCGTCACGGGCGAGGACCTGCGCGACGTGCGCTTCGAGCGGCTGTTCGACTACTTCGCCGACACCGAGAAGTGGGGCACGCAGAACGCGTGGCGCATCCTCGTCGACGACTACGTCACGACCGGCGACGGCACCGGCATCGTCCACCAGGCCCCGGCCTACGGTGAGGACGACAAGCGCCTGAACGACGCCGCCGGCATCCCGACCATCGTGTCGCTCGGCGACGACGGCCGGTTCCTCGACATGGTGGCCGACGTGGCGGGCGAGCTGTGGCTCGACGCGAACATGAAGCTCGTGCGCCTGCTGCGCGAGCACGGTCGCCTGCTGCGCCTGCAGTCCTACGAGCACTCGTACCCGCACTGCTGGCGCTGCCGGAACCCCCTGATCTACAAGGCCGTGTCGAGCTGGTTCGTGCGCGTCACGGAGTTCAAGGACCGCCTGCTCGAGCTGAACGAGCAGATCACGTGGGCGCCCGAGAACGTCAAGCACGGCCAGTTCGGCAAGTGGCTCGAGGGCGCGCGCGACTGGTCGATCAGCCGCAACCGGTTCTGGGGATCGCCGATCCCGGTGTGGAAGTCGGACGACCCGAACCACCCGCGCGTCGACGTGTACGGCTCGCTCGAGGAGCTCGAGCGCGACTTCGGCGCGCTGCCCCGCAACGAGCAGGGCGAGGTCGACCTGCACCGTCCGTACATCGACGACCTGACGCGCCCGAACCCCGACGACCCGACCGGCAAGAGCACGATGCGCCGCATCGAGGACGTCTTCGACGTCTGGTTCGACTCGGGCTCCATGCCGTTCGCGCAGGTGCACTACCCGTTCGAGAACCGCGACTGGTTCGACACGCACGCGCCCGCCGACTTCATCGTCGAGTACATCGGGCAGACGCGCGGCTGGTTCTACGTGATGCACGTGCTGTCGGGCGCGCTGTTCGACCGCCCGGCCTTCACGGGCGTCTCGTGCCACGGCATCGTGCTGGGCAACGACGGGCAGAAGATGTCCAAGTCGCTGCGCAACTACCCGGATGTCAGCGAGGTGTTCGAACGCGACGGCTCCGACGCCATGCGCTGGTTCCTGATGTCGTCGAGCGTGCTGCGCGGCGGCAACCTCATCGTGACCGAGGAGGGCATCCGCTCGGGCGTGCGCGAGTTCCTGCTGCCGCTGTGGAACTCGTGGTACTTCTTCTCGACCTATGCCAACGCGGCGGGCGGCCCCGACGGCGCCGGCTACGAGGCCACGTGGCGCACGGACTCGACGGATGTGCTCGACCGGTACATCCTGGCGCTCACGGGCGACCTGATCCGGGACGTGGCCGCCGACCTCGAGCAGCTGGACTCCACGACCGCGGCCGCGCGCCTGCGCGACTTCGCGGAGGTGCTGACCAACTGGTACATCCGCCGCTCGCGCGACCGGTTCTGGACGGGCGTGACCGAGGATCCGCGGTCCCGCGAGGCATTCGACACGCTGTACACGGTGCTCGAGACCGTCACGCGCGTCGCGGCGCCCCTCGTGCCGCTGATCGCGGAGCGGGTGTGGCAGGGCCTCACGGGCGGTCGCAGCGTGCACCTGACCGACTGGCCGGATGCCGCCGCCTTCGCCGACGCGGCGGACATCCGCGAGGCCATGGACGCCGTGCGCGAGGCCTCCAGCGTCGCGAACGCGCTGCGCAAGAAGGAGGGCCTGCGGGTGCGCCTTCCGCTCGCGAAGCTCACCGTCGTGACGGCGCACGCGGGCGCGCTGTCGCAGTTCGAGGACATCCTGCGCGACGAGCTGAACGTCAAGGCCGTCGAGCTGGTCGAGCTGGGCGAGGGCACCGCCGCCGAGTACGGCATCTCCCACCGCCTGACGATCAACGCGCGCGTGGCCGGACCGCGCCTGGGCAAGCAGGTGCAGCAGGCGATCCGCGCCGCGAAGGACGGCTTCTGGACCGAGCAGGACGGCGTCGTTACGGTCGACGGCCTGGCGCTCGAGCCGGGGGAGTACGAGCTGGTGCTCGAGACGACCGGCCGCCCGGAGGGCGAGGCGCTCGCGCTGCTGCCGGGCGGGGGCTTCGTGCTCCTCGACACGACCACGACCCCCGAGCTCGAGGCCGAGGGGCTGGCGCGCGACGTCATCCGCGCCGTGCAGGACACGCGCAAGGCCGCCGGCTTCGACGTCAGCGACCGCATCCGCCTGACGCTCGCGTTCGCGCACGCGGACGACGCCGCGGCGGTGGAGAGCGCGTTCGACGTGGCCGACATCGCCGGGGAGACCCTGGCCGTCGAGCACGCCCTCGTCAGAGGCTCGGACGCGGGCGAGGCCGAGCACTCGGCCGTGATCGGCAAGGGCACCTACGCCAACGCGGGCGACTTCGTCGTCGCGGTGAGCCGGATCGGAGCGGGACAGTGAGCGACGCAGACGACATCGTCGAGGGCACGCCGGAGGACCGGCGCCGCGCCGACGCCGTGTACGAGGCGCTGCTGCAGCGCGCCGGCGAGCGCTGGGTGCAGCCGCGCGTGGAGCGCACGCGGCGCGTGCTCGAGCTGCTGGACGACCCGCAGCGCACGTACCGCGTGATCCACGTCACGGGCACGAACGGCAAGACGTCGACGAGCCGGATCATCGAGAGCCTGGTCCGCGCGCACGGGCTGCGCACGGGGCTGTTCACGAGCCCGCACCTTGAGCGGTTCACGGAGCGGATCCTGATCGACGGCCGCCCGATCGCGGATGCGGCGGTCGCGGACGCGTGGGACGAGATCGAGCCGTTCGTCGACATCGTCGACGCGGAGCTCGAGGCGGGCGGCGAGGAGCCGCTGACGTTCTTCGAGCTGCTCACCGTCCTCGCATTCGTCGCCTGCGCCGACGCGCCGATCGACGTGCTCGTGCTCGAGGTCGGCATGGGCGGCGCCTGGGACTCGACCAACACGGCCGACGGCGACGTCGCGGTCTTCGCGCCGATCGACCTGGATCACGCCGACCGCCTCGGCGACACGATCGCCGAGATCGCGACCGTCAAGGCGGGGATCATCAAGGACGGCGCGCGCGTCGTCTCGGCCCGCCAGGCGCCCGATGCCGAGCGCGTGCTGCGCCGTGTGGCGGCCGAGAAGGGCGCCGAGATCGCGTTCGAGGGCGCGGAGTTCGCCCTCACGGACGACCGGCTCGCGGTGGGCGGCCAGCTCATCACGGTGAAGGGCCTGGCGGGGGAGTACCCCGAGGAGTACCTGCCGCTGTACGGCCGCCACCAGGGGGCCAACGCGGCGCTCGCGATCGCCGCGGTCGAGTCGCTCATCGGCGACGCGTCGCAGCCGATCGCCGGCGAGGTCCTCACGGAGGGGCTCGCGGAGGCGACCTCCCCCGGCCGCCTGCAGCTCGTGGGCGTCGAGCCGACCGTGGTCGTGGACGCCGCGCACAACCCGCACGGCGCCGCCGCGCTCGCGACCGCGCTGCGCGAGGCGTTCGACTTCGACGAATGGGGCCTCGTGCTGGGCGTGCTCGGCGACAAGGACGCGATCGGCATCCTGCGCGAGCTCGCGCCCATCGCCGCGCACGTGTTCGTCACGGCGCCCGACTCCGACCGCGCGACGGACCCCGACGGGCTCGCCGACCTGGCGGAGAGCGCCGGCCTGCGCGTGACCGTGCACCCGAACCTGCCCGAGGCGGCCGACGCCGCGCGCGAATGGGCCGCCTCGGCGGAGCGCCGCGCGGTCGCGATCGCCGGATCCGTGGTGCTGGCGGGTGAGGCCCTCACGCTGTCCGAGGCCGAGGACTGGAAGTCCGGATGGCGGAGCTGACCCCCGAGGGCGCGCCGCGCCGCGCGCCGCGCTACCGGTCGCTCCCCGAGAAGCTCGGCCAGGTCGTGCTGGGCTTCGAGGCGATCGTCGTGTTCCTCGCCGGCCTGGTGATCTACGGCCTGCGCGCGCTGCCCGAGGGCGTCGCCCCGTGGTGGGGCGTCGTCGCCGGCGCGGTCGTGGCCGTGGCGATGCTGCTCACGACGGGGCTGCTGCGGCACTCGTGGGGCTTCGGCATCGGATGGGCCCTGCAGGCGGTGGTCGCTCTCGGCGCGTTCGCCGTGCCGGCCATCCTGGTCGTCGCGCTCGTCTTCGGCGGCATGTGGGCGTATGCGACGATCGGAGGGGCACGGATCGAGCAGCGAGTGATCGAGCAGCGTGTCCAGAGCGAACGAGACAGCAAGGGATAAGACATGGCCACCGAAGAGACCCTCGTCCTGATCAAGCCGGACGGCGTCGCGCGCGGACTGACCGGAGCGATCCTCGCCCGCATCGAGGCGAAGGGCTACTCGCTCGTCGACATCCGCCTCGTCGAGCCCAGCCGCGACCTGCTCGCGCAGCACTACGCCGAGCACGAGGGCAAGCCGTTCTACGAGCCGCTCCTCGAGTTCATGATGTCGGGCCCGGCCGTCGCGATCCGCGTCGCCGGCAACCGCGTGATCGAGGGCTTCCGCTCGCTCGCCGGCACGACCGACCCCACCACCGCGGCGCCCGGCACCATCCGCGGCGACTTCGGCCGCGACTGGGGGGTCGCCGTGCAGCAGAACCTCGTGCACGGCTCGGACTCGCCCGAGTCCGCGCAGCGCGAGCTCGGCATCTGGTTCCCCTGAGCCCCGGCATCGGAACGGCCCCGGAGCGATCCGGGGCCGTTCCGCGTCTCAGAACAGGGCGTCCAGCACCTCGAGCCGCAGCTCGGCCAGCACCGCGATCGCCGCATAGCTGAGCACGGCCATCAGCGGTAGCCAGCCCATCAGCCGGTCCGCCGCGGCGCGCATGCGCGCGGGTGCCGGGAGGGCGCCGATCCGCACCGCGTGCAGCAGCACCGCGTAGAAGGACGGGATGGTCACGACCCAGGTCACCATGCACCACGGGCACAGCGTGCCGAGCACGTACACGCTCTGACCGATCAGCCACACGACGAAGCCGAACGCGGACGCCATCCCGAGCAGGAACACGGCCCAGAACCACCGGGCGAAACGCGCCCCGGCCAGGATCGCCGCGCCGACGACGACCGGGGCGATCCATCCGGCCAGGCCGAGGATCGGGTTCGGGAAGCCGAAGACCGCTCCCTGCCAGGACTCCAGGTTGCGCCCGCACTGCACGAGCGGGCTGAAGTCGCACGACGCGGACGCGCCCGGGTTGTCCAGGAGGTGCAGGCGCTCCAACGTGAGCGAGAAGGCCGCCCACCATCCGACGGCGCCCGCGATCACGAGCCAGACGGCGAGGGCCACGGGACGGTTTCGCGGTGCGGTCACCGGCTCATTCTCACCCCGCCGGGCTGTGCGGCCGCCGACACGGGTCCCCGCCGGCGCCGCCGAATGCGCGATCCGCGCCCGTGGTGCGATAATGACTCCTGACGCACACCGCGGCCGCGCCGCGACCCGCGTCGAATGAAGACTTCGGGGCAAGGGATGCTCCGCGCGACCAGAGCCGAGAGCCGGTCGCAGGCCGAGTGAGAGTTCGCGGGGCCGCCCAGGGGCGGCGCCGCCAGAGATTTCCGGGCGACGCGCGGATGTCCGCCCGCAGGGAGTACGCCAGCGATGGCTGAACAGAACAATGAGCACAGCGACGACAGCACCTTCGACGAGCCCTCGAGCGCGATAGCGCCCGAGACGGCCGCGGAGGCCCCCGAGGCGGAGCCGGCCGAGCAGACGCCCACCGAGGAGACGCCCGCCGAGCAGGAGCAGCCGGCTGAGCAGCCCGCCGATCCGGAGGCGCCCGCCGAGCCGGAGGCGGCCGAGCAGCCTGCCGAGCAGGCCGCGCCCGCAGCCGAGGACGCCCCCGCCGCTGAGCCCGCGGCGGAGCCGGCCCGCGCTGAGGACACCGCGCCCGAGGAGACCGCGCCCGCGCCCGAGGAGACCGCGCCCGCGCCCGAGGAGCCGGCCGAGCCGGAGCTCCCGACCGCCGTCAGCCTGGGCCTCCTGCCCGAGAACTTCGTGTCGCAGGTGTCGACCGCGCTGCACTTCTACGCACCCGACGTCCAGCCGCTTCCCGCGCTGCCGGAGCCGGAGGAGCCCGCCCTGAGCGGCCGCTCCTCGCGTCGCCGTCGCCGTCGCGGCGGCGGGGACGCCGGCGAGGAGCAGCAGCAGGCCGAGCCGCGCGCGGAGGAGCCGCGTCGTCGCCAGCGCGTGGTCGAGGTCATCACCGAGCCGCAGCGCATCAAGGGCTCCACGCGCCTGGAGGCCAAGAAGCAGCGCCGTCGTGACGGACGCGAGGCGGGCCGCCGTCGCCCCGTCGTGACCGAGGCGGAGTTCCTGGCCCGCCGCGAGGCCGTCGACCGCCAGATGATCGTCCGCTCCAAGAACGGCCGCGTGCAGATCGCGGTGCTCGAGGACAACGTGCTCGTCGAGCACTACGTCGCCCGCAGTCAGGACGCGTCGCTGATCGGCAACGTGTACCTCGGTCGCGTCCAGAACGTCCTGCCCAGCATGGAGGCCGCGTTCGTCGACATCGGCCGCGGTCGCAACGCCGTGCTGTACTCGGGCGAGGTGGACTGGGACTCGGTCGAGACCGGCAACCAGCCGCGCCGCATCGAGCTCGCGCTCAAGCCGGGCGACAAGGTGCTCGTCCAGGTCACCAAGGACCCCGTGGGCCACAAGGGTGCGCGTCTGACCAGCCAGATCTCCCTGCCCGGCCGCTACCTCGTCTACGTGCCCGGCGGCGCCATGAACGGCATCTCGCGCAAGCTGCCCGACACCGAGCGCGCGCGCCTGAAGAAGATCCTCAAGGAGGTGCTTCCCGAGTCGTCCGGCGTGATCGTGCGCACGGCCGCCGAGGGCGCCACGGAGGAGCAGCTGACGCGCGACGTGAACCGCCTCACGTCGCAGTGGGCCCACATCAACGCCATGGTCGAGAAGGGCAACGCGCCCAGCCTGCTTCACAGCGAGCCCGACCTGCTGGTCAAGATCGTCCGGGACGTCTTCAACGAGGACTTCTCGAAGATGCTGATCCAGGGCGACGACGCGCAGCAGACCATCACGAGCTACCTCGAGGGCGTGGCCCCCGACCTGCTCGACCGCATCGAGAAGTACGAGGGCGACCGCGACCCGTTCGACGCGTTCCGCATCACGGAGCAGATCGAGAAGGCCCTCGACCGCAAGGTCTGGCTGCCCTCCGGCGGCTCGCTCGTGATCGACCGCACCGAGGCCATGACCGTGGTCGACGTCAACACCGGCAAGTTCGTCGGATCGGGCGGCAACCTCGAGGAGACGGTCACCAAGAACAACCTCGAGGCCGCCGAGGAGATCGTCCGCCAGCTGCGCCTGCGCGACATCGGCGGCATCATCGTGGTCGACTTCATCGACATGGTGCTCGAGTCCAACCGCGACCTCGTGCTGCGCCGCCTGGTGGAGTGCCTGAGCCGCGACCGCACGAAGCACCAGGTCGCCGAGGTCACGTCGCTCGGCCTCGTGCAGATGACGCGCAAGAAGCTCGGCCTGGGCCTGCTCGAGACGTTCAGCGAGCCCTGCGAGGTGTGCGCGGGCCGCGGTGTCATCGTGCACCACGACCCGGTCGTCAAGCACCGCCCGGCCGGCGGCAACGGCGGCAGCGGGGGCGGATCCGGCTCGGGTCGGCGCTCGCGCGGCGGCAGCGGCTCGTCCGGCAGTGCCCCTGTGGCCTCCCAGGGCGGCGGCAGCCCGGCCACGAGCAACGGCGGCACGCACGTGATCACCGAGGGCGTGAAGTCCGCGCTCGCGCAGATCGCCGCCTCGACGATCGCCCACCCGCCCGAGAAGGCCGAGCCGCAGCAGCCGCAGATCCAGATCGAGCTGCCCGAGGGGCCGCGCACTCCCGCCGCGCCGGAGGGCCAGACCGACCGCCCGAAGAAGTCGCGCCGCAAGCGCAGCGGCGGCGGCGAGGCGCCCGCGGCGCCGAAGACCGAGACCGAGCAGCTGCTCGACTCGGTGCTGAACGCGCTGCCCGAGCCGAAGGCGCCCGGCCAGGGCCGCAGCCGCAGCCGTCGCGTCACGACCGCCGCCCTCACCGGCACGGCCGTCTCGGTCACGCCGGTGCAGGTCACCGAGGACTGACTCCAGGTCATCCGTTCGCCGCCCGTGGGTCCGCCCGCGGGCGGCGAACCGCGTTCTGGGCCGCGCCGGGCTAGAGCCCGCGGCGCTCGCGGGCGGTGACGCGCAGGCCCGAGGCGATCAGCGCGCGCACGAGGTGCTTGCCGTCGACGTGGCGGGCACCGCCGGCGACCAGCCGCGGGATCATGTCGGCGGGCACGTCGTAGTGGTCCCGGTCGAACGCCCGCGCGGGCACGTCGTGCGCAGCCGCGAAGGCGTGGAGCTCCTCGAGGTCGGCGTCGCTGACGAGGTGCGCCCACAGCCGGCCGTGCGCCGGCCAGATCGGGTCGTCGACGAGAATGGCCACGCGGTCGAGCCTAATGACCGGCTGCGGCGCAGGGCGCGGGAACGGCGGCGACGCGCCGGTCGCGTGCTTTTGCCGGATGCGTCCGGAATCGGGTAGAGTAGACCTTTGGTGCGTCCCCTGTGTCGCGCGCCCTCGGCGGCGGCGCGGCGAAAGTCTTGCAGACGCCCCCGCGGCCAGCGGCAGCAAGCGAAGTCTTTCCGTGAGATCCGGAAGCCCCGGGGCTTCCCCAATGAAAACAAGGTGTGAAGTGGTTTACGCAGTTGTGCGCGCCGGCGGCCGGCAGGAGAAGGTCGAGGTCGGCACCATCGTTCAGCTCGACCGTGTGCAGGCTGCCGCGGGCGAGACCATCGAGCTGCCCGCCGTGCTCTACGTCGACGGCGACACCGTGACGACCGACGCCGAGAAGCTCGCCAAGGTCAAGGTCACCGCCGAGGTCGTCGGCAACCTGCGCGGCCCGAAGATCGTCATCCAGAAGTTCAAGAACAAGACCGGCTACAAGAAGCGCCAGGGCCACCGTCAGGACCTCACGCGCGTCAAGATCACCGGCATCAAGTAAGCGCGGAGGGTTCACCGAAATGGCACACAAAAAGGGCGCAAGCTCCACTCGTAACGGTCGCGACTCCAACGCCCAGCGACTGGGCGTGAAGCGCTTCGGCGGCCAGGTCGTCAGCGCGGGCGAGATCCTCGTCCGTCAGCGCGGCACGCACTTCCACCCCGGCGCGAACGTCGGCCGCGGTGGCGACGACACGCTCTTCGCCCTCGCCGCCGGTGCGGTCGAGTTCGGCAACAAGGGCGGCCGCAAGGTCGTCAACATCGTCGCCGGCGAGTAACACTCCCGGTGGGCTTCACGGACGGGGCGGGCTTCGGCCCGCCCCGTCCTGTCATTTCCCGGATGCCCGGCATCCACATCCAGAAGAGCGGTAGGGATCATGGTCACGTTCGTCGATGAGGTGACGCTTCATCTGCGTGCCGGCAAGGGCGGCAACGGCTGCGTCTCGGTGCACCGCGAGAAGTTCAAGCCGCTCGGGGGCCCGGACGGCGGCAACGGCGGCAACGGCGGCGACATCGTGCTGGTCGCCGACCCGCAGACCACCACGCTGCTGAGCTACCACCACTCGCCCCACCGCTCCGCCGGCAACGGCGGCTTCGGCATGGGCGACCACCGCTCGGGCGCCGTCGGCGAGACCCTCGAGCTGCCCGTCCCCGTCGGCACCGTGGTGAAGGACCCCTCCGGCGAGGTGCTCGCCGACATGATCGAGCCCGGCATGCGCTTCGTCGCCGCCCCGGGCGGACGCGGCGGCCTCGGCAACGCCGCCCTCGCATCGCCCAAGCGCAAGGCGCCCGGCTTCGCGCTGCTCGGCACGCCCGGCTGGGAGGGCGACGTCGTCCTCGAGCTCAAGACGGTCGCCGACGTGGCCCTGGTGGGCTTCCCCTCGGCCGGCAAGTCGAGCCTGATCGCGGCGATCTCGGCCGCGCGGCCCAAGATCGCGGACTACCCGTTCACGACGCTGCACCCCAACCTGGGCGTCGTGCAGGCCGGCGACGTGCGCTTCACGGTGGCCGACGTGCCCGGCCTGATCGAGGGCGCCAGCGAGGGGCGGGGCCTCGGCCTCGAGTTCCTCCGCCACGTGGAGCGCTGCACCGCGCTCGTGCACGTGCTCGACTGCGCCACGCTCGAGCCCGGCCGCGACCCGCTCAGCGACCTCGAGGTCATCCGCGCCGAGTTGGGCGCCTACCCCGTGCCCGAGGGCCAGGTGCCGCTGCTCGAGCGCCCGCAGATCGTCGTGCTGAACAAGATCGACGTGCCCGAGGCCGAGGAGCTCGCGTCGTTCGTGCGTCCCGACCTCGAGGCGCTCGGCTACCGCGTGTTCGAGATCTCGACCGTCGCCCGCCGCGGCCTCCGCGAGCTGACCTTCGCGCTCGGCGAGATCATCGAGGAGCACCGCAGGACGCAGCCGGTCGCCGCCCCCATGGAGCGCATCATCATCCGCCCCAAGGGCTCCGAGAAGGAGTTCAGCGTGCGCGTCGAGGGCGGCACGTACGGCCCGGTGTACCGCATCCTGGGCGAGAAGCCCGTCCGGTGGGTGCAGCAGACCGACTTCCAGAACGAGGAGGCCGTGGGCTTCCTGGCAGACCGGCTGGAGAAGCTGGGCGTCGAGGACGAGCTGTTCCGCGCCGGCGCCGTTCCGGGATCGACCGTGGTGATCGGCGAGGGCGAGTCGATCGTGTTCGACTGGGAGCCGTCGATCAGCTCTGCCGGCGAGCTCATCCAGGCGCCGCGCGGCACCGACCCGCGCCTGCTGCAGGACACGCGCCGCACGAACGTCGAGCGCCGCGCGAAGTACCGCGAGCGGATGGACGCCCGCGCGGCCGCCCGGGCCGAGGCCGAGGAGCTGCGTCGATCGCGTCGGGAGGACGTCGAGGAGGACGAGCTGCCGTGACCGCGCGCGACCGATCCGAGCTCGCCACCGCGCAGCGCATCGTCGTCAAGGTCGGCTCGTCGTCGATCAGCGGCGAGTCCTCGTGGCGCATCCCGATGCTCGTCAAGGCGCTCGCGGACGCGCACCGGCGCGGCGCCGAGGTGCTGCTCGTCTCGTCCGGCGCCATCGCGACGGGCATGCCGTTCCTGAACCTCGAGACGCGCCCCACCGACCTCGCCACGCAGCAGGCCGCCGCGGCCGTGGGGCAGAACGTGCTCGTGTTCCGCTACCAGGAGGCGCTGCGCCCGTTCGGCATCGTCGCGGGACAGGTGCTGCTGACCGCGGGCGACTTCGACAACCACACGCACCGCAGCAACGCGCAGCGCGCGATCGAGCGCCTGCTCGGGCTGCGCATCCTGCCCATCGTGAACGAGAACGACACGGTCGCGACGCACGAGATCCGTTTCGGCGACAACGACCGCCTCGCGGCCCTTGTGGCGCAGCTCGTGGAGGCCGACGCGCTCGTGCTGCTCAGCGACATCGCCTCGCTGTACACGCGTCCGCCGAGCGAGCCCGGCGCCGAGCCGCTCGACGTGATCGCGCACGACGCGGACCTCAGCGATCTCGAGTTCGGATCCACGGTCGTCAACAGCGTCGGCACCGGGGGAGCGGCGACCAAGGTGTCGGCCGCGCGCCTCGCCGCGAGCGCCGGGATCGGGGTGCTTGTCACGAGCGCCGACCTCGTGTCCGAGGCGCTGTCGGGCGGCCCGGTCGGCACGTGGTTCGAGCCCTCGCCGTCCCCGACCGTGCGGCCGCTCGGTACACTCGCGGAATAGCCCCACCGCGTCTTCCGACCACCCTGGAGATCCCGAAATGAGCACCGTCGACGTCCCCGAGGTCGCGATCGACACACCCCAGGACCGGCTGCGTCTGGCGAAGGACGCCGCCCGCGTCACCGCGCGCCTGACGAGCGGTCAGAAGGCCGACGCGCTCCACGCGATCGCCGACGCCCTCCTCGCGCACGCGGACGAGATCATCGCCGCGAACGCGGACGACCTCGCGCGCGGAGAGCGCGACGGGATCGGCGCGGGGCTGCTGGACCGGCTGCGCCTCGACTCGGCGCGCGTGGAGGGCCTCGCATCCGCGGTGCGCGACATCGCCGCGCTGCCGGATCCGGTGGGCCAGGTCGTGCGCGGGCACCGGATGCCCAACGGCGTGAACCTCGAGCAGGTGCGCGTGCCGTTCGGCGTGGTGGGCGCCATCTACGAGGCCCGGCCCAACGTGACGGTCGACATCGCCGCGCTCGCGCTGCGATCCGGGAACGCGGTCGTGCTCCGCGGCGGCAGCGCCGCGGCGTCCTCCAACGCCGTGCTCGTCTCCGTGATGCGGGACGCGCTCGAGCAGCAGGGGATCGCGCCCGACGCCATCCAGACGGTCGATCCCTTCGGGCGCGACGGCGCCAAGGCGCTCATGCACGGTCGCGGCTTCATCGACGTGCTCGTTCCGCGCGGCAGCGCCGGCCTCATCGAGGCGGTCGTGACGGAGTCGACCGTCCCGGTGATCGAGACGGGCGCGGGCAACGTCCACATCGTGCTGGACGAGAGCGCCCCCGACGAATGGGCGCGCGACATCGTGGTGAACGCCAAGGTGCAGCGTCCCAGCGTGTGCAACGCGGTCGAGACGGTCCTCGTGGTCCGCGGCGCGGCGGAGCGCCTCGTGCCGCAGGTCGCGTCGGCGCTGCAGGAGCGCGGCGTGACCGTGCACGGCGACGCTGACGTGCAGCGGCTGGCGTCGGGCGCCGTGGCGGCGACCGAGGAGGATTGGGAGACCGAGTACGGCACGCTCGACGTCGCCTTCGGCGTCGTCGACAGCCTCGACGACGCGATCGCGCACATCCGCCGGTACTCGACGGGTCACACCGAGTCGATCATCACGACCGACATGCGCAACGCCGAGCGCTTCCTGGCCGAGGTCGACTCGGCCGTCGTGCTCGTGAACGCGTCGACGCGCTTCACAGACGGCGGCGAGTTCGGCTTCGGCGCCGAGGTCGGCATCTCGACGCAGAAGCTCCACGCCCGCGGTCCGATGGGCCTTCCCGAGCTCACCAGCACGAAGTGGCTCGGCCGTGGCGCCGGGCAGGTGCGCGCCTGAGCGATAAGCTGTAACGACACGATCCACGACGCGTGTCACAACCCGAACGGAGCACGAATGGACTTCGCCGCAGCGCTTGCGGTCGCCGCCGCTGAGACCGAACATCACGGCAACCCGATGCTGACGACCCTGCCCTTCGGCATCACCGCGGCGGTCGTGTTCACGCTCCTGGCGATCGTGACGGCGTCGTATCGCAACGTGTCCAACCGTCACGCCCACAAGGTCGAGGCGCACGTCGAGCACGAGACGGGTCACGGCCACTAGGTCGTCCGGGTGACGGTGCAGCCGAGGCCTCCGCGGATCGGGGTGATGGGCGGGACGTTCGATCCCATCCACCATGGTCACCTCGTGGCCGCCAGCGAGGTCGCGCAGTCCTTCGACCTCGACGAGGTCGTCTTCGTGCCGACCGGTCACCCGTGGCAGAAGGAGGACGTCTCGTCGGCGGAGAGCCGGTACGAGATGACCGTGATCGCGACCGCCTCGAACCCCCGGTTCACCGTCAGCCGCGTGGACGTCGACCGCGACGGCCCCACCTACACGGTCGACACGCTGCGCGACCTCAAGGCGCAGCGGCCGGACGCCGAGCTCTTCTTCATCACGGGCGCGGACGCCGTGGCGCAGATTCTCAGCTGGAGAGACCACGATGAGCTGTGGGATCTCGCCCATTTCGTCGCGGTCTCGCGTCCGGGGCACATCCTGGACATCGAGGGACTGCCGAGCACCGACGTGAGCCAGCTGGAGATTCCCGCGCTGGCGATCTCGTCGACCGACTGCCGCGACCGAGTGCGCCGCGGATTCCCCGTCTGGTACCTCGTGCCCGACGGCGTCGTGCAGTACATCGCGAAGCATCATCTGTATCGGAGCAAGGCATGAGCACACCGGACCAGCCTTCGCAGCCGCTCACTCGTCGCAGGCTGCGCGAGTTGAAGATGACCGGACAGACCCCGGTGATCACCCCCGAGGACATCGCGCGCGCCGCGGTGCAGCCGGAGCCCGAGGCTCCGGTCGACGAGACCGCGCCCGCCGCTGAGGCCCCCGAGACCGAGGAGACGCCCGAGGCGGAGCCCGCGGACGCAGACAAGCCCTTCGAGTACCCGGTGCTCGCCGCCCAGGCGGACGAGCCCGTGGACCGGCCCGAGACCGCCAAGGCCGAGGAGGCCGCCGCGTTCGATCGCGCCGCGCAGGAGTCGACCGCGCCGGGCACGGGCGGGCGGCCGCTCACGCGCCGGGAGATCCGCGAGCAGGAGCGCCTCCGCACCGCACAGCTCCAGGTCGTCCTGCCGCCCGTCGAGGGCGTGCCGGCCATCCCCGTGCAGGGACCCGAGGAGCGGCCCGCCGAGGACGCGACCCCCGAGCCCGAGGGCGAGGAGGTGCCGCAGGAGGCGCAGCTCGCCGCGATCGAGACCGTCGTCGTCGGCGAGAACGAGACCTCCGTGGTGTACGAGGTCGTCGAGGTCCCGTTCGCCGACGAGCCGCGCGGTGACGCCGAGGGCGCGCAGGACGAAGAGCCTGTCGCCGCGGACGAGGTCCACGAGCTGGTCTACGAGGAAGAGGCTGACGAGCAGGACCGCGCCGAGGACCCGGACGGCGGCGACGTCGAGGCGGCCGAGCCGGCGCACCGGGCGGACGAGGAGTTCGCCGACCGCGCGGTCGAGACCGTGTTCGTCGTCGAGGACGCGCCGACCGGGGAGGTCCGCGCCGCCGAGGAGGAGCAGCAGGGGGCCGCGCCGACGTTCGGCCAGCGGCTGTTCGCTCCCGAGCCCCGTGAGGACCAGCCGGAGTCGTTCGAGCAGATCCTCACGCACGCGGCCGACTCGAGCGGCTCGTCCACGGCCGGCAGCACCCTCATCCTGGCAGCCGACCCGAGCACGATCCCGCTCTCGGCGCCGATCACGGCGACCGGCGAGCTGATCGTCACGAGCTCGCACACGCTGCCCGAGGGCTTCGGCTCCCGCGGTCACGCGCAGGGCGCGCAGGACGGCAAGGAAGTGGATGTCGTGCTTCTCGACGGCGAGCTCCCGCTCGCGTCGTCGCCGATGCCGCTCTCCGCGAGTGACGCGGTGAGCACATCGAAGAGCCCGTCGGAGGTGATCCGCCCGCCGGCACCGGAGAAGACCCACCGCCTGACTCTGCTGCTCGGCATCACGGCGGGCGTCCTGGGCATCGCACTCATCGGCGTGGTGGTCGCCGCCTTCACGACGGGAGTTCTGGGCTGATGGCCTCTGCCGAATCGATCGACATGCTGAAGATCGCCGCGGACGCGGCGTCGTCGAAGGGCGGCGAGGACCTCGTCGCCCTCGACGTGTCGGAGCCGCTGCCGCTGGTGGACGTGTTCCTCCTCGTCACCGGCCGCAGCGAGCGCAACGTCGCCGCCATCGCGGACGAGATCGAGGACAAGCTGCACGAGGCCGGCGTCCGCCGCCTGCGCCGCGAGGGCCGCGCCGAGTCGCGCTGGGTGCTCCTCGACTTCGGCGACCTCGTCGTTCACGTGTTCCACCAGGAGGAGCGCGCCTTCTACGCGCTCGAGCGCCTGTGGAAGGACTGCCCGGTGCTGCCGGTCGAGGTCGACACGACGCGCCCGGCGGAGTGAGCCGATTTCACGTGCGCGTCGACGTGTTGTAAGCTGAATGAGTTGCCCGGGGCTTCTACCGGGCAGCATCTGGGCCTGTGGCGCAGCTGGTAGCGCACCTGCATGGCATGCAGGGGGTCAGGGGTTCGAGTCCCCTCAGGTCCACCAAGAACCCCCGGTCTTCCGGGGGTTTTTCGCATCCCCGGCCGACCCGGGGACCGTCCATCCCCCTCGCCTCCCCGGACTCCGCATGGCCTCCACTCTCACCACGGGCAGCCCGTGGCGCGTCATCCTGTCGTTCACCGTGCCCCTGCTGCTCGGAAACGTCGCGCAGCAGCTGTATCAGTTCGTCGACACCGTGGTGGTGGGGCGCTGGCTGGGTGTCGACGCGCTGGCCGCCGTCGGCGCGACCGGACCGCTGCTGTTCCTCCTGCTCGGCTTCGCATGGGGCCTCACGTCGGGGTTCGCGATCCCGACCGCCCAGGCGTATGGCGCGCGGGACGACGACGCCGTGCGACGGTCGGTCGCATCCGGTGCGATCCTCACCGGCATCGCGAGCGTCGTGATCACCGTGGTGGCCCCGCTCGTGGCGCGGCCCGGGCTGGAGCTGCTGCAGACGCCACCCGAGCTGCTGGAGGCCGCGACGGTGTTCACCCAGGTGAGCTTCCTCGGCGCGGGCGCGACGATGTTCTTCAACCAGCTGTCGGGCATCATCCGCGCGATCGGAGACAGCCGCACGCCGCTGCTGTTCCTCGCTCTCGCGTGCGGGCTCAACGTCGTGCTCGTGATCCTCATGGTCGGCCCGCTCGGGTGGGGCGTCGCCGGAGCGGCGCTCGCGACCGTGCTGTCGCAGGCCGTGTCGGTCGCGCTGTGCCTGCTGTACGTGTGGCGGCGCATGCCCGTGCTGATCGTGCGACGAGCGCAGTGGCGGGTCTCGCGTGCCGACCTCGCCGAGCACCTGCGGCTCGGACTGCCGATGGGCTTCCAGGCGTCGATCATCGCGATCGGCATCCTCACCGTGCAGGTCGCGCTGAACACGCTCGGGTCCGAGGCGGTGGCCGCGTACACGACCGCATCGCGCGTGGACAGCCTCGCTCTCGCGTTCCTGCAGTCGCTCGGCCTCGCGGTGTCGATGTACACGGCGCAGAACCTCGGCGGCGGACGGCCCGACCGGATCCGCCGCGGCGTCGTGCAGGCCGTGCGGATGGCGCTCGTGGGATCCGTGCTGCTCGGCGTCGTGCTCGTCGCGTTCGGCGCCTCGATCATCCGGGTGTTCGTGGGCGACGGCGCAGACGAGGTCGTCGAGCTCGCGCACCTGATGCTCGTGATCAACGGGGTCACGTACTCGTTCCTCGGAGTGCTGTTCGTACTGCGCGGGGCCCTGCAGGGGCTGGGGCAGGCGATGGTGCCCACCGTGACCGGCGTGATCGAGCTCGTGGCGCGCATGTTCGCCGCGATCGCTCTCGGCGCGGTGCTCGGGTTCTTCGGCGTCGCGGCGAGCAACCCGCTGGCGTGGCTCGCGGCGCTGTTCATCCTCGTGCCGGCCTACGTGCGCGCGCACCGCCGCCTGGCGGCCATGCCGATCACCGCCGAGGTGACCACGGCCACGACGCCGATCGCCGTGATCGGCCCCACGGACGGGTCCATGGTCGTCGACGCCGTGCTCACCGCGCCGGTTCCGGTGGTCGTGCCGCGGCGGATGCCGTTCGCGCGGTCCCGGCGCTGAGCGGCTGATCTCGGGCTGACCGTCGGGTCAGACGGGCGTCTCCACCTCGCCGTCGCCCCGCTCTGCCGCGCGACGGCGCCGCGTCCGGTCCAGCACGGCCATCGCGGGAGTCGCCGCGACCCCGTGGATCAGGACCGATCCCAGGATGACGAGCGACACGACGGCCCACAGGCGCTCGGCTCCCGGGAACTCGCCGTTCTGCAGCGCATAGGCGATGTAGAACAGCGACCCCACGCCGCGCACGCCGAAGAAGGCGATCACGCCGCGTTCGCGCGGACCGGTCTTGCCGGGGGTGAGGCCGAGCCACCCCGTGACGGGCCGGATCACCAGGAGGAGGACGGCGGCGAAGAGGACGTCGGGGACGGTGATCGACTCGAGCAGTCCGCGCGCCACGGCTCCGCTCAGCAGGATGAGCACGACGACCGTGAGCAGACGCTCGATCTGCTCCACGAACGTGTGGAGCACCGAGTGCAGCCCGTGCGTGTGCTCGCCCGCGCGGATCGTGCACGCGCACACGAACACCGCGATGAATCCGTAGCCCTCCGCCACCTCCGCCAGGCCGTACGCGAGGAACGTGGCACCGAGCGCCACGAAGCCGTCAGCGCGCTCGGCGAAGCCCAGGCGCTCGGCGATGGACGAGAAGAACAGCCGTCGGAGCGCCCATCCGACGGCCAGCCCCGCGGCGAGCCGATGCCGATCCGCCAGAGCACGTCGACCAGCAGCCATTCACCGAGCCAGCCGGAGGGCGCGATGCCCGCCAGGCTGACCGCTATCGCGGCGTACGTGAAGGGGAACGCGAGGCCGTCGTTGAGCCCCGCCTCCGACGTGACCGCGAAGCGCGCCTCGTCGTCGTCGCTGCCCTCCTCGGTGAGGGGCTCGCTGACCTGCACCTCGCTCGCCAGCACCGGATCGGTCGGTGCGAGCGCCGCGGCCAGCAGCAGGGCGGCGGCCGCGCCCAGCCCGAGGCCCCACCAGCCGACGATGGCCACAGCGACGATCGAGAGGGGCACGTGATTCCCAGCAGCCGCCACGTCGTCGACCACGTGCGCCACGCGAACCTCCGGTTGATCGCCAGCCCGGCGCCCATCAGTGACACGATCACGCAGACCTCGGTGATGTGCAGCGCGAGCTCGGGGTGTGCGATCGGATCGGGGTCCGGAAGGCCGGGGAAGAGCGCGAAGGCGCCCATGCCGGCCGCGACGAACACCATGGGCATGGATACGGGCACCCTGCCCAGCAGGCGCGGCAGGAGCGCCGCCACCAAGGTCGCGATGCTCGCCGCGAGGTACAGCAGGCCCACCGGATCCAACGCCATCCCGCCATCCTCGTCGCGGTGGCGTGCAGGCGCGAGCACTGGCGACGTCGCCTGCGTGTGTGCTAGGGCGTGTCTGACAAATAGTTCGGCGGCGCGCTGAGAGTCTGAGGTCGTGACGCGGTTTCAGGTGCTCTCGGATGCTCAGTGGTCGTTGCTCGAGGAGATGCTGCCGCGCCCGACCGGGCGCAGGGGACGGCCCTTCGCGGACGCGCGGTTGATGGTCGAGGGCATCGTCTACCGGTATCGGTGCGGGATCGCGTGGCGGGATCTGCCGGAGGTGTTCGGGCCGTGGCAGACGGTATGGACCTGGCATCACCGCATGGCCACGGAAGGCACCTGGGACAAGGTGCTCGCCACACTCACCGCCGCCGCGGACGAGGCGGGGCTGGTGGAGTGGTCGCTGTCGGTGGACTCCACGATCGCCCGCGCGCATCAGCACGCGACGAACACGAAGCGCCTCACAGGGGGCTGGATCGAATTACACGAATCCGGGCGTCGAGCCGCCTGATCACGCGGTCGGCCGCTCCCGAGGCGGCCTGTCGACGAAGATCCACCAGCTCGTCGACGGCAACGGGCTCCCGCTGGTCGCGCTGCTGACAGCAGGCCAGGCCGGGGACTCGCCGATGTTCCTGCCGCTGATGGGACACCTGCGTGTCGCCCGTCCCGTCGGCCGGCCCCGCACTCGTCCGGACGCGGTCCGGGGTGACAAGGCGTACTCATCCCGCGCGATCCGCGGGCATCTACGCGCCCGCGGGATCAAGGCCGTGATCCCCGAGCCGTCCGACCAGCAAGGCCACCGCAAGCGCCGCGGCTCACGCGGCGGACGCCCCGTCGGCCTCGACGCCGCCGACTACAAGGGCCGCAACGTCATCGAGCGCCGCTACTGCCACATCAAGCAATGGCGAGGACTCGCCACCCGCTACGACAAACTCGCGATCACCTACCGGGCCGCTGTCATCCTCAACGCCGTCATCGCCTGGACCCGGCAATTGTCAGACACACCCTAGCCGGGTCGGGTTCGGACGGCTCGCATCCGCTCGAACGCTCCGGCGCGACCGACACAGCGCTGACAGATGTGAACGCATCGCGCTGACAGGCGTCACGCGCTCGGTGGTGACCAATCTCTCGGCCCCTGCGCGGGCTTGATCGGTTCGACCCAGCCCGCTTTCGAGAGACGAATGGCTGATCTCGGTTCGGACGGCCAGACGCCGCCGCGGTGCATATTCACACCAGACCGGGCGGCGGCGTGCGAATAATCGGATCGGGCCCGACGCTCATTCTGGCGCTCGGTCAGCCGCAGCACGATTTCCGCGTGATAGGCCAACCGTGCGTCGGGGCGGAGCCGGAGGAACGACTTCGCCCATTGCCGGTCCCAATCGGCCGCGCAGAGGCAGGCGAGCACGAGGGGCCCGAAGATCAGGGACAGTCGCACCTGCTGTTCAGCCTCGGGAGGAAATGCGCCCGCGATCGCATTGATGGTCAGGCTCAGCGCGTCCAAGGCGTTGCGAATCAATTCGACCATTTCCGCCATTTCCTCGATCGCGCAAGCCGTCCCGCACATTGTGGCACGAAGGTCGAAGCAGTTGGGAAGACAGTATGTGAGCCGCCCCCCCCCCGAATTCACGTGGGTCCGAAAGGATTCGTACGTCGGCGTCGGCCTCGCCGGAATCGCATAGGCGCATCATGGTGTCGACGGTCACTGGGAGCATCGACGCCGGCTGCGCCGCCTCGCTCGTCCTGAGGGTCGACACGGCGACCGCGCCCGGCGCTGACGTCCTCTGGCAGCGGACCGGACATCGGCGGTCCTCGTCTCAGTCGCTCATTGCCGTTCCCCACAGGCTGCGCGACATTCGAACGAATGTCCGAGGCCCCTGGGATGATGGGGGCATGCCACGGTTCACGGATGCGGATGCCTCGGGGTGGGAGTTCACGCCCGGTGAGTTGGCGCGGACGCGGGAGATCGTGGAGCGGCTGAAGGCGATCCGGGTCGAGCGGGCGGGGCTGGATGCCGAGGAGGCGGCGCTGCAGGCGGAGGCGATGGGCATCGCGATCGACCAGATCGGGCGGATGCCGGATGCGAGCGTGTACGAGTTCCCGGTCCGGTCCATGGCCGCCGAGCTCGCGCTGGCGACGAGGGAGTCGCCCCGCGCGGTGCAGGGCCGGATGGATCGCGCGCACACGCTGGTGACCCGGTTCCCGGCGACGCACGCGGCGCTCGGGGAGGGGCGGATCACCTCCCGGCACGCGCAGCTGATCGTGGAGGCTGGTGCGGACCTCGATGAGGATGCGGTGCGGGCGGCGTTCGAGTCGGAGATCCTCCCGCTGGCGGAGAGGACGACCCCGTATCGCACCAAGGCGCTGGCTGCGCGGGTGGCGGAGAAGCATCAGCCGGTGTCCGCGACCGTGCGGCATGAGGAGGCGCGGGAGCGGCGGGGCACGTGGGTGGAGGACCAACCGGACGGGCAGGCGGTGCTGTGCATCAGCGGCCCCGCGTACGTGATCCACGCGGCCCATGACCGGCTGACCGCGCAGGCCCGGGTCGTGAAACGCGCCCGCGGCGGGTCAGAGGACCCGGCGGTCGCCGCGGACGAGCGCGACCTGGGGCGGCTGCGGGCGGACCTCGCACTGGATCTGCTGCTGTCGGCCATGCCGTCGGGTCACCCGGTCGAGCAGCACATCAACGCGAGCATCGAGGTCACCATCCCGGTCACCACCCTCGCCGGTCTCGACGACGAGGCGGCCCTGTTGGCGGGGTACGGGCCGATCGACGCGGACACCGCCCGCCGCCTGGCGGCGGGTGCGGTGGGGTGGGAGCGGCTGTTCCTCCACCCCGACACCGGGGCCCTGCTCACCGTGGACCACCGCACCCCGACGGCGGCGCAGCGGCGGTACCTGCTGGCGCGGGATGGGACGTGCCGGGTCCCGGGGTGCGCCACCAAGGCGAAGCACTGCGACATTGACCACACCATCCCGTGGTCCAAGGACGGGCCCACCAGCGTCGAGAACACGGCGCACCTGTGCGAGCCGCATCACATGATGAAGCACCACTCGCCCTGGGACGTCGACCAGGTCGGCCGCGGCATCCTCCGATACCGCAGCCCGGCCGGGTACGAGTACTTCGACACCCCGTACCGCATCGAATACGCCGGTGGCGGCGCACCACCCTTCTGACGTGCGGGGCGGCTGAGTGCCGAGCGTCAGCACCCAGTGCCGGCGGGCGCTCGGGCGCCTGACCGCCACCCGTCGCCGTCACGTCCACGGGTGGTCCCACCGTCCGTCCGCCTGCGCCGTCGCGACCTCGGCGAGCCCGCCGGGGCGCATCCGGCCCTCGGCGATCAGCCGCTCGACCTTCGAGATGTTGAGGCGGGACCACTTCGACGCCGGGCGCCGCCGCGCGTATCGCTGCAGGTAGGTCTCCTCGTCGCCGCCGCGGCGGACGGCGGAGACCCATCCGAAGCAGAGCCCCACGTCCACCAGCTCGTCCGAGCTGAGCGAGGCGGGCACGACGCCCTTCCGCGTCAGCCGGAGCCACACGACCCGGGTCTCGGGCCCGGCCTGCTCGAAGAACGCCTCCACGTCGGCCACCGACGGGCGGTCGAGAACGGGTTCGCCGTCGATCTCCGTCATGGCGGCACGCTACTGCGCACATCGGACATCGCGGGGAGCGCGGCGGGCAGGATGGACGCATGAGCCTCCCCGAGCCGCTGTCGCGCAGCAAGCCGGTGTTCGCCGCCCCGATGGCGGGCGGCCCGAGCACGCCGGCGCTGGTGATCGCGGCGGCGCGCGCCGGCCACTTCGCGCAGCTCGCCGCCGGATACAAGGCCGTCGACGCGCTGCGCACGGACATCGGGGCGGTGCGCGAGGCGGGAGTCGACCTGTTCGGCGTGAACCTCTTCGTGCCGAACATCCATCGCATCGACGACGCGGCGTACGCCCGCTACTGGGAGCGCATCGCGCCGAGCGGGACGTCGATGCCCGCGAAGACCGAGGACGACGACGCCTGGGGCGCGAAGGTCGAGCTGCTGCTGGCCGACCCCGTGCCCGCCGTCAGCTTCACATTCGGCCTTCCCGAGCGCACGGTGATCGACGCCTTCCGCGACGCCGGCACGCTGGTCCTGCAGACCGTCACGTCGGCCGCCGAGGCGCGGAGCGCGATCGACGCCGGCATCGATGTGCTCGTCGTCCAGGGATACGGGGCCGGCGGCCACTCCGGCGTGTGGGAGGCCGGGGTGCTCCCGGCAGCGGTCCCGCTTGTCGACCTCGTGCGGGGCATCCGGGAGGCCGTGGCCGCTCCCATCGTCGCGACAGGAGCGGTGTCGCGCCGCGATCAGGTCGCCGAACTGCTCGATGGGGGCGCTGACGCCGTGGCGGTGGGCACGATGCTGCTCCGGGCGCGCGAGAGCGGCACGTCGGCTGTGCACCGCGCGGCGCTCGCGGATCCCGCGTTCACGCGCACGGAGCTCACGCGCGCGTTCACGGGGCGGCCCGCGCGGGCGCTCGCGAACCGCTTCGTCGAAACCCACTCGGCGCACGCGCCGTCGGGCTATCCCGCGATCCACCACCTGACCCGCGCGATGCGGGCGGACGCCGCGGCGCGCGGCGACAGCGGAGCGGTGCACCTGTGGGCGGGCGAGGGCTGGCGGGACGCCAGGGAAGCGCCTGCGGCGGAGATCCTCCGCGACCTGACGCCGTGAGCGGCGGCGCGATCGGCCGGCCGACGGGGCCGTCGATCGCGCCGCGCTCAGGGCCTACAGGGTCGCGGCGTCGATCACGAAGCGGTAGCGGACGTCGCTCGAAAGCACGCGCTCATACGCGTCGTTGATCTGCGTCGCCTCGATGAGCTCGATCTCGGGCGCGATCCCGTGCTCCGCGCAGAAGTCGAGCATCTGCTGCGTCTCGGCGATCGACCCGATCGTCGAGCCGGAGAACGAGCGGCGGTTCGCGAACAGCGTGAAGAGGGTGACGGGCAGCGGCTCCGGCGGGGCGCCCACGTTCACCATGGTGCCGTCGAGCGCGAGCAGCGACAGGTAGCGGTCGACGTCGAGGGGCGCGCTGACCGTGTTCACGATGAGGTCGAACCGGTTGGCGAGCCGCTCGAAGGTCTCGGGGTCCTCGGTCGCGAAGCATTCGGATGCGCCGAACGCGATCGCGTCGTCCTGCTTGGCGAGCGACCGGGACAGCACCGCGACCTCGGCGCCCATCGCGGCGGCGATCTTGACGGCCATGTGGCCGAGGCCGCCCAAGCCGACCACCGCGACGCGCTTGCCCGGTCCCGCGTTCCAGTGCGCGAGCGGCGAGTACGTGGTGATCCCCGCGCAGAGCAGGGGAGCGGCGGCCTCGTACGGGATCGCCTCCGGCACCTTCAGCACGAAGTCGGCGTCGACGACGATGTGCGTCGCGTAGCCGCCCTGCGTGATCGTGCCGTCGACGTCCATCCCCGCGTAGGTCTGGATGTTGCCCTTGAGGCAGTAGTTCTCCATGCCGGCCCGGCAGTTCTCGCACTCGCGGCACGAGTTGACCATGCAGCCGACGCCGACCCGGTCGCCGACCGCGTGCCGCGTGACCTCCGGGCCGACCTCGACGACCTCGCCCACGATCTCGTGCCCGACGACCTGCGGGTAGGCGATCGGCCCCCACTCGCCGCGGACCGTGTGGATGTCGCTGTGGCAGATGCCCGCGTAGCGGATGGCGATCAGCACGTCGTTCGCGCCGACGTCGCGCCGCTCGATCGTGATCGGCACGAGCGGCTCGGTGGCGGACGGGGCGGCATAGGCGTTCACGGTGAGCATGTGGTCCACGTTAGGCCGCTCATCGGGCCACGGGCTCCGATCGCGTCGGCATCGGCCCCGTGCCCCGGCATCAGCGGGGTTCGATCGCGAGGATCCGGTCGTCGCCCCCTGTCGGCGTGCCGCGGCCGTCCGTGTTGTTCGTCAGGATCCAGAGCTCGCCGGACGGCGCGACCGCGACGTCGCGCAGGCGGCCGTACTCGCCCGCGAAGAGCTCGGAGGAGGTCGACGGGTCGGAGACCGGCACCGTCCGCAGCACCGCGCCGCGGAGGTTCGCGATGTAGACCGTGCCGTCGGCCCACGCGATGCCCTGCGGGTTGCGGTGCCCGAAGCTGTAGACGAGGGAGCCGCCGAAGGGATTGTCGTCCGGGACGTCGCCGTCGGGCGTCATGCGGACGATCTTGCCCGCGAGGCTCTCGAGATCCTGCGCGGCCGCGCGGTCGCCCGCGTCTCCGGCCGTGGCGTAGAGCATGCCGTCGGGCCCGAACGCGATCCGGCCGCCCGAGTGGACGCTCGCGGAGGGCAGCCGGTCGACGATCGTCTCGCCCCCGCCGAGGCGCAGCGATCCCGGGTCGCCGTCGATCGCGTACCGCTGGATCCGGTTCCCGTCGGCGGCGGTGGAGTACACGTAGAGGCGGTCGCGGTCGTCGACCGCGACCCCCAGCAGCCCGGACTCGCCGAACGCGGTGACGTCATCGATCGTGCCCACGACCCGTGCGCCGGCGCCCGTCAGCTCCAGGATCTCGCCGGTGTCGCGGGCGCTGATGAGCGCCGTGTCTCCGAGGAACGCGATCGACCACGGGGCGTCGAGACCCTCGGCGATCACCCGCGGCGAGGCGGGCTCCGCCGGCGTCGTCGAGCCGCGAGGGACGGATGCGGTCGCCGACGGCGCCGGCGTCTTGGCTGCGTCGGGGCCGCACCCGGCGAGTGCGAGCGATGCGGCGACGCCGATCAGCGCCAGGAGCGCTCGTCGCGAGGTGCTCATGCCCCGACGCTAGGCGATCCGCGCGCCGGCGGCACCCGTCTCACGCCAACCGCCCGCGGCTCGCGTCCTGGGCGGCGAGCGGCCGCGCGCAGGACCCGCCCTCGGTGTCCGCTCCCGGGCGCAGCCTGCAGGGGTGACGACGGGGGCTGCGACCACGGATGACGGCACGCGCGTGCGCCGCCGGGTGCTCGCGATCGCGATCCTGGCCTCGTCCGTCGCGTTCCTCGACTCGAGCATCGTCAACGTCGCCCTGCCGGCGATCCGCGGGGAGCTGGGCGGGGGCTCGCGGGACAGCAGTGGGTGGTCAACGCCTACCTGGTCACGCTCGGCGCGCTCATCCTGGTCGCCGGCTCGCTCAGCGACCTGTACGGGCGCCTGCCGGTCCTGCGCATCGGACTGATCGGGTTCCTCGTGGCATCGCTCGCGATCGCGGCGGCGCCGTCCATCGAGTTCCTCGTCGTGGCGCGCGCCGTGCAGGGCGTCGCCGGCGCCCTGCTCGTGCCGAGCTCGCTCGCGCTGATCACCCCCCAGTTCGACGAGGCGGCCCGGGGTCGCGCGATCGGCGCGTGGACGGCCGCCACCAGCCGGCGGTCCTCGCAGCGGCGCCGCGGGCGTCGTTCTGTTCGCCGGCTTCCTGTTGCGGCAGGCGCGGGCGGCGCATCCGATCATGCCGCTCGCGCTGTTCCGCATCCGGAACTTCTCGGCCGGCAACCTCGCGACGACGTTCATCTACGCGGCGCTCGCGCTCAACGGGTTCGCGGTCGTCGTCTACCTCCAGGAGGGCGCGGGGCTGTCCGCCACGCTCGCGGGACTCGCGTCGCTGCCCGTGACCGTGATCATGGTGCTCGGCAGCTCCCACGTCGGCGGATGGTCCGCGCGCTGGGGCGCGCGCATCTTCATGACGGTCGGCCCGGCCGTCATGGCTGCCGGGGCGGCGCTGCTGCTGACGGTCGGCCGGCCCTTCGACTACTGGCTGCAGGTGCTGCCCGGGATCGTGCTGCTGGGGGTCGGGCTGACCCTGACCGTCGCCCCGCTGACGAGCGCGGTGCTCGGCTCGGTCGACGCGGAGCGCTCCGGCATCGCCTCGGCGGTCAACAACGCGGTCGCGCGGGTGGCCGGGCTGCTGGTGGTCGCGGTGATCGCGGTGATCGCCGGGGGAGACCTCGATCTGGCGGGCTTCCATCGGGTCGCGGTCGCGACCGCCGTGCTGTTCGCGGCCGGCGCTCTCGCGTCGTGGGCCGGCATCCGCGACCGTCGCGGAACCTGATCCTCCGCGAGGATGCCGGGTCAGCCCGCGTCGAGCACCGCGGAGATGCGGGCGAACGTCGCGGCGTCGTACGCCACGAGGCGGATGTCCTCGACGCCGGTGTCGGCGGAGCGGAGCGTATCGACCGCCGCGCGGATCGCGTCGTCCTTCGGCCACCCGTACACGCCGGCGCTGATGAGCGGGAACGCGATGGAGCGGACTCCGAGCTCGTCGGCGACCTCGAGCGAGCGCCGGTAGCAGCTCACGAGGAGGGCGCGGTCCCGCTGGCCCGCGGCGTGGTTCGGGCCGACGGTGTGGATCACCCAGCGTGCCGGGAGGTCGCCCGCCGTGGTCCAGCCTGCGTCCCCCGTGGCGAGGCCGTGCGGGAAGCGAGCGATGCAGTCGCGCAGGATGGCCGGGCCGCCCGCGCGGTGGATCGCGCCGTCGACGCCGCCTCCGCCGCGCATGGCGTTGTTCGCGGCGTTGACGATCGCGTCGACGGGCTGCGTGGTGATGTCCCCCTGCACGGCGGTGAGCTCGGCCATGACTCGATTGTGCTCCTGCGCGGGCGTCGCGCGGCGGTAGTGTCGCTCGCGAGAGGAGCGCGACATGGACGCTGGCTGGTTTCCGGATCCGACGGGGCACGCGGAGCTGAGGTGGTGGGACGGCACGGCGTGGACCGAGCACGTCTCGACCGGCGGCGTCGTCACGACCGCGCCGCTCACGCCCGCCCAGACGGCGCCGGCCGACGCCGGCGCGCCCGGCGCTCAGGCCGGGCAGCCGGTCGGCCGCGGGGACGCGGGCATCACGGGGGAGCTGATCTCGGGCACCCATGCCGAGGTGTCGGGCACCGGCCCCGCGAACCAGAACGAGAAGATGCTGCGGGTCGGGCTCGGCGAGCCGTTCCTGGCCCGTCAGGGATCGATGGTCGCCTACCAGGGCGAGGTCGACTTCGCGTATCAGGGCGGCGGCGTCGGCCGGTTCCTCAAATCGCAGCTGACGGGCGAGGGTCTGTCCCTCATGCGGGTGTCGGGGCGCGGCGACGTGTTCCTGGCGAACGAGCAGGCGGAGGTGCACATCCTGCACCTCGACGACTCGGGCATCTCGATCAACGGGCGCAACGTGCTGGCGTTCTCCGAGACGCTGCAGTGGAGCATCGAACGCGTCCAGGGCGCCGGCATGATGACCGGCGGCCTGTTCAACACGACCCTGCGCGGCACCGGGTGGGTCGCGATCACCACGGCCGGACCGCCCGTCGTGCTGAACGCCGCCGAGGCGCCCACGTACGCCGACACCAACGCGGTGGTCGCCTGGTCGGCGAGCCTGCAGACCACCCTGAAGTCGTCGTTCAAGGCCGGCGCGCTCATCGGCCGCGGGTCGGGCGAGGCCGTGCAGGTCGCCTTCGCCGGATACGGCTTCGTGATCGTGCAGCCGTCGGAGGGCGTCACGGCGGCTCCGACGTCCTAGTCGGCGCGGCACGGTTTCTCCCCGCCGCCGTAGACTGAACGCTGTTCGGGTGGCGGTCGACGGGAGCGGGGACGGATGAGGCTGGTGCCGATCCGCGGCGGTTCGCCCGTCGAGGTCGCAGCGCGCGTCGCGCGGGCGCGCGCCGGCGGCGGCGTGCCCCTCGTCGGCGACGACCGCTGGTCACCCGAGCACTGGGAGCGGGTCACGGCCGCGGCTGCGGCGGTCGCGCCCCGTCCGGGGATCGCCTGGGCGGCCGTGACGAGCGGCAGCAGCGGAACGCCGCGCATCGTGCTCCGCACGCACGAGTCCTGGGCCGCGTCCTTCCCCGTGGTGTCGGAGCTGCTGCAGGCCGACCCGGAGGATGTCGTGGCCCTGCCCGCGCCGCCCGTGTCGTCCCTCACGCTGTTCTCGCTCGCCCACGCCGCGGAGGGCGGACCCCGCCCGGCCCTGCCGCGCAGGCACGCGGCCGTGCCCGGCGACTTCGCCGACGCCACGTGCTTCCACGGCACCCCGCAGGCGCTCCGGGCGCTGCTCGACGCCGGGGCGCCGCGGGGTCTGCGCGCCGCGCTCGTCGGAGGCTCCCACCTCGACCCCGCGCTCCGCGCCCGCGCGGCAGATCAGGGCATCCGCGTCGTGTCGTACTACGGCGCGGCCGAGCTGTCGTTCGTCGCGGCGGACGCGGGCGACGGGCTCGCCCCGCTGCCGGGCGTCGACCTCGACATCCGCGCCGGCGAGCTGTGGGCGCGGTCGCCGTATGTCGCGGCGTCGTACGCCGACGGCCCGCTCCGCACGGCCGGGGCCTGGGTGACCGCCGGGGACCGCGCGGAGCTGCGCGACGGACGCCTGCGCCTCCTCGGTCGGTCGGACGACGCGATCCTCTCGGCCTCCGCAACCGTCGTGCCGGAGGAGGTCGAGGCGCAGCTGCGCGCCCTTCCGGGGGTGCGCGACGCCGTGGTCGTGGGTCTGCCGCACCCGGCGCTCGGCGCCATGGTCGCGGCCCTGATCGAGCCCGACGGCGATCTCGATGCGGACGGCCTGCGCGCCGCGGCCGCCGCGCAGCTCGCGCCCGCGCATCGCCCGCGCCGGTGGTTCGCGGGCGAGGCTCCGCGCACGGCGTCCGGCAAACCCGCGCGGTCGGTCCTCGTCGCGCGCATCCTCGCGGGGGAGGTGCGTCCGCTTGGGCGCTGACCCGGTGATCGTCGCCGCGCGCCGCACGCCGATCGCGACGCGGGGCCGGGGGCTCGCGGCCGTCGACGTGGCCGCCCTCGCCACGACGGCCGTGGCCGCGGCGCACGCCGACGCGCAGGCCGTGCTCGGCGCCGTGGACGTGGCCGACGTGGTGCTGGGGAACTGCATGGGCCCGGGCGGCAACCCCGCGCGGCACGCCGCACTCGCGGCCGGCCTCGGGGCGCACGTCCCCGGGGCCACGATCGACCGGCAGTGCGGCAGCGGGCTCGCGGCGATCGTGGACGCGGCGGTGGCCGTGCGGGTCGACCCTCGGGTCCGGATCGCGGGCGGTGCCGAGAGCGCCTCGACCGCGCCGGTCCGCTCCCTGAACGGGGTGCCGTACGCCCGCGCGCCGTTCGCCCCTTCCGGGTTCCCCGACCCCGACATGCTCGCCGCGGCGGAGGATCTCGCGCGGCACGACGGCATCTCGCGGGAGCGGCAGGATGCGCATGCGGCCCGCAGCCACGCGAGGGCGCGCGCCGCGCGCGACTCGGGCCGGTTCGCCGACGAGCTCGCCGCGGTGGGTGCCGCGCGGGCCGACGACGGGATCGGCGCGGGGGAGCGGGTGCTCGCCCGGCTGACGCCGCTGTTCCCCGGAGGCTCGGTCACGGCGGGCAACTCCACACGCGTGAGCGATGGCGCCGCCGCCGTGGTGATCGCTCCGGCCGGCGTCGGCGCACCGGGCCTCGCGGTCCGCGCGCACGGGATCGTGGGCTGCGACCCGGCCCTGCCGGGGATCGGCGCGGCTCCGGCCGTGTCGGCCGCCCTGGCGTCCGCCGGCCTGTCGGAGGGCGACATCACGGCCTTCGAGATCGTGGAGGCGTTCGCGTCGCAGAGTCTCGCGGTGCTCGACCGGCTCGGAATCGCGGAGGACGACCCGCGCGTGTGCGCCCACGGCGGGGCGCTCGCGCTCGGCCACCCGTGGGGTGCCAGCGGCGCCGTCGCGGTCGTCCGGCTCTTCAGCAGGCTGGTGCGTGCGGGCGCCCCGCGCGGCGCGCTCGGCGTCGCCGCCGCATCGGTGGGCGGAGGGCTCGGCGTCGCGCTGGTGGTCGAGGCGGTCTGACCCCGGCCCCCGGCGACGGGGTTAGCATGGCGGCAGACCGAGGGAGAAACCATGGCGACGAAGCCCCCCACGCACGACATCGACGAGTCCCGACTGACGGTCGAGGAACGCGAGGAGTACGCCGTCGGCGTCCCCGCCGTGCTGCACGCCCTCAAGATCTCGTTCGAGCAGATGGGCGTGCTGCGCAGCGCGCGGACGCTGCTGCGCGTCAACCAGAAGGACGGATTCGACTGCCCCGGCTGCGCGTGGCCCGAGGAGGACCGCCGGCACGCCGCGGAGTTCTGCGAGAACGGGGCCAAGGCCGTCGCCGAGGAGGCCACGCTGCGCCGGGTCGGCCCCGCGTTCTTCGCCCACCACAGCGTGGCCGAGCTGCGCGAGCGCGACGACTGGTGGCTCGGTCAGCAGGGCCGCCTGACGCACCCGATGCTGCTCGAGGAGGGCGGCACGCACTACCGCCCGATCTCATGGGACGCGGCGCTCGGCGAGATCGCCACCGCGCTGCGCGACCTCGACGACCCGGACGACGCCGTGTTCTACACGTCCGGCCGCACGTCCAACGAGGCCGCGTTCCTGTACCAGCTGCTCGTGCGGGGCCTGGGCACCAACAACCTGCCCGACTGCTCGAACATGTGCCACGAGTCGAGCGGATCCGCGCTCACCCAGACGATCGGCATCGGCAAGGGAACCGTCTCGATCGTCGACATCCACGACGCCGACCTGCTGATCGTCGCCGGTCAGAATCCGGGCACCAACCACCCGCGCATGCTCAGCGCGCTCGAGAAGGCCAAGGAGAAGGGCGCGACGATCATCGCGGTCAACCCGCTCCCCGAGGCGGGCCTGTTCCACTTCAAGAACCCGCAGACTCCCAAGGGCGTGCTGCTGGGCGGCACGAAGCTCGCCGACGACTTCGTCCAGATCCGGCTCGGCGGCGACCAGGCGCTCTTCCAGGCGATCGGCAAGCACCTGCTCGAGGTCGAGGGGCGCGAGGGCGGCGTGCTCGACCACGCGTTCATCCGCGAACACACCGCCGGCTTCGACGACTACGCCGCTCACGTGGCGTCCGTCGGGTGGGAGCACCTGACCGAGGCGACCGGCATGAGCGAGGAGCGGCTGCGCGAGGTGGCCGAGCGCGTGCGCGCGTCGACCTCGACGATCGTGTGCTGGGCCATGGGCCTCACGCAGCACAAGCACTCGGTGGCGACGCTGCGCGACGTCGTCAACGTGCTGCTGCTGCAGGGCAACATCGGCCGGCCCGGCGCGGGCGTCTGCCCGGTGCGCGGACACTCCAACGTCCAGGGCGACCGCACGGTCGGCATCTACGAGAAGCCCTCCGAGGCGTTCCTCGCCGCGCTCGACCGGGAGTTCGCGTTCACGGCGCCGCGCGAGCACGGCTACGACACCGTCGAAGCCATCCGCGCCATGCGCGACGGCCGCGTGAAGGTCTTCATGGGCATGGGCGGGAACTTCGTCAGCGCGACGCCCGACACGCGGGTGGTCGAGGAGGGCATGTCGCGGGTGGGCCTCACCGTGCAGGTGTCGACCAAGTTGAACCGGTCGCACGTCGTGCACGGACGGCGCGCGATCATCCTGCCGACGCTGGGCCGGACGGATCGCGACCGCCGCGGCGGCGTGGACCAGCGCGTCACCGTCGAGGACTCCATGGGCGCGGTGCACGGCTCGCGGGGCCGGCTCGCGCCGCCCAGCGACGACATGCTGAGCGAGGTGGCCATCCTGGCCCGGCTGTGCGAGCTCGTGTTCGCGGATCGCGCGGACGCCCCGCACGCCGACTGGCGCGCACTCGAGACCGACTACGCGACGATCCGCGGGCACATCTCGCGCGTCATCCCGGGGTTCGAGGACTACGACCAGCGGATCGAGAAGGGGCGCACGTTCTTCCTGCCGAACGGCCCGCGCGACGAACGGCGCTTCCCGACCCACAACGGCAAGGCGAACTTCACGGCGAACCCGCTCGAGTACCCCGTGATCCCCGAGGGCCGCCTGCTGCTGCAGACGCTGCGCTCGCACGACCAGTACAACACCACGATCTACGGCAAGGACGACCGCTACCGCGGCATCCACGACGGGCGCCGGGTGGTGCTCATCCACCCCGAGGACATCCGGGAGCTCGGGTTCGCCGAGGGCGAGCTGGTCGACCTCGTGTCCGAGTGGACGGGGCCGGGCGGCCCCGAGGAGCGCCGCGCGGAGGAGTTCCGGCTCGTGCCGTACGACACGCCGCGCCGCAACGCCGCCGCGTACTACCCCGAGACGAACGTGCTGGTGCCGCTGGACTCGACGGCCGATGTGAGCGGGACGCCGACCTCGAAGGCCGTGGTCGTCCGGCTCGAGAAGCGCCCCTAGGAGCGCCATGGGACGCATCACGCAGCGCCGGCCGGTCATGAGGATCTCCCTGTCCGGCGCCACGACGCGACGGCCCGACACGCTCGCCGTCGAGGAGCCGCTCGAGATCCGCGTCGCCGGCGAGCCGCTCGCCGTCACGATGCGCACGCCCGGGCACGACGTGGAGCTCGCCGCGGGGTTCCTCGTCTCGGAGGGAGTGGTGCGCTCCGGCGCGGACTTCCGCTCCGCGATCCACTGCGGCGGGCCGGGCACGGGCGGCATGGAGAACACGTACAACGTGCTCGACGTCGCCCTCGCACCGGGCGTCGAGCCGCCGAGCACCGACCTGGCGCGCAACTTCTACACGACGAGCTCGTGCGGCATGTGCGGCAAGGCGAGCATCGAGGCAGTCGCGACGGTGTCGGCGTACGACCTGGCGCAGGACGACGTGCGGGTCGCGGCCGAGACGCTCGCGAGCCTGCCGGATGCGCTGCGCGCGCACCAGGACGTCTTCGACAAGACCGGCGGACTGCACGCCGCCGGCCTGTTCGACGCCGAGACGGGGGAGCTCGTCGTGCTGCGCGAGGACGTCGGCCGGCACAACGCCGTCGACAAGGTCGTGGGGTGGGCGGTCATGAACGACCGCCTGCCGCTGCGGCGGCACGTCCTCATGGTCTCGGGACGGGCCAGCTTCGAGCTCGCGCAGAAGGCGGTGATGGCGGGGATCCCTGTGCTCGCCGCGGTGTCCGCGCCGTCGTCGCTCGCCGTCGAGCTCGCGACCGAGCAGGGCCTGACGCTCGTGGGCTTCCTGCGGGGCGACCACATGAACGTGTACGCGGGAGCGGAGCGCGTGATCGTGCCGGTGCCGGCCGCCGGCTGAGCCTGCTCAGACGAACGGGCGCGCCGCGTCGACGATGCGGCGCAGGCACACCGCCGCCGTCAGAGCCGGCGCGACGTGCGACGGAGCCGGCGCGGTTGATTCGTCGACCGCCGCGATGTAGCGGTCGAGCGCCGCCACGGCCGCCTCGAGCTCGTCCTGCGCGTCGGCCTCGACCGGCGGCTGCGCGACGAGGTCCGCGACGCGATGGATCGCCTCGGCGAGCAGATCGGGCGGGCCCTCCGTGGGCCGTTCGTCGCGCTCCTCCTGCCCGCGTGCGAGCACATCGCCCAGGTCGCGCGTCGAGAAGACCGTGCGCTCCAGGGCGCGCAGCCGGCGTCGGTTGAGCTCCGCATCCTCGCGGTGGCGCAGCGCGCGCGGGTTCGCCCGCATGCTCTCGTCGGCATCGTGCACCGCCTCGGAGACCTCGCGCGACGTCTCGCTCAGCTCCCGCGCCGCGCGGTCCAGGTCATCGGGGGAGACGTCGCCCGACGCGACCGCATCGGCCATGTCGTGCAGGTGCCCCGCGACCGCGTCGCGCAGGGCCGTGAGCCGCGACCCCGCCTTGCGCAGGTACAGGGGAGGGAACAGCACGAGGTTCGCGACCAGGCCGACGAGCACGCCGAACGCGGTGGTCACGAGGTACGAGATCGAGAACTCCTCGGGCGAGGCGCCGCCGAGCAGGAGCACGAACAGCCCCGCCATCGCGACCCAGTCGGCCCCCACGCCCAGCGCCCGGATCCCACCCAGCACGACCCCGACTCCGACGACGAGCGCGACGATCAGCGCGCCCGGCACCTCGAGCAGGAGCACGAGCCCCACGCCCGCGAAGCCGAGGGCGATGCCGAGCCCCAGACCCGCGATGGTCTGCGCGCCCGACTTCGCCGAGCGCGCGAGGGTCGGGTACATGCTGACCAGGACGCCGAGCGGCGCGTAGTACGAGTACTCGGCGTTGGCGAGCGGCACGTAGGGCGCGAGCCACCACGCGACCGCCGCCGCGACCGCCGTGCGCGCCGCGAGCGCCAGGCGCTCCGGATCCCCGGGGCCGCGCAGCGACCGGGGGAGGGAGAACCTGAAGCGCGGGGTCACGCGGCCGCCTTCGTCAGACCGCCAGCTCGGCCCGCCAGGCGGAGAGGTAGCCCGCCGTGATGTCGTCCTCCGCGTGGCCCTCCGCGAAGGTCGGGATCTCCCGGAGCACGCGGTACGCGGTCTCGAACGCCGTTCCCGACGGGCGCACGTCCAGGTGGGTGGCCTCGAAGCCGTTGTCGTGCAGCCACGTGGCCATGTCGTAGTCGCCGTTCGAGTCCCCGGCCGTGAACCAACGGCGCGGCACGGTCGTCCGCTCGCCGACCAGGGCGACGGCGCGCTCGGCGCCGAGCGCCTTGCCGGCCTCGCGGTGCTCCAGGTCGATCGAGATGATCGTCGGCACCGTGTGGAAGCGGTCCGCCGCCCCCGTGTCGGCGATGGCGCGGTCGAGCTCGGCCGTCACCTCCGGCTGGCGCGCCAGGTAGGTCGCGTTGTCGACGTCGAGGTTCTGCTCGAGGGACACCATGGTGCGCTTCGTGTCGTCCCAGAACATCAGGTCGGCGTGGCGGCCGGCGATCTCCCGGCACGCCGCGGCCAGCTCGGCCGAGACCGAGAGCCGCTCGTCGGTGTGGAGCTCGCCGATGCGCCCGTCCGCCACGGCGAACCAGGTGGCGCCCTTCTCGCCGATGCCCCAGACCGGCGCGTCGGCGGCGAGACCGGCGGCCACGAGCGGCGGGATGACCTGGTCGGCGAGGAACCCGTCGGACCGTCCCGTGTTGAACACGACGGGGCATCCTGCGTTCGCGATCGCGACCAGGTCGTCGGCGATGGACGGGATGCGCAGGGAGCGCGTGACGGTGCTCGCGAGCGGTCCGTCGACGTCGAGCAGCAGGCCGAAGGCGGGGGTGGTCATGAGGCCCATCCTCCCGGATCGCGCGCGCGGCGTCACATCCGCGTCGTCACATGTCCGCGGGCGCGGTCGCTCAGGTGTCGAGCGCGGACCGCGCCTCGGCCAGGGCGCGCTCGGCGTCGACGTGCTGTCGATCCGCCGCCGCGGCGCGCTCCTCGAGGTCGGCGGACTCGGCCGTGGCCCGCTCCAGATCGCGTTCCACCCGCCCGAGTTCGGCGCGCAGCTCGTCGCGGCGGCGCGTCAGCTCCGAGGCGCGGCGGGTGTTCTCCGCGACGGCGGCGCGGGCGTCCGCGAGCGTGCGGCGGGAGCGCTCCAGGGCCTCCTCGGCCTCGCGTGCGGCCTTCTCCGCCGCCCGGCGGGCACGCCGCGCCGCGAGCTCGTCCGGCGGGGAGGCGCGGGCGGGCGCGGATCCGTCCGGAGCAGGACCGGCCACCGCGCCGTCCAGGTCGACGGGATCGAAGCCCACCACCTCGAGCGCGCGGATCAGGCGCCCCGAGGTCACGGCATCCGCCGCCGCCGCGTCGGCCATGGCGGCCTGCAGCGTCTGCGACACCTCGTCGAGCGTCGCGGCGGGGGCGTTCACGCCGTGGGCGGCCGCGAGCGCCGCGCCCTCCTTCGCCAGGGCGGCGGTCAGCGCCCGCCGGTCGCGCGTCAGCTGGGAGAGCGCCGACGCGTCCAGGTCCTGCTGCGCCTCGCGCAGCTCGGCGCCGAGCTCCAGCACCTGGGCCAGACGGTCCGCCCGGTGCCGCACCAGCTGGCCGACGATCCACGCCGCGGGCGCGGCCCGCCGCAGCTCCGCCACGCGCTTGGCGACGTCCGGCGCGTCGGACCTCAGCTCCTTCGCCCGGGCGTTGCGGGCCGCCGTGAACTCCGACGGCGGGAGGTCGTAGAGCTCCCACGCGACGTCGACGAGCGGATCCGAGGACATGACACGATCCTGCCCCACGGGTGACGGGCGGGCGAGGCATCGCCCCGCACGCCCGTCGATCCGGCGGTCGCCGCTCAGCCGCGCGCGGCGCGGCGCGCGGCCTGCTCGACCGGGTCGGGCACGGGCAGGGAGGCCAGCAGGCGACGGGTGTAGTCGTCCTGGGGGTCTCCGAGCACCTGCGCCGTCGGGCCCTGCTCGGCGATCTCGCCGCGGTGGAGCACGGCGACGCGGTGCGCGAGCAGGTCCACGACCGCGAGGTCGTGCGTGATGAACAGC
Organism: Microbacterium lacusdiani; assembly: GCF_054779895.1. NCBI lineage: Bacteria > Bacillati > Actinomycetota > Actinomycetes > Micrococcales > Microbacteriaceae > Microbacterium > Microbacterium lacusdiani. Next base: position 229,136 of record NZ_BAAGXJ010000003.1, on the reverse strand, counting down.
GCCGCGAACCCGAACCGCTCCTGCAGCTCGACGAACAGCTCCAGCACGCGCGCCTGCACCGACACGTCCAGCGCGCTGGTGGGCTCGTCGGCGATCAGCAGCTCCGGGTTCAGGGCCAGGGCCCGCGCGAGGCTGGCGCGCTGGCGCTGACCGCCCGAGAGCTCATGCGGGTAGCGGTCGCCGAAGTGCCCCGGCAGCTGCACCGCATCCAGCAGCTCGTCCACGCGGTCGCGCGCGTCCGCGGGGCTCGACGCCTCGCCATGCACGATGAGCGGCTCGGCGACGCACTCGGCGATCGTCAGCAGCGGGTTGAAGCTCGACGCCGGGTCCTGGAAGACGAAGCCGAGCCGGCGGCGGGAGGCGCGGAAGTCGCGCTCCCGCATGCCGTTCATCTCGGTGCCGAGCACGCGCAGCGACCCGCCCGTGACGGGCGCGAGGCCGGCCATGGCGCGGCCGATCGTGGTCTTGCCCGAGCCCGACTCGCCCACCAGGCCGAGGATCTCGCCGGGCCGGATCGAGAGGTCGACGCCGTTCACGGCGCGGAACGGCTTGCGGCCGAACCGGCCGGGGTACTCGATCTCGAGGCCTCGGGCCTCGACCACCGGACTCGCGTCGGGATCCCCGCCGTACTGCCGGTCGGCGACCTCGAGCCGCGGCACGGCGGCGAGCAGTCGCTGCGTGTACTCGTGGCGCGGATGCGCGAACAGCTCCCGCACCGGGGCGGTCTCCACGATCTCGCCCTGGTACATCACGGCGACGCGGTCGGCCAGGTCGGCGACCACGCCCATGTTGTGCGTGATCAGGACGATCGCGGTGCCGAACTCGCTGCGGGCGCGCCGCAGCAGGTCGAGGATCTCGGCCTGCACCGTGACGTCCAGCGCCGTCGTGGGCTCGTCCGCGATGATCACCGACGGGTTCAGCGCGAGCGCCTGCGCGATCACGATGCGCTGCTTCTGGCCGCCCGAGAACTGGTGCGGGTAGTGGTCCACGCGCACCTCGGGATCCGGGATCCCGACCTTGCCGAGGATGTCGATCGCGCGCCTGCGGGCCTCCTTGGCGGACACCTCCCCGTGCGCGCGCAGTCCCTCCGCGATCTGCCAGCCCACCGTGAAGACGGGGTTGAGCGCCGTCATGGGCTCCTGGAAGATCATCGCCGCATCGGGCCCGCGCAGGGCCCGGATGCGGTCGTGCGACAGCCCGACGACGTCCGTGCCGTTCAGCACGACCGCGCCGCCCAGGCGGGCGGTCTCGGGCAGCAGGCCCAGGATGGTCCGGGCCGTGACGGTCTTGCCGGATCCCGACTCGCCCACGATCGCGAGCACCTCGCCCGGCAGGACGTCCAGCGTGATGCCGCGCACGGCCTGCACGTCGCCGCCGTCCGTCGCGAACGTGATGGTCAGGTCGCGGATCTTGACCGCGTGGTCTGCTGCGGTGCTCATTCGACCTCTCCGAGCTCGGTGCGGGCGACGGGGGTGGACGCCGCGGCCGCGTCGGCCGGGGTGTCCGCGGCGCGCCGGCGGGTGCGCAGGCGCGGGTCGGCGAGGTCGTTCAGGCTCTCGCCGACGAGCGTCATGCCCATCACGACGAGCACGATGGCCACGCCGGGGAAGACCGCCGTCCACCAGCGGCCGGCCGTGACGTCCTCGATCGCGCGGTTGAGGTCGTAGCCCCACTCCGCGGCGGCGCTCGGCTCGATGCCGAAGCCGAGGAAGCCCAGGCCCGCGAGCGTCAGGATGGCCTCCGAGGCGTTGAGCGTGAAGATCAGCGGCAGCGTGCGCGTGGCGTTGCGCAGCACGTGGCGGAACATCACGCGCCACGTCGAGGCGCCCATCACGAGCGCCGCCTCCACGAAGGCCTCGGACTTGACGCGCACGGTCTCGGCGCGGATCACCCGGAAGTACTGCGGGATGAACACGACCGTGATCGAGATCGAGGTGGCCAGGATGCCGCCCCACATGCTCGACTGGCCGCCCGAGATGATGATCGCGCTCACGATCGCGAGCAGCAGGGACGGGAACGCGTAGACCGCGTCGCAGATCACCACGAGCACGCGGTCGATCCAGCCGCCGATGTAGCCGGACACCAGGCCCAGCAGGATGCCCAGGAACATCGACATCACGACCGACACGACGATCACCAGGAACGCCGTGCGGGCGCCCCACAGCACGCGCGAGAACACGTCGTAGCCCGCGATCGTGGTGCCCCAGATGTGCTCGGCGCTGGGGGCCTGGCGCGGCGTGAACGTGTCGCCCGCGGCGTCCCGGAGCTGGTTGAACTCGTACGGCGCGATCAGCGGGGCGAACACGGCCGTCAGCAGGAACAGCGCGCAGATCGCGAGACCCGCGGTCAGCATGCCGCGCTGCAGCCCGACCGACTGGCGGTACTGGTGCACGATCGGCAGCTTCTTCCAGAGCGAAGCGCGTGCCATGTCAGTACCTCACCCTCGGGTCGATGAACGCCGCGATGATGTCGACGATGAAGTTGGTCAGCGCCACGATCACCGCGAGCAGGGCGACGATCCCCTGCACCGCGACGAAGTCGCGCGCCTTCAGGTACTCGCTCAGCTGGTAGCCCAGGCCCATCCACTCGAACGTGGTCTCGGTCAGGACCGCGCCGCCGAGCAGCAGCGCGATCTGCAGGCCGATCACGGTGATGATCGGGATGAGCGCGGGCTTGTACGCGTGGGTGCGGACGAGTCGGAACTCGCTGATGCCCCGCGAGCGCGCGGCGTCGATGTACGGCATCGCGAGCGTGCCGATCACGTTCGTCCGCACGAGGCGCAGGAACACGCCCGCGGTGAGCAGGCCGAGCGCGACGCCCGGCATGATCGCGTGCTCGAGCACGTCCACCAGATAGGCGGGGTTGCCGGTGCGGATCGCGTCGATCGTGTAGATCCCGGTGGGGTTATCGACGCGGCCGATCATGAGCTCGACGCGCGGCGAGGCGCGGCCCGAGCTCGGCAGCACGCCGAGCCACACCGAGAAGACGAGCTTGAGGAGCAGGCCGGCGAAGAACACGGGCGTCGCGTAGCAGAGGATCGCGAACACGCGCAGGACGGCGTCGCCCCAGCGGTCGCGGACCGCGGCGGCGAGCATGCCGAGCGGGATGCCGACCAGGAAGGCGACGATCAGCGCGTAGAAGGCGAGCTCCAGCGTCGCGCCGCCGTAGCGCAGGAGCACGCCGGTGACGGGCTGGCCGTCGATCGTGGTGCCGAAGTCGCCGCGCGCGATCGCGCCGAGGTACTCGAGGTACTGCACGATGAGCGGCCGGTTGTAGCCGGCGGCCTCGATGCGCTCCGCGAGCTGCGCGGGGGAGAGCTGGCCGCCGAGCGCGGCCGTGATCGGGTCTCCCGTCACGCGCATCATCAGGAAGACGGTCGTGACGAGGATGAAGATCGTCGGGAAGATCAGGAGGAAGCGGATGAGCACGTAGCGCCACAGCGTGGTCCCGCCGCGCGCGCCCTTGCGGGCGGCGGCGGGGAGGGCTGCGGGCGGTGCCGTTGCGGTGTCTGCCACGGGTGGGGTCCTTGAGGGCGAGGGGAGGGGGCGGCCCGGCCGGAGCCGGGACCGCCCCCTCACGTGAGCGTCGATCAGCGGGTGATCGAGGCCATGCGCAGCTTGAACGACGCGTCGAGGACGATGCCCTCGACGTCGGCCGCGCCGACGGCGACCTGGGCGCCCTGCAGGTACGGCACGGTCGACAGGTCCTCGGCCACCTTGCGCTGGATCTCCTCGATCAGCGCCTGGCGCTCGGCCGGGTCCGGCGTCGACGCCTGCTGCAGGATCAGCTCGTCCACCTCCGGGTCGGAGTAGTGGTTGACCAGGAAGTTCTCCGTCAGGAAGAACGGCGTCAGGTAGTTGTCGGCGTCCGAGTAGTCCGGGAACCAGCCGAGCTGGTACGCCGGGTAGACGTCGTTGACGCGGTCATCCGAGTACTGCACCCACTCCGTGCCCGCGAGGGTCACGTCGAACAGGCCGTCCGCCTCGAGCTGCTGCTCGATCATGGCGTACTCGTCGGCCGAGCTGGGGCCGTAGTGGTCGGGGCTGTACTGCAGCGAGAGCTCGACCGGCGTCTCGACGCCCGCGGCCTCCAGGAGCTCCGCGGCCTTCTCGGCCGAGGGGCCGCCCTGACCGTCGCCGTACATCTCCTTGAGCGGCTCGATCGCGCCGGCGAAGCCCTCCGGCACGTACGAGTACAGCGGCGTGTAGGTGCCGTCGTAGACGTCCTGGCTGAGCTGCTCGCGGTCGATCAGCGACGCCACCGCCTGACGCACGGCGAGGGCCTTGGCCTCGTCGGCCTCCTCGGTCGTGGCGCCGTACGGCTGCGTGTTGAAGTTGAACACGATGTAGCGGATCTCGCCGCCGGGGCCGTCGTGCACCGCGAGGTTCTCGTCGGTCGACAGGTCGGCCACGTCGCTGGCCGACAGGCTGCGGTACGCGACGTCGACCTCGCCCTCCTGCACGGCGAGCTTCAGGTTCGACGACTCGGCGTAGTAGTTGATGATGACGCCGTCGTTCGCGGCGGGCTCGATCAGACCCTGGTAGCTCTCGTTCGGGGTCAGCTCGACCAGCTCGTTGAACGTGTAGTCGGTGATGGCGTACGGGCCGCCGAACGCGTTGCCTTCGACGATGTCCTCGTCGGGGGTGACCGCGTCGGCCGAGAAGACGTCCTCGTCGACGATCGCGCCGGGGAAGCTCGTCAGGATGAACGGGAACACCTGGTCGTTCTCGCTCTTGAGGTGGAAGACGACCGTGGTGTCGTCGGGAGCCTCGACCGACTCGAGGTTGTACAGCAGCGACGACGGGCCGTTCGGGTCCGCGATCGCCAGCTGGCGGTCGAACGTGAACTTCACGTCGCTCGAGGTGAGGTCGTTGCCGTTGGCCCAGGTGAGGCCCTCGGGAAGCGTGACGGTGTACTCGGTCGGGCCGGTGAACTCGGCCGACTCGGCGAGGTCCGGGACGACCTCGGTGCTGCCGGGCGCGGTGTTCACGAGGTACGGGAACACCTGGGTCTGGAGCGTGAGCGATCCGTTGTCGTAGCTGCCGGCCGGGTCGAGGTGCGTGACGGTGTCGGTCGTGCCGACGAGGATCACGTTGTCGCCGGCGGGAGCTTCGCCGCCGCCCCCGTTCGAGCCGCCGGCCGCGCAGCCCGCGAGGGCCAGCACGGCGACGGTGGGAAGGGCGACGGCGACGGCGCGTGAGCGCGCCTGGGTGGGGAGTGCCATTCGATGCCACTTTCTGCTTGACGACTGTGTCTTGGTGCATCCGCGTCCGGGGGCGCGGCGGTGCGCCTGGGGAGGCGCGTGATTCCGCGATCCTCGCACACACCCAGCGATCTGACGACTCCCACCCTCCGGGAAGGGCGATGTGTTTACACAGTTGCAATCTCGGCGGGCGAAGTGCTGCACCGCGTCGGATGGCGGGTCGCGCTCAGGCGGCGGCCGGCTGCCACGCCGCGAGGATGCGGCGGCGCAGGTCGTCGCCGCGCTCCGCGAACCCGCGCTGACGCCGCACGTACTCGGCCTTGCCCTCGGGCGTCTCGATGCGCACGGGCGCGAATCCCCACTCGGAGAGGTCGTACGGGGCCGCCTCCATGTCGAGACGGCGGATGTCGCGCGCGAGCTCGAACGCGTCCAGCAGCAGCTCGCCCGGCACGAGCGGGCCGAGCTTGACGGCCCACTTGTAGATGTCCATGCCCGCGTGCAGGCAGCCGGGCTGGTCCAGCAGCGGCTGGGCGTCGCGCGTGGGGGCGTGGCGGTTGAGCGGTGCGGCGTCGGGGGTGAAGAACCGGAACGCGTCGTAGTGCGTGCAGCGCAGCTCGTGCGCGTCCACCACGGCGTCCGTGCCCTCCTGGCCGAGCCGGAGCGGCACCGGATGGCGGTGCTCGCGCCGGCGGTAGACCATGGCCCATTCGTGCAGGCCGAAGCACCCGAACTGGCCGGGCCGCTCGGCCGTGCGGCGCAGCATGATCTCGATCAGCCGCGCGAGCGAGCCCTTCTCGGCCGCGAAGCCGGCGCGGTCGACCGTGAGGGATCCCGGAGCGGACCCGGGGACGTACCAGCGCCATCCGGCCCGCGGCTCGCCCGCGGCGTCCGCGAGCTCGACGCCCGCACCCGGATGCCAGCGCCGCAGGACGGCGGGCTTGTACGAGTAGTACGTGAACAGGAAGTCCCACACGGGGTGCTTCTCGCCGCGCGCGGCGCGCTCGCGGTGATCCGCCGTGAGCGCGTCGGCCCGCGCCTCGTGCGCCGCCTCGCGCGCACGCCACTCGTCGCGCGCGAGGCGCGTGACGGTGGGGGTGTCGAGGGCGGCCGACATGCTCAGCGGGCGAGCACCGCCGCCATCGCGCGGGACAGGTACCAGGGGTCGACGACCGCGGTCAGCTCGCGCGCGGAGTGCATCGACAGGATCGGCACGCCGACGTCGACCGTGCGGATGCCCAGGCGCGTCGCGGCGATCGGGCCGATGGTCGATCCGCACGGCACCGCGTTGTTCGACACGAACTCCTGGGTCGGCACGCCGGCCGACTCGCACGCGGCGTTCCACGCCGCCGCGCCGTGCGCATCGGTGGCGTAGCGCTGGTTCGCGTTGATCTTCAGGATGGGGCCGCCGCCCGCCTCGGGGCGGTTCGCGGGATCGTGCTTCTCGGGGTAGTTCGGGTGCACGGCGTGGCCCACGTCGCTCGAGATGTGCAGCGACGCGGCGAACGCCTGAGCCCGCTCCTCGGGCCCGGCGTCCAGCGCGGCCGAGATGCGCGCGAGCACGTCCTCGAGGAACGGGCCCGCGGCTCCCGAGCGCGACGCGCTGCCGATCTCCTCGTGGTCGAACGCGGCGTACATCGCGATGGAGCCCTGCGGCGAGGTCGCGAGCTGCGCGACGAGCGCGGCGTGCGCGGACAGGAGGTTGTCGAGGCGCGCCGAGGCGAACAGCTCCTGCGCGTGGCCGAATGTGCGCGGCTCCTGCGTGTCGGCCGCGACGATGTCGTAGCCGCCGATCTCGGTCGCGTCGACCCCGGCGCGCGCCGCGAGCGCCTGCAGGATGTCGGCGCTCTCGGCGTCGCCGAGGCCCCAGACGGGCTGGGTGTGGCGCTGCTTGTCGAGCTTGAGGCCCTCCGTGTTCACGCCGCGGTCGAGGTGCACGGCGAGCTGCGGGATGCGCAGCAGCGAGCCGGTGCGCACGAGGTGCTCCGTGCCGTCGAGCGTGACGATCCGGCCCGCGAGCTCGAGCTCGCGGTCGAGCCACGAGTTCAGCAGCGGTCCGCCGTACACCTCCAGGCCCAGCTGCCACCAGCCGCCCGCGCCCTGCATGGTCGGCTTCGGCTTGAGCTTGAAGCCGGGGGAGTCGGTGTGCGCGCCGATGATGGTGAACGGCGTGATGGCGCCGGCGTCCTCGGGCAGCGCGAAGGCGATGACCGAGCCGTCGCGGACCACGACGTAGCGGCCGCCGGGCTCGATCGACCAGGCGTCGGCCTCGTCGAGTCGCTCGTAGCCCGCGGCCTCGGCGCGCGATGCCGCCTCGGCGGCGGCGTGATAGGACGACGGCGACGCCGTCACGAACGCGGCGAGGTCCTCGATGTGGTCACGGGCATCTGCGGGAACTCGGTCGGCGATCATCGTCCCATTATCGCCCGGGGCCGTGACGGCCCGGGCGCCCGGGGTCAGGCCGCCGGGCGCGGCTCGATGAGCTCCGGGCCGTTGTTGCGGACGTTGCCGACCTCCTTGGCCACCGGGTGGTAGACGAGGGTCTCGGCGACGTACGGCGCCGCGTCGACGGCCGCGTCGAGCACGTCGCGCGGGTAGTCGACCGTCGGGTCGAGCCAGGCGTCGGCGTGGTCCGCGTCGAGGAACACGGGCATCCGGTCGTGGATCGAGCCGAGAGCGCCGATCGCGTCTCGGGTCAGGATCGTGAAGCTCAGCACCCACCGGTCCGGGTCATCGTCCGCCTTCGCCGGGTCCTTCCACCACTCGTACAGGCCCGCGAACAGCAGGGGCGAGCCGTCCTCCGGGTGGATGAAGTGGGGCACCTTCTCGCCGCCGATGAGCTTCCACTCGTAGTAGCCGCTGGAGGGGATGATCGCGCGCCGCTTCTGCAGCGCGTTCTGGAACATCCGCTTCTCCTCGAGCTCCTCCGAGCGCGCGTTGAAGGCGCGGGCGCCGATCTTGACGTCTTTCGCCCACGAGGGGATCAGGCCCCAGCGCGCCACCTCGAGGCGGCGCGTGGGCGGCTCGGTCTTGGCCGAGTCGAGCACGATCGCGACCGGATCCGTCGGCGCGACGTTGTACGACGGCGGCGGCAGCTCGTCGGCCACCAGGTCCACGCGCAGCTCGCCCACGAGCTCGTTCCCCGCCTTCGCCACCACGAACCGTCCGCACATGCCGTCAGACTATGCCGGGCCGCCGGCACCCGTCCCGAAGACCGGATGGGTGCAAGCGGGTGCTACCTGTCGTGCGCGAGCAGGCCGACGGCCTCGAGGCGCTCGGCGAGGCCGGCGCCGTCATCGGCGGTGACCCACGGCACGGCCGCGGCCGAGTGGTCGTTGACGGCCGTGCGGCCACCCGCGAGCACGGCCTCGGCGGGGGACAGGCGGCGGATCGCCACGCCCGCGACCGACGACGGGTACTCGCTCGTGAAGCGGGTGTAGATCTCGTCGTCGTGCTGACCGTCGTCGCCGATCAGCAGCCAGCGCACATCCGGGAACTCCTCGGCGAGCCGGCGCAGGTTGGTCGCCTTGTGCTCCGAGCCGCTGCGGAACCAGCGGTCGTGCGTGGGGCCCCAGTCCGTCAGCAGCAGCGATCCGGGCGGGTAGAGGTGCCGCTGCAGGAAGCGGGTGAGCGTCGGCGCGACGTTCCAGGCTCCCGTCGACAGGTAGATCATGGGCATGCCCGGCTCCTGTCGCGTGAGGCGGCCGAGCAGCACGGCCATGCCTGGCACGGGCTGGCGCGCGTGCTCGGCGACCACGAACGAGTTCCAGGCCGCCAGCAGCGGGCGCGGCAGGGCGGTGACCATCACGGTGTCGTCGATGTCGCACACGACGCCCATGCGGACGTCGGGCCCGACGATCTGAACGGGCGACTCGCCGGGCTCGCCGTTCTCGACCGACATCCGCACGATCTGCCAGCCGGGCTCGAGGTGGGCCTCGATCCGCGCGTCGATCACGCCGCCGCGGTCGGCCACGACCTCGTGCACCTCGTCGCCGATCGTGATCCGGACGGTCGCATAGCCGACCGGGATCCCGAGGAAGCTCCGCCAGCCGCGAACGCGCGCGAGCTGCCCGTTCGCGTCCCGCTTGGTCGGCGGCACGATCAGCACGCGGCCGAGGACGCGCACCCACCCGTCGCCGCCGTAGCCGGGGAACACGAGCACGGTCGGCTTGCGTCCGCGCCGTCGGGCGCGTCGCTCGCGCCACGCGTGGATGCGGCGCTCGAGCCGGGCGATCCAGTGGATCCTGTCGCGGGGCGTGGCAGAGGACATCCCGCACAGTCTTTCATGCGCCGTGCGCCCGGCACACGCCCGAAGGACCCGATCAGTCGTGCATGTGACGGTGCTCGATGCGGGCGATGATCTTCTTCACCGCGAACACGATCAGGATGAACAGCACGATCGCGCCCACGAACAGGTACCCCGCGTAGTGCGCGGTGCCGGACGCCTCGCGGTACCCGTGGGCGGCGCCGGCCGCGATCGAGACGTACAGCGTGGTCCAGAGCAGGCACGCGGGCAGCGTCCACGCGAGGAAGCGGCGGTACGAGTAGCCGCTCATCCCGACCGTCAGCGGGACCAGGGAGTGCAGCACGGGAAGGAAGCGGGACAGGAAGATCGCGATCCCGCCGCGCCGCCGCAGGTAGCGCTCCGACCGCTCCCAGTTGTGCTCGCCGATCCTGCGCCCGACCCAGGACGCGCGGATGTGCGGCCCGAGCCAGCGCCCGAGCGCGAAGCCGATGGACTCGCCGACCAGCGCCCCCACGACGACCACGGCACCGAGCACGAGCCCCTCGGTCAGGCTGCCGACGCCCGTGGCCGCGACGATCAGGACCGTGTCACCGGGCACCACGAGGCCGATCAGCACGCTCGTCTCCAGCATGATCGCCAGGCCCGCGATGACCGTCCGCAGCACGGGATCCACGGACTGGACCGCGCCGAGCAGCCAGTTGAGCGCCTCGTTCACGCCACGAGCATATGGGCGCTCACCGGGCGCTAACCTGGAATCTCGCATCAACGCGCTGTTTCGGCGTGCTCACGAACCGATTGGCTCATCACTCCCGTGTCGCAGACTCCTCCCGCACCCACCACCGCGCCCGTCGACGGCGCGTTCGACGTCCACGCCCTGCAGGCCAAGTGGCAGGCGTACTGGGAGCAGAACGAGACGTTCCTCGCGGGCGGCGAGGAGGACACCCGGCCCCGCAAGTACGTGCTGGCGATGTTCCCGTACCCGTCGGGCGACCTGCACATGGGTCACGCCGAGAACTACCTCTACAGCGACATCGTCGCCCGCTTCTGGCGCCACCGCGGCTACAACGTGCTCAACCCGATCGGGTGGGACTCGTTCGGCCTGCCCGCGGAGAACGCCGCCATCCAGCGCGGCGCGGACCCGCGCGAGTGGACGTACGCGAACATCGCGCAGCAGCGCGAGAGCCTGAAGGCGTACGGCGTCTCGTTCGACTGGAGCCGCGTGCTGCACACGAGCGACGACGACTACTACCGCTGGAACCAGTGGCTGTTCCAGCAGCTGCACGAGCGCGGCCTGGCCTACCGCAAGGAGAGCCCGGTCAACTGGTGCCCGAACGACCAGACCGTGCTCGCGAACGAGCAGGTCGTCGACGGCGCGTGCGAGCGCTGCGGCGCCACCGTGGTCAAGAAGAAGCTGACCCAGTGGTACTTCAAGATCACCGACTACGCCGACCGCCTGCTGGACGACCTGAACCAGCTGGAGGGCTTCTGGCCCCAGAAGGTGCTGCAGATGCAGCGCAACTGGATCGGCCGCTCGGTCGGCGCCGACATCGACTTCGAGATCGAGGGCCGCGCCGAGAAGATCACGGTCTTCTCGACCCGCCCCGACACCCTGCATGGCGCGACGTTCATGGTCGTCGCGCCCGACAGCGACCTGGCCGCCGAGCTCGTCTCCACCGCGTCGCCCGAGGCGCGCGCCCGCTTCCAGGAGTACCTGGAGCAGACGCAGAAGGAGACCGAGATCGAGCGCCAGGCCACGGACCGTCCCAAGACGGGCGTGTTCCTGGAGCGCTACGCGATCAACCCCATCAACGGCGAGCGCCTGCCGATCTGGGCCGCGGACTACGTGCTGGCCGACTACGGTCACGGCGCGGTCATGGCCGTGCCCGCGCACGACCAGCGCGACCTGGACTTCGCGCGCGCCTTCGACCTGCCCGTCCGGGTCGTGGTCGACACCACGGCGCCGATCACGGGCGCCATCCCCGTGATCGAGGTCGATGAGGACGGCGTTCCGATCGACCCGCAGCTGAGCGAGCTCGACCCGCGTCACACGGGCGAGGCGCTGACCGGCGAGGGCCGGATGATCAACTCGGGCAGCCTCGACGGGCTGTCCAAGCGCAACGCGATCGCGCGCGTGATCGAAGAGCTGGAGGAGAAGGGCCTCGGCCGCGCCGCCAAGCAGTACCGCCTGCGCGACTGGCTGATCTCGCGCCAGCGGTTCTGGGGGACGCCGATCCCGATGATCCACACGCAGGACGGCGAGATCGTGCCGGTCCCGGCCGACCAGCTGCCGGTGCGCCTGCCGGAGGCCGCCGGCCTGGACCTGAAGCCGAAGGGCCAGTCGCCGCTCGGCGCCGCCGCCGGCTGGGTCGAGACGACGGATCCCCGCACGGGCGAGCCCGCGCTGCGCGACCCCGACACGATGGACACGTTCGTCGACAGCTCCTGGTACTTCCTGCGCTTCCTGTCGCCGGGCAATGACCAGGCCGCCTTCGACCCGAAGGACGCCGACCGCTGGGCGCCCGTGGACGCGTACATCGGAGGCGTGGAGCACGCCATCCTGCACCTGCTGTACGCGCGCTTCATCACGAAGGTCCTCTTCGACATGGGCCTGGTGGACTTCACCGAGCCGTTCTCGAGCCTGATCAACCAGGGCATGGTGATCCTGGACGGCGCCAAGATGTCCAAGTCCAAGGGCAACCTGGTGCTGTTCAAGGAGGAGCTCGAGCGTCACGGCGCGGACGCGCTGCGCGTCGCGCTCGCCTTCGCGGGCCCCGTGGAGGACGACAAGGACTGGAAGGACGTCTCGACCACGGGCGCCCAGAAGTTCCTGGCGCGCGCGCTGCGCCTGGCGCAGGAGGTCGCGAGCGAGCCCGACGTCGTGTGGGCCGAGGGCGACGCCGGCCTGCGCCGCGTGACGCACCGCCTGCTGGCCGACGCGCCCGTGCTGATCGAGCAGACGAAGTTCAACGTGGTCGTCGCGCGCCTGATGGAGCTGGTCAACGCGATCCGCAAGGCCGTCGACGGCGCCGCGGGCCCGGCCGACCCCGCCGTGCGCGAGGCGGTTGAGGCGACCGCGATGATCCTGGACCTGTTCGCGCCGCACACCGCCGAGGAGATGTGGCAGCTGCTGGGCTACGAGGGCTCGATCGGGCTCGTGTCGTGGCGCAGCGCCGATCCTGCCCTGCTGGTCGAGGAGTCGGTCACCGCGGTCGTGCAGATCGACGGCAAGGTGCGCGCGACGCTCGAGGTCGCGGCCAAGGTCGACCCCGACACGCTGGAGAACATGGCCCGCCGCGACGAGCGCGTCATCCGCGCGCTCGGCGGCAAGGAGATCGTGCGCGCGATCGTGCGCGCCCCGAAGGTCGTCAGCTTCTCGACGCGCTGAGGGCTCTCGTCCCCAGGCGGGCGGGCGTCGCGGGCTCTCCACGGAGCGCCGGATGCCCGCCCGCCGGCGTTCGCGCCCGACCTAGCGTGGGCGGGTGCCGGGCATCGAGGGGAGTCCCATCGAGCAGATCGCGCCGCCGCCGCGGCGCGTGAGACTCGGGCTCGGCGCGGTGATCGTCCTGGCGCTTGCCGCCCTCGCCGTGACGATCGGCATCGGGATGTGGCGCGGCGCGACCGCTCCCGTCGAGCATGTGACGGGCCCCATGCCGTCGGCCGGCGCGACGGTCGCCGCGGGGCGGATCTACGTGCACGTGGCGGGCGAGGTGCGCGCACCCGGGCTGTACGTGCTTCCCGCCGGCGCGCGGGTCGTCGACGCCCTCGCCGCCGCGGGCGGGTTCGGCGACCGCGCCGACCGAGGGGCCGTGAACCTTGCGCGCGTCGTGAGCGACGGCGAGCAGCTGGTCGTGCCGGCCGTGGGCGAGGCGCCGGTCGCGGCTGCGGGCGGGGCCGCGCCGGAGGGCGACGCGCTGATCGACCTCAATGCGGCCGACGCGGCCGCGCTGGAGGAGCTGCCGCGCATCGGTCCCGCGCTGGCGCAGCGGATCATCGAGTGGCGCGACGCCAACGGCCGCTTCACGAGCGTCGAGGACCTGCTCGCGGTCCCGGGCATCGGCGACCGCATGCTCGAGACCCTGCGACCGCATGTGCGGGTCGGGTGAGGCGCCGGCAACGGCTCCGGAATTGCGTCATGGGGACTCGACAAAATACGGGGAATGCACAATCCTGAGCCGAAGGGGCGTTCACCCGACCCCTTATCTGACGACCCCCGGTCGGATTGGATCGTGCATGCCCCTCGACTTCGGCGCGCCGTTGCGCCCTCCGCAGGCTCCTCGACTGTCGGACATGGTGTTCGATCGCCTCGCCGAAGCGATCGTCCACGGACAGATCCTCCCGGGAGAGAGCCTGCGTGATCAGGGCCTCGCCGAGCGGCTGGGGGTCTCGCGGATGCCGGTGCGCGAGGCGCTGCTGCGGCTGGAGCGCGCCGGACTGGTCGAGACGTCGGCCAGCCGGTACACCCGGGTGATCGAGATCACGCCGGAGCGCACGCTCGAGATCGTCGAGCACGCCGGGTACCTGTACGGCGCGGCGACCCGCATGGCGACGCGACGCATGGACGACGCGCAGCGCACCGAGGCGCTCGCGCTGCTCGACGCCATCATCGCGGAGGGCACCGACAGAGACGCGTACTTCCAGGCGGGACGCGCGTACAACCGGCACATTCTCGCGTCGTGCGGCAACCGCAGCTTCCTGCTCGTCAGCGACCTGGTCTACACCGTGGACTATGTGACGAGGAACGTGTCGTTCGATGGGATCATGCACGTCGTGCGCCCGATGCTCGACCGACTGCGCCGGGCGATCGCGGAGGGCGACGCGGATGCCGCGGAGCGCGTCGTGCGCGAACTGCACGGGATCGACGGCGACCTGCCGGAGGTCGCGCAGCGCGCCATGAGCTGACCGCCGCGAGCCGGTCGTTCGTCCCCAGGCGGTGCGGTGCCGCGGGTGCTCCACGAGAGGGCAGGCGTCGCTCCGGCGCGACGCTCTGCCTCCCTAGCGTGGGCCCGTGTCGGTCATCGAGGGGCATCCCGTCGAGCGGATCGAGCCGCGGTCGCGCCGCGTCGTCCATGCCGTCGACCGAGTGGGCGCGCGCGACATGCGGATGGTGCCGGTCGCGATCGCCGCGTGGGCGGTGGCCCTGTGGGCGGTCGCGGTCCCGGCCTCGGCCGGTGCGGTGTCGATCGCCGCGTGGCTTCTCGCCCTGGGCGGCGTGCTCGCGTGGCGGTGGGTCGGGGCGCGCACCGCGTGCGCGGTGGCCGTTCTGGCGTGTGCCGCCGCGGGTGCCGTATCGGGGCACGTGGCGCTTGCCCATCCGGCGCGCGAGGCGGCCGTCGCTTTCGCGACCGGCGGCGGCCGCGCCATCGAGTTCGAGGTCGTGGTCGCCTCGAAGGTGGAGCGCCACGGCGATGCGCTGTGGTTCGACGCCGAGGCCGCGGCGGTGCGGCGGGGCGCGGACTCTCTGCTCGGCGCGGTGCCGGTGACCGTCAGCGTCCCGCAGGACGCCGTGAGCGGTGCCGGGCTGGATCTCGGTTCGACGGCGGTGGCGCGGGGCAGCGCGCAGCCGGGTGACGCGGGGGAGCGCGCGGCGCTGGTCGTGTTCGCCCGCGAGGTGCAGGTGACCTCGACCCCGCCGGCCGGGCTCGATCTCGCCGCGGAGCTGCGGGACGGACTGGTGGAGCGGGCCTCCGCCCTTCCTGCGCCGGGCGCGATGCTGCTGCCTGGCCTCGCGGTGGGGGACACGCGCGCGGTGTCCGAAGACCTGGATGCGGCGATGAAGGCGGCGTCGCTGAGCCACCTCACCGCCGTGTCGGGGGCCAACTGCGCGCTCGTCGTCGGGATCGCCTTCGGCGCCGCCGCGCTGCTCGGCGCCGCGCGCGGCGTGCGCGTGGCCGTCGCGCTGGCGGCGCTGGCGGGGTTCGTGGTGCTCGTGACGCCGGAGCCCAGCGTCGTCCGCGCGGCCACCATGGCGTCGATCGCGCTGCTCGCGCTCGTGCTGGGACGGGTGGGCGCGGGGGTCTCGGTTCTCGCCCTGGCGACGACCGTGCTGGTGATCGCCGATCCGTGGCTGTCGGCGTCGTACGGATTCGTGCTGTCGGTGGTCGCGACGGGCTCGCTCCTCCTCCTCGCCCGGCCGCTTGCGGCGGGGCTCTCCCGCTGGATGCCCTCGCCGCTCGCGCTTGCGCTCAGCGTGCCGCTCGCGGCCCAGCTCGCGTGCGGGCCCGTGCTCGTCCTGCTGGCGCCGGAGGTTCCCGCGTACGGCGTCGTCGCGAACCTCCTGGCCGCGCCGGCGGCGCCGCTCGTGACGATCGTCGGGCTCGCGGCGTGCCTGGCCGCGCCGCTGCCGGTGCTCGCGGACGGCCTCGCCGCCGTGGCGTGGGTGCCGTCCGCGTGGATCGCCGCGACCGCGCAGACGGTGTCGGCCCTGCCCGGAGCGCGCGTGCTGTGGCCGCCCGGGCTGGGCGGCGCCGTCCTCCTCGCGCTGGCCGGAGCGGCCGCGGGCGTCCTGATCGCGCGCGCAGGGCGCATCGGCGCGTGGGACGTGTGGGCCCGTCGCGTCGGGGCGGCGGGATTGGCGCTCGGCACGGGGGCTGCGGTCGGCGCGACCGCCCTGACGGGCGTCGCCGGGCCGCTCGCCGCTCCGCGCGACTGGGCGATCGCCGCCTGTGACGTCGGCCAGGGGGATGCGCTCGTGGTGCGCTCCGCGGGATCCGTCGCCGTGATCGACACGGGTCCCGAGCCCGAGTCGCTGAGCTCCTGCCTCGCCAGGCTCGGGGTCGCCCGCGTCGACCTGCTCGTGCTCACGCACTTCGACGTCGATCACGCCGGTGGTGCGGCGGCGCTGCGCGACCGGGTCGGCACGGTGCTGCACGGCCCGCTCGGAGAAGCGGCGGATGCGCGCGCGCTCGACGAGCTGGGCGCGCCGCAGCGGATCCAGGTCGCGGCGGGCGCGACGGGGATGCTCGGCTCCGCACGATGGCGCGTGCTGTGGCCGCGGGCCGCGTCCGCGGCGTTCCCCGCGGGCAACGACGCGAGCGTGGTGATCGAGATCGCGGGGCCCGACGTGCCGCGGTCGATCCTCCTCGGCGACCTGTCCGCCTCCGCGCAGGCGGCGCTCCTCGGGACCGGACTGCTCGCGGGACCGTACCCCGTGGTGAAGGTCGCCCACCACGGCAGCGCCGACCAGCTGCCCGAGCTCTACGGCGAGATCGGCCCGTCGGTCGCCCTCGTCACGGTCGGCGCGGACAACGACTACGGCCACCCGCGCGAGGAGATCCTCACCACGCTCGCGGCGCTCGGAGCCTCCGTCGCGCGCACGGACCGGTCCGGCCTCCTGCTCGTCTCGCCCTCGCCGGACGGCGTGACCGTCTGGCGCGAGCGGCCGCCGTGAGCGCGGGCGGTGTCTGCGCCCGCCGGTAGGCTGAGGTCATGGCACCCGCACCCGCTTCGAAGTCTCCGGCGCGCGGTGCGAAGACCTCGATCCCGCAGCTGTCGTGGCGTGCTCCGCGCCCGGCTCCGATCGTCCTGGTGTCGGGCCCCGAGGAGGTCTGCGCCGAGCGCGCGATCGCGGGCGTGCGCGACTACCTGAAGGCCGAGGATCCGGCCGTCGAGATCAGCGACATCCGAGCCGACGACTACACGGCCGGCACGCTGCTGGCCGTGTCCGCGCCGTCGCTGTTCGGCGAGCCGCGCCTCGTGCGCGTGTCGGGCGTGGAGAAGTGCTCCGACGCGTTCCTGACCGAGGCGCTGGCCTACATCGAGCAGCCCCAGGAGGGCGCGACCGTCGTGCTGCGCCACACCGGTGCGAGCGTGCGCGGCAAGAAGCTGCTCGACGCGATCCGTGCGGGCGCCGGCGGGGGAGTCGAGGTGCCGTGCCCCGCGATCAAGCGCGACGCCGAGCGTCACGACTTCGCGGCCGGCGAGTTCAAGGCCGCAGGGCGCCGCATCGCGCCGCGCGCGCTGCAGGCGCTGCTGTCCGCCTTCAGCGACGACCTGACGGAGCTCGCGGCCGCGTGCCAGCAGCTGATCTCGGACGTCGACGGCGACATCGGCGAGGACGTCGTCACCCGCTATTACGGCGGCCGCGTCGAGACCAACGCGTTCGCGGTGGCCGACACGGCGATCGCGGGCCGCTACGGCGAGGCGCTCATCGGCCTGCGCCACGCGCTGGCGTCGGGCGCCGACCCCGTGCCGATCGTGGCCGCGTTCGCGATGAAGCTGCGCACCATGGCGAAGGTCGCGGGATCCCGCGAGCCCGCCCGTGCGCTGGCCGCGCGGCTGGGGATGAAGGACTGGCAGGTGGATCGCGCGCGGCGCGACCTGCAGGCCGGCTGGACGCAGTCGACGCTCGGCCTCGCGATCCAGGCCGCCGCGCGTGCGGACGCCGAGGTCAAGGGCGCCTCGCGCGACCCGGTGTTCGCGCTCGAGCGCATGGTCGCGGTCATCGCGACCCGCCGCCCCTTCGGAGAGTAAGAGAAGAGCCCGCCCCCGACGGGGACGGGCTCTCTTCAGAAGGGGCGGCTCAGAGAGCGGCGACCTTCTTGGCGATCGCCGACTTGCGGTTGGCGGCCTGGTTCTTGTGGATGACGCCCTTGCTGGCGGCCTTGTCGAGCTTCTTGGCGGCCTTGAGCAGGGCGGCCTCGGCGGCGGCCTTGTCGCCGGCGGCGATGGCCTCGCGGGTGCGGCGGACGACCGACTTCAGCTCGCTCTTCACGGCCTTGTTGCGCTCGCGGGCCTTCTCGTTGGTCTTGTTGCGCTTGATCTGCGACTTGATGTTTGCCACGTGTCAGAGGACTTTCGTTCAGAGGTTGTTCGGACGATGTCGCTTGACGGTAGAGGGGCGTCGCACGACGGGTGCGGGGTGGGACCCACACGCAAGCCAAGGACCTACTCTACCAGGTCAGCGCGCATCCTCCCGGCGTTCGCGGCTCTCGATCACGGCGATCGCCAGGTCGAGCACGGCGTTGAACACGTCCGGTCGCATGGCCGTGACGAGGTGGGTCGTGCGCGGCACGACGATCAGCTCCGCCCCGGGCACCGCGGCCGCGAACCGCCTCTCGTGCAGCCGCAGCTGATCCCACTGCCCGTTCACGAACCACACGGGCACCCGGATGCGTCGCAGCGCGGCCATCAGGTCCAAAACCGAGAGGCTGCGGAGGGCCGCGTCCTGCGCCCCGAAGGCGTACCCGCCGGCGCCGAAGTCGCGGCGGGTCTCGTCCGGCAGGGTGGCGCGCAGCATCGCCTTCGTGAAGACCACGCCGCGACCCGGCAGCGCGTTGAAGCCGCCCATGAGCGTGCGGTACGCGCGCAGCCCGAGGCCGCGGGGGATGGACGTGCTCGATACCGCGACCAGTCCCGCCACCGGCGGCGGATCCTCGGCCCCGACGTACTCGGTGGCGAGGAGACCGCCCATCGAGTGGCCCACGAGCAGCACGGGCCCGGCGGCGGCGGCCGAGCGCACCGCGGCGTCGATCGCCGAGAATGCGCCCTCGAGCGTGAACGTCTCGGCCATCCGCGTGCCGTGGCCGGGCAGGTCGATCGTGTGGGCCGCGACGCCGCGCCGCTCGAGGTGGGCGACCTGCGCGCGCCACATGGTCGCGGACGTCCGGATCCCGTGGACGAGCACGACCTGCACCGGCATGCCCCTCACCCTAGGCCCGGTGACGGGCCCGGGGACGACGTCGGGGCCGGTGGACGAACCACCGACCCCGACGTGCGGATCGTCAGATCAGCGACGGATCACTCCGACTTCTCCCAGCCGACGTTCTCGACCGGCTGCAGGCCGAAGAGGTCCAGACCCGTGTAGGTCTCGGGCGTGAGGTTCGCGAGACCCTCGGTCGCCATCGAGATCCACGGACCCATGTACAGCGGCAGGATGCCGGCGCAGCAGGAATCGGATCAAGGCGTGGAACTCTTTCTGACGACGTTGTCGGCGACTCTACCCTCGGCCCGCAATATCACCATGACGAGACGCGGATGGGTGAAAAGCGTTACCGATCTGTGCTCTCGTCGTGAAAAGCGCGCAACGTGCGGGTGACGACCGCGCAACCTGCATAGTGCACGCGCGAGCGCACGGAAGCAAGCCGCACGATGTGAGCGCTCCCGCGCGCGGCGGGCGGAGCGGGCCGCGCACCGTAGAATCGAACGGACATGTCACCCCGTGCCTCTACGCCGCTCGAGCCTGCCGCGACGCCCCCCGAGCGCATCCGCAATTTCTGCATCATCGCCCACATCGACCACGGCAAGTCCACGCTGGCCGACCGCATGCTGCAGATCACCGGCGTGGTCGCCGACCGCGACATGCGCGCGCAGTACCTCGACCGGATGGACATCGAGCGCGAGCGCGGCATCACGATCAAGTCGCAGGCCGTGCGCATGCCGTGGGAGCAGGACGGTCAGACGTTCGCGCTGAACATGATCGACACCCCCGGGCACGTGGACTTCACGTACGAGGTGTCGCGCTCGCTCGCCGCGTGCGAGGGCGCGATCCTGCTGGTCGACGCCGCGCAGGGCATCGAGGCCCAGACGCTCGCGAACCTGTATCTGGCGCTCGAGAACGACCTCACGATCATCCCCGTGCTCAACAAGATCGACCTCCCGGCGGCCGACCCGGAGCGCTTCGCGAAGGAGCTGGCCGACCTGATCGGCGGCCGTCCCGAGGACGTGCTGCGCGTGTCGGGCAAGACGGGACAGGGCGTGGAGGAGCTGCTGGACCGCCTGGTCGCCGAGATCCCCGCGCCGAAGGGCGACGCCGACGCGCCGGCCCGCGCGATGATCTTCGACTCGGTCTACGACGCCTACCGGGGCGTCGTCACCTACGTCCGAATGATCGACGGCACGCTCAGGCCGCGTGAGCGCATCCAGATGATGTCGACCAGGGCGACGCACGAGCTCCTGGAGATCGGCGTGTCCGCGCCGGAGCCGGTCCCGTCCAAGGGCCTCGGCGTCGGCGAGGTGGGCTACCTGATCACGGGCGTGAAGGACGTGCGCCAGTCCAAGGTCGGCGACACCGTGACCACGGCGCGGAACCCCGCGACCCAGGCGCTGGCCGGCTACGTGGACCCCAAGCCGATGGTCTACTCGGGCCTGTACCCGATCGACGCGAGCGACTACCCCGACCTGCGCGACGCGCTCGACAAGCTGAAGCTGTCGGACGCCTCGCTCGCGTACGAGCCCGAGACGTCGGTCGCGCTGGGCTTCGGCTTCCGCTGCGGCTTCCTGGGCCTGCTGCACCTCGAGATCGTCACGGAGCGCCTGTCGCGCGAGTTCGGGCTCGACCTCATCACGACCGCGCCCAGCGTGATCTACGAGGTCACGACCGAGACCGGCGAGACGATCGTCGTGACCAACCCGAGCGAGTATCCCGACGGCAAGATCGGTTCGGTGTCGGAGCCGATCGTGCGCGCGTCGATCCTGACACCGAAGGACTACGTCGGCACGGTCATGGATCTCTGCCAGTCGCGCCGCGGCACCATGCTCGGCATGGACTACCTGTCCGAGGAGCGCGTCGAGCTGAAGTACACGATGCCGCTGGGCGAGATCGTCTTCGACTTCTTCGATCAGCTGAAGTCGCGCACGCAGGGCTACGCGAGCTTCGACTACGAGCCCGCCGGCCGCCAGGAGGCGGACCTCGTGAAGGTCGACATCCTCCTGCAGGGCGACCGCGTCGACGCGTTCAGCGCGATCGTGCACCGCGAGAAGGCCTACTCCTACGGCACGACCATGACGGAGCGGCTGCGCAAGCTCATCCCGCGTCAGCAGTTCGAGGTCCCCATCCAGGCCGCCATCGGCGCGCGCGTGATCGCCCGCGAGAACATCCGCGCCATGCGCAAGGACGTGCTCGCCAAGTGCTACGGCGGCGACATCAGCCGCAAGCGCAAGCTCCTCGAGAAGCAGAAGGAGGGCAAGAAGCGCATGAAGATGGTCGGACGCGTGGAGGTCCCCCAGGAGGCCTTCATCGCGGCGCTCTCGGGCGACGTCGAGACAAAGGCCAAGTAAGCCGAAGGGCACCGGTTCCCCAGGGGGACCCAGGCGAAGGAAGTAGGCTGACCCGCATGCGTCGCGGAACGTTCCAGGACGACGAGACGGTCGACTATGCGGCGGTCGGCGCCACGCAGGCGCAGGACCTGCTGCAGTACCCGCCGGAGCACAGCATCCCGGCGGCCGATTCGTGGCGCATCGGCAGCGGCGAGGACCGCTTCCGCACCGCCGGCGAGGCGCTGCTGTCGTGGGGCGCGCTCAAGGGGGCGGGCCTGAAGGTCACGGACGTCCGCCCGGCGCCCGGCCCCGCGTACTCCGGCGTCAGCTTCGACGGCGAGGGCAACCCCGTGACGCCCTCGAAGCTCGAGGCCGACCAGCGCTACGACGCCGAGGGCACGCCGTGGGCCGGACCGGGCACCACGCTGCGCGTGCACGGACGGGTCGAGGGCATGCGCGCCGACGCCGAGCTGCGGGTCATCTTCGTGATCGAGGAGCCCCGCCGCATCGGGTTCGCGCTCGGCACGGTCGGCGGCTCGATGGTCAGCGGCGAGGAGTCGTTCATGATCGAGTGGCGCGACAACGACGAGGTGTGGTTCACGGTCAAGGCGTTCGACCGCCCCGTGGCGCTTCTGTACCGGATGTTCCGCGGCTTCGTGCGCCGCCGCCGCCGCGTGCTGTTCGCGGGGTACCTCCGCGCCATCTCGCCGCTGTTCGCCACGCCCGGCTCCTGATGGGCCGATCCTGATGGCCGGTCCGCTGCCGGTCGGCGACCCGGCTCCCGCCGACGGGCGCCTTCCCGAGGGCATCCGGGTCGATCCGCAGACCGACTTCGGTGTCTACCTGCACGTGCCGTTCTGCCGCGTGCGGTGCGGCTACTGCGACTTCAACACCTACACGTCGGGCGAGCTGCGCGGCGCCCGCCAGGACGAGTACGCCGACACGCTGCTGCGCGAGGTCGCGCTGAGCCGCGAGGTGCTGGGCGAGGCGGGAGGCCTCCGCCCGGCGCGCACGGTGTTCTTCGGCGGCGGCACGCCCACGCTGCTTCCCGCCGGCGACCTCGCCCGGATGCTCGACGGCGTGCGCGCCGCGTTCGGGATCGCGGAGGACGCGGAGGTGACGGTCGAGGCGAATCCCGACACGGTCACGCCGGACGTCGCCCGGGAGCTCGCCGACGCAGGCGTGACCCGGATGTCCGTCGGCATGCAGTCCGCCGTCCCGCACGTGCTCGCGGCGCTCGATCGCACCCACACGCCCTCCAACGTCCGCACGGCGGTGGACGCGGCACGCGAGGCCGGCCTCGACGTGAGCGTCGACCTGATCTACGGCGCGCCCGGCGAGTCGCTCGCCGACTGGGAGGCCTCGCTCGACGCGGCGCTCGCCCTCGAGTCCGATCACCTCTCGGCGTACGCCCTGATCATCGAGGACGGCACCAAGCTGGCGCGCCAGATCCGGCGCGGCGAGGTCCCGGCGCCCGACGACGACCTGCAGGCCGACATGTACGAGCTGGCGGATGCGCGGCTCGCCGCCGCCGGCTTCGAGTGGTACGAGATCAGCAACTGGTCGCGCGGCGAGGAGCACCGCTCCCGTCACAACCTCGCCTACTGGCGTGGCACCGACTGGTGGGGCTTCGGTCCCGGCGCCCACAGCCATGTCGGCGGCCTGCGGTGGTGGAACGTGAAGCACCCCGCCGCCTACGCGCAGCGCCTCGCGCTCGGCGAGTCGCCCGCGGCGGGACGCGAGACGCCGGATGCCGACGCCCGCGCGCTCGAGCGCGTGCTGCTCGAGAGCCGCATCCGCGAGGGGCTCCCGATCGCGGCGCTCGGAGACGACGCGCGGCGGGCCGTCGCCGGCCTGGTAGCCGACGGCCTGGTCGACGGAGCGGCGGCCGTGGGGGGGCGTGTCGTCCTGACGCTCCAGGGGCGCCTCCTGGCGGACGCCGTCGTGCGCGCGCTGACCGCCTGAAGCGCCCGGGTGTATCACGCGGTGCGGCCGCGGCTCCCTTCTGCAGAGGCGGCGGCGGCCATGCCGCCGCGAAGGGGGACACCATGACGCCCGACGACGGCTTCGGCCCCACCGCCCCCGCGGCCGGCGCGACGCCCCCGTTCGTCGTGACGGGTCCCACGCAGCTGGCCCTCGACGGCGGACGCCGCGGCAGGGCCTCGTTCACGGTCTCGAACGTGTCGGGACGTCCCGTCCGGGCCCGCCTGATCGTGACGCCCGGGCCCGACGCGGCCGCGGGCTGGTTCACGATCGCGGGCGACGCGGAGCGCTCCCTGCCGCTGGCCGGCACCACCACGGTCGACGTCGACGTGGCCGTGCCGGCGGACGCCCCCGAGGGCGCCCGCGCGTTCACGCTCGGCGCCGCGCTCGAGGAGTCGCCCGATCAGGTGGTGCCGGGGCCCACGGTCGCGCTCGCCGTCGCACCGGCAGGCAGGCGGCGCTTCCCCTGGTGGATCGTGATCGTCGCGGCGGTGGCGCTCGTCGTGCTCGCGGGCGGCGGCATCCTGATCTGGATGCTGACGCGCCCGGAGGCCGTCGGTCCCGGCCCCTCGCCGAGCCCGAGCCCGACCGAGACCCCGACCCCGACGCCCGTGCCGACCGGGCCGGCCGTGATCCTCCAGACGACCGTGGTGCAGGACACCACGCCGGTGTACGCCGACCTCGACGAGGACGGCGAGCCGGACATCCTGCTCACCGACAACGACTTCTCGTTCCTCGCCTTCTCTCACCCCACGTTCGTCTACGGGCTGATGCGCGGCGTCGAGTTCATCGGGGAGCCGCGATTCGACCTGTGCCGCGACGTGATGCTCCGGGACTCCGTCGAGATCCAGGACGGCTGGCCGACCAGCTACGTGTGCACGTTCACGACCGGCGGCCACGCCGCCGTGCTCGAGGTGGGACCGACGGGCGCCGGCGAGCCGCGCGAGATCGCGGTCACGGTGTGGGAGTGAGGAGCGGAATGTCCGATGCTCCGACTCCGGGACCGGGAGACTTCGGCCCCGACGGGCCCGCGCCGTCATCCGCGCCGCCGTTCTCGGTCGCGGGTCCGACGCAGGTGGCGATCGACGCCGCCCGGCGCGGAACGGGATCCTTCACCGTGTCGAACGTCACGGGGCGCCCCGTGAAGGCGCGTCTGATCGTGCGCGCCGGGGCCGGCACGGAGGAGCGCTGGTTCTCGATCGTCGGGGAGGCCGAGCGGGCGCTGCCGACCGCAGGGACCACGACGGTCGACGTGACCGTGGCCGTCCCGGATGACGCGCCTGCCGGGCCCGGGACCTTCGCGATCGGCGCGGCCCTGGAGGAGTCGCCGGATCAGGTGGTGTCCGGCCCCACCGTGGCTTTCACCGTGCCCGAGCGAGCCCGCCGCCGGTTCCCGTGGTGGATCGTCGTCGTGGCGGCGGCGCTGCTCGCGGCGGGCGCGGTGCTGATCTGGTGGCTCACGCGCGAGGAGCCCGCGCCGGAGCCGACGCCCGCGGAGACCACGGGCCCTCCCGTGATCGAGCACGAGGTGTTCGCCGCGTATGAGTTCGAGGCGTACGGAGGTCTCTCGTACGATCTGGACGCCGGACGGAGCGTGGACGCGGCCGTGGACGTGACCGGTGCCGATCTGTCGTTCTCCGGTGAGTTCCACAGCTCGGGCTTCCTGAACGCGGTGGGGTACTTCTCCGCCCGGCTGGCCGTCGTGCCCGACCCGACCTTCGAGGCCTGCGAGGCGGCCACGGACTACACCCAGGGCCAGCCGCTGCCCATCCCGGCGGACGAGACCACCTACGTCTGCGTCGACCTGACGGATCAGCAGCGCCGCGCGCTCCTGGAGGTCCGCCCGACCGAGGCGGGCAGCGGCGTGCACGTGATCGCGGCCACCGTGTGGGCCCGCGGCGAGTAGGCGTTTCTCCCGCAGGACGGTATCTCCGTCGGCGGGTGCGCCTCCTTCAGGGTGCGCGGCGACCCGCCGTGCGGTGCCGAAGGGGGCGGGCATGAGCGCGAGCGAGCAGCTCGGCGCGGACCTGGTCGCCGCGCTCGAACCGGTCGAGCGCTGGGCGGCGGAGGCGACCGGCCTGCCGGTGGTGTTCGACGAGGGCGACGCCGCGGCGGGCGGAGCCGTGCTGCTGCGTCCGCTCTCGATCGCGCTCGCACCCGCGACCGGGCCGGTGCTCCGGCACATCTCGAGCGCCGAGGTGACTCTCGACGTGCTCGTCACCGTCGTCGGCCGGAACGCCTACGACTCCGCGCGAGCCGCCGTCGCCCTCGCCCTCGCGGCCCAGACCGACGTCCCGTGGCGGCTCGAGCCCGGTCCGGTCGACCCGGGTCTGTGGCGGGCCCTCGGGCGCCCGCCGCAGCCGGCCTTCATCCTGCAGGTGCCCGTGCGACGCCTGATCGAACGCGCCGCCGCGCCGCCCGTGCGCGAGCCGCTGCATGCCGACCTCGTGCCGATGCCGGCTGATCCCCGGGGCCGGGAGGCCCCACTCCGCTCGGGCACGGCGCCCGTCGGATAGTGCCGAGAAAGGACCGTCATGCCCCAGTACCTCACTCCGGGCGTCTACGTCGAGGAGATCATGGGCGGTGCACGCCCCATCGAGGGGGTGGGCACCCAGGTGGCCGCCTTCGTCGGGTTCGTCACGGACCCGGATGCGCCGGTGGGCGTCCCCACCGCCGTGAACAACTGGACCCAGTACACCAGCGTGTTCGGCGGGGACGGGCCCAGCAGCGCGCTCACGCTCGCGGTCCACGGGTTCTTCCTGAACGGCGGGGACCGCTGCTACGTGCTCAACGTCGGGCCCGACGGCACCGTGGGCGGCACCGCCGACAGCCCCGGGATCTCGGCGCTGGAGCACATCGACGAGATCGCGATCGTGGCGGCTCCGGGGATGACGGACGCCGGGTCGTACGACGCGGTCCTCAGTCACTGCGAGCTCATGCGCGACCGCGTGGCGGTGCTGGACGCCCCGGCGGACGTCGCCGACCTGAACGCGCTGACCCGTCCGGCGAAGCCGCGCTCGCCCGGTGCCTCCGCGTCGGGCGGCTCGGCGTCGGACGCGGAGGCGGGTGACGCCGACTCGGGCGAGGCCGCGTCGCCGCCGAAGCCTCGGGCGTCGGGCGACGGGACCGCGCCGCGCCAGTCCGAGTGGGGTGCCGTCTACTTCCCGTGGATCCGCGTCCTGGATCCGCTCACGGGCGCGCTCGTCGACGCCCCGCCGTCCGGGCACGTGGCCGGCGTGTGGGCGCGCACCGACGGCAGCCGTGGGGTGCACAAGGCGCCCGCGAACGAGACCGTGCGCGGCGCGCTCGACCTGACGCGGGCGCTCACCCCGAGCGAGCAGGGGCTGCTCAACAGCGCGGGCGTCAACGCGATCCGCAGCATCCTGGGGAGCATCCGGATCTGGGGCGCGCGCACCCTCGCCGGCGGCTCGAGCGAGTGGCGGTACCTGCCGGTGCGCCGGCTGTTCGCCTTCGCCGAGGAGTCGATCCAGCAGGGCACCGGATGGGTGGTGTTCGAGCCCAACGACCAGGTCCTGTGGAACGCGATCCGGCGTGACATCCGGGCCTTCCTGCGCCGGCTGTGGCGCGACGGCGCGCTGCTGGGCGCGACCGAGCGCGAGGCGTTCTTCGTCAAGTGCGACGCCGAGACCAACCCGCAGGAGAACATCGACGCCGGCATCGTCACCGCCCTCATCGGGATGGCGCCGGTCAAACCGGCCGAATTCATCGTGTTCAAGGTGAGCCAGTACGCGGCCGCCGGAGGAGAGGAAGCACAGTGAGCGATGCGACGGCGGCGCCCTCGGCGTCCGCGAAGACCCAGTGGACCGACCCGTTCGGCGCCTACAACTTCAAGCTCATGATCAGCGGGATGGCGGTCGGGCACTTCACCGAGTGCTCCGGGCCTCAGGTGACCATCGACACGGTCGAGTACCGGGAGGCGGGGCAGGCGCAGGTCGTGCACCACATCCCGACCATCACGACGTACGGCGAGATCACGCTGCGCCAGGGCCTCACCCGGTCGACCGAGCTGTGGGACTGGTTCATGGCGACGGTCGCGGGGGAGATCCGGCGCCTGCCGGTGTCGATCATCCTCCTCGACTCTCGGGGCACGACGCCGGTCATGCAGCTGGACCTGGACCAGGCCCTGCCCGTGCGGTTTCTGGGCGCCGACCTCCGGGCGACCGCCCGCGAGGTCTACATCCAGGAGTTCGGGCTGAAGTACGAGTCGATCGAGAGGGTGGGCTCGCGCGATGGCTGACCGGCACGGCCCCGCGCGTCGGGGCGCCGCGGGCGTGCTGCGGCGGGTGCGGCAGGCGCTCGCCGGCGTGTGGCGCGCGCTCGTCCGCCGCGACCCGCCCGCCCGACTGGGCGCCGGTCCGCGGTCGGCCGCCCCTCGGGGCGCGCCGCCGGACGACCCGCACCTCGCGGGGGCGGATCCCGACATCGCCGCGTACGTCGCGGCGCGCGATCCCGAGTGGTTCGCGTTCGAGGCCGGGGATCCGGCGGCGGCGGAACCCGCTGCCGGCCCCGGCCCCGGCGCCCGCGTGCGCGGCGAGACGGAGCGCACGGAGGCTCACGGAAGGGTCGCTGTGACGCACGTCGATCCGCCCGCGCGGCCGAGGGCACCCGGCGCCCCGGCGGCTCCCGCGCCCGCGACGGCGTCGGCGGCCGGGGAGTCCCCCGCGGAACCCGCCGGCGCGCCTCACGTGGCGTTCCGCGCCGCGGCGCCGACCGCGGCACCCCCGCCCTCGGCACCCGAGCACGCCCCCTCCTCGCCGGCGGCCGCGCGGCCGGCGGGGGTCCGCGTGGAGCAGCGCGTACGCCGGGAGCCGAGCACCGTGCCGTTCCCCGAGCCGGGTGCGACGAACCGCGTCCTCAGCGGCCCCGCGCCTCTTCCCGCCGTGCCGCAGGATGGGCCGGAGACCCCGCAGCGCGCGAGCGACGACAGGATGACGCCCGCGAGCCCCCGGCCGACGCCGCTGGAGACGCGGTCGCGCGGGCAGCGCCCGGGGGAGCCGGCGACGTCTCCGTCGCCGGCGTCGGAGCGGCACCCGTTCCCGGTGCGCGATGCCGCACCCGGCGCGTCGTCCGCGCCCCGCGCGCTCCCGCGGCGGGCGGACCGGCCTGACTCCGGCCCCGAGGCGGGGGCGCGCGGGCACGGGGCATACGCGGGCGTGGGCGCCGCGCCGTGGCCGGAGCTGCCGCCGCGCCCCGCCGACCGGTCGCCGCGGGACGGCGCCCTCGTCGACCACGCCGCCGGGTGGGCGGCGCAATGGGGCTGGGCAGGCGATGCGTCCGCCGACCCGCTCGTGGCCGAGCAGCGGAGAACGTGATGGAGCGCGTGGCGTTCATCGACGAGCAGACCGGCGCACGCGTGACGTGCATGCTCAACCCGGAGCACGTCGTGCAGCGGCGCGTCGCCGGCCTCGCCCCGCGGCGCGGCGGCTCGGGGGTCGTGTCCGGTGCCGCCCTCAGCGACTCCCCGCTGCTGCACACCGGCGGCGGGCGGACCGAGCTCGACCTGCAGCTGCTGTTCGACGTCGACCTGGTGCCCCCTCCGCTCGCGCCGCCGGCTCCCGCCGCCTCCGGGGCGGACGGCGGTGCGCCGCCACCGGCCGCCGTGCGCGCGGACGTGCGGGACTACACCCGCGCGCTCTGGCAGCTCGCGGAGAACAGCGATCCCTCTGGGCGCGGCGTGCCGCACGTGCGCATGGTGCTCGGCAAGAGCTGGAACGTCCTCGCCGTCGTCGAGGCCGTGGCCGAGCGGTTCGAGAGGTTCGACCGCAACGGCACGCCGGGACGCTCGTGGATGAGCCTGCGGCTCGTGCGCGTGCCGGATCCGAATCCGCCGGCTCCCGACACGCCTCCCGCCGCGGACATCCCCGATGCGGCGGCCGCTGCTGTCGCGGCCGCCGCGCCCGCCGCGGTCCACACGGTCATCGGAGCCGGGCCGGGCGACGACGGCGCCCCGAGCGGCGGCGAGACGCTCGCCGAGCTGGCGGCGCGCTGGTTCGGAGGCCGGGCCGCGCTGTGGCGCTGGATCGCCGACGTGAACGGCCTCGACGACGTGGTGTGGCCTGAGCCGGGCAGGGAGCTCATCGTCCCGCCCGCGCCGGAGCAGGTCTCGACGGGGGAGCGGCCATGACCGACACGATCGACCTCGTCGCGCCCGCCCCGGCGGTCATCCCGGGCGTGCGCGTGCGCGTGGACGGCGCGGAGCTCGACGTCGACCGCGTCGCCCGGCTGACCTCGGTGCGCGTCCGGCGCGAGGCGAGCGCGCCGGCCGCGTGCGCGCTGGTGTTCGAGGACCCGGTGGACCCCGCCGCGCTCGAATCGGCTCTGACGCCTGGTGCCGGCCTCGACGTGGCGGTCGAGGGGCACGCCGTCCTGCTGTTCACCGGCGACGTGGTCGTGCTGGAGCGCGCGTTCCGCGCGGACGGCAGCGTGGCGATGACCGCCCGCTGCCAGGACGCCGCCCACCGGCTGCGCCGCGACTCGCAGCTGCGCGCGCACGTCGACGTGTCCCTCGCCGAGCTCGTGCGCGAGCTCGCCGAGCCGGCGGGCCTGTCCGTCGCCGCGGGCGACGAGGGCCCTCGACTGCCGCGGCTGCTTCGCGACGGCCGGTCCGCGCTGGACCTGCTCACCAGACTGACGCGCG
Organism: Microbacterium lacusdiani; assembly: GCF_054779895.1. Taxonomy (NCBI): domain Bacteria; kingdom Bacillati; phylum Actinomycetota; class Actinomycetes; order Micrococcales; family Microbacteriaceae; genus Microbacterium; species Microbacterium lacusdiani. Next base: position 199,076 of record NZ_BAAGXJ010000003.1, on the reverse strand, counting down.
AGGCGGGGCTGTGGTGGCAGGTGGACGCCGCGGGCGGCACCCTGCGCCTGTTCGACGGATCCGGGATCGGGCACGAGGCGCGCGCCGCGTACGGCGACGGGCTGATCGAGGCGGTGGTCACCGACAGCGCGCTCGCGCATCGCTCCGGCTGGCGCGTGGTGGGGTGGGATCCGGTAACGGGGGAGGTGTCGGACGGCTCGGCCGACTCGGGCGTCGACGACCCCGACGCTCGCGACGCCGTGCGGGGCGGCGCCGTGGCATTCGGGGCCGACGAGCTCGAGGCGCTCGCCCGGGGACTCGCCGCCGAGGACGGCGCATCGGCGCGCGTCGTGCGTGCGGTCGTCGAGGGTCATCCGGAGCTCGGCCCGGGCAGCGTGCTGCGCCTCGCGGGACTCACGCCCGGCGCTACCGGGGACTTCGTGCTGCTGGCCGCGGACCACGTGATCGACGCGTCGGGCGGGTACATGTGCACGGTCACGTCGGAGCCGCCCGCGCACCTGCGGGCCCTCGGACCCGCCGGCGGGCGGCCGCCGCGCGGCGCCATGACGCTGACCGCGGCTCAGGTGCTGCGCGTCGACGATCCCGAGGCGCGGGGCCGCGTGCGGGTGACGCTGCCGGCGTTCGACGGCCTCGAATCCGAATGGCTGCCGGTGCTCGCACTGGGCGCGGGCGAGGGGAAGGGCCTGGCGCTGCAGCCGGACGTGGGCGACAGCGTGCTCGTCGCGCACGAGGCGGGCGACCCGGGCAGGGGCGTCGTCCTCGGAGGGCTGCGCACGAGCGACGGCGGCGAGCCGGGCGTCGGCGTCGTCGGCGGAGCCGTCGGCGTGTACGGGATGCGGCTGCCGTCCGGCCAGTCGCTGCGCCTGAGCGCGGACGGGGACGCGCTCGCGCTCGCGAACGCCGCAGGCAGCCGCGTCGCCCTCACCGACACGGGCGTGGTCGTCCATGCCGCCGGCGACCTCGTCCTGGAGGCGCCCGGCCGGCTGCTGCGACTGCGCGCCGGACGGATCGAGCTGGAGCGGGCGTGAGCGGGGGATGACATGTGGTTCTGGGTGACGGCGGATGCCGATGTGAGGTGCGACCACAAGCTCGGCCGTGTGGCGATGATCGCCGGCGAGGACTTCGTGTTCGTCGGGGCCCGGCCCGTGGTGACGGGGGACGAGCCGTTGCGGCGGCCGATCGGCGGATGCCCGAACGTGAACGTCGGCATCAAGCCGTGCACCACGACGTTCGACGTGCAGACCGGCCGGTCCGGGTTCGTGACCATCGCGGGGCGGCCGGTCATCCGGGCGGATCTCGCGGGCACAACCGACGGCACCCCGCAGGGCGGCGTGCGGTACCGGGTCGAGCATCCCGGGCAGCTCCTGGTGACGGAGACGCCATGAGCACCCGGGGCCCCGTCAGGCGGACGCCGCCCGTCACGACCGGATGGCGCTTCGCCCATCCCGACGCCGGTCGCGGTCCCGGCGGGCTGACGATCGCCGACACCGGCAGGGTGGAGCTCGTGCGGGGCGCGGACGCCGTCCGGCAGTCGCTCATCCTGCTGCTCTCCACCGTCCCCGGCGAGCGCGTCATGCGCCCGGACTACGGGTGCGAGCTGGCGCGGCTCGTGTTCTGGCCGAACGACGACACCACGGCGGGCCTGGCGATCCACTACGTGCGGCGCGCGGTCGAGCGCTTCGAGCCCCGCGTCGTCGTGCTCGGTCTCGACGCCGGCGCGGCGCCGGACGCACCCGACCGCCTGCAGGTCGTGCTCGACTACCACCCGAGGCTCGGCGGCCCGGCCGACCGGCTGGTCGCCTCGATCCCGCTGCAGGGGGCTGAGTGACATGGCGCTTCCCATTCCGAACCTGGACGACCGGGACTTCGCCCGGCTCCTCGCCGACGCCAAGGCGCTGATCGCGGCGCGCAGCCCCGAGTGGACGGATCTGTCGCCCGGCGATCCGGGCGTCACCCTGCTCGAGGTGTTCGCCTATCTCACCGACACGCTGATCTATCGCGTCAACCGCCTCCCGGAGAAGGCCTTCGTTCAGTTCCTCGACCTCATCGGCGTCAAGGTCATGCCGCCGGCCGCGGCGAGCGTGGACCTGGAGTTCTCGCTCGCGGCCGCCGCGGCGACGGACGTCGTGATCCCGCGCGGCAGCCGCGTGATGACCGCGCGTTCCGGCGCGGACTCGCCGGTCTTCGCGACCGCCGAGGACGCGCGCATCGCGGCCGGGTCGCGGACGGCAATCGTGCGCGCGCACGCCGGCGAGATCGTCGAGGCCGAGCCGCTCGGCGTGGGGAACGGCCTCCCTGGGCAGTCGGCGCGGGTGGCGCGCCCGCCGATCTCGCTCGCCACCGGCGACGTGCTCGACCTGGTCGTGGGGGTCGAGGCCGAGCCGGACGAGCTCGGCAACCGGGAGCCGGCCCGCGAATCCGGCGGCGTCACCTATCGGATCTGGAGCGAGACCGAGCACTTCGGCGCGCCCCCGGGACCGGACGACGAGCCCCACCTCTACGTGGTCGACCGCGCCGAGGGCGTGATCGCGTTCGCGCCCGCGGCGCAGCTCGCCGATCCCGGCGGCGGCCTCGCCGCGCAGCCCGTGGCCCTGGCGGCGGTGCCCGCCGCCGGCCGCCGCATCGTCGCCTGGTACCGCCGCGGCGGGGGCGCGAACGGCAATGTCGCCGCCGGCACCCTGACCGTCCTCAAGGACGCGGTGCCGGGGGTGTCGGTCACCAACCCCAGAGGCGCCACCGGCGGACGGGACAGCGAGACGCTCGAGAACGCGATGATCCGCGGACCCCAGTCGCTGCACACGCTGGACCGCGTCGTGACGGGGCGCGACTACGAGCAGTTCGCCGTGGCCGCGCACGGCGGCGTGTCGCGCGCTCGCGCCGTGACGCGCGCCGAGGCGTGGACGGGCGCCCCGCCCGGCGAGGTCCAGGTGTACGTGGTGCCGGGCGTCGAGGGCGGCTCCTTCGCCCCCGACGTGCTGGAGGCGCGGATGAGCGCGCAGGTGCTGGAGCGGCTGGAGGAGGCGCTGCACGCCCGTCAGCCGATCGGCACGCGCGTGCGCGTGCGATGGGCGGGTCTGATGCCCATCCGGGTGCGGGCCTCCGTGGTGGTGCACCGCGCCGAGGACCGCGTCGCGGTCGAGCGCCGGCTCCGCGACCGGCTCGACCGGATGCTCTCGCCCGTGCCGATCGACGGTGCGGGGGGATGGCCCTTCGGCGAGCACCTGCGGGTCGCGCGGGTCTACGACGCGCTGCAGGGCGAGCGGGGCGTGCGCTACGTGTCCGACGTCCGGCTGGTCGTCGACGAGGTGCCCGACGCCGTGTCGGCGACCGTGCGCGATCCGAATCATCCCCGCACCTGGTACGCGGGCGGCGGCGCGCGCGTGTTCCGCACGGTGGACGACGCGCGCGGCTGGGTCGCCGTGGCGCGCATCGAGGGAGAGGTCGTCGAGCGGATCGGCGTGCTGCGCGAGGCACCCGGGTGGGTCGTGGCCTGCACGCGGGTCGGGGACACCGAGTCCAGCGTGGTCCACGCCTCGGCCGACTACGGCGAGACCTGGAGCCGGATCGCCCAGTTCGAGTTCCATGTGGAGGACGTCGCGCTCGCGCTGATCGACGGCGCGCCGCATGCGTTCCTCGCGACGGACGCCGGCCTGTTCCGGCAGCCGCTGCGCGAGGGCGCGGTGGGCGACCGCCTGCTCGTCGTCGGGGAGGACGCGGGCCTGGGCTTCTACGCGGTGACGACCGTCGTCGATCCCTCCGGCGAGCTGCGGGTCGCGGCGGCCGCGCAGGAGCTCAAGGGCGTGTACCTGTCGTTCGACGAGGGGCGTCCGGGGACGTTCACGCAGACCGGTCTGACGGGGCAGGACATCCGCGTGCTGCGCACGCTGGAGCTCTCCAACCGGCGCGTGCTCGTGGCCGGCGCGTACGCGACCGGCGACGAGGAGGGCGCAGGCGTGTTCCGCGTCGAGCTGCACGGCACCGAGCTCGACGCGCAGGGCTGGGGCCCCGTGGGGGCGAACTGGACGGGCGGCAGCTGCCGGGACGTCGCGTTCATCGGCGACACCGTCCTGGCCGCCACCGAGCGCGCCGGCGTGACGGTCGCGAACCCGCGGCAGGCGAACGGCGTCTGGAGGGCCCCGACGCGCGACTGCGGCCTGCCGCTCCGCGAGACCGGCGCGTTCCAGGCGCTGCGCAGCGTGGCCGCAGGGGACGCGGTGCCGCCGCTCGTGCTGACGGGCGGCCCCGCAGGCCTGTTCCGAAGCTCCGACGGCCGCACCTGGCGACCGGCCGCGCCGGCCGAGCTGTCCGACGAGGTCGCCCTGCCGCCGAACTGGCTGTTCGCCCCCGGCGCGCACGAGATCGACGTGGGGTACGGCGATGCGGGCTGAGAGGATCGGGCGGCTCCTTCCCGAGGTCCACCGGCGCACGATCGTGCCGGGCACGCCGATCGCGGCCCTCGTCGACGTGATGGCCGAGCTGCACGCGCCCGTCGAGGACTTGCTCGCCGACCTGCCGTCGCACTTCGACCCGCAGCGCGCACCCGACCAGTTCGTGCCGTTCCTGGCGCACTGGGTCGACCTCGCGCGCTGGATCGACGACGCCTCGGGCGAGTTCGACACGGGCGTCGGGCGCCTCCGGCAGGTGATCGCCGCGGCGCCGCGCCTGTCGCGACGGCGCGGGACCGCGGAGGGGCTGCGGGAGGCGCTCGAGTGGGCGCTCGGCGTCTCGGGCGTCCGCGTGGACGAGGCCGCGGCCGACGAGGCCGGTGCGCCCCGGCTGTTCCACGCGCGGGTCGTCCTGCCGCGCGAGGCGGCCCCGCACCTGGCGCTCGCGCGGCGGATCGTGGCGCAGGAGAAGCCGGCGCACGTCACGGTCGAGCTCGTGTTCGCGGACCCCGGTCCGGGCTCTGCCGATGCCCATCCGGAGCCGGGTGACGAGCCCGCGGCATCCGATGCGCCGCCGACGCTGCCCGTGGGCGCGCCGCCCTCGTCGCCGGAGCCCTTGCTCCCCGGCGCCGAGCCGCCCGCGGCGGGGGAGCCGCCGGGATGAACGTGAAGGCGCTCGTCGTGGTGCTGGTCGCCCTGGTCGTGGCGGCCGGGCTCGTGCTGTTCTACGGCGCGCAGAGACCGCCGGCGTCGCCCGACGACGCGCGCGGCGGCGTGGACGGATCGCTCGGCTGGCTCGACCTGAGCCGGCCCCTGTCGTTCGAGGACGTCGCGGACGCGCCGTGCGCCCGCGCGGATCTGGAGGCGCTCGTCGTGCCGGCGGCCGGCGGCTGCAGTGCCGCGGTGCCCGACCCGGCGCGGATCCTGCTCTGCACCGAGACGCCCGGCGACGTGCTCGTGAGCACGAGCGGCGCCGACTACCCGGAGCAGGAGGTCGACGCCGCCGACCTGTCGTGCGCGAGGCCGGTCGCCGTCCCCGTGTACGACGACGAGAGCACGCTCATGCTCGTGTGCACCGCCGTGGCGGGCGAATGCGTGGTGCGGGTGCTCCCGCCCGAGGATGCCGGGTGACCGCGCTCTGCATCACCCGCCGGCGGCGGGGACCGTGGCGGTCCCCGCGTCGCGCTCGCGCAGGGCCCCGCCGCCCTGGCGGCCGAGGCTCAGCTGCTTCAGGACGGCGACGACGCCGCCGATGAGCACGAGGAGCCCCCACACGGCGCCCACCACCGCGGTGATGAGCGCGGCGAGCGCGTCGGCGATGCTCACCACGATCCCCGGGACGACCGAGTGCAGCACCATCGTCAGGAGCGTGAGGAGAAGGGCCAGCAGCAGGAAGAACACCATCCGCTTGCTGCCGAGCATGCGCGGCTGCGCCACGATGAGGAATGCGACGGCGGCGAGCTGCAGCACCAGGACCGCCCCCAGGATCGCCGCCGACGCGCCGACATCGAAGAACCCGAACACCGCGAGGTAGGCGAGCGTGCCGAAGGGGGCCGCCAGGAACAGCGCCACCATCGTGGTGAGGGCGGCGAAGGCGAGCAGGGCCAGCAGCACGCCGGCGACCGCGGCGCCGAGGCCGCCCACGAGGCTCGCGATGCCGTTCACGAGCGCGCCCGCGCGGTGCCCGATCAGCAGCGGCAGGGCCATGAGCCCCACCATCAGCAGCGTCAGCCCGAGCGGCAGCGCCAGGAACGGGATGCCGAGGCCCGGCGGGTCCTCGGCCTCCGCGCCGAACGCGCCGTCCTCGGCGATGGCCGCGACGTCGCCCGCGTCCACCCCCTCGGGCAGCGACGCGCCCGGCTGGGCGAGCGCCGCGATGCGCTCGCCCAGGGGTGGCGGCGACACGACGACCCCCGCGCCGACGCAGGCGAGCACCGCCAGCAGGATCGCCGCGACGGCGACCCACAGCGCCCACCTGCGCAGGCCGTCCACGGGGCGCCGCGCGATCTCTCAGAGTGCCAGCAGGATGCCGCCGGCCACGAGGCCGACGACGAGGATGCCCGCCGCGACGTACCAGGCCCAGTCGGGCGGCACGAACTTTCCGCCGTACGAGGGCTGGAGCGACGCGTGCGGCGTCGCGGTGGCGCCCGCGATGAAGGCGACCGCGACGGCGGCGAGGAAGGCGACGCCGATGACGATGAAGCCGGCCTCGGAGCGCATGATCCCGACGACGACGGCGGTGACGCCGGCCGCGACGCCCAGGATGTAGCCCGCGATCGTGAGCACGAGCTTGACGGTGGGATTGCCGGTGATGCCGGACAGCGTGGTGTTCATGCTCTGAGGAGCCCGCGCCGCGCGTCCCTGATACGGGATGACATGCTGACTGGATGAATGCCCCCGAGATGTGGGATCTGAGGGACGGGGACGGCCGCCCGACGGGAGCGCGGGTGCGCCGGGGAGACGTGCTTCCCGAGGGAACGACTCATCTCGTCGCCGCGACGTGTGTGCTGCGCGCCGATGGACGGGTGCTTCTCACGCGCCGGGCTGCGTCCAAAGCCGAGCACCCCTTGACATGGGAGTTCCCGGGCGGGAGCGCCCTGGCCGGGGAGTCGAGCGCCCAGGCTGCCTCGCGAGAACTGCACGAGGAGACAGGCATCCTGGCGCCTCCGTCCCAGCTGACTTTCATCGGTCGGCACCGGGAGATCTCCGCCTTCGTGGATCTCTATGCGGTGTCGCTGGGCGTGGATGTGCCCGTCGTCCTGGACCCGGCGGAGGTTGCCGCAGCGGAGTGGGTCTCCTTCGACGAAATCTTTCGGCGCCGCCAGCAGGAGACCTTCGCCGAGCCGTGGCTGGACCGGTTGGACGCACTTCTGCAAGCCCTTGCCCGCTGGGCGCGAAGCAACGCCCCTCATCCTCACCTCGAGGAGATATCCACGATCTCGGACGGATGAGCGGGACAGCGGCCTCCGCGGTGGATTTCTCCGCGCGTCACGGCGGCGCACTATCGGCGCGAGCGGGTCCTGCGAGCGGTGCTCAGCCGATCCGGCGTCGTGCTCGCTAGAATTGGCACTCAGAACGAGCGAGTGCCAGGCGACGTCGGGAGGTGCGGCATGGTCACGGAACGTGGGCTGAAGGTGCTCCGCGCCATCGTGCAGGACTACGTCGACACGCACGAGCCGGTGGGCAGCAAGTCGATCGTCGAGCGCCACGCGTTCGGCGTCTCCGCGGCCACCATCCGCAACGACATGGCGCTGCTCGAGGACGAGGAGCTGATCACCGCCCCGCACACGTCTTCGGGCCGCGTGCCGACCGACAAGGGCTACCGCGTCTTCGTCGACCACCTGGCCGAGCTGCGGCCCCTGTCCCAGGCGCAGCGCTCGGCCATCTCGACGTTCCTGGCCGACCCCTCGGACCTGGACGACCTGCTCTCGCGCACCGTGCGCGTGCTCACGCAGCTGACGGGGCAGGTCGCGCTCGTGCAGTACCCGTCCTTCGCGTCCGCGAACGTCACCCACGTGGAGCTGGTGCGGCTCGACGACATCCGGATGCTTGTGATCATCGTGACCGACACGGGCCGGGTCTCGCAGCGCCTCACGGCGACGCCGAGCGGCGTGCACGAGGACGACGTCGCGGTGCTGCGCGCGCAGCTCGCGTCGCTCGTCACGGGGCGCTCGGTGGGCGACGGCTCCGAGCGGATCGAGGCGCTGCGGGCGCAGGCGCCGGCGGAGCGCGGCCGCCGCGACGACGCGCTGCTGACGCTCGCAGCCGTCGTGGGGGAGGAGCTCGACGAGTTCCGCGAGAACCGCCTCGTGATGGCCGGGGCGGCGACCCTGGCGAAGCGGGAGCAGGACTTCCGCGGCAGCATCCACCCGCTGCTCGAGGCCATCGAGGAGCAGGTCACACTGCTGCGGCTGATGTCTGAGATGGTGGCGGACGAGCACGGCCTGTCGGCGAGCATCGGCCGCGAGAACGACGAGTTCGGGCTGGCCGAGGCGTCGATCATCGCGAGCGACTACGACGCGGGCGTGGGCCGCGCGCGCGTGGGGCTCATGGGCCCGACGCGCATGGACTACCCCAGCAACCTGTCGGCGGCCCGCGCGGTGGCGCGGTACCTGTCGCGGCTGCTGGACGAGGACGAGGGCCGCCGCTAGGCGGCGCCGATTCATCACGCGGGAGCGCGCGGCAGACGACGCGCGACCATGAAAGGCGAGTGTGGCTGACCACTACGAGGTTCTCGGGGTGTCGCGCGAGGCGACGTCCGACGACATCAAGAAGGCGTATCGCAAGCTGGCGCGCCAGCTGCATCCCGACGTCAACCCCAGCGAGGACGCCGCGGAGCGCTTCAAGCTGGTGACGCACGCGTACGAGGTGCTGAGCGACGACGAGAAGCGCCGCCGCTACGACAAGGGCGGCGACGAGAGCCCGTTCGGAGGCGCGGGCGGGTTCGGCGGCTTCAGCGACATCTTCGAGACGTTCTTCGGCGCGGGCGCCGGCGGCGGCCGCGCGGGACGTCCCCGTTCGCGCCGCGAGCGCGGCCAGGACGCGCTCGTGCGCGTCACGCTCGAGCTCGGCGACGTCGTCTTCGGCGTGCACCGGGACCTCGAGGTCGACACGGCCGTGCTGTGCGAGACGTGCCAGGGCTCGTGCTGCCAGCCGGGCACGGGTCCGGCGCGTTGCGAGATCTGCGGCGGCTCGGGCTTCATCCAGCGCCAGGTGCGCAGCCTCCTCGGCAACGTCGTGACGCAGCAGCCGTGCGGCGCGTGCCAGGGCTACGGCGCGACCATCCCCGACCCGTGCACGACCTGCCACGGCCAGGGCCGGGTGCGCTCGCGCCGCACCGTGTCGGTCGACATCCCGGCCGGCGTCGAGACCGGCCTGCGCCTGCAGCTGCCCGGCTCGGGCGAGGTCGGCCCGGCGGGCGGCCCCAACGGCGACCTCTACATCGAGGTCCAGGTGTCGCCGCACCCGGTCTTCAGCCGCGACGGCGACGACCTGCTCGCGACGCTCGAGGTGTCGATGACCGACGCCATCCTGGGCGCCACCACGACCATCGAGGCGCTGGACGGCCCGGTCGAGCTCGAGCTGCGGCCCGGCATCCAGGCCGGGGAGGTGCTGACGGTCAAGAACCGCGGCATCACGGGGCTCCGGTCCTCGCAGCGCGGCGACCTGCGGGTCGGGATACACGTCGTCACGCCGACGCGACTGGACGCCAAGGAGCGGGCGCTGGTGGAGGAGCTCGCGAAGCGCACCAAGGCGCCGAAGCCGCGCCTGGCGGAGTTCCAGCAGGGCCTGTTCTCCAAGCTGCGCGACCGGTTCCGGGGCTGACGCGTGGCCCTGCACTTCATCGACGAGACGGCCGGGGCCGCCCGCGTCGGCGACGCGGTCACACTGACGGGCGCCGAGGCGCATCACGCCGCCGCCGTGCGCCGCGTGCGCGTCGGCGAGGCGGTCACCGTGACGGACGGCCGGGGCGCGTGGCTCGAGGGCGAGGCCGAGAGCGTCGAGCCGCGCGAGGTCGTCGTCCGGATCGCCACCCGCCGCGACGAGGACGCGCCGCGGCCGCGCCTGGTGCTCGCGCAGGCCCTGGCGAAGGGCGACCGCGACGAGCTCGCGGTCCAGGCCGCGACCGAGCTCGGCGCCGACGAGATCGTGCCGTGGCAGGCGGCCCGCAGCGTGTCGCGCTGGGAGGGGCCCAAGGCCGAGAAGGGGCGCGTCCGCTGGGCCGCCATCGTGCGCGAGGCGGCCAAGCAGGCCCACCGCGCGTGGCTGCCGGAGGTCGTGCCGGTCGCGACGACCGGGGCCCTCGCGGCGCGCGCGGCCGGCGAGCGCGTCCTGGTCCTCGAGCCCACCGCCGAGACCCGTCTGACGGCAGTGGATCTCGGAGACGCCGCATCCATCGTGCTCGTGGTCGGTCCCGAGGGCGGCATCTCCCCGGAGGAGCTGGACCGGCTGGAGGCCGCCGGCGCCGTGCGTGTCCGGCTCGGCGACACGGTGCTGCGCACGTCCACCGCCGGGCCCGCGGCGCTCGCACTCGTGAACGCGCGCCTGGGCCGCTGGTGACCCGCGACGCGGGTCAAGCCCCCGGGTCGGGTGAGGGGCGCGCGCATAGACTGAGGTCCATGAGCGATCCCTCGATCTTCACCCGCATCCTGCAGGGCGACATCCCCGGCGAGATCGTGGCCGAGACCGAGCGGGTCTTCGCCATCAAGGACATCGCGCCGCAGGCGCCGCTGCACCTGCTGGTGATCCCGAAGACGCAGGAGTACCGCGACGTCGCGGAGCTCGCCGCGGGGGACCCCGAGCTGCTGGCCGAGATGGTGTCCGTGGCGAAGGGCCTCGCATCCGAGCACGCCGACGGCGACTTCCGCCTGCTGTTCAACTCCGGGTCGGGCGCGGGCCAGACCGTGTTCCACGTTCATGCGCACGTGCTCGCGGGCGGCCTGGGAGAGAGAAGCCTCGTCGGTGAGTGACCTTCACACGGAGACCGTGACCGCCGACGGAGTCGCGATGGTGCAGCTGCTCGGCCCGCAGGACCGCCTGCTCCGGATGGTCGAGAGCGCGCACCCGGATGTCGACGTCCACGTGCGCGGCAACGAGATCACGCTGCGCGGGGCGGAGGCCGACGTGCGCGCGGCGCGCGCGCTGGTCGACGAGCTGCTCCAGATGACCAAGGCCGGGCATGCGCTCGGCGAGGCCGACGTGGCGAGCTCGGCGCGCATGATGCGCGACGAGTCCGGCCCGCGGCCGAGCGAGGTCATGGGCGAGGCGATCCTGTCGAGCCGCGGCAAGACCATCCGACCCAAGACCGTGGGTCAGAAGGACTACATCGACGCGATCGATCAGAACACGATCGTGTTCGGGATCGGCCCCGCCGGAACGGGCAAGACCTACCTGGCGATGGCGAAGGCCGTGCAGGCGCTGCAGCGGCGCGAGGTCGACCGGATCATCCTGACCCGCCCGGCGGTCGAGGCGGGCGAGCGGCTCGGCTTCCTGCCCGGCACCCTCACCGACAAGATCGACCCGTACCTGCGCCCGCTGTACGACGCTCTGAACGAGATGATGGACCCCGAACTCGTGCCCAAGCTCATGGCGACGGGCACGATCGAGGTCGCGCCGCTCGCGTACATGCGCGGCCGCACGCTCAACAACTCGTTCGTCGTGCTCGACGAGGCGCAGAACACCACGCCCGAGCAGATGAAGATGTTCCTGACGCGTCTCGGCTTCGGCACCAAGATGGTCGTCACCGGCGACATCACCCAGGTCGACCTGCCGCAGGGCGCGTCGGGCCTGCGCCTCGTGACGCGCGTGCTGGAGGGGATCGACGACATCCACTTCGCGCGCCTGACGAGCGACGACGTGGTGCGGCACTCGCTGGTGGGCCGCATCGTGGACGCGTACAGCGAGTACGACGAGCGCCGCCTCGCCGCGCGTCACGAGCGCGACGAGGCCGCCGAGTTCGCCAACCGGGCCGAGCGACGCGCCGCGAACTTCCCGAAGGCCTCGCGGGCGACCGGCCCCCGAGACCGCACGCCCAAGCGAGGACGATCGTGATCGACATCAACAACGAGTCCGCCGTCGAGATCGACGAGTCGGTGCTGCTGCGCCTCACGCAGGAGAACCTGGCCGCGCTGCACGTGTCGCCCGACGCGGACGTGGCGATCGTCCTGGTGGACGAGGGCGCCATGGAGCAGCTGCACCTGCAGTGGATGGACGAGCCGGGCCCGACCGACGTGCTGAGCTTCCCGATGGACGAGCTGCGGCCGGGCACCGAGGACCAGCCCACGCCGCCCGGGCTGCTCGGCGACATCGTGCTGTGCCCGCAGGTCGCGGAGGCGCAGGCCGAGACCGCCGGCCACTCGACGATGGACGAGCTGATCCTGCTCACCACGCACGGCCTGCTCCACCTGCTCGGCTACGACCATGCCGAGCCGGACGAGGAGCGCGAGATGTTCGGCCTGCAGCGCGAGCTCATCGCGGCGTTCGCCGCCTCCGAGCGCCGCCGCGGCGCGAAGTGACCGACGCGCCCGAATGACCGACGCACTCAGTCCCGATCTCGTCGGCCTGCTCGCCGCGCTGCTGATCGGCGCCGCGTTCCTGCTCATCCTGCTGGCGGGTGTGATGTCGGCCGTCGACGCGGCGCTCGGGGTGACGTCCCGCGGCGACCTCGTCGACCTCGCGGCGGAGGGACGGAACGCCCGGGCCCTCGGGCGCATCGCGGCGGATCCGGATCGCCACGCCGGCGTCGTCGTGTTCGTGCGGGTGTTCGCCGAGACGGCCGCCGCGGTGCTCGTCACCGCCGCCTTCGCACTGCTCCTCGACAGCATCTGGTGGGCGCTGCTGGTCGCGGCGCTCATCATGACGGGGGTCTCCTACGTCGCGGTGTCCTCGAGCCCCGCGTCGTTCGGGCGCCGGTACGCGTCCACGCTGCTCCCGCTCCTGGCGCCCCTCGTCCGCGGGGCCATGATCGTGCTGGGCCCGATCTCGACCGCCCTCGCGGCGTTCGGCAGCCGCGTCACGCCCGGCGGCGGGCGCCGCAGCTTCGAGTCCGAGGAGCAGCTCCTCAGCATCGTCGACGAGGCCGCGTCGCAGGACGTCATCGAGGCCGACGACCGCGCGCTCATCCACTCGGTGTTCGACTTCACGGACCAGGTCGTGCGCGCCGTCATGGTGCCGCGCACCGAGATGGTCACGGTCGAGGCGGACGCCACGATCCGCGACGCCATGCGGATCTTCCTCGATCGCGGCATCTCGCGCATGCCGGTCGTCGACGGCGAGGTCGACGACGTCATCGGCGTGCTGTACCTGAAGGACGTCGTGCAGTTCGGCTTCCGCGACGCCGCGGGCCTGCCCGACTCGGGCGCGTGGCGCGAGTCCGGCATCCGGGCGATCGCCCGCCCGGCCGTGTTCGTGCCCGAGCAGATGCGCGCCGAGACCCTGCTGCAGCAGATGAAGCGGGACGCCGTGCACGTGTGCCTCGTCGTGGACGAGTACGGCGGCATCGCGGGGCTCGTCACGCTCGAGGACCTCATCGAGGAGCTCGTGGGCGAGATCGCAGACGAGTACGACGCCCCGTCGAAGGAGGTCGTCGAGGTGGCGCCCGGTCGCTACCGCGTCAGCTCGCGGCTGTCGCTCGACGAGGTCGGCGACCTGTTCGACGTCGAGCTCGAGGACGAGGAAGTGGACTCGATCGGCGGCCTGCTCGGCAAGGCGCTCGGACGCGTGCCGCAGCCCGGCGACGTCGCCGAGGTCGCGGGCATCGTGCTCACGGGCGGCACGTCGCGGGGGCGCGGCCGCGGCATCAACACGGTCTTCGTGGAACGCGGCGAGGCGCTGCGGGCCATGGAGGAGTACAGGGAGAGAGACAACGATGGCTGACGCGACCCGGTCCGGATTCGTGACGTTCGTGGGACGGCCGAACGTCGGCAAGTCGACGCTGATGAACGCCCTGGTCGGCGAGAAGGTCGCGATCACGAGCGAGAAGCCGCAGACCACGCGGCGCGCGATCCGCGGCATCCTGAACCGCCCGACCGGCCAGCTGGTCGTCGTGGACACGCCGGGCATCCACAAGCCGCGCACGCTGCTCGGCCAGCGCCTGAACGACCTGGTGGAGCAGGTGCTGGGCGACGTCGACGTGATCGCGTTCTGCGCGCCTGCGACCGAGAAGGTGGGACCGGGCGACCGCCGCATCGCCGAGTCGCTCGACGGGTACCCGCGCGCCAAGAAGGTCGCGATCGTGACGAAGACGGATGCCGCCTCGCGCGATGACATCATGGAGCGCCTCATCGAGGTGGACGCGCTGCGCGAGGACTGGGCCGCCGTCATCCCGCTGTCCTCGCTCACGGGCGACCAGCTCGACGTCCTGACCGACGAGCTGCTGCAGCTCATGCCCGAGGGCCCGCCGCTGTATCCCGAGGGCGTCGTGACCGACGAGTCGACCGAGGACCGCGTGGCGGAGATCATCCGCGAGGCGGCGCTCGAGGGCGTGCGCGACGAGCTGCCGCACTCGATCGCGGTGACCGTCGACGAGATCTCGCGGCGCGAGGACGGCGACCTGACCGACGTGCACGCGAGCGTCGTGGTCGAGCGCGACAGCCAGAAGGCGATCATCATCGGGCACAAGGGTTCGCGCCTCCGCGACGTCGGCGCGCGCGCCCGCGCGCAGATCGAGCCGCTCGTGGGGACCCGGGTCTTCCTGAAGCTCCACGTGCGCGTCGCCAAGGAGTGGCAGCGCGACCCCAAGCAGCTGGGCCGCCTGGGGTTCTAGGGCGCGGGCTTCAGCACCGACTGGACGATCACGACGCCGTCGCCGAACTCGGCGTCCGCGGCCTCCTGGTACGTGCCGTCGTCCCACATCACCTCGACCCAGACGTAGCCGTCCTGCGTGTAGGAGCCGAGCATCGTCTCGTGGTCCGCGAGGCGGTCCATGACGGTCTGCTGGATCTCGGCGAGCTCGTCCTCGGGCGTGGTCCCGGGGCGTCCGCCGGTGGGGTCCTCGGGCGCCATCGGATCGAACAGCGCCAGCAGCACGGGATCGGCCGTGGGCGTGAACGTCTCCCCGTCGTAGCGGCCGGTCACGGCGTACGCGCCCCAGGTGTGGTCGGAGGCGGTCTCCTCGCCCTCGACCGCGTCCCAGTCCCACCCGACGATCGGGATGCCGCCGCACTGGGGCGGGTAGGACTCGGCGACGGCGCCCAGGCACAGCTCGACGGACCGGCCTCCCGCGTCGAGCGGCTTGTCCATCACGGTGCCGGTCGCGAGCACGTCGCGCTCGGGAGGCCCGGGCTCGACGTCGCCGAAGCGGGGCGGCTCGGCGCCGGGCGCCGGCGCGTCGTCGCGCGGCGTGGCGCACGAGGCGAGGAGGGCGAGGGCGGCGAGGGCGGCGATGGCCGCCGCGGAGGCGGTCGCGCGGCGCAGGACGGTGCTCATACCCAGGAGTGTCGCCCGGCGCGGGATCGTCTCACACTGAGCATCCTGCACGGTCGCCGGGCCTGTGGGGTCGACCCGGCGGACTCCTGATGACGCAATCTGCGTGCTACCCTCGTTCCATGCGCCTCGGTGGGCTCCTTCTCCTTAGCCGCCGCGACGAGACCTCGATCTAGGGCCTCCTCGTCGCGGAGATCGTCGTGGCCCGACACACAACGACGAACCGGAAGAGCGACACCCCATGGAGAACACCCAGAAGCCCAGCGGCATGCCGGTGCACAAGTACCGCCCGTACCACGAGCAGATCCGCGTCGATCTGCCCGACCGCACCTGGCCGGCGAAGCGCATCGAGAAGGCCCCGCGCTGGTGCGCGGTCGATCTGCGCGACGGCAACCAGGCGCTGATCGACCCGATGAGCCCCGAGCGCAAGCGGATCATGTTCGAGCTGCTCGTGAAGATGGGCTACAAGGAGATCGAGGTCGGCTTCCCGTCGGCCAGCCAGACCGACTTCGACTTCGTGCGCCAGCTGATCGACGAGGACCTGATCCCCGACGACGTCACGATCCAGGTCCTGACGCAGGCGCGCGAGCACCTGATCGCCCGCACGTACGAGGCGATCAAGGGCGCCAAGCAGGCGATCGTGCACCTGTACAACTCGACGAGCGTGCTGCAGCGCGACGTCGTGTTCCGCACCGACAAGCAGGGCATCGTCGACATCGCGCTCGAGGGCGCGCGGCTGTGCCGCAAGTACGAGCAGACCGTGCCCGAGACCGCGGTCTACTACGAGTACTCGCCCGAGAGCTACACCGGCACCGAGCTGGAGTTCGCGGTCGACGTCTGCAACCAGGTCCTGGAGGTGTTCGAGCCGACGCCGGAGCGGAAGGTGATCATCAACCTGCCCGCGACCGTCGAGATGGCCACGCCCAACGTCTACGCCGACTCGATCGAGTGGATGGGCCGCCACCTGAACCACCGCGAGAACGTGATCATCTCGCTGCACCCGCACAACGACCGCGGCACGGCGGTGGCCGCGGCGGAGCTGGGCTACATGGCCGGGGCCGATCGCATCGAGGGCTGCCTGTTCGGCAACGGCGAGCGCACGGGCAACGTCGACCTGGTGGCGCTGGGCGTCAACCTGTTCACGCAGGGCATCGACCCCGAGATCGACTTCAGCGACATCGACCACGTCAAGCGCACGGTCGAGTACTGCAACCAGCTGCCGGTGCCCGAGCGCAGCCCGTGGGCCGGCGACCTGGTGTTCACCGCGTTCAGCGGCTCGCACCAGGACGCGATCAAGAAGGGCTTCGAGGCGATGGCCGCGACGGCCGCCGCCGAGGGCGTCACGGTCGACGACATCGAGTGGGCCGTGCCGTACCTGCCGATCGACCCGAAGGACCTGGGGCGCTCGTACGAGGCGGTCATCCGCGTCAACTCGCAGTCGGGCAAGGGCGGCGTCGCCTACCTGCTGAAGACCGACCACGCACTGGACCTGCCGCGCAAGCTGCAGATCGAGTTCTCGGGCGTCGTGCAGGCCAAGACCGACGCCGAGGGCGGCGAGGTCACGAGCGACCAGATCTGGGAGATCTTCCAGGACGAGTACCTGCCGTCGAAGCACGAGGAGGCCCGCTGGGGCCGCTTCGAGATCCTCGGCACGAGCACGCGCAGCCACCTGGACGGGAACGTGGCGCTCGAGGTCGTGCTGCGCGACGGCGACGAGCGCATCGAGCTGTCCGGGCACGGCAACGGCCCGATCGCGGCGTTCCTCGGAGTGCTGCGCGAGCAGGGCATCGACGTGACGCTGTACGACTACGTGGAGCACACCCTGAGCGCGTCCGGCGACGCGGAGGCGGCCGCCTACGTGGAGCTGCAGGTCGACGGCGAGCGCCTGTGGGGCGTCGGCATCGACGGCGACATCTCGACAGCGTCGCTGAAGGCGATCGTGTCGGGCGTCAACCGCTCGATCCGGGCCCGCAAGCCTGAGCTCGCCGCGGTCTGAGCCCTCCCGGCCGGATGCTCAGCGATCGGGGAGGTCGTCGTCGCCGGCGGCCTCCCCGGCCTGCTCCGCCGCGGCTTGAGCCTGCTCGGCGGCCTCCTCCGCGCGCTCAGCGGCGGCCTCGGCCTGCGCGAGCATCTCGGATGAGATGACCGGGATGGCCGAGGTCTCCAGCAGCACGCGGCGGCGGTGGATCCTGCGCTGCTCCGGCAGGGAGACGTCGAAGATCACGGCGAGCAGGCGGATGACCGTGGTGACGACGATGCCCGCCACGGCGGCGGGCACGATGGGGAGCCCGAGCCCGTAGCTCACGCCCAGCACGGTGCATCCCGCGGCGGCGGCGACGGCGTACAGCGAGCCCACGTGCATGATCGCGATGGGCAGGCCCATCGCGATGTCGCGCGCGACGCCGCCGCCGACCGCGGCGAGCGCTCCGATGAAGATCGACGGCACGATCGGCAGGCCGGCGGCGAGGGCCTTGCTCGTGCCGAACGCGCCGTACAGCCCGATCAGCACGGCGTCGAGCGCCACGATGAGCCTGTTGAGCCGCTGGAACAGGCCGGCCAGCAGCATCCCGGCCAGCGAGGCGAGGACGGCGGTCGGCAGGTACCAGTTCGACTGCATCGCGGCGGGGGTGACCCCCAGCAGGATGTCGCGGATCAGGCCGCCGCCCAGCCCCACGATGATCCCGATCAGCGCGACGCCGAGCAGGTCGAGGCGCCGCTGGCCCTGGAAGCCCGACGCGAAGACCGCGCCCTGCACCCCGCCGACGCCGACGGCCACGAGGTCGGCCCACAGGGGCAGGACGAAGGTCGGGGCGGTCACGCCTCCCATCGTGGCATCCGGCGCCGGCGGTCGGGGAGAGGAGCCGCGCCTGAGCCGATTCGGAGGTCGCGCGGCGGATACTTGGATGGTGCCCACCTATCGAGACGAAGCCGTCGTGCTGCGCACCCACAAGCTGGGCGAGGCCGACCGGATCGTCACGATGCTGAGCCGCGGCCACGGCAAGGTCCGCGCGGTCGCGAAGGGCGTGCGCCGCACGTCGTCGAAGTTCGGCGCGCGGCTCGAGCCGTTCATGGTGGCGGACGTGCAGCTGTATGAGGGGCGCTCGCTCGACATCGTGCAGCAGGCCGAGTCGCTCGGCACCTACGGTGCCGACATCGCTGCCGACTACGACCGCTACACGGCGGCCAGCGCGATGGTCGAGGCGGCCGACCGGCTCACGCACGACGAGGCGGCGCCGAACCAGTACTACCTGCTCGTCGGCGCGCTGCGCTCCCTGTCCCGCGGCGAGCACGCGCCGCGCGGCACGCTCGACTCGTACCTCCTGCGCGCGCTGTCGCTCGCGGGATGGGCGCCGGCGCTCGAGGACTGCGGGCGCTGCGGCGCGCGCGGACCTCACGAGACGTTCCTCGCGCAGCTGGGCGGCACGGTCTGCGCGCGCTGCGCCCCGGCCGGCACGCCGCGCGTCAGCGCGTCGGTGCTCGCGCTGCTGCGGGCGCTCCTGGCGGGCGACTGGCAGGTCGTGGAGGCGGCCTCGCCGCGCGACGCGGATCAGGCGTCCGGCCTCGTGTCGGCGTACGTGCAGTGGACCATGGAGCGCGGCATCCGCGCTCTCTCGCAGACCCGCGGTCTGCCCGACAGAGGACGGCGATGACCCCGAAGCCCTACACGCATCGCGACGCGGTGCCGTACCGACCGATCGACTGGACGGGCCTGCAGGCGCCGGACTACGGCAGGGACGCGCCCGGGCACGTCGCGATCGTGATGGACGGCAACGGCCGCTGGGCGAACCGCCGTGGGCTGTCCCGGATCGAGGGGCACAAGGCGGGGGAGGAGGTGCTCCTCGACGTGGTCGCGGGGGCCATCCAGGCCGGCGTGAAGCACCTGTCGGTGTATGCCTTCTCGACCGAGAACTGGCGGCGCTCGCCCGACGAGGTGCGCTTCCTGATGGGCTACAACCGCGACGTCCTGCACCGCCGACGCGACCAGCTGAACGAATGGGGCGTGCGCATCCGGTGGGCGGGCCGCACGCCGCGCCTGTGGGGCTCGGTGATCAAGGAGCTCCGGTACGCGGAGCGGCTGACGGCCGGGAACGACGTGCTGACGCTCACGATGTGCATCAACTACGGCGGCCGCAACGAGATCCTCGACGCCGTGCGCGCGGTCGCGGAGGACGTCGCCGCGGGACGGCTGAAGCCCTCGGGCATCACCGAGAAGACGCTGCGGCGGCACTTCTACGTGCCGGACATGCCCGACGTCGACCTGTTCGTCCGCTCGAGCGGCGAGCAGCGCACCTCCAACTTCCTGCTGTGGCAGGCGGCGTACGCCGAGATGGTGTTCCTCGACACGCTGTGGCCCGACTTCAGCCGCGCGGACCTCTGGCGCGCGATCGACCTCTACCTCGGCCGCGAGCGACGGTTCGGCGGAGCGGTGGATGCGCCCGACGCGCCCGACGCGGCCGCCGGTTCATGACCCGCGCGGAATACGCCGCCGGCGCGACGCGTTGAGGACGCCGTGACCGACGCCTCGACCCCCGCGCCCATCCGGATCGACATCTGGAGCGACATCGCCTGCCCCTGGTGCTACATCGGCAAGCGCAACCTCGAGAACGGGCTGGCCTCGCTGGCGGGCGACGCGGACGCGCCGCAGGTGGAGATCACGTATCACTCGTTCGAGCTGTCGCCCGACACGCCGGTCGACTTCCACGGCTCGAGCGAGGACTTCCTGGCGCAGCACAAGGGCATCACGCGCGAGCAGGCCAAGCAGATGAACGACCGCGTGGCGAAGATCGCCGAGCAGCAGGCGGGCCTGCACTACCGCTTCGACCTGCAGCAGCACACCAACACGGTCAAGGCGCACGAGCTCATCCACTTCGCGAAGGAGCACGGCCGCCAGGTCGAGATGACCGAGCGGCTGATGTCGGCGTACTTCGTCGAGGGCCGGCACGTGGGCCGCGTCGACGAGCTGGTCGAGCTCGCGGGCGAGGTGGGCCTCGACGCCGACGCCGCACGCGACGCGCTCGAGAGCGACCACTACCTGCCCGCCGTCCGTCAGGACCAGGCCCAGGCCCGCGCGTTCGGCATCAACGGCGTGCCGTTCTTCGTGATCGACGGCAAGTACGGCGTCAGCGGCGCCCAGCCGCCCGAGGCCTTCGCCCAGGTCGCCCGCCAGGTCTGGGGCGAGCACCGCGGCGAGCAGCCCGCGAGCTAGCTCAGCGCCTTCTCGATCGCGGCGACGATCTCGGGGTCGTCCGGCTTCTGCGGCGGGCGGAAGCGCTGGACGGTGCCGTCCGGGAGCACCAGGAACTTCTCGAAGTTCCACGCGACCCGCCCCGCTTTGCCGCCGTGGTCCGCGGTCTTCTTGAGCGCCTTGTAGAGCGGGTGCGCGTTCGGCCCGTTCACCTTGATCTTGTCGTTGACGGGGAACGAGACGCCCCACGTCATGGCGCAGTAGTCGAGGATCTCCTCGATCGAGCCGGGCTCCTGGCCCATGAACTGGTTGCAGGGGAACCCGAGCACGGTGAAGCCGCGGTCGCCGTACGTGCGCTGAAGCTGCTCGAGCTGCTCGTACTGCGGCGTCAGGCCGCACTTCGACGCCACATTGACCACGAGGACGGGGCCGTCGAACTCGGCGAGCGTGCGCTCGGCGCCGTTCGCGTCGGTGAAGGGGATGTCGCGCAGCGAGGGGACGGGGTCGCTCATATCCCCAGGTTAGGCCGCTCGGCGATCACCCAAGGCGAGTCTGTGAGAATGGAGCCGTGACCTCCGTACTCGCTCCTGCCGCTTCCGTCGCCACGGGCGAGCGGCGCACGCTGAGCATCGGTCCGATCGACCTCGACGTGCCCGTCGTGCTCGCCCCGATGGCGGGGATCACCAACACCGCGTTCCGCCGCCTGTGCCGCGAGTACGGCGCGGGCCTCTACGTCAGCGAGATGATCACCACGCGCGCGCTGGTCGAGCGCAACGAGGCGACCATGCGCCTCATCCGGCACCACGAGTCGGAGACGCCGCGATCGATCCAGCTCTACGGCGTCGACCCCGTCGTCACGGCCGAGGCCGCACGGATCATCGCGGAGGAGGACCGGGCCGACCACATCGACCTGAACTTCGGCTGCCCCGTCCCCAAGGTGACGCGCAAGGGCGGCGGATCGGCGCTGCCGTGGAAGCTCGGCCTGTTCCGCGACATCGTCGAGGGCGCGGTCAAGGCCGCCGGCGACGTCCCGGTCACGGTCAAGATGCGCAAGGGCATCGACGCCGACCACATCACGTACCTCGACGCGGGGAAGATCGCCGAGGACGCGGGCGCGGCCGCGGTCGCGCTGCACGCGCGCACGGCGGCGGAGTTCTACTCGGGCACCGCCGACTGGTCGGCGATCGGCAAGCTCAAGGAGGCCGTCACGAGCATCCCGGTGCTCGGCAACGGCGACATCTGGAGCGCGGCGGACGCGGTCCGGATGATGGACGAGACCGGCTGCGACGGCGTCGTGGTCGGGCGCGGCTGCCTCGGCCGGCCGTGGCTGTTCGGCGAGCTCGCCTCGGCGTTCGGCGCCGACGCGCCCGTCGTGGACGCCACGCTCGGCTTCGTCGCCACGGCGTTCCGCCGTCACGCCGAGCTCCTGACCGAGTTCTTCGAGGACGAGGACCGCGGCTGCCGCGACATCCGCAAGCACGTCGCCTGGTACTTCAAGGGCTACCCGGTCGGCGGCGACCTGCGCGCCAGCCTCGCGACCGCCTCGAGCCTCGCCGAGATCGACGACCTCCTGGCCCAGCTCGACCACAGCGCCCCATACCCCGGCGCCGCGGCCGAGGGCCAGCGCGGGCGCGCCGGCACGCCCAAGCGCCCGGTCCTGCCGCAGGGATGGCTCGACTCGCGCGAGATCGGCGAGGATGCGAGCTGCGAGCTCCAGGACGCGGAGCTGGACACCAGTGGCGGCTGACGGGACGCGCCCGGGCGGGTACGGCGAGGCCGACGCCGAGCGCTTCTTCGCCGAGAAGCACCGCTCCGAGCGCGACGACTTCGCCCGCGACCGCGCCCGCGTGCTCCACTCCGCGGGTCTGCGCCGCCTGGCCGCGAAGACGCAGGTGCTCAGCCCGGCGAGCACGGCGGACTTCGCACGCAATCGGCTCACGCACTCGCTCGAGGTGGCGCAGGTCGGCCGGGAGCTGGCGATCGCGCTCGGTCTGTCGGCCGACGTGGTCGACACGGCGTGCCTCAGCCACGACCTGGGTCACCCGCCGTTCGGACACAACGGCGAGCGCGCGCTGAACGAGTGGGCCGAGCACATCGGCGGCTTCGAGGGCAACGCGCAGTCGCTGCGCATCCTGACGCGCCTCGAGGCCAAGGTGCTCGACGACCGCGACCACTCCGTGGGGCTCAACCTGACCCGCGCCAGCCTCGACGCCACGTGCAAGTACCCGTGGACGGTCGACAACCCCATCCCGGACCCGGGGGGACGGCTGAAGTTCGGCGTCTACCCCGAGGACGAGGCGGTCTTCCACTGGATGCGCGAGGGCGCGCCAGGCCGGCTGCGCTGCATCGAGGCGGAGGTCATGGACCTCTCGGATGACATCGCGTACTCGGTGCACGACTTCGAGGACGCGGTCGTGAACGGCTACGTCGACCTGCAGATCCTGTCGGACCCGGTCGAGCATCACCCGCTGATCGGCCGGATCCAGCAGTGGGTCGGCTACGACTACTCGCGCGAGGAACTCGCCGACGGCCTGTACCGGCTGACGCAGCAGCCGATGTGGCTGAAGACGTTCGACCGGTCGCGGCAGGATCTCGCGCGCCTGAAGAACCTCACGAGCGACCTGATCGGCCGCTTCGCCCGCGCGGCCGTCGCGGCCACGCGCGAGGCCTACGCCGGGCCGTCCCTGGCCCGCTACGGCGCGCACGTGATCGTGCCCCGCGTGATCGACGTCGAGATCGCGGTGCTCAAGGGCATCATGGGCTCGGCGATCGTCACGATCGACGCGCGCAAGGGCGTCTACAAGGAGCAGCGCCGCGTGCTCAAGCGCCTCGCGGACGCGCTGTGGTCCACCGACGCGCTGTGGTCGGCGGGCGCCGACGTGCTGGAGCCCGCCTTCGCGGCCGACTTCCTGGCCGCCGAGACCGACGCCGAGCGCGCGCGCGTCGTGGTCGACCAGGTCGCGAGCCTGACCGACCAGACCGCGGTCGACTGGCACAACCGTCTGGTCGGCGAGATCGACCCCGCCGAGGTGGGCATCTGGACGCCGCGCCACGCGCGTCCCGTCGACCGCTCGCACGGCACCCGCACCCGGCCGGGCGCTCCGGAGCCCGTGGACGCCGGGGCCCGCTGATGCCGCGCATCCGCCAGGCCGACGTCGAAGAGGTCAAGGCGCGCACGAACATCGCCGACATCGTGGGGGAGCGGGTCGCCCTGCGCTCGGCGGGAGTCGGGTCGTTGAAGGGCCTCTGCCCGTTCCACGACGAGAAGAGCCCGAGCTTCCACGTTCGGCCCCAGGTCGGCTACTACCACTGCTTCGGATGCGGCGAGTCGGGCGACGTGTACACGTTCCTGCGCGAGATGGACCACGTCACGTTCACCGAGGCCGTCGAACGCCTGGCGGCCCGGATCGGATACACGCTGCACTACGAGGACGGCGGGCCCGCGCCCGAGACGAGCGGCCGCTCGCGCCTGTTCGCCGCCAACGCGGCGGCAGCGGAGTTCTTCCGCGCGCAGCTGATGTCGCCGGAGGCGGAGGCGGCGAGACGGTTCCTGGGGGAGCGGGGCTTCGACGCGGGCGCCGCGGCGCACTTCGCCGTGGGGTACGCGCCTAAGGGCTGGGACAGCATGCTCAAGGCGTTGTCGGCGCAGGGCTTCACGCGCGAGGAGCTCACCACAGCAGGCCTCGTGTCGACCAATCAGCGCGGCGGCGTGTACGACCGCTTCCGCGGCCGGCTCGTGTGGCCCATCCGCGACGTCACCGGCCAGACCGTCGGGTTCGGCGCGCGCAAGCTCTACGACGACGACCAGGGACCGAAGTACCTGAACACCCCCGAGACGCCGATCTACAAGAAGGCGCAGGTGCTGTACGGGCTCGACCTCGCCAAGCGCGACATCTCGCGCGGCGACCCGAAACGCGTCGTGGTCGTCGAGGGCTACACCGACGTCATGGCCTGTCACCTCGCGGGCGTGACCACCGCGATCGCGACGTGCGGCACGGCCTTCGGCTCGGAGCATGTGACGGTCCTGCGACGCATCATGGGCGACGAGTCGGCGTCGGGCGAGGTCGTGTTCACGTTCGACGGCGACGAGGCGGGCCAGAAGGCGGCGATCCGGGCGTTCGCCGAGGACGGCCGCTTCAATGCGCAGACCTACGTGGCGGTCGCGCCCGACGGGCTCGACCCGTGCGACCTTCGTCTGCAGCGCGGGGATGGCGCCGTGCGCGGCCTCCTTGACCACCGCGTGCCGATGTTCGAGTTCGTGATCGATCGGCGCATCGCGGGCTTCGACCTCGGGAGCGTGGAGGGACGGATCGGCGCGCTGCGGTCCGCCGCACCGATCGTGGCGGCCATCCGGGACCGGATGGTGCGCGCCGGCTACGAGCGCGTGCTCGCCCGCAAGCTCGGCATGGAGCCCCGCGACGTGCACGGCGAGGTCGAGAGCGCTGCGCGGCGCGCAGGCGGCGACCGGGCCGGCGGCTCCGGCGATCGTGCCGGCGGTCGCGGCGACAGCCGGGCACCGCGCGGCGACGGGCCCCGGCCCATGCCCGGCTCGGAGCCCGCTCCTGCGACCGAGCAGCCGATGCAGCGGGTCACCCTCGAGACGCTGCCGCGCACCACCGACGTGGCGCTCGAGAGGGATGCGCTCACGGGCGTCCTGCTGTACGGCCACCGGATCGATCCGGGCATCCTCGCTCGCGCGCTCGCGATCCCGTTCCGCACCACCGCCCTTGAGGCCGTCCGCGCGAGCGTGGCCGCAGCCGCGGACCGCACGCGCCCGGGCTGGGCCATGGCGGCGATCGAGGCCGTGCGCGAGCCCTACCGTCTGCTCGCGGGCCAGCTGCTGGCGCGGGACTTCCCGGCGCGCGACGACGACCATGCGGTCGCATCGGTCACCGATATCTGCCGCCGCCTGGTGCTGCGCGCGCTGGATCAGGAGAAGACCGAGCTGCTCGGCGCCGTGCAGCGCACGTCGCCCACGTCGGACGAGGGCCGAGCGCTGCGGGTGCGGCTCCGCGACATCGATGCCGAGCGCCGCGCGCTCATCGAGGTCGACTGACCAGCGGGACTGGTGCTGGCCCGGCCGCCCTCCGGCGGGCAGGATGGGATGATGTTCCGCGTCCCGGATGACCCCGCCAACGCCGTCGTCTGCAGCGACCTGAGCGTGAGCCGCCGCGGCCGCGGTCCCGAGACCCGGGCGGTGGACGGGGTGACGTTCACCCTCCCGGCGGGCGAGACGCTGTGCGTGTCGGGCCCCACCGGATCGGGCAAGTCCAGCCTGCTGTCGGTGCTGGCCGGTGTGACGGACGACTCACTCGTGGTGTCGGGCGGGCGCGCGAAGGTCACCGGCATCGACGTGCGCCGCAAGGGCAGGGACCGGCGGGTGCTGACCTACCGCGTGGGGCACGTGCCGCAGGGGGCCGCGGCCATCCTGCCCGCACGGCTCACGGTCGGCGAGACGATCGCCGAGCCGATCACGTCGCGCGACCGGCGCGTCAACGCCCGGGCGGTCGCCGTGCGCGTCGCGGCGCTGCTGGACGAGATGCACCTGCCCCTTGGCGCGGCCGAGAAGTTCCCGTTCGAGCTGAGCGCCGGCATGCGTCAACGCGTCGGCATTGCTCGGGCGCTCGTGCTGGATCCGCGCGTGCTGGTCGCCGACGAGCCGCTCGCCAACATCGACCTCGAGGTGCGTCACGTCGTCTACGACGCGATCGTGCGCCGGCGCCGCGAATGGGGCATGGCGGCGGTGATCGCGACCAACGACGAGGCGTTCATCCGGGAGCTCGGCGCAGCTCAGCTGCGCCTGCACGCGGGGCATGTCGTCGCCCAGACGGCCGGGGGACAGGTGCTGTGGACGCCCGACACGCCAGGGCGCACGCCCGTGTCGTGAGCACGCTCCGGCGTTTGCTAATATCGTCTGGTTGCCCCGATGCGGGCGACAGTGATCCTCGGTAGCTCAATTGGCAGAGCAGCCGGCTGTTAACCGGCAGGTTCTTGGTTCGAGTCCAAGCCGGGGAGCCACTCCGAAAGCCCCGTCCTCGCGACGGGGCTTTCGTCGTCTGTGCTCATGCCGCGGCCCGTGGCACCCTGCTACGGTCGGGGTCAGCGGCCTCCGGCCGTCGGACGAACGGGGGATGGCCAGTGGCGGAACGCAGGACCTGGGTCCTGGTCGACGGCGAGAACATCGACGCAACCCTCGGCGGCTCGATTCTGGGGCGTCGGCCGCAGCCCGACGAGCGACCGCGGTGGGACCGCCTGCTCACATTCGTCGCGGAACGGTGGGGCAACCCAGCCAACGGACTCTTCTTCCTGAACGCCAGCACGAATCTGCCCATGCCCTTCGTTCAGGCGCTGCTCGCTCTCGGTTACCAGCCGGTTCCGCTGTCCGGCGCGGCTGACGCGAAGGTCGTGGACATCGGCATCCAGCGCACCCTGCGCGCGCTCGCCGACCGCGAGGGTGACGTGGTCCTCGTCAGCCACGACCGCGACTTCGTCGACGACGTCGCGCGGCTCGTCGGCGATCGGCGCGTCGGCGTGCTCGCTTTCCATGAGTTCCGCAGCGCTGAGTTCTCCGGCATCCCGGGACTCGAGCTGTTCGACCTCGAGTACGACGCCCGTGCATTCGACGCTCCGCTGCCGCGCGTGCGCGTCATCCCCATCGAGGAGTTCGACCCCGCCGACTTCCTGCGATGACGGATGCCGCGGCCCGCGGCCGCTGGGCGTCTCGCCGCGATGTCTGCGGGGCCTGGGCCTGAGCGGTGCGCGCCGCGGAGGCGACGATCACGGACGTGGCCAGGACGCGTTCGGCGATCACGACGTGCCGAGCGCACTGGTGGGCGTGACCGTGCTGGGCTACGAGGACCAGCTCGTCGAGATCGAGGCTGTCGCGGCGATCGCGGCCGACAGGCCTGGCGACTGAACTGCCCTCGGTGGTGGGTCCCACATCCATCGCAGCGGTGATCTGGAATGGAGCGGAACCGGTTCCCCGCCGGGTGGGTGCAGGACGAACGGCCCGCCCCGCTCTCGGGTGATGCGGTGCCCGTGGTGGTGCAGGTTCATGTGATGGAACCGGCAGAGCAGGATTCCCCGGTCGATGTCGGTGCGCCCCTCGTGGGCGGACCATTCGTCGATGTGGTGGGCTTCGCAGTAGGAGGCGGGCATGCCGCAGCCGTGCCACATGCATCCGCCGTCGCGGACCGCCAGGGCGATGCGCTGTTTCGGGGTGAACAGCCGCTGTTCCCGGCCGACGTCGAGCGGGTTCCCGCACGCGTCGACGGTCACGGGGGTGTACCCGGTGTTGCAGATGGCCTGCTCGATCGCGGGGGCGGGCAGGGAGTGCCCGCCGTCCTCGGTGTGCCCGGGCCCGGGCTTGCTGTCCTCGAGCACCGACACGAGCCGCACCCCGGGCTGCCGCGCGCCGAACACCTGCTCGGCATCGGCGAGCGCGCCGGCCCGGAGCACATCCATGAGCAGGTCGTACTCGAGCTGCTCGTTCGAGCGCGGGTCCTCCACCAGCGACTGCGCCTTCGCGGCCTCCTCGCTGTCGACGAAGCGGGGTCCGCCGAGTCGGGGTCGGAGCCCGGCGGCGATGAGGGACTGCACCCACGCGGCGCCTTCGTCGTCGAAGTCCAAGCGGGCGTGTTTGCCGCCGTGGGCGTCGGTCCACATCCGGAACCCGCGTGCCTCGTACCGGGCCAGGAACCTCTCTTCCGCCCCCTCGGGGTCCAGCCGGTCCCGCACTGCCCGTGCCGTGGCTGCGAGGTCCTCGACCGTGTATTCCGACACCGCCGTGACCAGCTGTTCGGCGGCGAGCCGCCACGCCTCCTCGGCTCCTTCCGGCGGGGCGCCCAGCCCGCGGGTGATGGCATCCATCTGAGCCGAGGTCAGCGCGCCGTCGAGGAGCGCGCGGTCCAGCGGCGCATGCCACGGCACGGCGACGGGCACATCCGGTGCGTCGGCGACATCCGGCCCCTCCGTCTGTGCGGTCTCGAGCAGCGACTGCCCCAGCCGCACCTGCCGCGCTGCTTCGCCGCGCGAGGTCCCGGCCACCTCCTGCACCAGCGCGACCGCGTTCCGGTGCCCGCGCCCCTGCGCCAGCCCGCCATGGCCGGCATCCCGCGAGGACCGCGAAGCGACCACCCCGGCCGCGATCACACTGAACCGGTCGCCGTGTTTGCGCAACGCGGCCGACAGGTCCATGAACCGCAGCGCATCGTCATCCGACATCGCTGCGACCTGCGCGACGTCCGAGGGCACGAGCGAGGCGATCGCGTCCACCTGCGCCTGGAAGTCGTCGAGGAAGGTCATACCCCGATCATCCTCCGGGCCACCGACATCCAGACCCCGGAACCCCCCCGGTCACACGCCGAAACCACCAAATCTGTGAACAACCCGGCGAACGCGCATCCTGTGGACGAAGGGGCGCGGCGCGGAGGGGAGGCTCGGTGACGTTTCGACTCCGGCGCTGGCGCGCCTCCGCTCAACGACCGGGGGGGCAACCCGCCGAACGACCGGGAGGGAGGTCAAACCGGCGGGAGGCTCGGCGACGTTTCGACTCCGGCGCTGGCGCGCCTCAGCTCAACGACCGGGGCGGAGGGTGAACCCGCGTCAGGCGTGCTGATCCGGCGCGTCCTCGGAGGGCTGCACGGTCCAGGCGGGCGGCTCGTCGGCGCCCGAGGACTCGTCGCGCTCGGCGTCCTCGCTCGTCTCCTGCACGATGCCGCTGGCGTGGTGCACCGGCGCGTAGACGGTGTAGAGCCGCAGCGGCTCGTCACCCGTGTTGATGACGTCGTGCCAGGTGCCGGCGGGGACCTGGATGGACCAGCCGTCCGAGACCTCCTGCTCGAAATCGAGCCGGTCCTCGGCCGGCCCCATGACGCAGCGGCCACGTCCGGCGTCGATGCGCAGGAACTGGTCGGTCTCGGGATGCGCCTCGAGTCCGATGGACTCTCCGACCGGGATCGACATGAGGGTGACCTGCAGGTAGCGGCCGGTCCACGCGACCGTCCGGTAGGTGTCGTTCTCGATGGTGGCGGTCTCGATGTCGAACGCGTTCGGACGTGGGCCGTTGTCCTCGATGGTCATGGCGGCGGATCCCTCCTGTCGTTGCGGCTTCAGCGGGCGGATCCCTCGAGGGACCCTTCGATCTCGACCGGGGCGCCATCGCCCGGCTCATAGACGACGCACTGGATGAGCCGGTCCTGCAGGCCGGTGTCGGTCCATCCGGCCTCGGTCGGCGTGAGGTAGATGTACTCGAGAACGGACTCCTCGTAGGCCTTGCCGACGAACGGCTCGAACGCATTGTAGCAGCCCTCGTCCGCGGCCTGCTGGACCGCCTCCTCGCCGGGCCAGTCGCCGTCGGGCAGCTCGAACTCGTGGTAGATCTCGTCGGTGTGCGGCTCGGAGCACGGGACCACCGACGCCGACGACAACTGGCTGTCGTCACCGAGGCTCAGGCAATCGCGCACCTGGAGCTGGAACACGTCGACGTCCGCCGACTCGGTCACCTGGTTGGTCTCGTCGTCACGCTGCGGCGCTCCGCCGCCGAACAGCTGTCCGATCGTCGCACAGCCGCCGATCGCGAGCGTCGTCGTCAGGATGCCCGCCGCCGCGATCGTTCGCGCCCGGTGCGTCTGGACCATGGTCCGCCTCCGATCGGGTCCGGGGCAGGCGTGCCGCCGCCTCTGCGGCTCACAGTAGACCGGTGCGCGGCGGCGGGGCCAGCGTGCGCCCCGCCCAGCGGGCCCCGATCAGCCCTCGAGGTCGTCGATGCCCGGCATCCAGCTGGCGCCCGGGCGTCCCCATCCGCGCTTGCGCGCGATCTTCGCCACCAGCTTCGCGTCCGATCCGGTGAGCCGGTCGATGTACAGCACGCCGTCCAGGTGGTCGAACTCGTGCTGCATGATGCGCGCGCGCCAGCCGTCGACCTCGATCCGCACCGACTCGCCGTCCAGATCCGTTCCCGTCACGACGACCCGCTCCGAGCGGCGCAGCGCGAACCGCTCCCCGGGGAACGACAGGCACCCCTCCGACTCCTCGTCCTCGTCCGGCTCGCCCGGGACGAGCGGCGTCATCCAGAGTTCGGGGTTCAGGATGACCCCGCGCCACGGCGCGCCCTCATCGTCCTCGTACGAGTACGTGAAGATCCGCAGCGGGACGCCGACCTGCGGCGCGGCCAGCCCGACCCCGGGGGCGGCATCCATGGTCTCGAACATGTCCGCGACCAGTGCGCGGATCTCGTCCGTGATCGCCTCGACGGGGGATGCGGGAGCGTGGAGGACGGGATCGCCCATGATGCGGATCGGGAGCACGGCCATGCCTCCAGCGTAATGCGGGGGTCGGCGGGTACCGTGGGACCGTGCAGTGGGGGACTCTGGCCGGAGTGGACGGCGTCGGCGAGGTGCTCGTCGGAGCGTTCCAGAACCCCGGGCTGCTGCTCGGCATCCCGCTCGCGCTCGCGGGCGCGGTGTTCATGTCGCTCGGCGCGCAGTATCAGAGCCGAGGCGTCCGCAAGGTCGAGCGCATCTCGGGCGAGACGGGCGAGACGGGTCTCGGAATCTCGCACCTCTGGCGATTGCTCACGCGCCCGTCCTGGGTGATCGGCACGATCCTGCTGGCCGTGGCCATCATCTGCCAGCTCAGCGCGCTGTCTGTCGCGCCGCTGATCGTCGTGCAGCCGCTCGGCGCGGTCTCGCTCGTGATCACCACGCTCCTGAACGCGCAGATGACCGGCCACATCCCCACGCGCGCATCGCTCGGGTCCATCGGTCTGTGCGTGGGCGGCATCTTCCTGTTCGTGATCGTCGCCGCCCTGTACGCGACCGAGCGGCCGCTGAGCGACTTCGAGCTGCTCACGGTGCTGGCGATCCTGCTGATCGTGACGATCCTGCTCATCACCACGTGGGTCATGCTGCGCCACAGGATGAGCGCCCTGTTCTACATCTCCGCCGCTGGCGTGCTCTACGGCTTCGTCGCCACGCTCGCGAAGGTCGTGATCGTCCGGATCAAGTCCGGCGACTTCGAATGGATCACGATCGTGTGCCTGGTGGCGCTGCTCGCCGCGGCCGCAGCAGGCGGGTATTTCGTGCAGACGGCCTACTCCTCCGGGCCGCCGGACCTCGTGATCGCAGGCCTGACCGTGATCGATCCGATCGTCGCGGTCCTCATCGGCGCCATCGTGCTCGGCGAGGCCTCGCACGCGCCCGTGTGGGCGCTGGTCGTGTTCGTGATCGCGGGCGCGATCGCCTCCTACGGCGTGTTCCTGCTCGCACGGCACCACCCGCAGGTCGTCAGCGAGAGCCAGGAGCTCGGGATCGCCCGCGGCCGCGACGAGGGCATCGACCGCGCCGCGCGCGAGACAGGGGAGCAGCGGGGCGCGACGGCGCTCGACGAGCTGCGCGCGATGCGGGATCCGGACGACCTCCTGACCCGGCGCATGCCGCCGGACGACGAGTCCGACGACGCATCGCGCTAGAGCCACATCCGGCGGCTGTTCCCTGGCGGCGCGGCCGTTGTGCGCCTCCCGGCGCGTCTGCGAGAGTGACCGCATGGCCACGTGCGATCAATGCCGCAAGCGCTTCCCCGGACCGGGAAGGAAGACGGCCACCAGGACCCTCTGCGACGACTGCTTCGCGAGCTTCTCTGGACTCGCAGCGGGATACATGGCCGGCGGCACGGTCGAACAGGCGATCGCCACCGAGGGCTGGTTCACGAGGTCGATCGGGCGCGGGCGTCGCCGCTGACACCCCTCGGCGCGCAGGCGGTCGCGCCGCTCCGCGTTAGGCTCGTAACCACACGGGGCGGTGGCCAAGATGGTCAAGGCAGCGGGCTCATAACCCGACGATGCGTGGGTTCGAGTCCCACCCGCCCCACCAAGGTCGGCTGTTAACCGGCAGGTTCTTGGTTCGGCGGATCCCGGTCAGCGGGCCGTGGCGTCTATAGCGGAGCGCGCCTCCGTGCGGAAGAGCCTTTCGTCGGTGCCCGCGGCGTGCGCATGGTGGAGTATGCGCACGTTCGGCGTCGAGGAGGAGCTGCTGCTCGTGGATGAGCGCAGCGGGGTGCCGCGTGCGCTGGCCCCGGTGATCCTGGAGTCGGCCGGCGACACGGCGGCCCGCGGCTTCACGCTCGAGGCCGAGATGCAGCAGGAGATGATCGAGGTCATCTCGCGGCCCTGCACCGAGCGCGACGACCTCCTGCACTGCATGCGGGATGGTCGGCGCACGGCCGACGCGCTCGCCCGCGAACAGGGAGGACGGGCGATCGCCCTGGCTGCCTCGCCGCTGAGCGTGCGCCCGCACGTCACAGTGAAGGAGCGGTACAAGGCCATCGAGGATGGCTATGCCGGCATGGCCCGCGCGACGCTCGAGTGCGGCTTCCATGTCCACACCGGCATAGACAGCCCATACGAGGGCGTGGCGGTGCTCGATCGCATCCGCGTGTGGCTGCCCCTCGTGCTGGCGCTCTCCGCGAGTTCCGCGTTCCGCGAGGGCGAGGACACGGGCTACGCGAGCTTCCGGTTCGTGGTGTGGCATCACTGGCCGACCGCGGGCCCCAACGACGTGTTCGGATCGGTCGAGGCGTACCGCGCGCTGGAGCAGGCTCTGGTCGACACGGGCGCGATCCTCGACACGGGGATGCTCTACTTCGACGCGCGCCTGTCGCACAGCCACGACACGGTCGAGACGCGCATCGCCGACGTGTGCCTCACGGCCGAGGACGGCGCCACGCTGGCCTGCCTCATCCGCGCGCTGGTCGACCACGCGGCGGACGAGTGGCGGCGCGGCGTGCCGCCGCCGGACGTGCCGACCCCGGTGATCCGGCTCGCGTCGTG
The DNA here is from genome assembly GCF_054779895.1 of Microbacterium lacusdiani. Taxonomy (NCBI): domain Bacteria; kingdom Bacillati; phylum Actinomycetota; class Actinomycetes; order Micrococcales; family Microbacteriaceae; genus Microbacterium; species Microbacterium lacusdiani. The sequence continues at coordinate 165,757 of NZ_BAAGXJ010000003.1, read as the reverse complement.
GCAGGCCGCCCGGCACGGCGTGACCGACCGGCTCGTCGATCCCACGACCGGGCGTCCGTGCGCGGCACGAGACGTGATCGCGCGGATGATCGACACCGTGCGCCTCGAGCTGCGGCGCAACGGCGACGAGGATTTCGTGGAGCGCGGCGTCGCGGACATCCTGCGACGAGGCACGGGCTCGGACCGGCTGCGGGCGGTGCACCAGGAGACGGGATCCATCGACGCGGTGATCGCGGCGGCGGCCGCGGCGACGATCGGCGAATCGCGCGGTTGAGACGATCGCGCCGCGCGCGACACTCTCGGTCATGAGGACATCGCGGTTCCTGGCGGCCGCCGCCTGCGTGCTGGCCGTCGCGCTCGTCTCCGGATGCGCGAGCGGCCCCGGATCCGGTGTCCAGCGCGCGGGCGCGTCGATCATGATGGCGGCTCCGTCGAAGCCGGCGATGGGGATGGATGCGATCATCACCGGCACCCTGACCCGTCTTGACGGGGGGTGCCTGGGCCTGACAGTCGGCGAGCGCGAGACGCCGCTGCAGTTCCCGTTCGGCTCGATCCTCGCCGACGATGGCGAGAGCGTGGACGTGCCGGGGCACGGCACCGTGCGCATCGGCGATCTGATCCTCGGCGGCGGGGGTTGGGTGCCGATCCCCGATGCCCCGGAGGAGTGCGGCGTGGGAGCCGAGGGCGCGATGTGGGAGTCCGTGCTGTCCGCTCTGGAACGCGAGGCGATCTTCCAGGTCCCGGCCGTCGCCGCCGGATGGACGCAGGCCGACGACTTCCCGCTGGAACCGCGCGAGCACGCGGTCACAGCCTGGACGGGGGAGGAGCTGCTCGTGCTCGGCGGCTACGTCGGCCCGCCGTGCCCGCCGACCGCGGACTGCGTGATGGAGGGCTGGGCGGCCGACGGGGCCGCGCTGAACCCCGACAGCGGGACGTGGCGAACGCTCGCGCCGGCACCGATGGAGCTCCGCGTGCCCGACGCGGCCTTCGCGGCGGGGCAGGTCTTCGTCAACGTCGGCACATCCGAGGGCTCCGCCGTGCTGGTCTACGACCTCGCCGAGGACGCTTGGACCGAGCTGCGCGACGTTCCCGACCTGCGCAGCATGATGCCGGTCTCCGACGGCGAACGGGTGCTGTTCGTCTCGCCCGACGATGAGCACGGTGAGCGCCCTGACCAGGCGTACGACCTCGATGCCCGAAGCTGGTCGGCCCTGCCGGACGACCCGTTCCCGTCGTCGTTCTTGCGGCACGCGGTCTCCACGCCCTTCGGCGTCGTGCTCTCGGGCGTCCCGATCTCGGACGTCGCCGAGAGCGCGCCAGGCTTCGAGCGTCTCGCGCTCCTCGAGCCCGGTGCCGAGGCCTGGCGCGAGCTGCCGACGACCGGGTCCATCCATCCCGAGGGCTGGGTCTGGACCGGCGAGCGGCTGGTGGATCCCGCGCTCGGCGGCTCCGACGGGGGAGAGGCGGACGGCTTCGGCGAGGTGCTGCCGTACGGCGTCGTCGTCGACCTCCCCGGCGGCGTCTGGTCCCTCCTTCCGGACCCGCCCGACGCCGAGGCGTTCTCGGGATGGCTGCACCGAGTCGAGGGCGGACGGTACGCGGTCGCCGACGGATACGTGTTCGACGACCGCCAGGGCACGTGGACGGCGCTGCCGCAGCCCGACGGCCGCCCGACCACGCCCGGCGACGCCGTGTGGGCGGGCGACCGGCTCGTGCTGCTCGGCGGCACGGACTGGGGCGGCGAGCACGGCATGGACGGCACGCGCAGCGACGCCGTGTGGATCTACACCCCGGGCGGATGACACCGCCGGAGAAGAGGAGCGAATGACACGCTTGTGATTCGAGGGCGCGCCGGTCATAATGCTGGGAGAACTGAAGAGATGTCAGCCGGATCCGCCGGTCAGGTCGTAGGGGAAGACGCACCTGACGAAACGGAGAGATCATGGCGACACCAATGGCGCGCGGAGTGGTGTACATCCACTCAGCGCCACGTGCGTTGTGCCCCCACCTGGAGTGGGCGGTCGGTCGTTCGCTCGGCCGGGCCGTGAACTTCGAGTGGGCGGATCAGCCTGTGCTGTCCGGATCACGGCGCGCGGAGTTCTACTGGGAGGGCCCTGCCGGCACCGGCGCGGCCCTGGCCACGGGCATCCGCGGGTGGGAGCACCTGCGCTTCGAGGTGACCGAGGACCCCACGCCCCGCAGCGACGGCGGCCGCTGGATGCACACTCCCGACCTCGGCATCCACTACGCGCAGATGGACACCTCCGGCAATGTCGTCGTGCCCGAGGACCGGATCCGCTACGCGATGGAGCTCGCCGCGGGCGACCCGATCGAGCTGCAGCGCGAGCTCGACATCGCGCTCGGCTCCGCATGGGACGAGGAGCTCGAGCCCTTCCGCCACGCGAGCGACGACGCGCCCGTCGTGTGGCTGCACAAGGTGGGATGATCCGCCCTTGAGACCACGGAGCGGCGTCGGTACCGGCTGTCGGTGAGCATTCCCGGCGGGTGAGAAGGCGTCACTCCGGAGACAGGAAAGAGGCCCCTGGAGAACCAGGGGCCTCTTTCGTGTGCGCCCCGCGGGGCGCGAAGCCTCAGTCGTCGTACGACGCGAACGCCGCGACGGCGTTGTGGCCGCCGAAGCCGAACGAGTTGCAGATCGCCAGCTGCGGGCCGTCGCCGAGCGGCTGCGGGCTGCTCGACGCCTTGAGCGGGATCTCCGGGTCCTGATCGACGAGGTTGATCGTCGGGGGTGCGACGCGATCGCGCAGCGCGAGGATCGTGAACACCGACTCGATCGCGCCCGTGCCGCCGAGCAGGTGGCCGGTCGACGCCTTGGTGGCAGACACGGGGATGTCGTGCACGCGGTCGCCGAAGACGGACTGCAGGGCCTTGTACTCGGACGGGTCGCCGACCGGGGTCGACGTCGCGTGCGCGTTGATGTGGGTGACATCGTCGGCGGAGCGTCCCGCCTGCTCGAGCGCCTGGCGCACGGCACGGGCCGCGCCGGCGCCGCTCGGGTCGTTGGCGGTGATGTGGTGCGCGTCGGCCGTGACGGCCGATCCCACCAGGCGCGCGTAGATCTTCGCGCCGCGGGCGAGCGCGTGCTCCTCGGTCTCGAGGATCAGCGCGGCCGCGCCCTCGCCCATGACGAAGCCGTCGCGGTCCACGGAGAACGGGCGCGAGGCGGTCTCGGGGGAGTCGTTCCGGCGCGACAGCGCCTGCATCGACGCGAACGACGCGATCGTGATGGGGTGGATCGCCGACTCGGCACCACCGGCGATCACCACGTCGGCGAGGCCGAGCTGCAGGTGCTCGTACGCGCTCGCGATCGACTCGACGCTCGAGGCGCAGGCCGACGCGACGGTGCGGGCGAAGGCACGTGCGTTGAAGTGCAGGGAGAGGTTTCCGGCCGCCGCGTTCGGCATGAGCATCGGCACGGTCATCGGCATGACGCGGCGCGGGCCCTTCTCGCGCAGCGTGTCCCACGCGTCCAGCAGCGTCCAGACGCCGCCGATGCCGGTCGCGAAGTCGACGCCGAGCCGCTCGGGCTCGACCTCGGGGGAGCCGGCGTCGGCCCACGCCTCCATGGCCGCGATCAGCGCGAACTGCGCGGACTTGTCCAGGCGCTTCGCGACGGGGCGCTCGAGCACCTCCTCCGGCCGGACGGACGCCTCGGCGGCGAACGTCACGGGCAGGTCGTAGGTCTTGACCCACTCGTGCTCGAGGGCGCGCGCGCCCGAGACGCCGTCGAGCAGGTTGCGCCAGTTCTCGGGGGCGGTGCCGCCCAGGGCGGAGGTCGCTCCGATGCCGGTGACCACGATGCTCTTGGTCATGCTGGTTCCTCGTACTCCGTTAGGTGATGCGGACGCGGGTGCCGCACCGCCGAGCGGCGATGCGGCACCCCGCGACTCACTGGTTCGACGTGATGAAGTCGACGGCGTCTTTCACCGTCTTGAGGTTCTTGACCTCGTCGTCGGGGATCGTGACGCCGAACTTCTCCTCGGCGTTCACGACGATCGTCATCATCGAGATGGAGTCGATGTCGAGGTCGTCGGTGAACGACTTCTCGAGCGCGACCTCCTCGGCGGCGATGCCCGTCTCGTCGGTGATCAGCTCGGCCAGGCCGGCGAGGACCTCGTCGCTGGTGTATGCCATGGGGTTTCTCCTAGGGTTTCTCGGGTTATCGGACGACGGAACCGTGGTTCAGTCTAGGGTCGCGGCGCGCGCCGTCACGGGAGGACGACGACCTGCGCCGCGAAGACGAGGCCGGCGCCGAAGCCGATCTGCAGGGCGAGCCCGCCGCTGAGCTCGGGGTTCTCCTCGAGCAGCCGGTGGGTGGCGAGGGGGATCGATGCGGCCGACGTGTTGCCCGTCGTCTCGATGTCGCGCGCGATCTTGACGGTGTCGGGCAGGCCCAGCTGCTTCGCGAACTCGTCGATGATCCGCATGTTCGCCTGGTGGGGGATGAACGCGGCCAGGTCCTCCGGCTGCACGCCGGCGGCCTCGAGCGCCTGCTTGGCGACCTTGGCCATCTCCCAGACGGCCCAGCGGAAGACGGTCTGGCCCTCCTGACGCAGCGTGGGCCACTCGGACACGCCGTCGCGGAACTCCGTGAGCGTGTGGTTCATGCCCACGGCGCCCGCCTTCGAGCCGTCCGAGCCCCAGATCGAGGCCGACACGCCGGGGGTGTCGCTCGGGCCGAGCAGCGCCGCGCCCGCGCCGTCGCCCAGCAGGAACGAGATGCTGCGGTCGGCCGGGTCGACGATGTCGCTGAGCTTCTCGGCGCCGACGACCAGCGCGTAGCGGGCGGCGCCGGCGCGGATGAGCGCGTCGGCCTGCGCGATGCTGTAGCAGTAGCCGGCGCACGCGGCGTTGACGTCGTACGCCGCGGCGGGATTGGCGCCCACGCGGTCCGCCACGATCGCCGACACCGACGGCGTCTGCTTCGGGTTGCTGATGGTCGCGACGATCACGAGGTCGACCTCGGCGGGGTCTACGCCCGCGCGCTCGATCGCCTGCTGCGCGGCAGCGCTGGCGAGGTCGATCGCGTCGGTCTCGGCCGTGGCGCGGACGCGGGTCACGATGCCCGTGCGCTGGCGGATCCACTCGTCGCTCGAGTCGATCGGCCCGATCAGGTCCGCGTTGGGCACGGCGTTCTCGCCGCGTGCGGCTCCAAGTGCGTAGATGCGGGAGTGCGGGGCCCCGACGGCCTCCTTGAGCGTGACGGTCATCCTGCGTTATCCGTTCTTCTTCAGGCCGCGAGCAGCTCGAGGGCTGCCGCGAGGTCGTCCGGCGTCTTCACGGCCACCGTGGGCACGCCACGCAGGCCGCGCTTGGCGAGCCCCGTGAGCGCGCCGGCGGGCGCGAGCTCGATCAGGCCCGTGATGCCCCGGTCCGCGAACGACGCCATGCAGAGGTCCCAGCGCACGGGCGCCGCGACCTGGTGCACGATCAGCTCGAGCGCGCGCGGGCCGAAGCCCACCGTGCCGCCGTCGCTGTTGGTCCACAGGCGCAGGGCGGGGTCGGCGATGTCCTCGATCGCGTCGACCGCCGCCTGCAGGGCATCCTTGGCCGGTGCCATGAAGCGCGTGTGGAACGCGCCGGCGACCTGGAGCGGGATGACGCGGCTGCCGCGAGGGGCGTTCTCCGCGAGCGCCGCGAGGCCGGGCAGCTCGCCCGCCGCGACGATCTGGCCGGCGCCGTTGTAGTTCGCGGGGGTGAGGCCGTTGTCGGCGATCGCCTGGAGGACCTCGGCCTCGTCGCCGCCGACGACCGCGCTCATGCCGGTCTCGACCTGCGCCGCGGCGTCGGCCATCGCGCGGCCGCGCACGCCCACCAGTCGCATGCCGGACTCGGCATCGATCACACCGGCGGCCACGAGCGCGGCGACCTCGCCGACCGAGTGTCCGGCGACGCCGTCCGGGCGGGCGCCGCTCGCGGTCAGCTGCTCCCACGCCAGCACGCTGGCCGCGACGATGAGCGGCTGCGCGATGCGGGTGTCGCGGATGGTGTCCGCGTCCGATTCCGTGCCGTGCGCGACGAGGTCCACGCCGGCGGCCTCGGAGAACGCGGCGAGGCGCTCGCGGGCGCCGTCCAGCTCGAGCCAGGGGGAGAGGAAGCCAGGGGTCTGCGAGCCCTGTCCAGGGCAGACGACGACGATCACCCGACCAGTCTGCCAACCTTCACGGGCGACCGCTGGCGGGGGCCTCACAAGATTCCCGCGAACAGTTGTATGTGTCGTGTAACGATCAGCGCGGGCGGCGGACGGCGGCGCGGCGCCGTCCGGCGTCCGCGGAGCCGATCGAGCCCAGGATCAGCGCGGTCTGCAGGATGAGCGCCTCACGCGGACCCGTGGCGTCCCATCCGATCACGTCGCTGACGCGCTTGAGGCGGTAGCGCACGGTGTTCGGGTGGACGAAGAGCTCGCGCGCCGTTGCCTCGAGCGACCGTCCGTTGTCGAGGTAGCTCCACAGCGTCGTGACGAGGTCCGTGGAGTGCGCCGCGAGCGGGCGGTAGATCCGGTCGACGAGCGTCTGCTTCGCGACCGGGTCGCCCGCGAGGGCGCGCTCGGGCAGCAGGTCGTCCGCCTCGACGGGTCGGGGCGCATGACGCCAGCCGCGCGCGACGGCGAAGCCCGCGAGCGCCGCCCGGGCGCTCTGGCTCGCGTCGACCAGCGCGGGCACGGTCGGACCCAGCACGAGGTAGCCCTCGCCGAACGACGGCTCCAGGTGCGTGGCGATCTCGCCGAACGGCATGCAGTCCGCGTCGGGCTCCTCGCCGGCGGGCTGCGCCCGGCCGATCACGACGACGAGCCGGGATCCCTGCACGCCCACCAGCACGTCCACGCCGAGCTTGCGCGCCGTGCGGCGCACCTGGTCCACGTCGAAGAGCTGCGGGGCCGTGCCCACGAGCACGCAGACCTCGCCGTGGCCGTGCCACCCGAGCGCCGCGATGCGGCTCGGCAGCTCCTCATCGGCCTCGCCGGTCAGGATCGAGTCGACGACCAGAGCCTCGAGGCGCGCGTCCCACAGCCCGCGGGACTCGGCGGCGCGCGCGTACACGTCCGCCGCGGTGAACGCGACCTCGCGCGAGTACAGCAGGATCGCCTCGCGCAGGTCATCGCTCTTGGACGCGACCCGCTCCTCGACGACCTCCACCGTGATCCGGATCAGCTGCAGCGTCTGCTGGAGGCTGACGCTGCGCAGCAGCTCACGCGGCGCGGCCGCGAAGATGTCCGCCGCGATCCACGGGGTGGACGTCGGGTCGTCGTACCACTGGATGAACGACGTGATGCCCGCCTGCGCGACGAGGCCGACGGCCGATCGTCGCGCAGGCGGCATGTCGGAGTACCACGACAGCGACTGCTCGAGCCGCGTCGTGGTGGCCGTCGCCAGATCCCCGGAGATCCGGCGCAGCCATGCCAGCGTCGCGGTCTTGTCGAGCGGGGGCGTGGCGTCCTGAGCGTTCGCCACGACCGCGCTCAGCTCTCCCCGCCGGCGTTGCCGGACGTGCCGGCGTTGACGTCGTGGAGGCGGTACTTCTCGATGGCCTGGCCGATGACCGAGCGGTCGACCTTGCCCTCGTCGGCGAGACCCTGCAGCGCGCGGACCGCCATCGACGGGCCGTCGATCTTGAAGAAGCGACGGGCCGCGGCGCGGGTGTCCGAGAAGCCGAAGCCGTCGGCGCCGAGCGTCAGGTAGCGCTGCGGAACCCACGGGCGGATCTGATCCTGCACGGCGTGCATGAAGTCGCTGACCGCGATCACGGGGCCCTCGGCGCCGCGCAGCTTCTCCGTGATGTACGCGGTCTTCGGCTCGGCCTCCGGGTGCAGGAAGTTGTGCTCGTCGACCGCGAGGCCGTCACGGCGCAGCTCGGTCCAGCTGGTGACCGACCACACGTCGGCGATCACGCCCCAGTCGTTCTTGAGCAGCTCCTGCGCCTCGAGCGCCCACGGCACGCCGACGCCCGACGCGAGCAGCTGCACGCGGGGTCCGTCGCCCTGGCCCTCCGAGATGCGGTGGATGCCGCGGAGGATGCCGTCGACGTCCACGTTCTCCGGCTCGGCCGGCATCACGATCGGCTCGTTGTAGACGGTGATGTAGTACATCACGTCCGGGTCCTCGTGCTGGCCGCCGTACATCCGCTCGATGCCCGAGCGCACGATGTGCGCGATCTCGTAGCCGTAGGCGGGGTCGTACGAGACCGTCGCGGGGTTGGTGGCCGCGAGCAGGTGCGAGTGGCCGTCGGCGTGCTGCAGGCCCTCGCCCGTCAGGGTGGTGCGGCCGGCCGTCGCGCCGATGATGAAGCCGCGCGCCATCTGGTCGCCGGCCGCCCACTGGGCGTCGCCCGTGCGCTGGAAGCCGAACATCGAATAGAAGATGTAGATCGGGATCAGGGGCTCGCCGTGCGTCGCGTACGACGTGCCGGTGCCGGTGAAGGCCGCGAGGGCGCCGGCCTCGTTGATGCCGACGTGGATGATCTGGCCCTGCGGGCTCTCCTTGTAGGCCAGGAGCAGCTCGCGGTCGACCGACGTGTAGTTCTGGCCGTGCGGGTTGTAGATCTTCGCCGTCGGGAAGTACGAGTCCATGCCGAACGTGCGCGCCTCATCCGGGATGACCGGGACGATGCGGTTGCCGAAGCCGTCGACCTTGAGCAGGTCCTTCACGAGACGCACGAACGTCATCGTGGTGGCGACCTCCTGCGTGCCGGAGCCCTTCTTCAGCAGCGCGTAGTCCTTGTCCTGCGGGAGCGGGATCTGCGTGTACTTGCTGCGGCGCTCGGGCAGGAAGCCGCCCAGCTGACGACGGCGCTCCAGCATGTACTGGATCGTCTCGTCGTTCTCACCCGGGTGGTAGTACGGCGGCTGGTAGGGGTTCTCCTCCAGCTGCTTGTCGGTCACGGGGATGTGCATGGTGTCGCGGAACAGCTTGAGGTCGTCCAGCGTCATCTTCTTCATCTGGTGGGTCGCGTTGCGGCCCTCGAAGTGCGGCCCGAGGCCGTAGCCCTTGATGGTGTGGGCGAGGATGACGGTCGGCTGGCCCTTGTGCTCCATGGCGGCCTTGAACGCCGCGTACACCTTGCGGTAGTCGTGACCGCCGCGGCGCAGGCCCCAGATCTGCTCGTCCGTGTAGTCCTTGACGAGCTCGAGCGCGCGCGGGTCGCGGCCGAAGAAGTTCTCGCGCACGTAGGCGCCCGACTCGGCCTTGTAGGTCTGGAAGTCGCCGTCCGGCGTGCTGTTCATCAGGTTGAGCAGCGCGCCCTCGGTGTCGCGGGCGAGCAGGTCGTCCCACTCGCGGCCCCAGATGACCTTGATGACGTTCCAGCCGGCGCCGCGGAAGAAGCTCTCGAGCTCCTGCACGATCTTGCCGTTGCCGCGCACGGGGCCGTCGAGGCGCTGCAGGTTGCAGTTGACCACGAACGTCAGGTTGTCGAGGCCCTCGTTCGCGGCGACCTGCAGCTGGCCGCGGCTCTCGACCTCGTCCATCTCGCCGTCGCCGAGGAACGCCCACACGCGGCTGTCGGAGACGTCCTTGATGCCGCGGTTGGTGAGGTACTTGTTGGTGAGCGCCTGGTAGATCGCGTTGATCGGGCCGAGGCCCATCGACACCGTGGGGAACTGCCAGAACTCCGGCATGAGGCGCGGGTGCGGGTACGACGACAGGCCGTTCGCGCCGGCCGACTTCTCCTGGCGGAAGCCGTCGAGCTGGCCCTCGGACAGGCGGCCCTCGAGGAACGCGCGGGCGTAGGTGCCGGGGGAGGCGTGACCCTGGATGAAGATCTGGTCGCCGCCGGAGGGGTGGTCCTGGCCGCGGAAGAAGTGGTTGAAGCCGACCTCGTACAGCGACGCCGACGACGCGTAGGTCGAGATGTGGCCGCCGACGCCGATGCCGGGGCGCTGCGCGCGGTGCACGGTGAGGGCCGCGTTCCAGCGGATCCACGAGCGGTAGCGGCGCTCGAGCTCCTCGTCGCCGGGGAACTCGGGCTCGTCCTCGGGCGCGATGGTGTTGACGTAGTCCGTGGTCGGCACCATCGGGACGCCGAGGTGCAGGTCCTTCGAGCGCTTGAGGAGGCTCAGCATGATCTCGCGACCGCGCTGGTGCCCCTTCGCGTCGACGAGCTCATCCAGTGACTGCTGCCACTCGCTGGTCTCTTCGGGATCGCTGTCGAGGGGTCCCTGCGAGTACGGATCCTGGTCGTGAACAGCCACCGGATGCCCTTTCGTCGAGCGGGGCAGGTCGTGCCTCGCGAAAACGTGCCTGCGCGTGCGCCGACGGGTCGGGTGCGCACGCGTGATCGCCCATCAGCCTAGCCCCACGCGGAGAGGCAGGATGGAAGCGTGCAATTCGTGCAGTCCCTGTATCGCCATCCTGTCAAGGGGTTCACGCCCGAGCGCCGCGAATCGCTGGTCGTCGGGCCGGACGGCCGGGTGGTGGGGGACCGCGTGCTCGCGTTCCGGTTCGCCGACGCCGCGACGCCGGAGGACCGTGACGGCCTGGACCACTGGCCCAAGAGCCGCGGCCTCGCGCTCATGGACTTCCCCTCGCTCGCGCGCCTGCACGTGACGTACGACGAGGAGCCGGGGCGCCTGCGGGTCGCGGTTCCGATCCAACATCGTGATCGGCGGGACCGATGCCTGGGCGGAGCTGTCCTGGGCCGGCCGCGTCACGATCGGCGCGGTCGCCTTCCGCGTGCAGGGGCCGATCGGACGCTGCCTCGCCATCCACGCCAACCCCGACACCGGGGAGCGGGACGCGGGGCTCCTCCGGATCCTCACCCGCGAGTTCGCGCAGGCCGAGCCGACGCTCGGCATCCTGCTGCTGCCCGAGGGCGCCGGGGGCGAGATCCGCGTCGGGGATCCCGTCCGGCTCGGCTGACTCTCCTCGTCGCGGATGGCGCACGGCCGCCCCGTAGACTCGAGGAACGGGCCTTTAGCTCAGCTGGTAGAGCACCTGGTTTACACCCAGGGTGTCGTCGGTTCGATCCCGGCAGGGCCCACATGAAAGCCAACCCCTCCGACCAGCTGCTCCTGCTCGACGTCGCCGACATCGACCGCCGCCTGGCGCAGGCCGAGCACGCGCGGAAGAACCCACCGCAGGCGGCCCGCGTGCAGGAGCTGATCGCGCAGCGCACGACGCTCGGCCGCGAGCTGGCCGCGCGCGCCGGCGCTCGCGACGACCTGCGGACCGAGCTCAAGCGCATCGAGGCCGACGTCGAGGTCGTGTCGGCGCGCCGGGCGCGCGACGCCGAGCGGCTCGCCTCGACCTCCAGCGCGAAGGACGCGCAGGGCCTCGAGCACGAGATCGCGAGCCTCGACCGCCGCCGCAGCGATCTCGAGGACGCCGAGCTGGAGCTCATGGAGAAGCTCGAGCAGGCCGAGGCCGCGCTGGCCGAGCAGCAGGCGCTCATGGACCAGACGACGTCGGAGGGCCAGCGGCTCAGCGCCGAGGCCAAGGCGCTCGTGGCGAAGGCGACGAGCGACATCGAGTCGCTCACGCGCGACCGCGCGGCCGTCGCCGGGCGCCTGCCGTCGGACCTGCTCGGGCTGTACGAGCGGATCGCGGCCCGCGGCGTCGGCGCGGCCCTGTTCACGCGCGGCATGTGCGGCGCGTGCAACATGGTGCTGCCGCCGAGCGATCTGCAGAAGCTGCGCGACACCCCCGCCGACGAGGTCGCGCACTGCCCCGAGTGCGGCACGATCGCGGTGCGGACGGCGGAGTCCGGCCTCACCCCGGGCGGCGTGCGGTTCACGGAGGGCGCCGAGTGAGCGCGGGGGCGCTCATCGTCGAGGCCGACGGCGGATCCCGCGGCAACCCCGGCGTCGCGGCGGGCGGCGCGGTCGTGATCGACCCCGCGACGGGCGAGGTCATCAGCGAACTCGGGGTCTACGTGGGCGTGGCCACCAACAACGTCGCCGAGTACAACGGCATGATCGCGGGCATCCAGGCGGCGCTCGAGCGCGACCCGAAGGCGATCCACGTGCGCATGGACTCCAAGCTGGTGGTCGAGCAGATGACCGGCCGCTGGAAGATCAAGCACCCCGACATGCAGGTGCTGGCGCGCCGCGCGCACGAGCTGATCGGCGGGCGCACCGTCACGTTCGAGTGGGTGCCGCGCAACGCGAACAAGCTCGCCGACGCGGCGGCCAACGAGTCGATGGACGCGCGCGCGAGCTTCCGCCGCGACCTCGACGCGCACTCGTCGGCGCCGGCGCCGGACGCGGTCGGCGGTGACGTCCTCTTCTGATCCGGTCGCGACCGCGTCCATGGGCGCGGACATGTCGCCGTGGGCGGATGCCGACCGGATCGCGCTGGGACGCACGCCCGGCGGGGGAGTCGTCGCGATCGCGCTGGACCGGGACCGCGAGCGCGGCCGACGGCCGCTGACCACCGCGGAGCTGCCCGCCTGGGTCGCCGAGCGCGAGTCGGAGGCGGCTGCCTCGGGGCGAGGGGTGCGCTGGGTCTGGTCAAGCACCGCCGCGTGGTACCCCGCACTGCTCGCGGCCGGCGTGCGCGTCGGGCGCTGCCACGACCTGCGCCTGTGTCACGCGATCCTCCGCGACGCGGTCCCCGGCGCGGCGGAGCTGCGGGCCGCGACGGCCTGGGATGCACCCGACGACGCGACGGCGGACCGCGCGGAGGCCCTCTTCGACCTCGAGGCGGGGCCCTCGGCGCCGCCTCGGGACGACCTGCGCGAGATCGTGGCGGAGCTCGCGCGCCAGGATGACGCCGCGGCGCGCGCCGCGGATCCCGGGCGGATGCGCCTCCTGCTGGCCGCGGAGTCGGCCGGTGCTCTGGTCGCCTGCGAGATGCGCGTGGCCGGCGTTCCCTGGGACGCGGAGCACCACGCCGCCATCCTCGCCGACGTGCTGGGCCCCCGCCGGGTGGGCGGCGTCCCCGAGCGGATGGCGCGTGTCGCGGCGGAGGTGCGGGAGGCCCTGGACGACCCGACGGTCTCGATCGATTCCCCGCCGCGCCTGCTGAAGTCGCTGCACGACGCGGGGATCCTCGTGGAGTCCACGAGCAAGTGGGAGCTCGGCCAGATCGATCACCCCGCCATCCCGCCCCTGCTCGAGTACAAGCGCCTCGCGCGCCTGCTCACGGCGAACGGGTGGGCGTGGCTCGACGAGTGGGTGCACGACGGGCGCTTCCGCCCCGTCTACGTGCCCGGCGGCGTCGTCACCGGGCGCTGGGCGTCGTCCGGCGGCGGCGCGCTGCAGCTCCCGCGCCAGCTGCGCGGGGCGCTGCGGGCGGATCCGGGCTGGCGCATCGTCGGGGCGGACGTCGCGCAGCTCGAGCCGCGCGTGCTCGCCGCCATGGCGCGAGACGAGCGGATGGCCGACGCCGCACGAGGCCGCGACCTCTACGAGGGCATCGTCGCGAGCGGGGCGGTCGCGACGCGCGCCGAGGCGAAGATCGCGGTGCTGGGCGCGATGTACGGCGCGACGACCGGCGACTCCGGTCGCCTCGTGCCTCGGCTGCGCAAGGTCTTCCCGCAGGCGATGGGGCTGGTCGACGCCGCCGCGCGCATGGGGGAGGAGGGCGGCGTGGTCGCCACCTGGCTCGGCCGCACCTCGCGACCGCCCGAGGCGGCGTGGCGCGCGGCCCAGGAGCGGGCGTCCGGGCCCGCCGCATCCGCCGCCGACGAGAGCCGCGCCCGTCGCATCGGGCGCGACCGCGGCCGGTTCACGCGGAACTTCGTGGTGCAGGGGACCGCGGCGGAGTGGGCGCTCGCGTGGCTCGCCGACCTGCGCCTGCGCCTCGCGCAGCTGCCCCCGGTCGCGGCCGATCGGGCGGCGCCGCGGTCCGGGCCGGCGTTCGCCCGGCGCGCGCACATCGCCTTCTTCCTCCACGACGAGGTCCTCGTGCACGCGCCGGCCGAGCAGGCGGAGGAGGCGGCCGAGGCCATGCGCGCCTCGGCCGCCTCGGCCGGCCGCCTCCTGTTCGGGACCTTCCCCGTGGACTTCCGGCTGGACCTGCGGATCTCCGACAGCGCCGCGAAGGACTGACGCCACCGGGGCCGCCCGAGCGAGACGGGCGGCCCCGGTTGCCGGTTCAGCGGTCGAGCTCGACCAGGTGCTCGGCGTACGCCTTCACGGTGAGGAAGGCCGGGAACGTCTCGCTCAGTGCGACGTCGCGGAACACCGCGGCGGCCTCGTCGAAGCGGTCGCCGTCGTGGCGCGGCGAGGCGGCGAGCACCTCGTCGACCAGGCGTGACACGTGCTCGCGCGTGATGGGCGTGCCCTCTTCGGTGCTGCGCTCCTGCCGGATCCACTGCCAGACCTGCGACCGCGAGATCTCGGCCGTCGCCGCGTCCTCCATGAGCCCGTCGATCGCGACGGCCCCGATGCCGCGCAGCCACGCCTCGATGTACCGGATCGCCACCGAGACGTTGCCGCGCACGCCCTCGTCCGTGATGGGACGACCGATCCACAGATCGAGCAGCTGGCGGGGGAACACGGTGACGTCGTCGCGCGTGCGCTCCAGCTGGTTCGGCCGGTCGCCGAGCACGGCGTCGAACTCGGCGCGGGCGACAGGGATGAGGTCGGGATGCGCGACCCACGTGCCGTCGAAGCCGTCGCCGGCCTCCCGGCGCTTGTCGGCGGCCACCTTCTCGAGGGCGCGCGCGTTCATCTCGGCGTCGTGCCGGCTCGGGATGAACGCGCTCATGCCGCCGATGGCGTACGCGCCGCGCCGATGCGCCGTCTTGACCAGCAGCTCGGTGTAGGCGCGCATGAACCCCACGGTCATCGTGACCTCGTTGCGGTCCGGCAGCACGAACCGTGCGCCACGGCCCCGGTAGGTCTTGATCGCCGAGAAGATGTAGTCCCATCGCCCGGCGTTCAGGCCCGCCGCGTGGTGGCGCAGCTCGTACAGGATCTCCTCCATCTCGAACGCCGCGGGGAGCGTCTCGATCAGCACCGTCGCGCGGATGGTGCCGCGGGGGATGCCGACGTACTGCTCCGCGAAGCTGAAGACGTCGTCCCAGAGGCGGGCCTCCTCGGCCGACTCCAGTTTCGGCAGGTAGAAGTAGGGCCCCGCGCCGCGGGCGATGAGTTCCTGGGCGTTGTGGAAGAAGTAGAGCCCGAAGTCCACGAGCGAGCCGGATGCCGGGCGGTTGCGGCCGTGGCGGTCGGTGAACCGCAGGTGGTGCTCCTCGAGGTGCCAGCCGCGGGGGCGCATCACGATGGTGGGCGTGCGCGCCGCCGTGACCTCGTAGCGCTTGCCCTCCGGGGTCGTGTGGGTGAGCCGCCCGCGGATGGCGTCGTGCAGCGACAGCTGTCCGCCGATCACGTTCCGCCAGGTGGGGCTGGTGGCGTCCTCCTGGTCGGCGAGCCACACGTCGGCGCCGGAGTTGAGCGCGTTGACGGTCATCCGGGGATCGGTCGGACCCGTGATCTCGACGCGCCGGTTCTCCAGTCCGGGGCCGGGCCCGGCGACGCGCCAGCCGTCGTCGTCCCGGATGCGCGCGGTGTCGTCGCGGAACCGCAGATCCCGGCCGGTGCCGATCTCGTAGCCACGACGCAGACGATCGGCGAGCCGGGCGTACCGCGCGGCGGCGAACAGCTCGTGGAGCTGCGCCAGGAACGCGAGCGCTTCCGGCGTGAGGATCTCCTCGAACCGGGGGTGGATGGCGCCCACCACCTCGATGGAAGGAGCGGTGGGTTCGGGCGTGGGGAAGTCCGTCCTCGTCGGGGCGGTGTCGATGATGGTCATGCTGCTCTCCTTGCGCTGGAGTGAATGCGGTGGCGCGCGGGGTGGGCGCTCAATGGAACTGCTCGGACTCGGTGGAGCCCACGAGGGCGAGGGTGGCGCTGTCGGGGTTGAGCGCCGTGGAGACGTGGTCGAAGTAGCCGGTGCCCACCTCGCGCTGATGCTTCGTCGCGGTGTACCCGTCCTTCTCGGCGGCGAACTCCGCCTCCTGCAGGTCGACGTACGCCGTCATGGCGTTCTCGGCGTAGCCGCGCGCGAGCTGGAACATCGAGTGGTTCAGAGCGTGGAACCCCGCGAGGGTGATGAACTGGAACCGGTAGCCCAGCGCGGCGAGCTCGTCCTGGAACGAGGCGATCTCGGCGTCCGAGAGCGCCCGCCGCCAGTTGAAGCTGGGCGAGCAGTTGTAGGCGAGCATCTTGCCCGGGTGCTCCGCGTGGATCGCTGCGGCGAACTCTCGGGCGAGCTCCACGTCGGGCGTGCCGGTCTCCACCCACAGCAGGTCGGCGTACGGCGCGTACGCCAGCCCGCGGGAGATGACCGGCTCGATGCCGTTCCGCACGCGGTAGAACCCCTCGCTCGTGCGCCCGCCGGTCAGGAACGGGCGGTCGCGCTCGTCGACGTCGCTGGTCAGCAGATCGGCCGCCAGGGCGTCGGTGCGGGCGATCTGGATGGTCGGGACGCCCGCGACGTCGGCAGCGAGGCGCGCGGCGTTGAGGGTGCGGATGTGCTGCTGCGTCGGCACGAGCACCTTGCCGCCGAGGTGGCCGCACTTCTTCTCGCTCGCGAGCTGGTCCTCCCAGTGGATGCCGGCGGCGCCGGCCTGGATCATCGCGTGCGCCAGCTCATAGGCGTTGAGCGGACCGCCGAACCCGGCCTCCGCGTCCGCGACGATCGGTGCCATCCAGTCGCGCGTCGTGCCGCCCTCGGCGTGCTCGAGCTGATCCTGGCGCAGCAGCGCATTGTTGATGCGGCGCACCACAGCCGGAACGGAGTTGGCCGGGTACAGCGACTGGTCGGGGTAGGTCTGGCCCGACAGGTTGGCGTCGGCCGCGACCTGCCAGCCGGAGAGATAGATGGCCTTCAGACCGGCGCGGACCTGCTGGACCGCCTGGTTCCCGGTCATCGCGCCGAGGGCGCGCACCGGCTCGGCGTCGGCCAGGCGCTGCCAGAGGGTCTGCGCGCCCCGCCGGGCGAGCGTCGCGTCCTCGCGGACCGTTCCGCGCAGCCGGATGACGTCCTCGGCCGTGTAGTCGCGCGCGATCCCGCTCCAGCGCGGGTCGGCGCTCCACTCCAGGCGCAGGTCGTCCGCGGTCTGCGTCTGGTCGCCCGGGCGGGCGGGCATGGGGTGCTGATCGAGAGTGCTCATCGTCGTGCTCCTCGTCTCGGGGGACTTCTTGAGGTCCACGATCTGTGAAGAGAAGCGCGCGTAGACCAAGTTCGCCGGGAGAAGATCGCCAGATCTTCTGTTCTGCGGACCTTCTGTGGCATGATCCCGGCATGACCACGGCGGAACTTTTCGACGAAGACGGTCCCGATGCTCTCGCGGTGGGGCGCCGCATCCGGCAGCTCCGCGCCGAGCGCGGCATGACCCTGGATGCCCTCGCCGCGGCGGTCGGGCGTGCGCCGAGCCAGCTGTCGATGCTCGAGAACGGGCGCCGGGAGCCGCGCCTGTCGATGCTGCGGGCGATCGCGAAGGCGCTGGGCACCGGGCTGGACGCCCTGCTCGAGACCGAGGCGCTCGACGAGCGCGCGGGCCTGGAGCTGGCGGTCGAGCGCGCGCTGCGCTCTCCCCGGCTGCAGTCGCTGGGGCTGGAGCCGTTCCGGATCTCCAAGTCCGTGCCGGATCACGCGCTCCAGGCGATCCTGTCGCTCGCGGCCGAGGTCGACCGGCTCCACGACGAGCGCGCCGCGACACCGGAGCAGGCGCGGCGGGCGAACCTCGAGCTGCGCAGGCTCATGCGCCGCCAGCACAACTACTTCGCCGAGCTCGAGCAGCACGCGCGCGACCTGCTCGCGGCGGTCGGCCACCCCGGTGGGCCGCTGACTCAGCGTGCCGCGAGCGACATCGCGGCCCATCTGGGATTCACGCTGCACTACGCACCGGACCTCCCGCAGACCACGCGAAGCGTCGCGGACCTGCGCCACCGGAGGATCTACCTGCCGGAGCGGGTGAGCGGCGATCCGCGCACCGCCGTCCTGCAGGCGCTCGCCAGCCGTGTGCTGGGGCATGCGGAGCCCGCCGACTACACGGAGTTCCTGCGTCAGAGGGTGGAGCAGAACTACCTCGCGGGGGCTCTGCTGATCCCGGAGGATCACGCGGTTCCGTTCCTGCGCGAGGCGAAGGCGCGGCGAGCGATCTCGATCGAGGATCTGCGAGACGCGTACGCCGTCTCGTACGAGAGCGCCGCGCACCGGTTCACCAACCTCGCGACGCGCCACCTGGACATCGCCGTGCACTTCCTCAAGGTGCACGAGTCGGGGACGATCACGAAGGCCTACGAGAACGACGACGTGAACTTCCCGACGGATCGGCTGGGATCGATCGAAGGCCAGCTGTGCTGCCGCCGGTGGACGAGCCGGGTCGTGTTCGACATCGACGACCGGTTCAACCCCTACTACCAGTACACCGACACGGGAAACGGCACCTACTGGTGCACCGCGCGCGTCGAGCACTCGAGTCAGGGGGCCCACTCGGTCAGCGTGGGCGTGCGCTTCGACGACACGAAGTGGTTCGTGGGGCGCGACACGCCCCATCGCGGCGTGTCGAGGCACGCGGTGGAGACGTGCTGCCGACGCCCGCCGGCGGAGCTCGAGGCAGCCTGGCGCGACGGGGCCTGGCCCAACGCGGCCACGCCCCGCACCCTCCTCGCCACCCTCCCGACGGGCTCGTTCCCGGGGGTCGACACCACCGAGGTGTACGCGTTCCTCCAGGCGCACGCGCCCAGGAGCTGACGCCGCGCTCACAGGCGCGACGCCTACACTGGAACGTGCGAATGGGTCGGCCGGACGGCCGCGTCGCGGGCGGTCCGCCGCCGCGCGCCGAGGAACGTCCGGGCTCCACAGGGCAGGGCGGTGGGTAACACCCACCCGGAGTGATCCGCGAGACAGTGCCACAGAAAGCAGACCGCCAGGACCTCGTCCTGGTAAGGGTGAAACGGCGGTGTAAGAGACCACCAGGGGTCGCGGTGACGCGATCCGCTCGGTAAACCTCGCCCGGAGCAAGACCAGACAGAGGATGTTGACGCGGCCCGCCGAGTCCTCGGGTAGGTCGCTGGAGCGTCACGGCAACGTGTCGCCGAGAGAGATGGCCGTCAAGGGGGCGCGAGCCCCTGAACAGAACCCGGCGTACAGGCCGGCCCATTCGTCCCATGCAGAAGTGCCCGGATCCGTGAAGGATCCGGGCGCTTGCTGTCTCAGGTCAGAGGGCCAGGGAGGCGGCGCCGATGATGCCGGCGTTGTTCAGGTGCGTGGCCGTGCGCATGGGGGCGCGCGTCTTCAGCAGCGGCATGAACTTCTCGGGGTTCTTCGACACGCCGCCGCCGACGAGGATCAGGTCGGGCGAGAACAGGAACTCGACGTGGTCGTAGAACTCCTGCAGGCGACCGGCCCAGTCCTCCCAGGAGAGGTCCTCGCGCTCGCGCGCGGTCGGCGCCGCGTAGGCCTCGATCTTCTCGCCGTTCCACTGCAGGTGCCCGAGCTCGGTGTTCGGCACGAGGGCGCCCTCGAACAGGAACGCCGAGCCGATCCCGGTGCCGAGCGTCGTCAGGATCGTGAGGCCGGGCTGGTCCTTGGCGCCGCCGAAGCGCAGCTCGGCGAGGCCGGCCGCGTCCGCGTCGTTCACGAAGTGGATGCTGCGGCCGAGACCCTCCTCGAAGAACTTCTCGGCCTCGAAGTCGATCCACTTCTTCGACACGTTCGACGCCGACATGGTGCGGCCGTGCTTCACGATCGTCGGGAAGCAGATGCCCACCGGCAGCTCCTCGGCGTCGGGACCGAGCAGCTCGATGAGCTCCGTGACGGTCGCCAGGACGTCCTTGGGCTTCGCGCCCTTGGGAGTGGGGATGCGGACCCGGTCGCTGACAAGCTCGCCCTTGCCGAGGTCCACGATGCCGGCCTTCATGCCGGTGCCGCCGATGTCGATGCCGACGGCTCGATCCACGCTGTTCGCCATGCGCCCAGCCTATTGGAGCGGCGGGCACGCCGATGACGCATGACGTCGCCCGGCGGCGGGCACACGAAAGACGCCGGCCACGCGGGCCGGCGTCGTCGTGGGGGAGTCGGTCAGGCCGACTTGGCGCGCGTAGGGTCCTCGCCCGCGCCGCGGCGCGCGCGGATGAACTCCAGACGCTCCGCCAGGATCTCCTCGAGCTCCGGGATGGTGCGGCGCTCCAGGAGCATGTCCCAGTGCGTGCGCGGCGCCTTGTCGCCGCTGTGGTCGACCTCGACCGTGCTGCCGTCGACCTTCAGAAGCGCCTCGCCGCCGCAGCCGCGGCACTCCCACGTCTCGGGGGCCTCGGCGTCGGCCGCGAACGTCAGGGTGGTGTCGCGGTCGCAGGCAGCACAGTGGTACGTGTACTGGGTCCGCTCCATGAAAACGACGCCCTCTTCGCTCTGGAGGCTCTGGGCGCCGAGTCGGATTCCGCGAAGGCTGCGATCTGCCATTGTGTGGTCCTCTCGTCGGTGACAGGTATAACGTCCCCGCCTGTGCACATCATCCGAAGCGGACGCCGCCATCCGCCTTTCCCAGCGGAATCCCAGCGGGATGGCGCGATCAGCGCGCGAGCGTCTCGAGGGCCACGTCGGCGACGTCCGTGACGATCCCGTCCACGCCCATCGCGACCAGCTCGCGCATGCGCTCGGCGTCGTTCACGGTCCACACGTGGACCTCCACGCCGCTCTCGTGCGCCCAGGCGAGCAGGCGCGGCGACAGGACGCGGACCGCGCCGCGGCGCTCCGGGATCTGCAGGGCGTCGAGCCCGCGCAGCAGCCGGGTCGCGAGGGGCTTGAGGTGCAGGGCGACCGCCGCCACAAGGAGGGCGACCGTGCCCGTGCCGGGGGAGGTGGCGGGCAGCGCGGGCGCCGCCGCGGCGAGGGCCGCACGGCGGCGCGCATCCGAGAAGCTCGTGACGAGCACCCGGTCGGCGTGCTCGGCGATCATCCGTCCGAGCGGCACGGCCGCCGCCGGCGCCTTCACGTCGAGGTTGAAGCGCGTCGTCGGGAACGCCTCGAGCGTCTGCGCGAGGGTCGCGAGCCCGCCTCGGTCGGCCATCAGCAGCTCGAGCTCGCGCAGCGTCACGGCCGCGAGCGGCCGCGGGTCGCCGGTCACGCGTTCGAGCGTGTCGTCGTGGAAGAGCACGACATGGCCGTCGGCCGTGAGGTGGCAGTCGGACTCGACGTAGTCGGCCCCTGCGGCGTGCGCGGCGGCGATCGCCGCGAAGGAGTTCTCGACCACGAACTCGTCGTCGTGCAGCGGTCCGCGGTGGACCAGGCCCCGATGGGCGAGGACGCGCGGGTGGGCCGTGCCCACCAGGTACGGGTGCGTCACGCCCTGTCGGCGGGGCGCGCGAAGCCGCCCGCGATGCCCTTGAGCGCCTCGGTGAGCTCGCTGGGGATGAGCCACAGCTTGCTCGCCTCGCCCTCGGCGATCTTCGGCAGCGCCTGCAGGTACTGGTAGGCGAGCAGCTTGTCGTCCGGCGCTCCGGCGTGGATGGCGTGGAACACGGTCTGGATCGCCTGCGACTCGCCCTCGGCGCGCAGGACCTGGGCCTGCTTGTCGCCCTCGGCCTTGAGGATCTCCGCCTGCCGGGCGCCCTCGGCGACGAGGATCTGCGACTGCTTGTGCCCCTCGGCGGTCAGGATCGCGGCGCGGCGGTCGCGCTCGGCGCGCATCTGCTTCTCCATCGCATCCTGGAGCGTCGCGGGCGGATCGATCGCCTTGAGCTCCACGCGGCCGACCTTGATGCCCCACTGCCCGGTCGCCTCGTCGAGCGTCGCGCTGAGCTTGGCGTTGATGACGTCGCGGCTGACCAGCGCCTCCTCGAGGTTCAGGCCGCCGACCACGTTGCGCAGCGTCGTGATCGAGAGCTGCTCGACCGCCCCCAGGTAGTTGGCGATCTCGTAGGTCGCGGCGCGCGGATCCGTGACGCGGAAGTACACGACCACGTCGACCGCGACCGACAGGTTGTCCTCGGTGATGACCTGCTGCGGCGGGAACGACACGACCTGCTCGCGCAGGTCGACCCGGGCCCGCGGCCGGTCGATGATCGGGAAGAGCAGGTGAGGGCCGCCGAACAGCGTCCGGTGGTAGCGGCCGAGCCGCTCGATGATGAACGCCTCGCTCTGCGGCACGATGCGGATCGCCTGCACGAGGATCGTGATCACGACGACCACCACCGCGGCGGCAAGGATCCACAGCAGGACCGTTCCGATGAGCTCCATGATTCAGGCCTCCTGTGCGGGGGTGGGCGCGGGCGCGACGATCGCGGTGGCGCCCTGGATCGACTCGACGACGATCGGGGTCTGCGGCGGCAGGTCGGCTCCGTCGCGCACCCGCGCCGACCACGAGTCGCCGTTGACGAGCTTCACGCGGCCGGAGAGCGCCGTGACGGTCTCGGTCACCACGCCGCGGCGACCGACCAGCGCGTCGACGTTGAACTTCTGCGGGTCGGAGCCCTTGCGCAGGCGGCGCAGGAGCGGGGGCCGCAGCAGGAGGAGGAAGGCGACCGCGGCTACGGCCGCGATGATCACCTGCAGCCACAGCGGAGCATCGGCGAACGCCGCGATCATGCCGGCCGTGGATCCGAGGCCCAGCATGAGGAACGTCAGCTCGCCCGACATGATCTCGATCGCCAGGAACAGGGCGATCAGCGCCACCCAGCCGACCCAGGCCCACTGCTCGATGAACTCCATGCGGCCCTCCTTTTCCGCACCATACCAGCGCCGTGCGACGCGGGCATGGACAACGGCGCGCCCACGACATTGGAGGCTCGGCACACAGGCGCGCGCGACCGCGTTGGTACTGTCGAACAGACCCGGGCGCGCATCGCCGCGCCCATCCGGATCCCGCTCGAACCCCCAGGAGTCCCCGTGACCGACGCCCCGTCGCAGCCCATCGCCCCCGGCACCCTGACCGGCAAGGTCGCGCTCGTGACCGGCTCGTCCCGCGGCATCGGCGCCGACACCGTGCGCTACTTCGCCCAGGCCGGTGCGGACGTCGTCATCAACTACCGCAACAAGGCCCCTCGCGCCGAGAAGCTGGCGAACGAGGTGCGCGAGCTGGGCGTGAAGGCGCTCGTGGTCGGCGCCGACCTCACGGACACGTCCACCGTGCAGGCGATGTTCGAGGCGGTCCAGGAGGAGTTCGGCGGCCTCGACATCCTCGTGCTGAACGCCTCGGGCGGCATGGAGTCCGGCATGGAGGAGGACTACGCCCTGAAGCTCAACCGCGACGCGCAGGTGGGCGCGCTGCAGGCGGCGCTGCCGCTGCTGCGCGAGGGTTCGCGCGTGGTCTTCGTCACGAGCCACCAGGCGCACTTCATCCGCACCACGCCGACCATGCCGGAGTACGAGCCGGTCGCGCTCTCCAAGCGGGCCGGCGAGGACGCGCTGCGCGAGCTCATCCCGTCGCTCGAGGAGAAGGGCATCGGCTTCACCGTGGTCTCGGGCGACATGATCGAGGGCACCATCACGGCGACCCTGCTCGAGCGCGCCAACCCCGGCGCGATCGCCCAGCGCCGCGAGTCGGCCGGCAAGCTGTACAACGTGTCGGAGTTCGCGGCCGAGGTGGCCCGCGCGGCCGTGGACCCCGTGCCCGCCGACAACACGCGCCTCGTCGGCGACGTGAGCGCCTTCGCGGGCGAGTAACGGGCGGCGGTCGCGGCCGCGGCGAGGTCCGCGGCCCGCACAATAGATCCATGCCCTCGCATGACGTCGTGGTCGTGGACCACCACGACAGCTACACCGGGAACCTCGTGCATCTGATCGCACGGGTCACCGGTGGGCTGCCGCGCGTCGTCGAGCACGACGAATGCACCGCGGCGGATGTGCTGAGCCACGACTTCGTGGTGCTCTCGCCGGGGCCGGGACATCCGGCGGATCCGCACGACTTCGCGGTCGGGCGGGAGATCCTGCGCGCGGGGGAGCGGCCGGTGCTCGGGGTGTGCCTGGGCATGCAGGGCATCGTCACGGCCTTCGGGGGAGTGGTGGAGCGGGTCGACCCCGGTCACGGCGTCGACGCAACCGTGCGGCACGACGGATCAGGACTGTTCGCGGGACTTCCCGACGGCTTCCGCGCCATCCGCTACCACTCGCTCGCGGCGCTCGAGCTGCCGGACGACGTGCGGGTGACCGCGACGGACGCGCGCACGGGCCTCGTGATGGGCGTTGCGCACCGCACGCTGCCGATCGCAGGCGTGCAGTTCCATCCGGAGTCCATCCTGACCGAGCACGGCGAGGACATCGTGCGCAACTTCCTCGGCGCCGCGTGATGGGCGGGTTCCCGGCCGCGACGACGGCCGCCCGGTGCGTGTGGCTGCAGGCGGGCGACGGCGGGCCGCAGCTGGCGTGGCTGGAGCCGTCCGACGTCTCCCTGACGTACTCCGCGGCCCGCCGCGAGGTCACCCGCCACGTCGACGGGCGCGCCGAGGTCGTCGGCGACGACGTGTTCGCGGTGCTCGCAGCGGAGCTGGCCGAGGGCGCGGCGGATGACCGCTGGTACGGCTACTTCGGCTACGCGTCGCGCCCCGACCTGCCCGCGCGCTCCGACACACGGCTTCCGGATGCCGTGTGGATGCGGCCCTCGCGCGTCGAGCCGCTCGAGTTTCCCGCCGCTCCCGCCGCGGACGTGCTCGGCTCGCTCCCGCCCGAGCGGACCCCCGGCTGGTACCGGGACGCGTTCGACGCCGTGCAGGAGCACCTCCACGCCGGCAACTCCTACGAGGTGAACCTCACCCACCGGGCGAGCGTGCGGAGCGTGCTCGCGCCCGCCGAGGCGTTCGAGCGCCTGCGCGCCCTCAACCCCGCGCCCTACGCGGCGTATCTGCAGCACGACGTCCCGGGCGCGCGGGCGTTCGTCCTGGGATCCTCGCCCGAGCGCTACGCGCGGATCGATGCGGACGGGGGAGCGCGCACGATCGAGGCGAAGCCCATCAAGGGGACCACGCCGCGCGCCGCGACGCCGGCCGACGACGCGGCGGCAGCCCGGCGCCTCGCCACGGATCCGAAGTTCCGATCGGAGAACCTCATGATCGTCGACCTGCTGCGGCACGACCTGTCGCAGGTGTGCGAGGTCGGCACGGTCGAGGTGCCCTCCCTGATGGCGGTCGAGTCGTACGCGTCGGTGCACCAGCTGGTCTCGACGGTGCGCGGCACGCTCCGCGGTGACGTCGGGACGGTCGACGCGCTGCGGGCGCTGTTCCCGGCCGGGTCCATGACCGGCGCGCCCAAGCTCCGCACGATGCAGATCATCGACGAGGTCGAGCCCACCCCGCGGGGTGCGTACGCCGGCGCCATGGGCTGGATCGCCGCCGACGGGCGCGCGGACCTCGGCGTGATCATCCGGACGCTCCTGACCGACGGCGGCGGCGAGTACGTGCTCGGAACCGGCGGCGGGATCACCGTGCAGTCGGACGCCGACGACGAGTACGCCGAGTCCCGCTGGAAGGCGGAACGCCTCCTGCGCGCCCTGCGCGTGTGACCCGCCGAGGTCAGGTGCCGAAGATCATCGCGGCGGCGAAGACGACGGGGACGCAGCAGAACGTGGTGAGGAAGACGACGTCGCGCGCGAGCACCTCGCCCACGCCGTAGCGCTGCGCGTAGTTGAACACGTTCTGCGCGCTGGGCAGGGCGGCCAGCACCACCACGACCAGCATGGCGTGGCCGTCGAGCTGGAACAGCAGCCCGAACGCCCACGCGACCACGGGCATCACCAGCAGCTTCATGGCGGTGGCGAGCAGCACGTCGGGGCGCGACGCTCGGGTGGTCAGCACGCGCTGGCCGTGCAGGGACATCCCGAAGCTGAGCAGCAGGACCGGGACCGCGGCGCCGGCGAGCAGGCCCACGGGCTCCATGACGAGCGGCGGGAGGTCGACACCCGTGACCGCCACGAGAACCCCGAGTGCCGCGCCGATGATCATGGGGTTGCGCAGCGTGCGGCGCATCACGCGCCCGAGCTCGCGGGGCCCCGCGACGCCGCCCGACGACACCGCGTCGAGGATCGCGAGCACGATCGGCGTGATGACCAGCAGCTGCACCAGGATGATCGGCGCGGAGTACGCGCCGTTGCCGAGCAGGTAGGTGGAGATCGGGATCCCGATGTTGTTCGCGTTGACGTAGCCCGCGCCGAGCGCGCCGAGCACGATCTCGCCCGTCGAGCGCCTCCAGACCAGGCGCGCGACGAGCGCGTACACGAGGAAGATCGCGAACGCGGCGAGCATGGACACCGGCAGCAGCGCGGAGAAGAGCAGCGTGAGGTCGGCGTCCGACAGCACCGCGAACAGCAGGAACGGGTTGAGGACGAAGAACGTCAGCCGGCTCAGGACGTACCGCGCGTGCTCGCCCAGCAGGTCGATGCGCGCGACGATGTAACCGGTGACGATGGCGAGGCCGACGACCGCGAAGCCGGTCAGGACCCCGATCACCGGCGCGGGCGCACCCTGGGCGCCGGGAGCTCGGGCGGTGCGGCGGCGGGGGTCGCGGCCAGCCGGGCGAGCGCCTCGTCGATCGCGCGGTCGAGCTGCGGATCGTCCGCGCGGAGGATCTGCGCCGGGCTGTGCACGACCTCGATGTCGGGGTCGACGCCGTGGTTCTCGACGCCCCAGCCCTTGCCCTGCAGCCAGTAGGCGTACCGGGGCTGGGTGATCTTCGTGCCGTCGACGAGGGCGAAGCGGCTGTCGATGCCCACCACGCCGCCCCACGTCCGCACGCCGACGACAGGTCCCACGCCGAGCGCCTGGGCGCGCGCGTTGACGATGTCGCCGTCGGAACCGGAGAACTCGTTGGCGACCAGCACGACGGGGCCGCGCGGGGCGCGATCCGGATCCGGCATCATGTCGTCGAACTGCCGCGCGGCCGTCCACGCGATCACGCGGGACGCGAGCCGCTCCACGACGAGCTGGCTCGTGTGGCCGCCGCGGTTATAGCGCACATCCGCGATGACGCCCTCGGCGTCCGTCGCGATGCGCAGGTCGCGGTGCAGCTGCGCCCATCCGTAGCTCTGCATGTCGGGGACGTGGACGTAGCCCAGGCGTCCGCCGCTGCGCTCGGCGACGTATGCACGGCGGGAGCGCACCCAGTCCTGGTACCGCAGCACCTCCTCGTCCGCCAGCGGGACCACCACCACCCGGCGGTCCTCGCCATCACGGCGGAGCGTGAGCTCGACCGGGCGCTCGGCCGCCCCGATCAGCAGCGCCGACGGGCCCGCCACCGGGTCCACCGGGGCCCCGTCGACCGCGACGATCACGTCGCCCGCACGCGCCCCGACGCCCGCCTGCCGCAGCGGGGAGCGGGCGTGCGGGTCGCTGGACTCGCCCGGCAGGATCCGGTCGATGCGCCAGCCGTCCGCTGCGGGGGAGAGGTCCGCGCCCAGGAAGCCCAGACGCCGGCCCTGGTTCCCGAGCGGCGACGGGGGAGTCACGTACGCGTGCGAGGTGTTCAGCTCGCCCACCGTCTCCCACAGGATGTCCACGACGTCGTCGTGCGTGAGGGCGCGCTCGAGGACGGGGCGCCAGCGGTCGGTCACGGCGGCCCAGTCGACGCCGTCCATGTCGGCGCGCCAGAAGTGATCGCGCATGATGCGCGCGTTCTCGTCGAACATCTGGCGCCATTCGGCGCGCGGGTCGACGCTGAAACGCAGCCGGGACAGGTCCACGCGCACCGCGTCGTCCTTGGCGGGCCGGGTGGCGGGGACGACCGTGACCGCGTCGCGGTGGCGCACCACGACGCGCTCTCCGTCGCCCGAGACCGCGTATGCGTCGACGGCGTCGACCAGGGTCTCGACCTTGCGATCGGCGAAGGACCAGCGCTCGAGGCTGTCGGGCGTGGCCTCGTCCCGCACGCCCGCGCGCCGCGAGCCGAGCACACCCTGCTCGGGGTGCACGGCGACCCACAGCACGCCGCCATCGGCGCACGTGAGGTCGCGGTACTCCGCGGACGGCACCGGGAACGGCACGATCCGCTCCTCGGCGGCCTCGGCGTCCAGGTCGGGACACGCCACGGCGCCGTCCTCCGCCTTCCTCGGCGCGGAGAGCGGCCAGCCGTCGACGCTCGGGCCGAACGGGGCCGGCTCGGTCGCGGACAGGGGGATCAGCCAGGGCCGGGTCGCGCCGATGAACGCGAGGTCGAACGCGTGCTTGTTGTAGTGCGGATCGAACGTGCGGTCGGACAGGAACACGAGGTGCCTGCCGTCGTGCGTGAAGTCGGGGGAGCGGTCGTTGTACTGACCGGTGGTCAGGCGCACCGCGGGCGCCGATCCATCGGCCTCGGCGATCCAGATCGCGTGCAGGTCGCCGCCCGCGTCGACCGGCTGCGACCACGCCAGGTACCGGCCGTCGGGGGAGAAGCGGGGCGTGAGCGCCTCGCCGCGTCCGGACCGGCCGATCTGCCGGGCCGTGCCTGCCACGGGGTCGATCACGCGGATCGCGCCGTCGTGCGAGATGGCCGCGATCCTGTCACCCGCGGGCGAGGCCGCGAGGTGCAGCACCCGGCCGAGCTCCCCGGACAGGATGCGCCGCGGCGGCTCCGATCCGTCGAGCGCGAGCACGTCGATGCCATCCTCACCGGTCGCGTCGCTCACGACCGCGCCGAGGCCGGTGCGGCCCAGCACGATCGGCTCACGCGCGCGGATGCCGGAGTCGGCGAGCAGCGCGCGGGCCGGGCCCTCGCGGTGTGCGACCCAGAAGGCCTTGCCGCGCCACGCGACCAGGCTGCCCGAGGCGTCGTGGTCGGGCGCGAAGGCGTCGAGGCGGCGGTTCCCGCCCAGGACCAGGGGCTCCGGCGCCGTGCCGGGCAGAGTGACCTCGATCGTGCGGGGCCGGGCGTCCAGCGCATCGAGGATCCGCAGCCGACCCCGGCTGTGCCACACGATCCGCGACCCGTCGGTGCTCGGGTCGCGGACATAGCCCTCGTCGGGACCCTGATGTGTGAGCCGGCGCGGCTCTCCCTCGCCCGGGACGTCCCAGATCCACAGGTTCGCCTGCTCGTCGGCACGGTCGGGGAACGCGGCCGCCCGGTCGGACGCGAACACCAGCGCGTCGCCGACCCAGAGCGGGTCGGTGATCCCGGCGGTCTCGTCCGGCAGCAGCCGGCTCCAGTCGCCGCCGGCCTCGCGCAGCCACAGGCGAGGAGCGGTGCCGCCGCGGTAGCGCTTCCAATGAGCGGGCGGGCGGCTGCCGGGCGTCGCCAGGGCGACGCGCCCGTCCGCGTGCAGCGCGACGCCCGAGGCCATCCCGAGGTCCAGGCGCTCCCACGAGCCGTCCAGGGCGACGGCCTTCACGACCGTGTGGCGTGTGTTGGACTCGCCGCCGCTCGACGCGACGAGGATGCGGCCGTCCTGCGTCCAGCCGAGCAGGATCGTGCTCTGCGCGCCCCAGTATGTGAGCCGGCGCACCCCGCCGCCGGAGACCTCCGCCACCATGACCTCGGGATGCCCGTCCCGGTGCGACACGTAGGCGATCACGCTGCCGTCCGGAGAGAAGCGGGGCTGGCGCACCGGAGCGATGTCGCTCGTCACGCGCCATGCGCGCCCGCCGGTGACCGGAGCGACCCAGACGTCGTCCGCCGCCGTGAACGTCACGAGCTCGCCGTGGAGGTGGGGGTAGCGCAGATAGGCGTCCTCTGTCGAGCTCACCTCTTCAACCTAGCCACGTCCGTAGGGTGGAGGCATGCACGCAACGCCTCCGAGCGACGGGCCGGCGCACATCCGCCGCGTCACCGTCTTCACGGGTTCCTCGCCCGGTCACGACCCCGCCTACCTCCGCGCTGCGGTGGACATCGGGCAGGCGTTCGCCGCCCGGGGGATCGGCGTGGTCTACGGCGGCGGGAACGTCGGTCTCATGGGAGCGGTGTCGACCGCGGCGCGCGAGGCGGGGGCGCCGGTGCACGGCGTCATGCCGCAGGCGCTGGTCGACAAGGAGATCGCGCACCCGGACCTCACCACGTTCGAGGTCGTGCCCGACATGCACGCGCGCAAGCTCCGGATGGCGGAGCTCGGCGACGCGTTCGTGGCCCTGCCCGGCGGCATCGGCACGCTCGAGGAGTTCTTCGAGGTGTGGACGTGGCTGCAGCTCGGGATCCACCGCAAGCCGGTCGCGGTGTACGACGTGCGGGGGTTCTGGCGCCCGATGCTGACCATGGTCGACCGGATGGTCGAGGAGGGATTCGTCGCATCCGCGTTCCGCGAGTCGCTCCTGGTCGCCTCGACCCCGCGCGACCTCATCCGCGGTCTGGAGGAGTGGGAGCCGCCCGCGCCGAAGTGGGTGAGCGACACCGGCGTCGAGGGCTGAGATCGTCGGGAGGGCGTGGCACGATATCCCCTGTGACCGGCCCCTCCGTCGACTCGACCGCGCAGGACGCGCGGCTGCGCGAGCTCGCGCTGCTGCGCCGCGTGCGCGACCGGATGGACCGCGAGTACGCCAAGCCGCTCGACGTCGAGGCGCTCGCGCGTGGCGTGCACCTGTTGGCCGGGCACCTCAGCCGCCAGTTCAAGGCGGCGTACGGCGAGTCGCCTTACCAGTACCTGATGACGCGGCGCATCGAGCTGGCGATGACCCTGCTGCGCCGCGGCGACCTGTCGGTCACGGAGGTCTGCTTCGCGGTCGGCTGCGCGTCGCTCGGCACGTTCAGTAGCCGGTTCACCGAGCTGGTCGGCATGCCCCCGAGCGTCTACCGCCGGGCCGCGCGGAGCGGGCTGGAGGGACTGCCGTCGCTGGTGGTGAAGACCGTCACCAGACCGGTCAGGAATCGAGAAGCGACCCGTGCGGGTGCGCGGATAGCGTGACGGACATGGACAACCGGCTCACCATCAACGCCAGCTTCCTGCCGCACACCGACCCCGAGGCGTCGCTCGCGTTCTACCGCGATGTGCTCGGCTTCGAGGTGCGCCTCGACGTGGGCCAGGGCGCCATGCGCTGGATCACCGTCGGCCCCGCCGGGCAGCCCGACACGTCGATCGTGCTCACGCCGCCCGCGATCGATCCCGGCCTGACCGACACCGAGCGCCAGACCATCGCCGAGATGATGGCGAAGGGCACGTACGCCGGGATCGTGCTCGCCACGCCCGACGTGGACGCACTGTTCGAGAGGGTGCAGGCCGCCCCGGACGTCGACATCATCCAGGAGCCGATCGACCAGGACTACGGCGTGCGCGACTTCGCCCTCCGCGATCCCGCCGGGAACGCCATCCGCGTCCAGCAGCGCTGAGCGCTCTCATCCGTCCCGCATCTCAGACCCGCCACATCCCCGAATCGAAGGAGCGCCGGTGCATCCCGCCGACACCCATGTCCTGATCCGCGTGCAGGGCGCGCGCGAGAACAACCTCAAGGACGTCAGCGTGGACATCCCCAAGCGACGGCTCTCGGTGTTCACGGGCGTCTCGGGATCGGGCAAGAGCTCACTGGTGTTCGACACGATCGCGGCCGAGTCGCGGAGGCTGATCGACGAGACCTACAGCGCGTTCGTGCAGGGGTTCATGCCCTCCGTGCCGCGTCCCGACGTGGACGTGCTCGAGGGCCTCACGACCGCGATCATCGTCGACCAGGAGCGGCTGGGCGCCAACCCGCGCTCCACGGTCGGCACCGTCACGGACGCGAACGTGATGCTGCGCATCCTGTTCAGCAAGCTGGGGGAGCCCTACATCGGTGGTCCCACGGCCTTCTCGTTCAACATCCCGACGCAGAAGGCCAGCGGCGTGACGACGTCGGCCAGCGGCGAGAAGAAGATCGTCAAGGACGTCGTCTACCTGGGTGGCATGTGCCCGCGGTGCGAG
Source organism: Microbacterium lacusdiani (assembly GCF_054779895.1). Taxonomy (NCBI): domain Bacteria; kingdom Bacillati; phylum Actinomycetota; class Actinomycetes; order Micrococcales; family Microbacteriaceae; genus Microbacterium; species Microbacterium lacusdiani. The sequence goes on along the minus strand of NZ_BAAGXJ010000003.1, from coordinate 134,068 downwards.
GGCCGCGGCTCGGTGTCGGACATCGACCTGTCGCAGGTGATCGACGAGTCGAAGTCCCTGCTCGAGGGGGCGATCCTGGTGCCGGGATACACGCCCGACGGATGGATGGTGAAGGGCTTCGCCGGATCCGGGTTCTTCCCCGCCGACAAGCCGATCTCGACGTTCACCGAGCGACAGCGCAAGGACTTCCTCTACAAGGAGCCCACGAAGGTGCGCGCGTTCGACATGAACATGACGTACGAGGGCCTGATCCCGAAGATCACGAAGTCGATGCTCTCGAAGGACATCGAATCGCTGCAGCCGCACATCCGGGCCTTCGTGGAGCGGATCGCGACCTTCGCGACGTGCCCGGAGTGCGAAGGCACGCGGCTCACCGAGGCGGCGCGCTCGTCGAAGATCGACGGGATCAGCATCGCGGACGCGTGCGCGATGCAGGTCACGGATCTCGCCGACTGGGTGCGCGCGCTCGACAAGCCGGGAGCGGGGCCGCTGCTGAACGCCCTCCGGGCGAACCTCGAGGCGTTCGTGACCCTCGGACTCGGGTACCTCAGCCTGAACCGGCCGTCCAGCACGCTGAGCGGGGGAGAGGCGCAGCGGATCAAGATGCTGCGCCACCTGGGGTCGTCGCTCACCGACGTCACCTACGTGTTCGACGAGCCGACCATCGGTCTGCACCCGCACGACATCCAGCGGATGAACGAGCTGCTGCTGCAGCTGCGCGACAAGGGCAACACCGTTCTGGTCGTCGAGCACAAGCCCGAGGCGATCGCGATCGCCGATCACGTCGTCGACCTCGGGCCGAAGGCCGGCAGCGAAGGCGGCACGATCTGCTTCGAGGGCACCGTCGAGGGCCTGAAGGCCAGCGGCACGCTCACCGGGCGGCACCTCGACTACCGCGCTCAGCTGAAGCCCGAGGTGCGGGCCGCCGCGGGCGCGATCGAGATCCGCGGCGCCGCGGACAACAACCTGCAGGACGTGGATGTGGACATCCCGCTCGGCGTGCTCACGGTCGTGACCGGCGTCGCCGGCTCGGGCAAGAGCTCGCTGATCCACGGCTCGGTGTCGCGCCGCCCGGATGTGGTGGCGATCGACCAGGGCGCCATCAAGGGCTCGCGCCGCAGCAATCCGGCGACCTACACGGGGCTGCTGGAGCCCATCCGCAAGGCGTTCGCGAAGGCGAACGGCGTCAAGCCGGCGATCTTCAGCGCGAACTCGGAGGGTGCCTGCCCGACCTGCAAGGGCGCCGGCGTCATCATCACGGAGCTGGGCTTCATGGACACGGTCGAGACGCCGTGCGAGGACTGCGGCGGCAAGCGCTTCCAGGCCGGGGTGCTCGAGTACAAGCTCGGCGGCAGGGACATCACCGAGGTCCTCGACCTTCCCGTCGCCGAGGCCCGGCCGTTCTTCTCCGAGGGCGAGGCGAAGATCCCGGCGGCCGCCGCCATCCTGGGTCGTCTCGAGGACGTCGGTCTCGGTTACCTCACCCTGGGCCAGCCGCTGTCGACCCTGTCGGGCGGCGAGCGGCAGCGGATCAAGCTCGCGAACCAGATGGGGGAGAAGGGCGACGTCTACGTGCTGGACGAGCCCACGACCGGGCTCCACCTCGCCGATGTCGAGAACCTCCTCGGACTGCTCGACCGCCTCGTCGACTCGGGCAAGACGGTGATCGTGATCGAGCACCACCAGGCCGTCATGGCCCACGCGGACTGGATCATCGACCTCGGCCCTGGCGCCGGCCACGACGGCGGGCGGATCGTGTTCGAGGGCACACCCGCGGATCTGGTCGCCGCCCGTACGACCCTGACGGGCGAGCACCTGGCGCAGTACGTGGGCGCGTGGGCCGCGCGTAACGATATATTGGTCCTCGGGGGAGAATCAGGCCGCGTCACGCCGCGCACGGTGCGAGGATGACCGAATGGCATCCTGGCGCCCGGGCTGGACCGAGTTCCCGCCGGATCTTCTCGAGTTCTGGACCGAGCGGCACCTGTGCACGCTCACGACGCTGCGTCGAGACGGACGGCCGCACGTCACGCCGGTCGGCGTCGCGCTGGACCTGGAGCAGCGCTGCGCGTGGGTGATCACCTCCGGATCGTCCCTGAAGGCGCGTCTCGCGGCGGCGGACCCGCGCGTCGCGGCCTGCCAGGTCGACGGACGTCACTGGTCGACGCTCGAGGGAACGGCGCACGTGCTGAGCGACGCCGAGTCCGTGCGACGCGCTGAGGAGCAGTACGCGGCGCGCTACCGGACGCCGAGGCCGAATCCGGAGCGCGTCGCGCTGCGGATCGACGTGGAGCGCTTCCTGGTGTCCGCGTCGTTCGGCCCCTGAGAGGGGCTGTCTCGCCGGATCGACCACACGCCGATAATGCACATTATGTCAGTTCGCTGAGGCGCGCCCTTCGTCGCCGTCCCCCATTGCGCCGGGTATCGACCGCCTGCCGCCCGGCAGCCCGACGCGTTCTACTGTGAGGTTCATGGTCGAGGTGCGATTGACGGGTGAACTGCGGTGTGCGGATGCTGACGAGGCGCGACTGGTCGCGGAGCACCTGCCGACCCACGTCGCGCTGACTCGCGCCGAGCCCGGCTGCCTCTCGTTCGAGGTGGCACCGACTGCCGATCCCCTGGTCTGGACGGTGGCCGAGCGATTCGCCGACGAGCACGCCTTCCGCGCGCACCAGGCGCGCGTCGCGGCGAGCGAATGGGGTCGCCGCACGGCCGGGATCGAGCGGCGCTACTCCGTGGAGGGACTGGCCGGCTGACCTCGTGGGCGGGGGCCGTCGCCGGCACCCCGCCCACAGGGTCGCTCGCGGTTACTCCGCGGGCAGGATCAGCTCGTCGCCGACCTCGATGAGGTCGGGGTCGGAGATCGTCTCCTGGTTCACCGCGAAGATGCCGAGCCAGCCGGTCTCGACCTCGAGCTTCGTGGCGATGTCGAAGAGCGTGTCACCCGACTCGACCGTGTAGGTCTCGTCCGACGGCTCCACATCCGGAAGCTGATACGTCTCCTCGACCGGCGCCGGTGCGGGAGCCGGTGCGGCGGCGGGCGCCTGAGTGGACTCCCCCGCCGCCGGCGCGGACGGAGACTCGACCGGTGCGGCCGCGCGCGGCTCGGCCGATCCCGACGCGCCGATCTTCGCCGAGCACGTCGGCCAGGCGCCCCAGCCCTGCGTCGCGAGGACGTTCTCCGCCACGCGGATCTGCTCCTCGCGCGAGGCGTCCGCCGGGTTGCCGGTGCCGCCGTTGGCCTCCCACGTGGACTGCGAGAACTGCAGGCCTCCGTAGTAGCCGTTGCCGGTGTCGATCGCCCAGTTGCCGCCCGACTCGCACTGGGCCAGTGCGTCCCAGGTGGCGTCGTCGGCCGCGTTCGCCGCCGTGGGCACGAGCGCCCCGGCTGCCGCCGCGACGAGACCGGCGGCGACCAGTCCCCCTCGCGCGAACCGTCCAGGTCGGCGCGCTTCGGTGTTCTGTCGGGAATGCGTGTTCAGGATCACAAGGAGCTCCACGGCCCCGTCTCTGTGCGCGGCCATGGCCGCGCACTCGCCCGCCGACCGGAAGGTCGTCTCGTTTCGGGTGCGGAGGACTCGGGCGGGTTCGACGGCGGTCCTCCACGGTCGACGTGCCACGCTACGTCAAGATCACGAAAAGGTAACAGTGCACTCAGGGACCTGCCAGCGAGGTCATAGGCGTCCGGTGCTCGCGCTGCGCTCATCCGATTGAATCGGTCCGGGATCATCGGCCATGCGACCCGCTTTCCGGGAGGCTCATCGAGGAAGGGAGATCCTCGTGATCGGTGCACTCAACCAGCTGGTCGACCATGTCGAGCGTCACCTGACGCAGGACATGGATCTGGAGCTGTTCGCCGCGCGCCTCGGCACCACCGAGTACCACCTGCGGCGGATGTTCTCGTCGCTCGCGGGCATGCCGCTGTCGGAATACGTTCGTCGCCGCCGGATGACCATGGCGGCAGCCGACGTCATCGCGGGCCGCGATCTGCTCGGTGTCGCCGTTCGATACGGCTACGGGTCCACCGAGGCGTTCGGCCGGGCGTTGCCGATCGCCGAGCACGCTCGCCTGAAGGAGCTGAGCGACACCGAACCCGCCGGCCTTCTCCAGGTGAGCGCCGACCTCGACCCGGACGACGCGGAGGGCAGCGAGCTCACCTATCTCCACGGCGTGGCGGTCGATGAGGCCACCGCGGTGCCCCACGACCTCGAGTGCATCGAGGTCCCCGCCGGCGCGTGGGCGGTCTTCCGCACGACCGGCGCACACCCCGAGGCGCTGCAGGACACCTGGGCGGCCACGGCCACGGAGTGGTTCCCCTCCAATCCGTGGCGTCTGCGTCCGGGGCCCTCGATCGTCGCGGTGATCGAGCGCGACGAGGACCGCTCCACGGCGACCTGCGACCGCTGGCCGCCGGTCGAGCGCGGCTGAGCCGTCACTCCCCCAGCCCGCACGTCCGCGTGATGAACTCGATCAGCGCGCGGCGTGCGGCATCCGGCACCGGGACGTACATCGGCGCCTGGCGGACGCCGTCGACGCTCGCGTGCACCGGGACGAACATGCCGCGATTGTCCTCGGCCAGCACGTGCGCGTCGCAGGGTCGAGCGCGACCGTGAGGGCCTCCCCCGCCGCGCGCACGACCAGCGAGACGACGCGGTCGGCGTACTGGGTACGGGACTGGCTCACCTCGACCTCGATCCCGCCGACCTCGATGGCCGATGCCGCGCACGCCGGGAGAGCGCCGCAGGCCAGGAGCGACACGAGGACCGCGCCGACCCGTGAGCGTCTGCGATCCACGATCCCCTCCCTCAGCGCGTCAGATCGAGTCGCATCTCGATCTCGTCGCCATACGGCTCGAGGTTGTAGGGCGTCACGTTCCCGGTGGGCTCGAAGCCGTGGCGCCGGTAGAACGCGATCGCGCGCGGGTTGTCCTCGTGCACCTCGAGGACGAGCGCGTCGCCGCGCGTGCGGGCCCAGTCGACGATCCCCTCGAGCAGGGCATCCGCGACCCCGCCCTCACCGCCCCGCCATGCCGGGTCGACGTACACGCCCACGAGCATCGCACCGCGGCGGGCCGAGACCAACCCCCGCATGATGCCGATCCAGGTGCCGTCGTCGGCGACGGCGACGAGGGAGATGTTGCCGGGCTCCTGGCCGCGGCCTGCACGCTCGCGCCACTCCGACTCGGGCAGCGCGGCGGCGTGCGCATAGGTCTCGTTGTACGCGATGGGGGTGTCGCGCAGCATCCGCAGACGCAGGTCGCGGAACGCCTGCCAGTCGGAGGCGCGGACCGTTCGTATCGAGAAGCCCATCCCGTCACGCTATCGCCCCGGCAACGTCAAGCCCCGGGTGCGCGACGGAGCGGTCAAGCACAATGGGGGCATGCCGATCACGCGCGTCGTCGACCTGGATGGGCACGTCTTCCGGGTGTTCTCGACCGAACGGCCGGGCAGCGGACGCGCGTTCCTCCTGGTGCACGGGATCGGGATCTCGCACCGCCTGTTCTCGCGCCTGCACGGCGTCCTGGCGCGGCACCACTCCGTGCACACGGTCGACCTGCCCGGCTTCGGAGGGCTGCCCAAGCCGGCCTCGTCGCCGGACGTCGCCCGCATGGCCGAGATGCTGGGCGAGGTGGTCGGCGACCTCGGCGAGGAGGCGGCGGTCGCGGTAGGTGACTCGATGGGGACGCAGTGGGTGGTCGAGCTCGGCGCGCAGCGCCCCGATCTCGTCTCGCACGTGGCCACGATCGGCCCGGTGGTCGACGACCGACACCGCACCGCGTTCGCGCAGGCCCTCGCGCTCGGCGTGGACAGCACCCGCGAGACCCCGTCCGCCAACGCCCGAGTGCTCACCGAGTATCTGCGCTGCGGCCCCCGGTGGTACCTCTGTCAGCTGCCGCACATGCTGGAATACCCGATGGAGGAGCGCGTCGGGGATCTCACGCAGCCGCTGCTCGTGCTGCGCGGCGGCCGCGATCCGATCGCCGGTGCGGACTGGTGCGCGAAGCTGACGCGCCGCGCACAGCGGTCCCGCTCGGTCACGGTCCCGGGCCATCCGCACCTGGTGCAGCACACCGCGCCCCGCGCGGTCGCGTCGGCGCTGGACTGGTTCCTGGGGGTCGGCGAGCCGTGATGAGCCTCCTCCGGCGGTGGGTCTGGTGGACGCTCGACTACGCGTACGCGGGAGCCTGGCAGGCGCGGGCGTTCCTGAACCGCACGCGGCCGTCGGCCTTCTGGACGGGCGGCGGCGTGCCGATCGTCGTGATCCCGGGCGTCTATGAGACGTGGAAGTTCCTGCAGCCGCTCATCGTCGCGCTGCACGAGCGCGGACATCCGGTGCATGTGGTCGATCCGCTTCAGAACAACCGCATCCCGGTGGACCGTGCGGCGCGCCTCGTCGAGCAGCACCTGGTCGCGCACGAGCTGTATGACGTCATCCTCGTGGCGCACAGCAAGGGCGGACTGATCGGCAAGCACCTCATGGCGTTCGGCGCCGGAGCGGCTCGCGTGCGGGGAATGGTCGCGGTGGCCTCTCCGTTCGGCGGCTCGCGATACGCGGCGCTCATGGTGTCGGCCACTCTGCGCAGCTTCTCCCCTCGCAACGCCACGATCCTCGCGCTCGCGAGGGAGACCGCGATCAACGCCCGCATCACATCGGTGTACGCGGCCTTCGACCCGCACATCCCCGGGGGAAGCGAGCTCGCAGGCGCGAAGAACGTGCGCCTGGAGACCGGCGGGCATTTCCGCGTGCTGGCCCATCCGAGGGTGATCGGCGAGGTCGCTGCGATGGCCGAGCACGCGCACGGGCACGCCGCGCCCTGACCTGCCGCGGGGTCAGATCCGCCCGCGCACCGGTGTGCGCTCGATCTGGTCACCCGCCGGCATCGCCATCTCCGCGCGCACTCCGAGCAGGCGGATCTCGCGCTCGGAGTCGATCCGTTGCGCGAGCGCGAGCGCGGCGTCCACCAGGACGTGCTCGCTGCGCGCGGGCTCCGCGAGCTTTCGCCCGATGGTCTTCGTCTCGAACGGCGCGTACCGGACCTTCAGGTGCACGCGCACCACCGCTCGTCCGTCCGTCGCGCAGTCATCCCAGACCTGATGGGCCAGCTCGGCGACCGCCGTGTGCACCGCATCCGGCCCCGTGAGATTCTGCTGGTAGGTCGTCTCCCGGCTGTGGCTGCGCGCGATCCACGGCGAGTCGTCCACCACGCGCGGTCCGATTCCGTGGCCGAGCTCGCGGTACCAGACGCCCATCCGCGGGCCGAACTCCGCGACGAGCACGGCGGGGTCGGCGTCCGCGAGCTGCCGCACGGTGTCGATGCCGTGAGCCGCGAGGCGCTTGTGCACCTTGGCGCCGACTCCCCAGAGCTCGCGCGTGGGCCGTTCGCCCATCACGTCGAACCAGTTCTCCTCGGTGAGGCGGAACATCCCTCTCGGCTTGCCGAAGCCCGTCGCGATCTTCGCGCGGACCTTGTTGTCGCCGATGCCCACGGAGCAGTGCAGCCGCGTCGCCGCGAGCACGACCCGCTGCGCGTCATGCGCGACGGACTCGGGATCGGCGGTCGTCACGCCGAGGAAGCACTCGTCCCATCCGAGCACCTCGAGCACGACGCCGGGCAGCGCGCGCAGCGTGTCCATCACCTCGGTCGACGCGCGTTCGTAGGCTTCGTGATCGACCGGGAGGAACACGGCGTCCGGCGGCGCCTTGCGCGCCGCGATCTTCAGCGGCATCCCGGAGCCGATGCCGTATGCGCGTGCTTCGTACGACGCCGTCGACACGACGGCTCGCTCGGTCGGATCGCCGCGCCCGCCGACGATCACGGGCCGGCCCGCGAGCTCCGGGTGACGCAGCACCTCGACGGCGGCGATGAACTGGTCCATGTCGACATGCAGCACCCACGCGCTGGCACCCATGAGTCGAGTGTCGCGGCTCCCGCGCCGGTTGTCACCTGCGCTCTGCTCACCGCTCGCGGTGGGCGGCCCAGCCGTGCCAGCCCGCGGCGTCGATCACGCAGAAGCGATTGCCCTCGGGGGCCTCGAGGATGACGTAGTCGGCGTCGGCGGGGCGCTTCGACCATCGCACCTCCGACGCGCCGAGGCCGATCAGCCGGCGCACCTCGGCCGACTGGTCCTCGGCATAGAGATCCAGATGCGTGCGCGGCGCAAGCACCCGCTCCGACGGCGCGGCGTCGAGCGAGACGTTGGGCCCCGCACCGCGGCGAGGGATGAGCACGACGAAGTCGTCGTCGGATGGGTCGCACACCTCGTAGTCGAGGACCCGGGTCCAGAACTCCGTCTGCACGGCGATGTCCCTCACCCGGATGACGATCGACCCCACGATGAGCATGCCGCCACGCTAGGACCTCGGCGCGTCCCGATCCAGGCGTGGTCGTCGGGCGCCCTGCGGCGCATATGGTCGATGAATGCCGATGTCGCCCTACGTCCGCGCGATCCGCGATCGGATCGGACGGGACCTGCTTCTTCTTCCCGCAGTCACCGCGGTCATCCGACACGGGGATCAGCTGCTGCTGGCGCGCCACCGCGACTCCGGGTTGTGGAGCTTCGTCGGTGGAGGAGTCGAGCCTGGAGAGGATCCCCGAGCAGCGCTGGAGCGCGAAGTCCGCGAAGAGCTCGGTGTGGCTCCGTCCATCGTGCGGGTGATCGGCGCCTACGGCGGTCCGGAGCTCACCAACGTCTATCCGAACGGCGATGAGGTCGCCTACGTGACGACCGCGTACGAATGCCGCCTCGACACGACCGCCATCGTGCTTGAAGAGCAGGAACTGATCGAGACGCGCTGGTTCACGTTCGCTGAGGTGCGCGACCTCCGCCGCCACGCATGGATCGATCGAGTGCTCGCAGACATCCCGGCGAACTGAGCGCGCGCCACCGAGGCCGCGAGCGGGTCAGCGATCGGAGGCCTGCTCGCGATCGTATCGGACCGTGCCGGCGGCCCGGACGCGGAAGCCGAACGCCTCAACCGGATCCCGTCGAGTTCTCCACAATGCGGGGACATTCGAACGGATGTCCGACCCTCGTGGGAGACTGGGTCCATGGTCAAGCAGAGTTTCGCGGAGCGATGGGACCTGGATCCCGCCCGGCGTGAGGCGCTGCAGGCGGTCATCACGGGGGTGGCGACCGCGGATCGGATGATCGCGCAGCTCGAGGCGATGAAGGCGCACTTCCTTGCGGCGGGGCAGGCGATCGCGGTGGAGATCATGGCCGAGCTCGATCCGTCGTCGTCGTATGCGCTGCCGCTGCGGGCGATCGCGGCCGACATCGCCACCGCGACCAACGCGGCCGACGGCACGATCCGCAGCCGGATGAACGGTGCCGCGATCCTCACGACCGACTTCCCCGCGACGTACGCCGCCCTGTCGGAGGGGCGGATCTCCCGCGCGCACGCCGACGTGATCGTGGATGCCGGGCTGCGGCTCGACGATGAGCGCGCGCGGGCCCGGTACGAGCAGGTCGTGCTCGATCGCGCCGAGTCGCTGACGCCGGGCCGGCTGCGACCGGTCGCGCACGCCGTTGCCGAGCGGGTGGAGCCCACGTCGGTCGTCGAGCGGCACGAGACCGCCCGCGCGCGGCGGTGCACCTGGGTGGACGACCTCGGCGATGGGATGAGCGAGTTCCACGCGGTCGTCGAGTCGGTGCGGGCGCACGCGATCCAGGACCGGCTCACCCAGATGGGGCTCACGATCCGGCGCGCCGCACGCGACGAGGCGCGTCGCGCGTACGGGCCCGTCGTCGACGACCTCGCCGTCGAGGACGGCGACCCGGTCGATGAGCGCACGCTCGCGCAGATCAGGGCCGACGTGTTCGCCGACCTCGCGCTCACCGGGCACCCCACCGCGCAGGTGTCCGATGCGACCGGCGGCAACGCGCTGGCGGCGATCCGCGGCTCCGTGCAGATCACGATCCCCGCCGAGACGCTCACAGGCCTCGGCGACGACGCCGCGTTCCTGGCCGGGCACGGGCCCGTCTCCCCCGACATCGCCCGCCGCCTCGCCGCTGACACCCCCACCTGGGCGCGACTGTTCATGGATCCCGACACCGGGTGCCTCCGCACAGTCGACGCATACACGCCGACCGCCGCCCAGCGCCGCTTCCTCGCCGCGCGCGACGAGCACTGCAGGTTCCCGGGTTGCCGGCAGCCGATCCACCGGTGCGACCTCGACCACTCCCATGCTCACAGCGAGGGCGGCCAGACCGCGGTGTGCAACCTCTCGGCGCTCTGTCGTGCGCACCACATGCTCAAGCACCACGGCGCATGGGGTCTCGAGCACGGACGCGGCGGAGTCATGATCTGGACGAGCCCCACCGGACGCCGCATCACCGACCGCCCCGCGCCGGCGGTGCGCTTCATGGCCGAACTCGATGCGACAGACCCCGATCCGCCCCCGGTCGAGATCGAAGAGACCGCGCCGTTCTGAACCGCCGCCGCCGACGGCAGGGCCCACGCAGATCAGCGCAGCGGCGTCCACCCGGTCGGGAGCGGCCCGTCCTGCAGTGCGCGCTCGCGGTCGGCTGCCGCCGACCAGCCCTGGGCCTCGTCGCGCGCGTCGAAGCCGCCTCGCGCGACCCGGAAGCCGAGGTCGTCGTGGTGCATGCGGGGTCCGCCGCCGCGGCGCACCGAGGCGCGCACGTTGTACGACTCGTCGGCGAACCCTCCGCCACGGAACACCCGGTAGTCGCCGTAGCGCGCCGGATCGAGCAGGTCCCAGCACCACTCCCACACGTTGCCGAGCGTGTCGAACAGGCCGAACAGGTTCGGCATCTTGCCGCCGACGTCCCGGGGCGAGGAGGCCCCATCCGCCGCCGTCCACGCGACGTCGCGCAACAGGCCGTAGTGGGGCCCCGTGGACCCTGCGCGGCAGGCGTACTCCCACTCCGCCTCGGTGGGCAGGCGATAGCCGTCCGAGTCCACGTGCCAGGTGACGTCCTCGCCGTCGAACGTGTACGCGGGGTCGAGCCCCTCCCACTCCGAGGCCGCGTTGCAGAACCGGATGGCACGCTGCCAGCTGACATCGACCGCCGGGCGACGGGGGTGCGGGTGCTCCTCCCCCTCGCCGAGCAGCTCGGATATCTGCTCCTGCGTGACCGCGAACACCCCGATCTCGAACGGCTCGAGACTCACCATCCGCCTCAGTTTCCGGCGCGCGTCGTAAAGCATCACCGTGCCCGACGGGATCCGCGCCAGCTCGATGTCCTGCATCCGTCCATCCTCCCCCGTGTCGACCGAGGTGCGGCCGATGTCGCTGATCCGGGCCCACTCCCCCTCGGCGGCTCCTAGCGTGGACGCCATGAGCGAAGACGCACCGTCCCCCGTCCGCCAGATGCGCCTCGTCGTGGCCGTGGACGATTTCGATCAGGCCGTCGGCTTCTATCGCGACGTCGGCGGCATGACCGAGCAGGCCGCGTTCAACGGCGAGGGCGACGCCCGCGTCGCGATCCTGCTCGCCGGCGAGGCGACGCTCGAGATCTCGAATCGCGCGCAGGTCGCCCTGATCGACCGCGTGGAGACCGACGGCGGCGTCAGCGACCCGCTCCGCATCGCGTTCGAGGTCGACGACGCCGACGGCATGACCCGGCGCCTCGAGCAGGGCGGCGCGGCGGTCGAGGCCTCGCCCCGCGAGACGCCCTGGCGCTCGCTCAACTCACGCCTCCGGGCGCCGGACGGGCTCCAGCTCACCCTGTTCCAGGAGCTGGAGACGCTCGAGGAGCGCCGACGACGCGAGGGCTTCGAGAACGGGGCGGTCGACGAGGTGCTGGGGCTCGAGCGCGAGCTGCAGTCCCCGGAGGTGCGCCGCGACGCCACCCGCGTCCAGGGTCTTCTGTCCGCCGACTTCGCCGAGATCGGCGCATCCGACGCCGGTGGGGGCGCGACGAGATCCTGGAGCTGCTGGCGAGCCAGACGGACGGCGACGGCCCGATCCGCGTCGATGACCTCCAGGGGCGGATGATCGCCCCCGGGCTCGTGCTCGCCGAATGGATCAGCACGCGCGGAGGGCGCCGCGCCCGCCGCACCTCGATCTGGCGACGCGGGGACGGTGCGTGGCGCCTGCTGCACCATCAGGGCACCCCGCTGCCCGCAGGCGATGCCGGTGCGGATGTCGGCACCCGCGACTAGCGTCGGCGCCATGTACGAGACCCCCGAAGAAGTGGAGTCGCTGCAGCGGCTGATCGACTCCTCGCGCGCCGGCGCCACGCCCCACCTGCGCGCGATCATCTCCGGCAACCACGTGATGACCGCGCCGCAGATCGTCGACGCGCTCACCGGCATGAAGGTGCTGAGCCTCGCGACCGTGACCGCGAAGGGCGAGCCGCGCGTGAGCGCGGTGGACGGGCACTTCCTGCACGGCCGCTGGACCTTCGGCACCGACGGACGTGCAGCCAAGGCGCGTCACCTGGCCGCACGCCCGGCGGTCAGCGCGGCGCACGTCGACGGCGAGCGGATCGGCGTCTTCTGCCACGGCACCGCGGTCGAGCTGACGCCGGCGGATCCCGCCTGGGACGAGACGATCGCGCACTGGGCCGCGCACTACGGGTCTGATCCCACCACGTGGGGCGACGACATCCGGATGTACCGGATCGAGCCGACCTGGTTCGTCGGGTACCGGGGCGCGGACGCCGGCTGAGCCGTCGCGGCACGCAAGAGGCCCCGGGCGCGATGCGCGCGGGGCCTCTTGAGCGGGATCAGATCTCGCGGTGCGCGACGTGCTTGACGAAGAACGACGCGACGAGACCGAGCAGCGCGCACACGATCACGTAGATCGAGATGGGCCACCACGCGCCCCCGGTCGCCTCCTTGAGCGCGGTCGCGATGAGCGGCGCGGTGCCGCCGAAGATCGCGGCGCCCACCTGGTAGCCGAGCGTCGCGCCCGAGTAGCGGATCTCCGGGCTGAAGTTCTCGGCGATCAGGGTGCCGAGGATCGCGTTCACGCTGCCCCACAGCAGGCCGAAGCCGATCATCGTGGCGAGGAACACCGCCCACGTCTCCCCCACGTTGAGGATCCAGTAGTACGGGAACGCGTACACGATCGTCGCGATCGCGACCACGCGGTACAGCAGGGCGCGGGGAATCGAGTCGGAGATCCGGCCGAACAGCGGCATCCACACGGTCGCGACCACGGCGGCCGCCGTGACGGCCGTGAGCACGATGTTGTTCTCGACGCCCAGGCCGGCCGCATAGGCGATCACGTACGTGCCGAAGATGTAGAACGGGCCGGTCTCGGTCGCCTTCGCGCCGATCGAGACCAGGACGGCCCGCCAGTGCTTGCGGAAGACCTCGGCGATCGGGAGCTTCACGACCGCGCCCGACTGCTGCACCCGCTTGAACTCGGGGGTCTCGTCGAGGCTCGAGCGGATCCAGACGCCGATCGCCAGCAGCACGACGCTGCCCACGAACGGGATGCGCCAGCCCCAGGACAGGAACTGGTCCGGGGGCATCAGCGTGAGCAGCGCCACGACCCCGGATGCGAGCGCCAGACCGATGCTGATGCCCATCTGCGGCACGGCGCCGTAGAGGCCGCGGCGGTTGCGCGGCGCGTACTCGTACGCGAGCAGCAGCGCGCCGCCCCACTCGCCGCCGATGCCGATGCCCTGCAGGATGCGCATCAGGATCAGCAGGATGGGCGCCGCGATGCCGATCGTGCCGTAGTCGGGCAGAAGTCCGATCAGGACCGTTCCGCCACCCATCAGCATCAGCGTGATGAACAGCGTCTTCTTGCGGCCGATGCGGTCGCCGATGTGCGCGAAGATCACGCCGCCCACGGGACGGAAGAAGAACGTGAGGGCGAAGGACGCCATCGAGAACATCATCGAGACGAACTCGCTGTCGGTCACGAAATAGGTCTTGCTGAAGACCAGTGCGGCGACCGTCCCGTAGACGAGGAAGTCGAACCACTCGATCACGCTGCCGGAGAGGCTCCCGAGCAGCACCTTGTAGTTGAGCCGCTCGGCGGGCGGCGTGCCCGTGGCTCGGGCCTTGTCTGTGATGGTCACGGGGACAGCTCCTCTTCGAGATCCGCACTTCGTCCGACCACGGGCTATGTGGTTGGACCACATGAACCATAGCGCTCGACGCCGCTCCACGTCAAAGCGGATTCGGGTGCCGCCCTAGCGCGCTGCTGCCGCGGTCAGCCCGTAGTACCCGGTGATGTGGCGCTCGAGGTGCTCTGCCGCGAGGTCTCCGCGGCCCGAGCGCAGGGCGTCGAGGATCGCCCGATGCTCGCGCTGGAGCCGGTCCACGGTGCCGCGCCAGTCGCTCAGAGCGGCCGCGCGCTCGAGCGTGTGGTCCGAGATCACGAGCCGCAGCGCGTCCATGAGCACGCTGAGCAGCGTGTTCCCGGCGGTGCGCGAGCACAGCACGTGGAACTCCGCGTCGAGCCGAAGGAACTCCGCCATGGGCAGCTCGGGATCGTCCATCCGTCCGAGCAGGGCGGCTGCCGCGCCCCAGTCCCCCTGCTCGGGCCGCGACTGGGAGGCGGCCTGCGTCTCGAGCGCGAGCCGCACCCGGAACACGTCCTCGGGCGACACCTGCCGGGTGGCCATCTGCAGCCGGAACACCGTGCTGATCGCCGGCCCGTGGGATGCCGTCACGAACGTCCCGGCCCGCGGGCCCGAACCCGTGCCGGACTCGATCGCGCCGAGCACCTCGAGCACCCGCAGGGCCTCCCGCAGCGTGCCGCGCGACAGACCGAGCTGCTCGGCCAGCGCGCGCTCCCCCGGCAGCTGGTCGCCCACGTGCAGGCGCCCGCTGGTCAGCTCGTCGGTGAACCAGCGCATCACGACGTCGTGTGATCTCATCCGCGTCAGTATCGCACCGCGCGGGGCCGCCCCCGGTAGCGGACGCGTCGCTCAGCGCCAGCCGAGCGCGGGTGCCACGTGCGTGAGGATCGACTCGATCAGATGGGTGTTGTAGTCGACGCCGAGCTGGCTCGGGATCGTGATCAGCAGCGTGTCGGCCTCGGCGATCGCCTCGTCGCGGCGGAGCTCCTCGATCAGCTCGTCCGGCTCAGCGGTGTAGGAGCGGCCGAAGATCGCGCGCGTGCCGGGCTCGATGTAGCCGACCTGGTCCTCGCGGTCGCCGCCCCCGAGGAAGTAGCGGCGGTCCATGTCGTTCGTGATCGCGACGATCGAGCGCGACACGGACACGCGCGGCTCGAAGCCCCAGTCGTGCTTGGTCCACTCGTCGCGGAACTCGCGGATCTGCTCGGCCTGCTGCACGTGGAAGGGCGCGCCGGTCTCATCCCACTTCAGGGTCGAGCTCATGAGGTTCATGCCCTTCTCGGCGGCCCAGCGCGCGGTCGCATTGGAGCCGGCGCCCCACCAGATCCGCTCGCGGAGACCGTCGGAGTGGGGCTCGAGCCGGAGCAGTCCCGGCGGGTTCGGGAACATCGGGCGCGGGTTCGGCTCGGCGAAGCCCTGACCCTCGAGCAGCTGCAGGAAGATCTCGGTCTTGCGCCGCGCCAGCTCGGCGCCGTCCGGGTCGTCCTCGGCGCCCGAGTACCCGAAGTACTTCCAGCCGTCGATGACCTGCTCGGGTGAGCCACGCGAAACGCCGAGCTGCAGGCGCCCGCCCGAGATCAGGTCCGCCGAGCCGGCGTCCTCGACCATGTACATCGGGTTCTCGTACCGCATGTCGATCACGCCGGTGCCGAGCTCGATGCGGGACGTCCGCGCGCCGATCGCCGCCAGCAGCGGGAACGGCGAGCTCATCTGCCGCGCGAAGTGGTGCACGCGGAAGTACGCGCCGTCGGCGCCGATGTCCTCGACGGCCTGCGCGAGGTCGATCGCCTGCAGGAGCATGTCGCCCGCGCTGCGGGTGCCCGACTCCGGATGCGGCGTCCAGTGGCCGAACGAGAGGAATCCGATCTTCTTCACGATGACGCCAACCCCTCGCCGGCCGATTCCATTCCACTGAATGAAGGCTGGATCGTCTGCCACTCGCCGAACTTGGCGATCCGGCCGTCGCCGGAGGACGTGCGCGTGAGACGGCGCTTCAGCCACGGGCCCACATGCGTGCGGTAGTAGTGCGCGCCGCGGAGCCGCACGCCCGAGTCCTCCACCGGGAGGTCCCACCAGGTCGGATCGGGTTCGAAGCCCAGGGCGGTGAGGACGCGCGCCGCCACCCGGTGGTGACCGCGGGTGTTCATGTGCAGGCGGTCCTCCGACCAGAAGGGTCCGGTCGCCAGCACCTTGTCGGGCCAGTTGAGGGCGCGGATGACGTCGTCCCGTCCCGCGACGCGCGCCATCACGGCCGCCGAGAGCTGATCCCCTCGGCGGCGCACCAGTCCGCCGAGCGGCAGACCGCGGGTCGGGTCGGCACCCGACAGCAGGATGAGCCGCACGCCCTCCTCGTCGCAGCGCCGCAGCACCTGGCTGAAGGCGTCGGCGATGTGCGCGATCGTGGTGCGCGGCCGCAGCATGTCGTTGCCCCCGCCGTTGAACGACAGGTGCGTCGGCTTGAGCGCCAGCGCCGCCTCGAGCTGCTCCTCGACGATGGGCCATGCCAGCCGTCCGCGGATGGCGAGGTTGGCGTACCGGATCGGCGCGCCTGTCGCGTCGGCCCAGCCCTGGGCGACCAGGTCGGCCCAGCCGCGGGGCGTGCCGTCCGGGAGCTCGTCGCCGACGCCCTCGGTGAAGGAGTCGCCGATCGCGACGTAGCGCACGTCAGTCACGGCGCAAGTCTATGCCGCCCGCTCAGGGGGCGGCGGCCGGATCAGGCGACCGTGAGGCGCTCGTCGAGGGCCTGGCCGCGGCGGTCGGCGAGCGGGATCACACCGACCGCGGCGATCGCGAAGAAGATCGAGAACACCACGAACAGCAGCGGGGCCCCGCCGAGCTCCATCGCCCACGGCACGAACAGCGGCGCCGCGATCGACGCGATGCGGCCGACCGCGGCGGCCCAGCCGGCGCCGGTCGCGCGCAGTGTCGTCGGGTACAGCTCCGGCGTCACGGCGTACAGGGCGCCCCAGGCACCCAGGTTGAAGAACGACAGCGCCATGCCGCTCGCGATGATCTGCCAGGGCTCCGTCGAGGACCCGAACAGCACGGCGGCGACCGCGGAGCCGACCAGGAACGTCGCGAGCGTCGCGCGACGGCCCCACACCTCGATCAGCCAGGCCGCGACGGCATAGCCCGGCAGCTGCGCGAGCGTGATGATCAGCGTGAACCCGAACGACCGCACGAGGTCGAAGCCCTGGTTGAAGAGGATGGTCGGGATCCAGATGAACGCCCCGTAGTACGAGAAGTTCACGCAGAACCAGACCAGCCAGATGGCGGCGGTGCGCATCCGGAGCGCCGGCGACCACAGCGCGGCGACAGCGGCGAGACCGCGCGGAGCCGCCTCGCCCGCGCCGGCCGGCGGTGCAACGGGCGACTCGCTGCGCGTGACCGCGCGGCCGGCGGAGGCCTCGAAGTCCCGCACGATCGCATCGGCCTCCGAAACGCGCCCGCGGCTCTCGAGGAAGCGCGGCGATTCGGGCAGAGCCCAGCGCACCACCAGCGCGTACACGGCGGGGATCGCGCCGAGCGCGAATGCCCAGCGCCAGCCGTTCTCGAGCGGCACGACGAAGTACCCGATCAGCGCGGCCGCCGTCCATCCGACGGCCCAGAACGCCTCGAGGATCACGACGAGCCGGCCGCGGATGCGCGCGGGCGCGAACTCGGCGACGTAGGTGGATGCGACCGGCAGCTCGGAGCCGAGGCCCAGGCCCACGAAGAAGCGCAGCACGAGCAGCGCGGCCACTCCCCCGACCAGGGCGCTCGCTCCGGTCGCGAGCCCGTAGACGAGCAGCGTCAGCGCGAACACCTGCCGGCGGCCGAGGCGGTCGGCGAGGAGGCCGCCGACGCTGGCGCCGACCGCCATGCCGATGAAGCCGACCGACGCGATCCAGGAGGTCTCGGCCGGCGTCAGCTGCCACTCCGCCACGAGCGCCGCGAGGATGAACGAGATCAGGCCGACGTCCATGGCGTCGAGGGCCCACCCGATGCCGGATCCGGTGAGCAGCCGCAGGTGCTTGCGGGTGAACGGCAGCGAGTCGAGGCGCGCGGACGGTGACGTCATGGCGCCAGCCTAATGGTCGAAGCGACCATTCAGCGGGAGGCCGGCTCCTCCGCCAGCAGCTCGCGCACGCGCGGCGCGACCTTCGTGCCGTACAGCTCGATGCTCTTCATGAGCTTGTCGTGCTCGAGACCGCCGTTCGCGAACTTCAGGTCGAACCTCGTCAGGCCGAGCGTGCGCACGGTCTCGGCGATCTTCTGCGCGACGCGCTCGGGCGAGCCCGCGTATACGGCGCCGCCCATGCCGATCTCGTTCTGGAACTGGACGCGGTTGTAACCGCCGGCCCAGCCGCGCTCGCGCCCGATCTTCTCGCGCATGGCCGCCATCTCGGGGTACAGCTCGTCCCAGGCCTCCTCGTCCGTGTCGGCGACGTGGCCCGGCGAGTGCACCCCGACCGGAGCGGCGGGCTTCTCGTATGACGCGAGGGAGCGGTGGAACAGGTCGACGTACGGGCGGAACCGTGCGGGAGCGCCGCCGATGATGGCGAGCATGAGGCCCAGCCCGTGACGCGCGGTGCGCACGACCGATTCGGGCGATCCTCCGACCCCGACCCAGGCGGTGAGGCCGTTCGCCGTCTTCGGGAAGACGTCCGCCTCCTGCAGGGGCGGCCGCATCGCGCCCTGCCAGGTGACCGGCTGCTCGGTCATCAGGCGCACGAACAGATCGAGCTTCTCCTCGAACAGCGCCTCGTAGTCGCGCAGGTCGTAGCCGAAGAGCGGGAACGACTCGATGAACGAGCCGCGGCCCAGGATGACCTCCGCGCGGCCATTCGACACCGCGTCGAGAGTCGCGAACCGCTCATAGACCCGCACGGGGTCGTCGCTGGAGAGCACCGTCACGGCCGTACCCAGGCGGATGTCCTTCGTGACCGAGGCGATCGCCGCGAGCACGATCTCCGGGCTCGACACGGCGAACTCGTGCCGATGGTGCTCGCCGATGCCGAAGAACTTCAGACCCACCTCGTCGGCGAGCTTCGCCTGCGCGACGATGTTCCGGATGGTCTCCGCGTCGCTGAGGCGCTCGCCATCCGTCCCGCGCGTGACGTCGCCGAAGGTGTCCAGGCCGAGTTCGATGTCCATGAGGCTCCCCGCTCTCTATTCACTCGCATGTAACCGGAGGGGGTGCGGCGTATTCCCGTCAGCCGACGAGCGCCGTGCGCAGCGTGTCGAGGCCGACGCCGCCGAGGTCGAGCGCCCGCTTGTGGAACTCCTTCATCGAGAACTCGGCGCCCCGCACGCGGCGGTACTCGTCCCGCACCTGCTCCCACAGTCGCTGGCCGACCTTGTAGGACGGCGCCTGACCGGGCCATCCCAGGTAGCGATTGACCTCGAACCGGATGAACTCGTCGGGCATGTTCACGTTCCGGCGCATGAAGTCGAGCGCGTAGTCGGCGTCCCAGACGCCGCCGCCATCCGGGCGCGGCTTGCCGAGGTGCACGCCGATGTCGAGCACGACGCGCGCCGCGCGCATCCGCTGTCCGTCGAGCATGCCCAGGCGGTCGGCGGGGTCGTCGAGGTAGCCGAGCTGCTCCATGAGACGCTCGGCGTACAGGGCCCAGCCCTCCGCGTGCCCCGACGTGCCCGCGAGCAGGCGCCGCCAGGCGTTCAGCTGAGCCCGGTTGTAGACCGCCTGCCCGATCTGCAGATGGTGCCCCGGCACGCCCTCGTGATACACGGTGGTGAGCTCGCGCCACGTGTCGAACTCCGTGACACCCTCCGGCACGGACCACCACATCCGCCCGGGCCGCGAGAAGTCGTCGGTCGGTCCGGTGTAATAGATCCCGCCCTCCTGCGTCGGCGCGATCATGCACTCCAGGCGGCGGACCGGCTCGGGGATGTCGAAGTGGGTGCGTCCCAGCTCGGCCACGGCGCGGTCGCTGGTCTCCTGCATCCAGGTGCGCAGGGCCTCGGTGCCGACCAGCTTGCGGGACCGGTCGCCCTCGAGGTGGGCGACGGCCTCCGCCACGGTCGCCCCGGGCAGGATCTCGCGCGCGATCGCCTCCTGTTCGGAGGTCATCCGCGCGAGCTCCTCGATGCCCCACTCGTACGTCTCGTCGAGGTCGATCGCCGCGCCGAGGAAGCGCCGCGAGTGGAGTGCGTAGAGCTCGCGTCCGACGCCGTCGGCCTCCGTGGCGGCCGGTGCGAGTGCGCCGGTGAGGAACTCGGCGAGACGGTCGTACGCGCGACGGGCCTCCTCCGCACCGCGCTGCAGGTCGGCGCGCAGCGACGTCGCGAGGTCGCCGTCCGCGGGCGCGGCACCCGCGACGAGCGAGGCGAAGAAGCCGTCCTCAGCCGTGTAGCGCGGGATCTGCGCCGCCACCTCGCGGACCTGCCTCACCGCGGGCACGACGGCCTGGCGGATGCCCTCGGAAAGCGTCTCGATGTACCCGTCGATGGCCGCCGGGACGGCGCGCAGGCGGCGGGCGATGACGTCCCAGTCGTCGGCCGAGTCCGTGGGCATCAGGTCGTACACCTGCCGGATGTCCTGCGCCGCGCTGGCGATCACGTTCAGGTCGCGCAGGTGCCAGCGGGCCTCGTGCAGCTCGGCGGACAGACGCAGCTCGGCGCCGAGATCGGCCTGCGTAACCCGGTCCACGTCGTCGGACGGCGTCGCGGCGTCGAGCGCCGCCAGCGTCCGGCGCGCGGCCTCCTGCGCACGCTCGTGGCCCGCGAGGCTGAAGTCGTCGAAGCGGTCGTTCGCCTCGCTGCGGCCGATGTACGTGGCGGCTATCGGCGACAGCTCGACGACCCGGTCCACCCATCCCTCGGCGATGCGGTCGATCTCGGTGGGCGTGCGCTCGGTCATCCTCGCTCCTCGTCCGCCGCGCTCAGTGCGCGGCCTCGTTCCAGTCCGCGCCGCGCCCGACCTGCACGTCGAGCGGCACCGAGAGCTCGGCGGCGCTGCCCATCCGGTCGCGCACGATGCGCTCGACTGCGTCCCACTCCCCCGGCGCCACCTCGACCACGAGCTCGTCGTGGATCTGCAGCAGCACGCGCGAGGCCATTCCGCGCAGGTCGTCGTGGATGCGGAACAGCGCGATCTTCATGATGTCGGCCGCGCTGCCCTGGATGGGCGCGTTCAGCGCGGCGCGCTCGGCGTTCTCGCGGAGCACGCGGTTCGGGCTCGTCAGGTCCGGGAACGGACGCCGCCGCCCGAAGATCGTCTCGGTGTAGCCGTCCACGCGGGCCTGCTCGACCGACGAGCGCAGGTAATCGCGGACCGCGCCGAACCGCGCGAAGTACTCCAGCATGAGCGACTTCGCCTCGGCCTGCTCGATGCGCAGCTGCTTCGACAGGCCGAACGCCGACAGGCCGTACACGAGGCCGTAGGACATGGCCTTGACCTTCGTGCGCATCGCGGCGGTGACGTCCTCCGGCGCGACGCCGAAGACGCGCGCGCCGACGAAGCGGTGCAGGTCCTCGCCCGAGTTGAACGCCTCGATCAGGCCGGGATCGCCCGAGAGGTGCGCCATGATCCGCATCTCGATCTGCGAGTAGTCGGCCGTCAGCAGGGCCTCGTACCCCTCGCCCACCTCGAACGCGGCGCGGATGCGTCGCGACTCCTCGGTGCGCACAGGGATGTTCTGCAGATTGGGGTCGGTGCTCGACAGGCGGCCGGTCTGGCTGCCGGTCTGCACGTACGTGGTGTGCACCCGCCCGTCGTCGCCGATCGCGGCGTCGAGGCCGTCGATGATCTGCTTGAGCTTGGTGGCCTCGCGGTGCTGCAGGAGCACGTCGAGGAACGGGTGGTGCGCCTTCTCCTGGAGGTCGGCGAGGGCCGCGGCGTCGGTCGTGTAGCCGGTCTTGGTCTTGCGCGTCTTGGGCAGCTGCAGCTCCTCGAAGAGCACCTCCTGCAGCTGCTTGGGCGATCCGAGGTTGACTTCGTGGCCGATCGCCGCGTAGGCCTCCTGAGCGAGCGCCTCGGCGCGGGCGCCCAGCTCGGACGAGAAGCCGGACAGCTTGCCGTGGGACACCGCGACACCGGCGAGCTCCATGTCCGCCAGGGCGACGAGCGTCGGCAGCTCGATGTCGGTGAGCACCGTGCGCACGGCATCCGGGAGCTCGCCCCGCAGTCCCTCCGCGACCCGCAGCGTGTACCAGGAGAGCTGACCCGGCGTGGCGCCCTCGGTCTCCGGCACGAGCTGCGACGGGTCGGCCTCGGGGAGCTTCTCTCCGAGGTAGCGCTCCACGAGGTGACCG
This sequence comes from Microbacterium lacusdiani, assembly GCF_054779895.1. Taxonomy (NCBI): domain Bacteria; kingdom Bacillati; phylum Actinomycetota; class Actinomycetes; order Micrococcales; family Microbacteriaceae; genus Microbacterium; species Microbacterium lacusdiani. Next base: position 111,803 of record NZ_BAAGXJ010000003.1, on the reverse strand, counting down.
AGGGAGCGGTCAGGGAGGCTCGGACGCAGCAGCCAGCCGGCGAGCAGGTTGTCGAAGGCGAGCCCGCCCACGACGACGCCTGCGCGGCCGAGCGCCTTCACCTGCGGCTTGGCGTCCGTGAGCACCTTGGGCGCGTCGGATGCGAACCAGTCGCGCAGGGCTGAGGCGACGTCCTCTGACCAGCCGGCCTCCACCGCGTCGGACCCGGTGGAGAGCCCGATGCGGTCGGGCAGCCCGGCCGCCGTCGTGATCGTCACGCCGATCTCGCCCGGTGCGGCCGCGACCCAGGCGGCCAGCTCGGCGGCCGGGAGCTCGCGCGGCGCGGGCATCGGCTCGGCGTCGGCGGCGGGCTCGTCGTCCATCACGGCGCCGGCGGCCTCGAACACGCGCGGCAGCAGCGTCCTGAACTCGAGCCGGGCGAAGATGTCCCGCACGGCCTGGGCGTCGAGCGGCTTGACCGCGAGGTCGGCGGGGCCGAACTCGAGCTCGACGTCGCGCAGCAGACGGTTCAGCCGCCGGTTGCGGCGGACGTCCTCGATGTGCTCGCGCAGGTTGCCTCCGACGACGCCCTTGATGGTGTCGGCGCCGTCCAGCAGCGCGTCGAGCGAGCCGAACTGCGTGAGCCACTTCACCGCGGTCTTCTCGCCGACCTTCGGCACACCGGGCAGGTTGTCGCTGGTCTCGCCCACGAGAGCGGCGATGTCGGGGTAGAACTCCGGCGCGAGGCCGTACTTCTCGACGACCGCCGCGGGGTCGTAGCGCTTGAGCTGCGAGACACCCTGCACGGACGGATACAGGAGCGTGATGTCGTCGTTGACGAGCTGGATGGTGTCGCGGTCGCCCGAGCAGACCAGCACCTTGAAGCCCTCGGCTGCTCCCCGCGTCGCGAGGGTCGCCAGGATGTCGTCGGCCTCGTAGTCCGCCTTCTGCAGGACCGTGACGCCCATGGCGGCGAGGCACTCCTGCAGGAGCGGGATCTGGCCCTTGAACTCCGCCGGGGTCTCGGAGCGGTTGGCCTTGTACTCGGTGTACTCGCGCGTCCGGAAGGACTCCCGCGAAGTGTCGAAGGCGACCGCGAGGTGGGTCGGCTTCTCGGCCTTCAGAAGGTTGACGAACATCGACAGGAACCCGTAGATGCCGTTCGTGTGCTGCCCGTCCTTGGTCGAGAAGTTGTCGACCGGCAGCGCGTAGAACGCGCGGTAGGCGAGCGAATGGCCGTCGACGACCAGGAGGGTAGGCTTTGCGGAGTCCGTCACCCTGTCAGCCTAACGAGCACCGCCGACGCCACCGCCGCGGTGCGGAGCTGCGCAGGACACCGAATCAGGAGCCCGATGTCCGACCTCTCCCCCGGACTCGAGTGGGTCCGCCACCGCGGCATCGGCGCGCTCGCCGAGCGCATGGGCGTCCGCTTCACCGAGTTCACCGCCGAGCACTCCGTCGCCACGATGCCCGTCGAGGGCAACACCCAGCCGGTCGGACTCATGCACGGCGGGGCATACGTGGTGCTGGGCGAGTCGATGGGGTCCATGGCCGCGAACTACCACGCGGGCCCGGGGCGCCTCGCCGTCGGCCTCGACATCAACGCCACCCACACCGGCTCGGCCCGCTCCGGACTCGTCACCGCGACCTGCACGGCCCTGCACCTCGGCCGCTCGGTCGCCGTGCACGAGATCGTGATCGTGGACGAGGCCGGCCGCCGCTGCTCCACGGTGCGGATCACGAACCTGATCAAGGACCTGTCGACGCAGGGCTGAGCGCGGCAGGCCGCCGCTCAGTCGTGCAGGATCCGCTGGAACAGCACGTGGTCGCGCCACTGTCCGGCGATCCGCAGGTAGCGGGGCGCGAAGCCGAAGCGCTCGAATCCCGCGCGCTCGAGCACGGCCTGGGATCCGGTGTTCTCCGGCAGCGTCCCCGCCTGCAGTCGGTGCAGCCCCAGCTCGTCGCGCGCGTGATCCGCCGCGATGCGCACGGCCCCGGTCATCAGCCCGCGCCCGGTGAGCTCGGCGTCGAGCCAGTAGCCCACGTTCGCGCTCTGGAACGCGCCGCGCACGATGTCCGTCACGTTGAGTCGGCCGACGATCCGCTCCTGCGCGTCCTCGAGCACCCAGCGCAGCGCCGCGCCGCGCGAGTGCTCCGCGACGGCGTAGCGCGTCTGCGCCTGCTGCGACGCGACGGTGTAGAAGTCCGGATCGCGCAGCGGCTCCCACGGCTCGAGGTGGGCGCGGTTGCGGATGTAGGCCGAAGCGAGCGCGGCTCCGTCCCCCAGACGCAGGGGACGGAGCCGGATGTCCTCGGTGAGCGGGTGCTCGGTCACGCCTTCTTCGGCGCGAGCTGCTCGATGATCGCCTTGGCGACATCCTGCATCGTCAGGCGGCGGTCCATCGACGCCTTCTGGATCCAGCGGAACGCCTCCGGCTCCGACAGGCCCATCTTCTCGTTCAGCAGGCCCTTCGCGCGGTCGACGAGCTTGCGGGTCTCGAAGCGCTCGACCATGTCGGCGACCTCGGCCTCGAGCGTGATGATCTGCTCGTAGCGGGCCAGGGCGATCTCGATCGCCGGCAGCAGGTCGTTCGGGGTGAACGGCTTGACGACGTAGGCCAGGGCCCCGGCCTCGCTCGCGCGCTCGACCAGCTCCTTCTGGCTGAAGGCCGTCAGCAGCACGACGGGCGCGATGTGGTTCTTGCTGAGGCGCTCGGCCGCGCTGATGCCGTCGAGCTGAGGCATCTTGACGTCCATGATCACCAGGTCGGGACGCAGCTCGGTCGCGAGCTGGACGGCGGTCTCGCCGTCGCCGGCCTCGCCGACCACGTCGAACCCGTTGTCACGGAGGATCTCGACGATGTCGAGGCGGATGAGGGACTCGTCCTCGGCCACGACGACGCGGCGGGGTGCCGCGGGTGCCTGCCCGGTCTGCTCTTCGGTCACGTGTCCATCCTAAGTCTTCGTGTCTGGGCTGGCTGGGAGCCACGCGGCTCCCCCGCTCGTGCGGTGGTGGCCGCATGGTGCCGGTGGTGGGACTCGAACCCACACGCCCTCACGGACAGCGCATTTTGAGTGCGCCGCGTCTGCCATTCCGCCACACCGGCCCGGAACGACGATACCGCCTCGCGCGGGTGACCCCGTGCGAGGCGGTATCGGGCGGATCTGCTTACCGCTCCTGGTAGATCGGAGCGGCGCCCTGGACGGCGTCGCCGACCTTGTGGACGCGCAGGTCGTTGGTCGAGCCCGCGATGCCGGGAGGCGAGCCCGAGATCACCACGACCTTGTCGCCGATCTGCGCGAGGCCGTTCTCGAGGAGGTACTCGTCGACCTGGTGGAACATCAGGTCGGTGTGCTCCACCATCTCGACGAGGGTCGAGCGCACGCCCCAGGTCAGCGCCATTCGCCGCTGGATGCCGACCTCCGGCGTGAACCCGATCATCGGGCGGTGCGAGCGCAGGCGCGACATACGGCGGACCGAGTCGCCCGACTGCGTGAACACGCACAGGAACTTGGCGTCGACGAAGTCGGCGACCTCGACGGCCGCGAGCGTGATGGCGCCGCCCTGCGTGCGGGGCTTGGTCGTGAGCGGCGGGATGCGCTCGAGGCCGTGCTCCTCGGTCGACTCGATGATGCGCGCCATGGTCGCGACCGTGACGACGGGGTACTCGCCGACGCTGGTCTCGCCCGACAGCATCACGGCGTCCGCGCCGTCCAGCACCGCGTTGGCCACGTCGCTGGTCTCGGCGCGCGTGGGGACGGGGTTGCTGATCATCGACTCGAGCATCTGCGTGGCGACGATGACCGGCTTGGCCATGCGGCGCGCCAGCTCGACGGCCTTCTTCTGCACGATCGGCACGGCCTCGAGCGGGAGCTCGACGCCGAGGTCGCCGCGGGCCACCATGATGCCGTCGAACGCATCGACGATGTCCTCGAGGGCGTCGACCGCCTGCGGCTTCTCGATCTTCGCGATGATCGGGACGCGACGTCCCTCCTCCGCCATGATCACGTGGGCGCGCTGCACGTCCTTCGCGTTCCGCACGAACGAGAGGGCGATGAGGTCGGCGCCCTTGCGGAGCGCCCAGCGCAGGTCCTGCTCGTCCTTCTCGCTCAGCGCGGGGACGTTGACGGCGGCGCTCGGGATGTTGATGCCCTTGTTGTTGGACACGTTGCCCGCGACGATCGTCTTGGTCGTGACGGTCCGCTCGTCGGCCTCGATGACCTGCAGGCGCACCTTGCCGTCGTCGATGAGCAGGTAGTCACCCGGCTTCACGTCCTGGGGCAGGCCCTTGTAGGTCGTGCCGGCGATCTCCTTCGTGCCCTCGATCTCATCGATCGTGATCTTGAAGATGTCGCCCTCGGCCAGATAGTGGGGGCCGTCCTTGAACTTGCCGAGCCGGATCTTCGGGCCCTGCAGGTCGACCAGGACGGCGACCGGCTTGCCCACGTCCTCGGCGGCGCCGCGCACGTTCTCGTAGTTGGCGTCGTGGACCGAGTAGTCGCCGTGGCTCAGGTTGAGCCGGGCGACGTCGACGCCGGCCTCGATGAGCTCACGGACCTTCTCGCGTGTCGACGTCGCGGGCCCGAGGGTGGCGACGATCTTGGCACGTCTCAACTGATTACCTTCCGCACAGGGTGATAAGACGGCGGCACGGAACTTCCGATCCTCGTGTCGGCGTCTTCGGGGTTTTCGGGCTCAGCCTACGCGGGCTGCAGACCGATCGCGACATCCGTCGGACGCACCGGAGAGGGCAGAGAGGTCTCCCCCATCAGGTACGAATCGACCTCTGCCGCGACAGAGCGGCCCTCGGCGATCGCCCACACGATGAGCGACTGGCCGCGGCCGGCGTCGCCGGCCACGAACACACCGGGAGCGGTGGACTGGAAGGCGCCGTCGCGCTCGACGTTGCCTCGAGCCGTGAACTGCGCCTGCAGCTGCTGCTCGAGCGCCTCGCGCTCGGGGCCGGTGAAGCCCATCGCGATCAGCACCAGGTCGGCCGGGATCTCGCGCTCCGTGCCCGGCTTGGGCACGCGGCGGCCGTCGACGAACTCCGTCTCGGCCACCACGAGGGCGCGCACCTCGCCCGCGTCGTTTCCGACGAACTCGACCGTCGAGGCGAGGTACTGGCGCTCGCCACCCTCCTCGTGCGCCGAGGAGACCTCGAACACCGTCGGCATCATGGGCCAGGGCTGGTGCTCCGGACGGTCGTCGCCCGGGCGCTTTCCGATGGCGAGGTTGGTCACGCTCAGCGCACCCTGGCGGTGCGCGGTGCCGATGCAGTCGGCGCCGGTGTCGCCGCCGCCGATCACGACGACGTGCTTGCCCTCGGCCGTGATCTGGTTCGGGACCTGGTCGCCCGCGACCGCCTTGTTCGCCTCGACGAGGTACTCCATGGCGAAGTGCACGCCCGCGAGCTCCCGGCCCGGGATCGGCAGGTCGCGCGGCACCGTGGAGCCGGTGGCGACCACGACCGCGTCGTAGCGCGCGCGCAGGTCGCTCCACGAGATGTCCTTGCCGATCTCGACGCCCGCGCGGAATCGCGTGCCCTCGTCCTGCATCTGGCGCAGGCGCGACTCGAGGTGCTTCTTCTCCATCTTGAAGTCCGGGATGCCGTAACGCAGCAGGCCGCCGATGCGGTCGTCGCGCTCGTACACCGCGACCGTGTGGCCGGCGCGCGTGAGCTGCTGGGCGGCGGCGAGGCCGGCGGGGCCCGAGCCGACCACGGCGACGGTCTTGCCGGTCAGGCGCGCCGGCGGCTTGGGCTCGACCCATCCGTTCGCGAACGCCTCGTCGATCGTCGAGACCTCGATCTGCTTGATCGTGACGGCGGGCTGGTTGATGCCCAGCACGCACGCGCTCTCGCACGGCGCGGGGCACAGGCGGCCCGTGAACTCCGGGAAGTTGTTGGTCGCGTGCAGGCGCTCGATCGCGGAGCGGCCCTCGCCGCGCCACATCAGGTCGTTCCACTCGGGGATCAGGTTGCCGAGGGGGCAGCCCTGATGACAGAACGGGATGCCGCAGTCCATGCAGCGGCTCGCCTGGCGGCGGAGCACGGCCGAGTCGCCCGGCTCGTACACCTCCTTCCAGTCGAGGATGCGCACGGGCACGGGACGGCGAGCGGGGAGCTCCCGCTCGGTCACCTTCAGAAAGCCCTTGGGGTCAGCCACCGGTCACCTCCAGGATGCGGTTCCAGACGACGTCGCCGTCGGGGTCCAGGCCCTCGGCGACCGCCTCCTGGCGGGTCTGCAGGACGGCGGCGTAGTCGCGCGGCAGGACCCGCACGAAGTTCGCCACCTCGTTCTCGAAGTCGTCGAGCAGGCGCTGCGCCAGCTCCGACTCGGTCTGCGCGACGTGCTGCTCCAGCAGGTCGCGCAGGATCTCGGCGTCGCCGGAGCCCAGCTCGGTGAGCGTGAGCTCGCCCGAGGCGAGCGCCTCGCGGTTCACGAGATCCGTGTTGAGGCGGTACACGTACGCCGTGCCGCCCGACATGCCGGCGCCCAGGTTGCGTCCGGTGCGGCCCAGGATGACCGCGAGGCCGCCGGTCATGTACTCGAGCGCGTGGTCGCCCACGCCCTCGACGACCGCGGTCGCACCCGAGTTGCGGACGAAGAAGCGCTCGCCCACGACGCCGCGCAGGAACATCGTGCCCTGGGTCGCGCCGTAGCCGATCACGTTGCCCGCGATGACGTTCTGCGACGCGTCGAACGTGGCGCCACGCGGCGGGCGGATCACGATCTGCCCGCCCGAGAGGCCCTTGCCGACGTAGTCGTTCGAGTCGCCCTCGAGGCGCAGCGTGATGCCGTTGGGCAGGAACGCCCCGAACGACTGCCCCGCCGAGCCCGTCAGCGTGATGTCGATCGACCCGGCCGGCAGGCCGTGCTCGCCTCGCGCCTTCGTGACGTGGTGGCCGAGCATGGTCCCGACCGCGCGAGCGGTGTTGCGCACGGGCAGCTGGATGGAGATCTGACCGCCGTTCGCGATCACGTCCTGCGCCCGCTCGATCAGCGGCACGTCGAAGTGCTCCTCGAGCTCGTGCAGCTGGTCGCGCTGGTGGCGGCGAGGCTCGTCCTCCGCGAAGCGGGGGCCCTCGAGGATCGGCGTCAGGTCGAGACTCGAGGCCTTCCAGTGCTCCACCGCCGGGTTGATGTCGAGCATCTCGGCGTGGCCGATCGCCTCGTCGAGCGAGCGGAAGCCCAGCGCGGCGAGGTACTCGCGCACCTCCTGCGCGATGAACTCCATGAAGTTCACGACGTGCTCGGCCTTGCCGGTGAAGCGCGACCGCAGCACGGGGTTCTGCGTCGCGACGCCCACGGGGCACGTGTCGAGGTGGCACACGCGCATCATGATGCAGCCCTCGACCACGAGCGGAGCCGTGGCGAAGCCGAACTCCTCCGCGCCCAGCAGGGCGCCGATGATCACGTCGCGGCCGGTCTTGAGCTGGCCGTCGACCTGCACGACGACGCGGTCGCGCATGCCGTTCAGCATGAGCGTCTGCTGCGTCTCGGCGAGACCGAGCTCCCACGGCGTGCCCGCGTGCTTGAGCGAGTTCAGCGGGCTCGCGCCCGTGCCGCCGTCGTGGCCGGAGACCAGGATGACGTCGCTCAGCGCCTTCGCCACGCCCGCGGCGACCGCGCCGATGCCCGACTGGCTCACCAGCTTGGTGTGGATGCGGGCCTTCGGGTTCGCGCGCTTCAGGTCGAAGATCAGCTGCTTGAGATCCTCGATCGAGTAGATGTCGTGGTGCGGCGGCGGCGAGATCAGGCCCACGCCGGCGGTCGCGTGACGCGTCCGCGCGACCCACGGGTACACCTTGCCCGGGGGCAGCTGACCGCCCTCGCCGGGCTTGGCGCCCTGCGCGAGCTTGATCTGGATGTCGTCGGCCTCGGTGAGGTACAGGCTGGTGACGCCGAAGCGGCCCGACGCGACCTGCTTGATCGAGCTGCGACGCTCGGGGTCGAGCAGGCGGTCGACGTCCTCGCCGCCCTCACCGGTGTTCGACTTGCCGCCCAGGCGGTTCATCGCGATCGCGAGCGTCTCGTGCGCCTCGCGCGAGATCGAGCCGTAGCTCATCGCGCCCGTCGAGAAGCGCTTCACGATCTCCGAGACCGGTTCGACCTCGTCGATCGGCACGGCGGGGCGCACGCCCGTGCGCAGCTGGAACAGGCCACGCAACGTCTTGAGCTCGGCCGCCTGGTCGTCCACGAGCTTGGTGTACTCGCGGAAGATGTCGTAGCGGCGCGTGCGCGTCGAGTGCTGCAGGCGGAACACCGTGTCCGGGTTGAACAGGTGCGGGGCGCCGTCGCGGCGCCACTGGTACTCGCCGCCGGTCCACAGGCGCTCGTGCGCGCGGGGGGCGCGGTCCTCGGGGTATGCGAACGCGTGGCGCGCGGCGTTCTCGGCCGCGATCTGGTCCAGCCCGATGCCGCCGAGCTTGCTCTCGGTGCCGGTGAAGTACGCGTCGATCAGCTCCTGGGACAGACCCACGGCCTCGAACACCTGGGCGCCCGCGTACGACGAGACGGTCGAGATGCCCATCTTCGACATGATCTTCAGCACGCCCTTGCCGAGCGCGTAGATCAGGTTCTTGACGGCCTTCTCGGGCGTGACGCCCTGGATCGATCCGGTGCGGACGAGGTTCTCGACCGTCTCCATCGCGAGGTACGGGTTCACGGCGGACGCGCCGTAGCCGATGAGCGTCGCGACGTGGTGCACCTCGCGGACGTCGCCGGCCTCGACCACCAGGCCGACCTTCATGCGCGTCTCGTTGCGGATGAGGTGGTGGTGGATCGCCGACAGCATGAGGAGCGACGGGATGGGCGCGAGGTCCTGGTTCGAGTCGCGGTCGCTGAGCACGATGAACTCGGCGCCGTCCTCGATCGCCTTGTCGGCCTCGCGGCAGAGCTGCGCGAGGCGCTTCTCGAGCCCCTTGCGGCCGGCGGCGACGCGGTAGAGGCCGCGCAGCGTCACGGACGAGCGCCCGGGCAGGGCGGTGTCGATGTGCTGGATCTTCGCGAGCTCGTCGTTGTCGATCACCGGGAAGTCCAGCCCGACCGTGCGGGCGTGCTCCGGACCCCATGAGAGCAGGTTCGCCTCGGGGCCGAGACCGAGCTTGAGGCTGGTCACGACCTCCTCGCGGATGGAGTCGAGCGGCGGGTTGGTGACCTGCGCGAACTGCTGCGTGAAGTAGTCGAACAGCAGGCGCGGGCGCTCGCTGAGCACCGCGATCGGCGTGTCCGAGCCCATGGCGCCGAGGGGCTCCGCGCCCGTGCGGCCCATCGGGGCCAGCAGGATGCGCACCTCCTCCTCGGTGTAGCCGAAGGTCCGCAGGCGCCGGTTGATCGACGCGATCGGGTGGACGATGTGCTCGCGCTCGGGCAGGTCGGCGAGGCGCACCGTGCCCTTGTCGAGCCACTCCTGCCACGGGTGCATGGCGGCGAGCTCGCGCTTGATCTCGTCGTCCTCGATGATGCGGCCCTGGGCCGTGTCGACCACGAACATGCGGCCGGGCAGCAGGCGCCCGCGGCGCTCGATGCGCTCGGGCTCGAAGTCGAGCACGCCCGTCTCGGAGCCGATGACCACGAGGCCGTCCTTCGTGACGGTCCAGCGGCCCGGACGCAGGCCGTTGCGGTCGAGCATGCCGCCGACGATCGTGCCGTCGGTGAAGATCAGCGACGCGGGGCCGTCCCACGGCTCCATCTGGAGCGAGTGGTACTCGTAGAAGGCGCGCACGTCGGGATCGATGTCCGCCTGCTTCTCGTAGGCCTCGGGGACCATCATCAGCATCGCGTGCGGCAGGCTGCGGCCGGTGAGCGTCAGCAGCTCGAGCACCTCGTCGAACGAGGCGGAGTCGCTCTGGCCGTCGGCGCAGATCGGCAGCAGCGGGCGGATGTCGCCGAGCAGCTCGGACTCGAGCTGCGACTGGCGCGCGCGCATCCAGTTGCGGTTGCCGCCGACCGTGTTGATCTCGCCGTTGTGGGCGAGCATGCGCAGCGGCTGCGCGAGCGGCCACGACGGGAACGTGTTGGTCGAGTAGCGGCTGTGCACGACGGCGAGCTCCGTCACGAAGCGCTCGTCCTGCAGGTCGGGGTAGAACGGCTCGAGCTGGAGGGTCGTGACCATGCCCTTGTAGCCGAGCGTGCGGCTCGAGAGGGTCACGAAGTACGCCTCGAGCTCGTGCTGGGCGCGCTTGCGCAGGCGGTACACGCGGCGGTCGAGCGCGATGCCCGAGAGCGGCTCCTCGCCGTCCTGGGCCGGGCACGTGATGAACACCTGCTCGAACGCCGGACGCGCGTCGAAGGCCAGCTTGCCGAGGTGCTCGTCCTCGGTCGGCACCTCGCGCCACCCGAGCACCTCGAGGCCCTCGCTCGCGGCGACGCTCTCGATCGACGCCTTCATGGCGGCGCGGGCCTCGTCGTCGCGGGGCAGGAAGATCATGCCGGCCGCGTACTCCCCCACCGGCGGCAGGTCGAAGTCGACCACCGCGCGCAGGAACGCGTCGGGCATCTGCGTGAGGATGCCGGCACCGTCGCCCGTGCCCGCGTCGGAGCCGATGGCGCCGCGGTGCTCGAGGTTGCGCAGGGCGGTGAGGGCGAGGTCCACGATGTCGTGGCCCGCCTCGCCGCGCAGGGTCGCGACCATCGCGAGACCGCACGCGTCCTTCTCGAACGCAGGGTTGTACATCCCCTGCTTCGCGGGGAAGGCGCCGCCGGCGCCGTAACGGGGGCTCGATGCCATGCCTACCGTCCTAGGTGGTTGTTGCTCTGCTGGGACGACGTCGGCCCGATGGGATACAGCAGCTGTGCTCGCCGCACGCCGCCTGCGAAGGACCGACCGCGCCCCTCGAGAGCAGCGGTTCTACTTCGCGGCTGCGGTGCTTGTGGCGGCGGCCTGATGGGGTGAGAATTCCGACGCGGGCGGTTCGCTGACGTCGACGAATTCAGTGGGGTCCCCCGATTGTACCGCCTCGGAACCGGCGCGCTCGCGCCCGGGCTGGTACGGCGACGGCTCGAGGCCGAAGTGGCGGCGCTGCACCAGCAGGATGACGATGCCGACCACGATGCCGACGATCGCCGCCCACACGTTCGTGCGCAGGCCGAAGTAGATCTCGCTCGGGTCGATCCGGATGGACTCCCACACGACGCGTCCGGCGCCGTACCAGATCAGGTAGAGCGCGAACAGGCGGCCCCACTGCAGACGCAGGCGGTTGCCGATCCAGAGCAGGAAGACCACGCCCAGGACATTCCAGATCATCTCGTAGAGGAACGTCGGGTGGAACAGTGTGTCCTCGGCCAGCCCGGGCGGGAACGCCGCGTTGTCGGGGTCGATCTCGAGGCCCCAGGGCAGGTCGGTGGGCCAGCCGTACAGCTCCTGGTTGAACCAGTTGCCGAATCGGCCGATCGCCTGCGCCAGGAGGAGCCCGGGCGCGAGCGCGTCCGCGAACGTCCAGAACCGGATGCCGGTCCACCGGCAGCCGAGCCAGGCGCCGACCGCGCCGCCCAGGAGCGCGCCGAAGATCGCGATGCCGCCCTCCCAGATGGCCCAGACCGAGCCGGGCTGCGTGGGGTTCCACGGGTTGGAGCCCTCGCCGAAGTAGAACCCCGGGTGCGTCGCGACGTGGAAGATGCGCGCGCCGATGATCGCCAGGGGCACCGCCAGCAGCGCGATGTCGATCACGATCCACGGCTCGGCGCCGCGCTTCGTGAGGCGGCGGTTCGTCATCAGCGTGGCGATCACGATGCCCGCGATGATGCACAGCGCGTAGAAGTGGATGCGCACCGGGCCCAGGTCGATGTAGCTGACCGGCGGGCTGGGGATGCTCGTGACGACGCTCACAAGGGCGGAAGACAGCATGGTCCCGAGTCTAGTTCTCCGCGAGGCGGATGCCGGACGGGGTCAGCGCTTCGTGCCGGCGGCGAGCTCGCGCGTCGTGGCGGCGAGCTGCTCGACGCCGCCGTCGCGCAGGGCGCGAACGAGCGCCGTGCCGACGATCGCGCCGTCGGCGTACTCGAGCACGCCCGCGATCTGGTCGGCGGTCGAGATGCCGATGCCCACGCACGCGCGCGCGGCGCCGTGCTCACGCAGGCGCTCGACGAGCGTGCGAGCGGCCGCGTCCAGCTCGGCGCGCTCGCCCGTGATGCCCATGGTCGAGACCGTGTACACGAAGCCCGTGGTGTTGCGCACCACGAGGTCGAGGCGCTCGTCGCTCGAGGTCGGCGCCGCCAGGAATACTCGGTCCAGGCCGGTGCGCTCGCTCGCCGCGATCCACTCGGGCGCCGCCTCGGGGGTGATGTCCGGCGTGATGAGCCCCGCTCCGCCGGCGGCCAGCAGGTCGTCGGCGTAGCGGTCCACGCCGTACTGCACCACGGGGTTCCAGTACGTCATCACCAGCACGGGCACGTCGGTGCGCGCCGTGATCTCGCGCAGCGCGGTGAACAGGTCGCGCGTGCGGAAGCCCGCGGCCAGCGCGGCTTGCGTGGCCTCCTGGATGATCGGGCCGTCCATCACCGGGTCGCTGTAGGGCGGGCCGAGCTCGATGATGTCGACGCCGTTCTCGGCGAGCGCCACGGCCGCGTCGATGCTGGTCTGCAGGTCGGGGTAGCCGACGGGCAGGTACCCGACGAAGGCGCCGCGGCCCTCGGCGTGGGCCTTCGCGATGGCGTCCTCGATGACACTCATGCCTGTGCTCCCTGCGTGCCGTGCTGGTCGGCGGTCTGGGCGTCGTCGTACAGGTCGAAGTACCGCGCCGCCGTGTCCATGTCCTTGTCGCCGCGGCCCGAGAGGCACACCGCGAGGATCGCGTCAGGGCCGAGCTCGCGCCCGATCCGCAGCGCCCCGGCCAGGGCGTGCGCCGACTCGATCGCGGGGATGATGCCCTCCGTGCGGCTCAGCAGCCGCAGCGCCTGCATCGCCTCGTCGTCCGTCGCGGGGATGTACTCCGCGCGGCCGATGGACGCGAGCCACGAGTGCTCCGGGCCGACGCCCGGGTAGTCCAGTCCGGCCGAGATCGAGTGCGACTCGACCGTCTGGCCGTCCTCGTCCTGCAGCACGAAGGTGCGCGCCCCGTGCAGCACGCCGGGGCGGCCGCGCTCGATGGACGCTGCGTGACGCGGGGTGTCGACCCCGTCCCCGGCGGCCTCCACGCCGTACAGGCGGACGCCCTCGTCATCCAGGAACGCGTCGAACATGCCGATCGCGTTCGAGCCGCCGCCCACGCACGCGAGCACGGCGTCGGGAAGGCGGCCCGCGCGCTCCAGCAGCTGCGCGCGCGCCTCCTCCGAGATGATCTTCTGGAAGTCGCGCACCATGGCGGGGAACGGGTGCGGGCCCGCCGCCGTGCCGAAGATGTAGTTGGTCGTCTCGACGCTCGCGACCCAGTCGCGGTACGCCTCGTTGATCGCGTCCTTCAGCGTGCGCGAGCCCGTCTTGACCGCGACGACCTCCGCCCCGAGCAGGCGCATGCGAGCGACGTTGAGCGCCTGGCGCTCGGTGTCGACCTCGCCCATGTAGATCGTGCACTCGAGGCCGAACAGGGCGGCGGCGGTCGCGGTCGCGACGCCGTGCTGGCCGGCGCCGGTCTCGGCGATCACGCGCGTCTTGCCGAGGCGGCGCGTGAGGAGGGCCTGGCCGAGCACGTTGTTGATCTTGTGCGAGCCGGTGTGGTTGAGGTCCTCGCGCTTCAGGAAGATCCGCGCGCCCCCGGCGTGCTCCGCGAACCGCGGCACCTCGGTCAGCGCCGACGGTCGCCCGGCGTAGTCGGCCAGGAGGCCCGACAGCTCGGCCGTGAAGGACGGGTCGGCCATCGCCTCGGCATGAGCGAGGGCGAGCTCGTCGATCGCCGCGATCAGCGACTCCGGCATGAATCGACCGCCGAACTCCCCGAAGAAGGGGCCGGGCTGGTCACGCAGGCTCGTCAAGATCCGGCCTCCAGGAACGCGTTGAGGGTCGCGACGGGATCGCCCGTCACGAGGGCTTCGCCGATCAGGACGACGTCGGCACCGGCGGCGCGGTAGTGCGCGACGTCGGCGGGCTGCAGCACGGCCGACTCCGCGATCTTGATCGCATCCGTCGGGATGCTGTCGGCCAGGCGGCCGAACAGGTCGCGGTCGAGCTCGAAGGTCGACAGGTCGCGCGCGTTCACGCCGATCAGCTTGGCGCCGAGGTCGGCGGCGCGCGCCACCTCGTCGGCCGAGTGGGTCTCGACGAGCGGCGTCATGCCGAGCTCGACGATCATGCCGTAGAGCTCCGCCAGCACCGGCTGCTCGAGCGCGGCGACGATCAGCAGCACGAGGTCCGCGCCCGCGGCGCGCGCCTCCATCACCTGGTACGGCGTGGCGATGAAGTCCTTGCGCAGCACGGGCAGCGACACGGCCGACCGCACCGCCGTCAGGTCCTCCAGGCTGCCCTTGAACCGCCGCTGCTCCGTGAGCACGCTGATGGCGGAGGCGCCGCCCTGCTCGTACAGCCGCGCCTGATGCGCGGGATCCGGGATGGCCGCGAGGTCGCCGCGCGAGGGGCTCGCGCGCTTGACCTCGGCGATGATGCGCACGCGCTCGGCGGGCGCCAGCGCCGCGAGGGCGTCACGGGCGGGCGGCTGCGAGAGGGCGATGCGCTCGACCTCCGCGAGGGGACGGCTGAGCCGGCGGTTCTCCGCGTCCTCCACCGACCCGGCCGTGAGGTCGGCCAGCAGCATCAGTGCGCTTTCGGGGTGTACTTGTGTCCGTTGGCGCCGTAGCCGGCCTTCGTCAGGATCCAGCCCACGACCGCACCGAGGACGAGAAGCCCGACCGAGACCCACACGAGCCAGATGGCGTCGAGGAACAGCGCGACCGTGCCGAGGGCGATCGCCACCAGCATGATGATCACGGCCGTCCACGCGGCGGGCGAGTGTCCGTGGCCGGGGTCGCCGATCTGGTTGCTCATCTCGTGTGTTCTCCTTCGATGCGTGGGACGGGGAAAGTCTATCGGGCCCACCCGGGCGGCTCGGACCCAGGATGGCGCGGGATGCCGTTCAGCGGGCGGCGGTCAGCGTGTGGGGTCGTCGCCCCGGGACAGGTCGTCCCAGGAGTCGATCGCGTCCAGCGGGCCCGCGTCGGAGGCGCGGGTCGCGGCGGCCGCGGCGCCGTCGTAACGGCGTCCTCCCCTGGTCCAGCGGTGCGCCGTGACGAGCACGGCGACGCCGGCGAACCCGATCACGACCGCGCAGACGAGCGTCACGGCCGGCCAGGCCGTGGACGCTGTCGAGAGCACGACCTCGGCGATCGCCTCCTCGCCGGCGAGCCCGGTGCGCTCGGTGACCGCGGGGGCGACCGCCGACGCAGGCGGACGGCCGATCAGGGGCGCCGTGAGCGCGGCGACCGCTGCCGCCACCGCGACGGCCAGGGCCCCGAGGACATACCGCAGCGCGCGGCCGACGAGCGTCAGGACGAGCCCGAGCGCGAGCGCCGTCAGCATCAGGGGCTGCAGGACCGGCACCGCGGTGGCGCCGGGCACCTCGACGTCGCCGTCTGCCAGGGCGGCCAGCGCCCACGTCTGGGTCGAGCCGATCAGCCCGAGCGCGCCGGCCGCGAGGATCGCGACGACGGTGAAGGTCCGTGCGCGGGTGCGCACGCTCATCCGGCCGCCTCGTCGGCGATGCCCGACACCGCGCGCAGATCCCGGTCGAAGCCCTCGCCGTCGTCGAAGCACGCGCGCGTGCCCGTGTGGCAGGCGGGCCCGGTCTGGTCGACCTTGAGCAGCACGGTGTCGCCGTCGCAGTCGATGCGCGCCTCGACGATGCGCTGGATGCTGCCCGACGTGTCGCCCTTGCGCCAGTACTCCTGACGCGACCGCGACCAGTAGGTGACCCGGCCGGTCGTGAGCGTGCGGCGCAGCGCCTCGGCGTCGAGCCAGGCGAGCATCAGCACCTCGTGCGTATCCCACTGCTGGACGATCGCGGGCACCAGGCCGTCGGCGTTGAACGCGACCCGGGCGATCCGCTGCTCGAGCTCGGGGTCCGCGGGCGTGGTCGCCTCGCTCATCGGGTCTCGATCCCCTCCGCGCGCAGCGCGCGCTTGACGTCGTCGATCGTGAGCTGGCCGGAGTGGAAGACGCTGGCCGCCAGCACCGCGTCGGCGCCGGCCTGCACCGCGGGCGGGAAGTGCTCGGGCGCGCCCGCGCCGCCCGAGGCGATCACCGGCACGGTCGACAGCTCGCGCATCAGGCGGATGAGCTCCAGGTCGAAGCCCTGACGCGTGCCGTCGGCGTCGATCGAGTTCACGAGGAGCTCCCCCGCGCCGCGCTCGATCGCCTCGCGCGCCCACGCGAGCGCATCCAGGTCGGTCTCGGTGCGTCCCCCGTGCGTGGTCACGACGAAGCCCGACGGTGTGCGGGGCGAGCGCTTCACGTCGAGGGACAGCACGAGCGCCTGGGCGCCGAAGCGGTCCGCGATCTCGTCGAGGAGCGCCGGCCGCGCGATGGCCGCCGAGTTCACCCCCACCTTGTCGGCACCGACGCCCTGCAGGCGCGCGACGTCGTCGACCGAGCGGACGCCGCCACCCACCGTGAGCGGGATGAAGACCTGCTCGGCCGTGCGCTGCACGACGTCGTACATGGTGGCGCGCGCGTCGACCGTCGCGGTCACGTCGAGGAACGTGAGCTCGTCGGCCCCCTGCTCGAAGTATGCGCGGGCCAGCTCGACGGGGTCGCCCATCTCGCGCAGGTTCTCGAAGTTGACGCCCTTGACGACGCGGCCGTCGGCCACGTCGAGGCACGGGATGACCCGGGTCGCGACGCCCACGGCTACAGCCTCGCGTTGTGGATGGCCGTCACGAGGATCGCGCGCGCGCCCAGCTCGTACAGGTCGTCCATCACGCGGTTGACGCCCTTGCGGGGCACCATCACGCGCACGGCCACCCACTCGGGGTCGCGCAGCGGCGAGATGGTGGGCGACTCGATGCCCGAGGCGATCTCCACCGCGCGGTCGACGAGCTTCGCCGGGAGGTCGTAGTCGACCATGACGTACTGGCGCGCGACCATGACGCCGCGCAGGCGGCGCAGCAGCGTCTCGGTGCCCTCGACGTCCTTGGGGCCCGTGATGAGCACGGCCTCGGACTCGAGCAGCACGGGGCCGAAGATCTCGAGGCCCGCCTGGCGCAGCGTGGTGCCGGTCGACACCACGTCGGCGACCGCGTCGGCGACGCCGAGCTTCACGGCGGACTCGACCGCGCCGTCCAGGGGCACGATGTCGACGGCGACGCCGCGCTCGTCGAGGAACGCGTCCACGAGGCCCGGGTAGGCGGTCGCGACGCGCACGCCCTCGAGCTGCTCGAGCGTCTCGAAGCGGCCGGGAGGGGCCGCGAAGCGGAACGTGGAGTCGCCGAAGCCCAGCGACTCGATCTCGCGCGCGGGCATCCGGACGTCCAGGAGCAGGTCGCGCCCGGTGATGCCGACGTCGAGGGCGCCGAGCGCCACGTAGGTGGCGATGTCCCGCGGACGCAGGAAGAAGAACTCGACGTCGTTCGCGGCGTCGATCAGGTGCAGCTGCTTCGAGTCACGGCGGCCGGCGTAGCCGGCCTCGGCGAGCATCTCGGCGGCGGTCTCGGACAGGGATCCCTTGTTCGGGACGGCGATGCGGAGCATGGGTGCTTTCGGGTGAGGGGTCGACGAGGCGGGGAGCGGCCTACAGATGTCGGTAGACGTCGGCCGGCGTCAGGCCCTTCGCGAGCATCATGACCTGCACGTGGTACAGCAGCTGCGAGATCTCCTCGGCGGCCTCGTCGTCCGACTGGTACTCGGCGGCCATCCAGACCTCGGCGGCCTCCTCGACGATCTTCTTGCCGATGGCGTGCACGCCGGCGTCCAGCTGCGCCACGGTCCCCGATCCCTCGGGCCGCGTCTGCGCCTTCTCGCTCAGCTCGGCGAACAGCGCGTCGAAAGTCTTCACCCGTCAAGGTTACCGGGGATCCGGAGCCCGCTCCGCTCGCACCGGGTCAGTGTCGGCACCACGCCCCCGGCATGCGGCCGTAAGGCGGGTGCAGCCACGTTTCGACTCCGGCTCGTTCCTCGCCTCCGCTCAACGACCGGGCGTTGGACCTCGACCGTCGTGCGAGCGCAGCGAGCGTGGAGCGAAGCGACTGCGCGCGAAGCGCGCCCTCACGCGGGCGTGAGAAATCAATGAAGATGCGGGCGGGCGAGGTGGCGGAGCGTATCGATCGCCACGTCGATGTCGTCGGCGCCGTACACGGCGGATCCGGCGACGAACGTGTCCGCGCCGGCCTCGGCGGCCTGCTCGATGGTCGACGCCGAGATGCCGCCGTCCACCTGGAGCCACACGTCGGCGCCGCGCCGGCGGGTCTCGTCGGCGAGGCGGCGGAGCTTGGGCATCGTGTCGGCGCGGAACGACTGGCCGCCGAAGCCCGGCTCGACCGTCATCACGAGGATCTGGTCGAACTCGTGCAGGTGCTCGAACAGCTGCTCGACGTCGGTCGCGGGCTTCACCGCGACGCCGGCGCGGGAGCCGATGTGCCGCAGCCGCCGGGCCAGCGCGATGGGCTCGGCCGCCGCCTCGAGGTGGAACGTCACCGACGCCGCACCGAGCTCCGCGTATCCCGGCGCCCAGCGGTCGGGGTCGTCGATCATGAGGTGCACGTCGAGCGGCACCGGGCTGGTGTCCTGGATGCGCGCCACCATCTGCGGACCGAAGGTCAGGTTCGGCACGAAGTGGTTGTCCATGACGTCCACGTGCACGAAGTCCGCCGCCGAGATGCGGGCGAGCTCGTCCTGCATGTTGACGAAGTCCGCCGACAGGATGCTCGGGTTGATGCGCGGCGCGGGGAGGTCCGAGGGATGCGGCATGTGGTCCATTATCGGCGGCGGCGCAGGAGCGCCAGGAACATCGCGTCGGTGCCGTGGCGGTGCGGCCACAGCTGCGCATGCCCGGCACCGCTCTCGGGGACCGGCAGGTCGAGCGCGCCGCGCGACACCCGGCGCAGCACCGCCCGCGCGTCGAGCTCCTCGACCGCGTCGCCGAGCTCGTCCCGCACCTGGGCCACGATCGCGGCCGTCTCGGCGAGGTGCGGCGAGCACGTGACATAAGCGACGACGCCGCCCGGCTTCAGGGCGCCGATCGCCTCGCGCAGCAGGCCGGTCTGGATCTCGGCGAGCTCCGCGACGTCCGACGGCTGCTTGCGCCAGCGCGCCTCGGGGCGGCGGCGCAGCGCGCCGAGCCCCGTGCACGGCGCGTCGACGAGGATCCGGTCGTAGACGCCGCGATTCTCGGCGGCCAGCTCGCGTCCGTCGCGCTCGTGCACGACGACCTCGAGCGGCACCGCCTCCAGCGCGCGCCGCACCAGGCCCGCGCGGGCCGGCACGAGCTCGTTGGCCTCGAGCCGCGCGCCGTGTGCGAGCGCCTCGGCCGCGAGCAGGGCCGTCTTACCGCCGGGGCCGGCGCAGAGATCCAGCCACCGCTCCCCCGGCTCGACCGGCGCGTGCCGGCTGAGCGCGAGCGCGACGAGCTGCGAGCCCTCGTCCTGCACGCGCACGGTGCCGCCCGACTCCCGCACCAGCGGCTCGGGGTCGCCCGAGCGCAGCCGGAAGCCCACGGGCGAGTACGCGGTGCGGAGCCCGTCAGGCTCGGCGAGCCCCGGCAGCGCCGCCATGGTCACGCGGGGCGACACGTTGTCGGCATCGAGCAGGTCGTCGAGCTCGTCCGCGCGTCCCTCGGCCGCGAGGGCGCGGCGCAGCGCGCGGACGATCCAGACCGGGTGCGCGGCCTCGAGGCCGATGCGCTCGTCGTCGGAGCGCGCGGTGTCCGCGACCCGCGCCATCCACTCGTCCGGCGTGTCGCGGGCGACGCGCCGGAGCACCGCGTTCGCGAAGCCCCCCGCGCCCGCGCCCGAGGCCTCGCGGGCGAGCGACACCGACTCGTTCACGGCCGCGTGCGACGCGACGCGCGTGGCCATGAGCTGATGCACCCCGAGGCGCAGCGCGTCCAGCACGGGCGGGTCGATCGACGCCGCGTCGCGGTCCGCCGCCGCGGCGATCACGGCGTCGTAGGTGCCGAGGCGCCGCAGCGTTCCGTACGTCAGCTCCGTCGCGAGCGCGGCGTCGCCGCCCGACAGGCCGGCGCGCTCCAGCTCGCGCGGCAGCAGCAGGTTGGCGTACGCGTCGGATTCGTTCACGGCGCGCAGCACCGCGTAGGCGGCGCGACGCGCGGGCTGGACGACCGTGCGCGGTCCGCCGGGTGCGCGGCGGGGCCGCGCGGAACCGGGCGCGGACCGGCGGGGGCGCGCGCCTCCGTCGCGGTGCTCGACCATCATCGGTTCGCCTCGGGCGTCTCGAAGACGACGTCGGCGCGCGCGCCGCGCGCCCAGGCGGCGGCGTCCATCGCGGCCTTGCCCGCGGGCTGCACGCGCTCCACCAGGATCGGCTCGGTGCCCGTGCCGACCAGCACGCCGCGCTTCACCGCCCGCGCCCGGCCGGGCGGCAGCGGCTCGTCCGCGTCCGCGTCCGCCGGCCGCGCCGCGAGGATCTTGAAGCGCGCTCCGTCGAGCAGCGTGTGCGCGCCCGGCTCGGGGGTCACGCCCCGGAACCGGTCGAGGACGCGGTCCGCGGGCTCGCGCCAGTCGAGCAGGCCGTCGTCGATCGACAGCTTGGCGGCGTGCGTCGCCTCGCCCTTCTGTGGCACCGCGACCGCCGTTCCGGCCGCGATGCCGTCGACGACGTCGGCGAGGAGCCCCCCTCCGAGATCCGCGAGCGCCTCGAGCACATCGCCCGCCGTGGCGTCCGCGGGCACGTCGTAGCGCAGCTCGTCGAACACGTCCCCGGCGTCCAGCTCCGGGACGAGCCGGAACACTGCGGCCCCCGTCACGCGGTCGCCGGCCATGAGCGCCCGCTGCACCGGCGCCGCCCCGCGCCAGCGCGGCAGCAGCGAGAAGTGCAGGTTGATCCAGCCGTGCGGCGGCAGCGAGAGCAGCGGCTCGCGCACCAGCCCGCCGTAGGCGACCACGACCGCGAGCTCCGGGTCCAGCGCCGCGATCCGCTCCGTCGCCTCGGCGTCGAGCCGGGCCGCCTTGATCACGGGCAGGCCGAGCTCCTCCGCGGCGGCCGCGACGGGTGACGGGGTGAGCACGCGCTTGCGTCCGAGGGGCGCATCGGGGCGGGTCACGACCGCGGCGATGTCGTGGCCGGCGGCGTGGAGGGCGTGCAGCGACGGCACCGCCACCGACGGGGTCCCGGCGAACACGATCCTCAGCCGCGGAGCTCGTCGATCAGTGGTCATCCGCATCCCTCGCCTCGCGCGCCACGGAGCAGGCGCATTCACAGTTCGGGCTCGACGATGTCGAGCCTCGCCGTAAGCATATTCCGCGGCGCCCGGGACCTCGCCGAGCCCTTGCGCGCCGAGCGCGCGCTCACGGCCTCCGAGACGACCGACGCGCGCAGGCTGGTCGCGACCGCGGCGCCTCGCGCGTAGTCGAAGCGCACCAGCGCACGCGCGCCGGGCCAGCCCTGCCGGTCGATCGGCACCGGCCCGAGCACGGCGTCGGCGGCGAGCTCGGGCACGTCGGCCCGCAGGGTGGCGAGCGCCCGGTCGACCGCCGAGACGTCGCCCTCGAGGCGGGCCACGCGCGCGGTGGGCGGCATCCGCAGCGGCGCGCGCTCGTGCAGCTCGGCGCGCGCGTAGGACGCCTGGGTCCAGGTCGCGAGGGCGCGGGCGACCGCGCCGGTGACGCCCACCAGGTGCACGGGGGCGTCCGGCGCCGCCAGGGCGGCGGCATTGGACCACCAGCGCAGGCAGGACTCGCCGATGCGGAGCTCGGGCGCCTGCAGCATGCGGTCGCCGTCGAGCAGCAGCACGGCGCGGTACCCGCCCTCGGCGATCGGCTCCGCCCCGCGCGTGGCGACCACCAGCGCGGGGCGGGCGTCGACCTCGCGCACCGGGTGCGCGCCGTCGGCCACGATCACGCGCACGCCCGGGAAGGCGCGACCCAGCTCGTCGGCCGTGCGCTCGCTGCCCGAGGATGCCAGGCGCACGCGCGGCGACGAGCAGGCCGGGCACGTCCAGGCGGTCGCCGACCGGCCGCACCACCCGCACACGGGAGTGGCGCCGCGCCCGGGCGCGTGGAGCGGCCCGCCGCAGTGCCGGCATCGCGCCGGCGCCCGGCAGTCGGCGCACACGAGCGTGGGCGAGTACCCGGGCCTGGCCACCTGCACGAGGACCGGCCCCTCGGCGAGCCCCTCGCGGGCCGCGCGGAACGCCGCGGACGGGATGCGCGCACCGGGCCGCTCGCTCTCCGTCACCGCGCTGAGGACCACGCGCGGCGCGTAGCGGCGCGCGGGCGGGACGTCCTCGACCCATCCCACCGCGACCAGCCGCTCGACGTCCGTCGACCTGGTGTGCCCCGCGAGAAGAAGCGCCGGCTTCTCCCCCGTCTCCGGGTCCGCGAGCTCCTGGCGGACGAGCGCGGCGTCGCGCGCGTGCACGTACGGCGCCAGCGGCTCCTCGAGCAGCGGATCGCCGTCGTCCCAGAGGGCGAGGAGGCCCGGCCGGGCGACCGGCGCGTACACGGCCGACCGGTTGCCGACCACGACGCACGGCGCGTCCTCCAGCGTGCGCAGGAATCCGCGGTACCGCTCGGGCCCGGTCTGTCCGGCGTCGTGACGCACCACGGCGTCGTCCGGGAGCAGCGCCGAGAGCGCGGCGTGCAGCAGGTCGAGATCCCGGTGATCGGGAACCGCCAGCACGGCCGAGCGTCCCGCCGCGAGCGTGGCGGCCGCCGCGGCTGCGAGGACCGAGGTCCATGCCGGCCGCGCGCCCTCGAGCCGCGGCGGCGCGTCCAGCGCGATCCGCCCGCCCGCGGCGATCCTTTCGGCGAGGCCGGGGTAGGCGCCGAGCACCGCGCGAGCCGTCTCGAGGGAGTCCGCCGCGACGACCGGGGCCGGCGCGCGCTCCCCCGCGAGCCACTGCTTCTCGACGCGCACCTGGCGCTTCGGGGTCGCCAGCCGCAGGATGTCGACGGCGGAGCCCGCCGCGCGATCCGCGACCCGGCGCGCGAGCGTGTAGAGCCGCTCCGGCAGCACCGCCGCCGTCGATACGACCGCGTCGATCTCCGAGAGCGCGCGGTCCCCGTCGGACTCGTCGCCCACCTCGACGACGTAGCCGTCGACCACGCGCCCCGCGGTGCGCAGCGGCGCCTTGATCCGCACGCCCGGCACGGCCTGCTCCCGCAGCTCGTCCGGGATCGCGTAGTCGAAGAGGCGATCGAGCTGCGGCAGGGGCGAGTCGATCAGCACGCGCGCGACGCGCCGCGGCATCCGGCTGTCTCCGGTCAGAGCCCGGCGGCGCGGCGCAGCTCGTCGACCCGCGTGGTCTGCTCCCACGTGAAGTCCGGCAGCTCGCGTCCGAAGTGCCCGTACGCCGCGGTCTGCGCGTAGATCGGGCGCTTCAGATCCAGCGCCTCGAGGATCGCGGCGGGGCGCAGGTCGAACACCGACCGGATCGCGTCGACGATCGCGTCGTCGGAGACGCGGCCCGTGCCGAAGGTCTCGACGTACAGGCCCACGGGGTTCGCCTTGCCGATCGCGTACGCGACCTGCACCTCGAGCCGATCGGCCAGGCCCGCGGCGACCGCGTTCTTGGCGACCCAGCGCATCGCGTAGGCCGCCGAGCGGTCGACCTTGGAGGGGTCCTTGCCGCTGAACGCGCCGCCGCCGTGACGCGCGGCGCCGCCGTAGGTGTCGATGATGATCTTGCGGCCCGTGAGGCCCGCGTCGCCCTTGGGGCCGCCGGTCACGAAGGGGCCCGCCGGGTTGATGTAGAGCTTGACGCCCTCGTGGTCGAGGCCGGTCTGCTCGAGCACCGGGCGGATGACGAGCTCCTCGATCTCGCCACGCAGCTCGTCCTGGGTCATCTTCGGGTGGTGCTGCGCCGAGATCACGACCCCGTCGACGGTCTTGGGCGTGAAGCCCTCGTAGCCGAGCGTGACCTGGGTCTTGCCGTCGGGCCGCAGGAACGGCATCTCGCCGTTGCGCCGCACCTCGGTCAGCCGCTCCGCCAGGCGGTGCGCGGTCCAGGCGGCCATCGGCATGAGCTGCGGCGTCTCGTTCGTCGCGAAGCCGAACATGATGCCCTGGTCCCCCGCGCCGAGCGCGTCGTACGCGTCGGACGAGCCCTCGCGGATCTCGAGGGCCTTGTCGACTCCCGCGGCGATGTCGCTCGACTGCTCGCCGACCGAGACGCTCACACCGCACGAGTCGCCGTCGAAGCCCATGTCGCTCGACGTGTAGCCGATGCGGTTGATGACGCCGCGGACGATCGCCGGGATCTCGACGTACGCCTCCGTGCGGATCTCGCCCGCGACGTGCACGAGGCCGGTCGTGACGAGGGTCTCGACCGCCACGCGGCTCTCGGCGTCCTGCGCCAGCAGACCGTCGAGGATGCTGTCGGAGATCTGGTCGCAGATCTTGTCCGGGTGCCCCTCCGTCACGGACTCTGACGTGAAAAGCCGAAGGCTCATGTGCTCTCCTCAAATGAAAGGCGGTCGCCGCCTATTCTGGCGGCGCCCGCCGACACCGTGCGGTCCTCGGCGCGGAGCGCGAGTGTGCTGTTACTCCACGTGACGCAGGCGCAGCTTGTCCTGGTGGATCTCGTGCAGCGCGATCGTGAGCGGCTTGTCCTCGACCGACGAGTCGACCAGCGGGCCGACGTTGTCGAACAGGTTCCCCTCGTGCAGGTCGGTGTAGTAGTCGTTGATCTGGCGGGCGCGCTTGGCGCCGTAGATCACGAGCTGGTACTTCGAGTCGACCTTGTCGAGCAGCTCGTCGATGGGCGGGTCGATGATGCCCTTGTTCTCCGTGGTCATGCGGAACCTCCTGTGCGGGCGACGGCAGTCGCGGGAAGACGGTCGGGGCCGGGCGCGGCCGCGTGGGCACGCGGCGATCAGCGCTCGGACGCCTGCGTCAAGTCTACGACCTGGCGCGCGGCGGTGGCGACGTCCTCGTTCACGATGTGGAAGTCGAACTCCCCCTGCGCCGCGAGCTCCACCTTGGCGGTGCGCAGCCGGCGGGCGCGCTCCTCCTCGTCCTCGGTGCCGCGACCGACGAGCCGGTTGACCAGCTCGTCCCAGCTCGGGGGCAGCAGGAACACCAGCGACGCGCTCGGCTCGGCGGCGCGCACCTGGCGGGCGCCCTGCAGGTCGATCTCGAGCAGGACGGTGCGCCCCTCCGCCAGCGCGCGGTCGATCGGGCCGCGCGGCGTGCCGTAGCGGTGCTTGTTGTGCACCACCGCGTGCTCGAGAAGCTCGCCCTCCGCGATCATCCGGTCGAACTCGGCGTCGTCCACGAAGTAGTAGTGCACGCCGTCGACCTCACCCGGGCGCGGCGCGCGGGTCGTCGCCGACACCGAGACCAGGATCTCGGGGTGCTCCTCGCGGATGCGGGCCGAGACCGTGCCCTTGCCGACCGCGGTCGGACCGGCGAGCACGAGCAGCCGGCTGCGAGCGGGCCGCGGCCGCGGCTCGGGCATGCGGCGGTCGAGCCACTCCTGCAGCGCGGCGCGCTGCCGCGTGCCGAGGCCGCCCAGGCGCTTGACGGGCGAGATGCCCAGCTGGGTCAGGATGCGGTCGCGCTTGCCCTCGCCGATGGCCGGCAGGGCCGTCAGGAAGTCCGGCACGCGCAGGGTGCCGGCGGGCGACGCCGGATCGGCGACCGCGCGGCGCAGCACCTCCTGCGGCGTGACGACACGGGTCGCGAGGTCGCGCTTGAGCGACGCGCGGGCGCGTCGGGCGGCGACGGCCTTGCGCGAGGCGGCGGCGCGGTCCACCTCCGGCGGCCGCTGCGAGCTCGGTGCGGCGTCAGACATCGGGGGTCTCCCCTCGGGCGGGTGACGGGGCGGCGGGCGGGTAGGAGGCGGCGGCCGCGGCGATCGCGTCGGCGATCCCGTCGGGTCCGGCCGACAGGATGCTGCGGCTCTCGCTCGCGATCACGGCGGGCGCCATGGGCCCGTAGATGGAGGCGAGCCGATCAGCGCGCGCGCCCTGGTGGCCGAAGCCGGGCGCGAGGATCGGGGCGAGCGGCGCGAACGGCGCGAGGCCCGCCTCGGCCCAGTCGACCGTGGCGCCGATCACGAACCCGATGCTCCCCCACGCGCCGTCGGCGATCGCGGCCGCGTTGCGGTCCGACACCTCGGCGACGATCTCGGACGACACCGTGGCGCCGCCGGCCGTGACGGCGCGCTGCAGCGCGGTCGCCTCGGGGTTGCTGGTCGCGGCCAGCACGAAAGCGCCCTTGCCGTGGGCGTGCGCGAGGTCGAAGGTGCCCGCCAGGGCGCCGACCCCGAGGTAAGGGCTCACGGTGAGCGCGTCCGCCTCGAGCGGCGCGCCGGGCGTCAGCCACGCCGCGGCATAGGCGTCCATGGTCGAGCCGATGTCGCCGCGCTTGGCGTCCGCGATCACCACGAGCCCGGCCGCACGCGCGGCCGCCAGGACGTCTTCGAGGGCCGCGAGCCCCGCCGATCCGTGGCGCTCGAAGAACGACACCTGCGGCTTCACGAAGCCCGCGCGCGTCGCGGCGGCATCCACGACGCGCAGGCCGAACTCGCGCACGCCCGCGGCGTCCGCGGCCAGCCCCCACGCCGCCAGCAGAGGCTCGTGGGGGTCGATGCCGACGCAGAGGTGCCCGTGCCGCCCGATCGCGGCGCGGGCGCGCTCCCCGAACGTCGTCACAGCCGTCCCCGGATCATCGGGCCGCCACCGCCTCCGGCGCGGCGGCCGTCCGGCCCTCGCGCTCGGCGGCGTACTCCTGGAGGCTCTTGACGCGGAAGCCGTCGGCCATGGTCTCCATGGCGCTCACCGCGGCGCCGAGCGTCGCGATCGTGGTGAACAGCGCCTTGTCGCCGCCGACCGCGGCCGCGCGGATCTCGTATCCGTCGGCGCGCGCCGACATGCCGCTCGGCGTGTTCACGATCATGTCCACGCGGCCCGCGTTGATCAGGTCGACGATGTTCTCCTCGCCGGTCTCCTGCGTCGCGCTGTACTTGCCCACGACCTCGGCGCGGATGCCGTTGCGCAGCAGGATCTCGGCCGTGCCCTCCGTCGCGAGGATCGTGAAGCCGAGCTGCTGCAGGCGGTGCGCCGGGAGCAGCACGTCCCGCTTGTCGGAGTCGGCGACCGAGATGAACACCGTGCCCCCGAGCGGGATGCCGCCGTACGCGGCCGCCTGGCTCTTCGCGAACGCGGTCGGGAAGTCGCGGTCGATGCCCATGACCTCGCCGGTCGAGCGCATCTCCGGGCCCAGCACGGAGTCCACGATCTGGCCGTCGCGGGTGCGGAAGCGCTTGAACGGCAGCACCGCCTCCTTGACCGACACCGGCGAGTCCATCGGCACGCGGGAGCCGTCGACCGCGGGCAGCAGCCCCTCGGTCCGCAGCGCGTCGATCGTCTCGCCCGCCATGATGCGCGCGGCGGCCTTGGCGAGCGGGATGCCCAGGGCCTTGGACACGAACGGGACGGTGCGGCTGGCGCGCGGGTTCGCCTCGATCACGTAGAGCACGCCGGCGCTGATCGCGAACTGCACGTTCAGCAGGCCGCGCACGCCCACGCCCTGCGCGATCGCGAGCGTCGCCTGGCGGACGCGGTCGATCTCGGTGCGGCCGAGCGACATGGGCGGCAGCGCGCAGCTGGAGTCGCCCGAGTGGATGCCGGCCTCCTCGAGGTGCTCCATGACGCCGCCGATGTAGAGCTCGTGGCCATCGTAGAGCGCGTCGACGTCGATCTCCACGGCGTCGTCGAGGAACCGGTCCACGAGCAGCGGGGCGTCGGGGCCGATGATCGCGTGCTCCGCGATGCGCACGAAGTAGTCGCGCAGGCTCGCGGTGTCGTACACGATCTCCATGCCGCGCCCGCCGAGCACGAAGCTCGGGCGCACCAGCACCGGGTAGCCGATCTCCTCGGCGATGCGCACGGCCTCGGCCTCGTCGGTCGCGGTGCCGTTGCGCGGAGCGACGAGCTCGCCGCGCTCCAGGATCTCGCCGAACAGCTTGCGGTCCTCGGCGAGGTCGATCGCGGCGGGGCTGGTGCCGAGGATGCGATAACCCGCCGCCTCGATGCCCTTGGCCAGGCCCAGCGGCGTCTGGCCGCCCAGCTGGCACACGACGCCGTGGATCTCGCCCGACAGCGACTCGGCGTGCAGCACCTCGAGCACGTCCTCGAGCGTCAGCGGCTCGAAGTACAGGCGGTCGGAGGTGTCGTAGTCGGTCGAGACGGTCTCGGGGTTGCAGTTGACCATGACGGTCTCGTAGCCGGCGGCCGAGAGCGCGAACGACGCGTGCACGCACGAGTAGTCGAACTCGACGCCCTGGCCGATGCGGTTCGGGCCCGATCCGATGATCACGACCTTCTTGCGGTCGGAGGGCGTGACCTCGGTCTCGAAGTCGTAGCTCGAGTAGTGGTACGGCGTGAGCGCGGGGAACTCCCCGGCGCACGTGTCGACCGTCTTGTAGACGGGGCGCAGGCCGAATCCGTGGCGGATTCCGCGGACCTCGACCTCGCTCAGGCCGCGCAGCTGCGCGATCTGGGCGTCCGAGAAGCCGTGCTCCTTCGCGAGGCGCAGCACGCGCTCGTCGAGCCGGTCGGCGTCGGCGACCGCCTCGGCGACCTCGTTGATCAGCACGATCTGGTCGAGGAACCACGGGTCGATCGCGGTGGCCTCGAACGCCTGCTCGACCGTGGCGCCCTTGCGCAGCGCCTGCTGCACGAGCACGATGCGGCCGTCTGTGGGCGTGCGCGCCTCGAGCAGCAGCTCGTCGGCCGAGCGGGGCTCGTCGCCCCAGTGGAAGCTCGAGCCGCGCTTCTCGATCGAGCGCAGCGCCTTCTGCAGCGCGGTCGCGTAGTTGCGGCCGATCGCCATGGCCTCGCCGACCGACTTCATGGTCGTGGTGAGCGTCGGGTCCGCCGCCGGGAACTTCTCGAACGCGAAGCGCGGCACCTTCACCACGACGTAGTCGAGCGTGGGCTCGAACGACGCGGGCGTCACGCCCGTGATGTCGTTGGGAACCTCGTCGAGGCGGTAGCCGAGCGCGAGCTTGGCGGCGAGCTTGGCGATCGGGAAGCCCGTGGCCTTCGACGCGAGCGCCGACGAGCGCGACACGCGGGGGTTCATCTCGATGACGATGATGCGGCCGTCGGCCGGGTTGACGGCGAACTGGATGTTGCAGCCGCCGGTGTCGACGCCCACCGCGCGGATGATGTCGATGCCGATGTCGCGCAGCTTCTGGTACTCGCGGTCCGTGAGCGTGAGCGCCGGTGCGACCGTGATCGAGTCGCCGGTGTGGACACCCACCGGGTCGACGTTCTCGATCGAGCAGACCACGACCGTGTTGTCGGCCGTGTCGCGCATGAGCTCGAGCTCGTACTCCTTCCAGCCGAGGATCGACTCCTCCAGGAGCACCTCGGTGGTGGTCGACTCGCGCAGGCCCTGGCCGGCGATGCGGCGCAGGTCCTCCTCGTCGAACGCGAAGCCCGAGCCGAGGCCGCCCATCGTGAACGAGGGGCGGACGACCAGCGGGTAGCCGAGCTCGGCGGCCCCGGCGAGCACCTCGTCCATGGTGTGGGCGATCACGCTGCGCGCGACGTCGGCGCCGGCGTCGAGCACCAGCTGCTTGAAGATCTGGCGGTCCTCGCCCTTCTGGATCGCCTCGACCTTCGCGCCGATCAGCTCGACGTCGTACTTCTCGAGGATGCCGCGCTCGTGCAGGGCCATGGCGGCGTTGAGCGCCGTCTGGCCGCCCAGCGTCGGCAGGATCGCGTCGGGCTTCTCCTTGGCGATGATCGTCTCGATCACCTCGGGGGTGATCGGCTCGATGTACGTCGCGTCGGCGAAGTCGGGGTCGGTCATGATCGTGGCCGGGTTCGAGTTCACGAGGATGACGCGGACGCCCTCCTCGCGCAGCACGCGGCACGCCTGGGTGCCCGAGTAGTCGAACTCGCAGGCCTGACCGATGACGATCGGGCCCGATCCGATGACGAGGACGGAGGAGATGTCGTCGCGCTTAGGCATTCGCGTCCTTCTTGCTGAGGTGCTCCACGACCATGTCGCGGAATCGGTCGAAGAGGTAGTTGGCGTCGTTCGGGCCGCCCGCGGCCTCGGGGTGGTACTGCACCGAGAAGGCCGGGATGTCGAGGGCGCGCAGGCCCTCCACGACGTTGTCGTTGAGGCCGACGTGGCTGACCTCGACGCGGCCGTAGCCGGCGGGGCTGTCGAACTCGCCCTCGAGGGGCGCGTCGACCGCGAAGCCGTGGTTGTGGGCCGTGATCTCGACGCGACCCGTGAGCTTGTCGCGCACCGGCTGGTTGATGCCGCGGTGCCCGAAGGGCAGCTTGTAGGTGCCCAGCCCGAGCGCGCGGCCGAGGAGCTGGTTGCCGAAGCAGATGCCGAAGAAGGGCAGGCCCTCGTCGAGGACGCCGCGCAGCAGCTGCACGTGGCCCTCGGACGCGGCGGGGTCGCCCGGGCCGTTGGAGTAGAACACCGCGACCGGGTCGATCGCGAGCAGCTCCTCCTTGGTGACGCTCTGCGGCAGGACGTGCACCTCGAAGCCGCGGCGCGCGAGGTTGTTCACGGTGGCCTGCTTGATGCCGAGGTCGATCACCGCGACGTTGCCGATCTTCTCGCCCTCGGCGGGGGTCACGGCGGCGACCTCGACCGACACCTGGCCGGAGAGGTTCTGTCCGGTCATCTGCGGGGCCTCGTTCACGAGGCGCAGCTGCTCGTCGGCGTCCAGGCCCGCGGCCTCGCCCGAGAAGATGCCGCCGCGCATGCTGCCGGCCGAGCGGATGTGGCGCGTGACCGCGCGCGTGTCGATGCCGCTGATGCCGACGATGCCGTCGCGCTCGAGGGCGTCGTCGAGCGACTCCTCCGCGCGCCAGTTCGAGACGACGCGCGAGGGGTCGCGCACGATGTAGCCGGCGACCCAGACGCGGCGCGACTCGGGGTCCTCCGTGTTGACGCCGGTGTTGCCGATGTGGGGCGCGGTCTGGAGCACGATCTGGCCGGCGTAGGACGGATCCGTCAGGGTCTCCTGGTAGCCGGTCATGCCGGTGGTGAAGACCACCTCGCCGAGCGTGGTGCCGCGCGCGCCGTACGCGTGGCCGGCGTAGCGCGTGCCGTCTTCGAGGACGAGGACCGCAGGGTCCCGGTCCAGCAGCGAAGTGCGGTCGAGCAGGGATGTCATCACAGGGCTCCCGTCGGGGTGGAGGCGGAGTCGGTGCGCAGGCGGTCGACCTCGGCCACGAGGGCGTCGGGGTCTCCGTCCTGCAGACGCAGGTAGGTGTCGCAGATCGTGCCGTCGTCGGCGGTCCAGGCCAGCAGCACGAGGCCGCCCGGCTCGACGACGCGGTCGATGGTCCAGGTGGCCCGGCCGACGCCCGCGATGCGCGTCGCGTCGAGGAAGACCGTGGGTTGGCCCGGCATGTCCAGGGCGACGCCCGCGGCCGTCACGGTGACCTGCACGCGCGAGCGGTACGCGAGGTGGCGCACGGCCAGCCGGTCGAGCGGCGCATCGTGGCGCGTGGTGGCCACGTACAGGCCGCCGAAGACCCCGCGGCTCTCGCCGCGGGCGGGCCCGAGCGGCGCCGCGATGCCCGCGTCGCGGCGGGCGCGACGGCGCCAGCCGCACAGCATCAGCGCGATCAGCGCGAGCGCGATCCCGGCGAACACCAGGACGGTGACCTCGCCGCTCACGCGGTGCCCCCGAGCTCGACCAGCTCGCCGTCGGCGAGCGTGACGTAGCCGCGGTGGATCGTCCACCGGACGCTGCCGGGGAGCTCGCGTCCGAGATACGGCGAGTTGCGGCTGCGGCCGCGCAGGTCCTCGAGGCCGAACTCGCCGCCGCGCGACGGGTCGTACAGCACGACCTCGGCGGGCGCGCCGGCGACCAGGTCGGTGCCGTGACCGTCGAGGCGTCCGATGCGCGCGGGGGTCTTGGACATCACGCGCGCGACGCCCGCCCAGTCGAGCAGGCCGGTCTCGACCATCGACTGGTGCACGACCCGCAGCGCGCTCTCGAGCCCGACCATGCCGTTCGCGGCGGCCTGCCACTCGCACGCCTTGCTCTCGGACGGATGCGGTGCGTGGTCGGTCGCCACGATGTCGATCGTGCCGTCCGCGAGGCCCTCGCGCACAGCCTCGACGTCCTCGGCGGTCCGCAGCGGCGGGTTGACCTTGTAGCGGGCGTCGTAGTCGCGCACGAGCTCGTCGGTCAGCAGCAGGTGATGCGGCGTGACCTCGGCCGTGACGTCGATCCCGCGCTTCTTCGCCCAGCGGATGATGTCGACCGATCCGGCCGTCGACAGGTGGCACACGTGCAGGCGGGAGCCGACGTGTTCGGCGAGGAGCACGTCGCGGGCGATGATCGACTCCTCGGCGACCGCGGGCCATCCGGCGAGACCCAGCTCGGCCGACACGACGCCCTCGTTCATCTGGGCGCCCTCGGTGAGGCGGGGGTCCTGCGCGTGCTGCGCGACGACGCCGTCGAAGGCCTTCACGTACTCGAGCGCGCGGCGCATGATCAGCGGGTCCCACACGCAGAAGCCGTCGTCGCTGAAGACGCGCACCCGGGCGCGCGAGTCGGCCATCGCGCCGAGCTCCGCGAGCCGCTCGCCCTTCTGGCCGACCGTGACCGCGCCGATGGGCTGCACCGTGGCGTAGCCGGCCGCCTCGCCGAGCGCGAGCTCCTGCTCGACGACGCCCGCGACGTCCGCGACCGGCGAGGTGTTCGGCATCGCGAACACCGCCGTGTAGCCGCCCGCGGCGGCCGCGCGCGTGCCGGTCAGGATCGTCTCGCTCGCCTCGTAGCCCGGCTCGCGCAGGTGGGTGTGCAGGTCGACCAGGCCTGGCAGCGCGATCAGCCCGTCGGCGTCGATCACGCGCGCGCCGGCGCGGGACAGGCCGCTGCCGACCTCGGCGATCCGGCCGTCCTCGATCAGCAGGTCCGCACGGTCCCCGCCCTCGATCGCCGCTCCGGTGATGAGGAGCACCTCGCTCATCGCTCCTCCTCCGTCGTTCGCTCCGCGTTCGTCCGCTCCCCCGCCAGCAGCAGGTAGAGCACCGCCATCCGCACGGACACGCCCGCCTTGACCTGCTCGAGCACGGTCGAGCGGGGCGAATCGGCCGCCTCGGCGGAGATCTCCAGGCCCCGGTTCATGGGTCCGGGGTGCATCACAATGCTACCGGCCGGCAGGGCCGCCAGCCGCACCGGGTCCAGCCCCCAGCGGCGCGAATACTCCCGCTCAGAGGGGAAATACGCGGCGTTCATGCGCTCGAGCTGGATCCGGAGCATCATCAGGGCGTCCGGGCCGGCGGCGATCGCCTCGTCGAGGTCGTACCGCACGGTGACGGGCCACAGCGAGATGTCCTGCGGCAGCAGGGTCGGAGGGGCGACGAGCGTCACCTCCGCCCCCAGCGTGTGCAGCAGCCAGACGTTCGAGCGCGCGACGCGGGAGTGCAGGATGTCCCCCACGATCGCGACGCGGAACCCCGCGAGGTCGCGGCCGCGGCTGTCGGCCCCGTACCGGCGCTTGCGCATGGTGAACGCGTCGAGCAGCGCCTGCGTGGGGTGCTCGTGCGTGCCGTCGCCGGCGTTCACGACACCAGCGTCGATCCATCCGCTCGTCGCGAGCGTGCGCGGGGCGCCCGACGCGCCGTGCCGGATGACCACGGCGTCGGCGCCCATCGCCTGCAGCGTCTGGGCGGTGTCCTGCAGGCTCTCGCCCTTGGACACGCTCGAGCCCTTGGCCGCGAAGTTGATCACGTCGGCCGAGAGTCGCTTCGCGGCGGCCTCGAACGAGATGCGCGTGCGGGTCGAGTCCTCGAAGAACAGGTTGACGACGGTCTTGCCGCGCAGCGTCGGCAGCTTCTTCACCTCGCGGGACTGCGTATCGGCCATGTCCTCGGCGACGTCGAGGATGCGGATCGCGTCCTCCCGCCCGAGCGTGCGGGTGTCGAGCACGTGCCTCATGCGCCGGCCTCCTCGGCCCGGCCGGCGGGCGTCTCGATCGAGACGCCGTCCTCGGCGCCGTCGACCTCGGAGAGGCGCACGTTGACGCGCTCGCTGCGGGCGGACGGCAGGTTCTTGCCGACGAAGTCGGGGCGGATCGGCAGCTCGCGGTGCCCACGGTCCACGAGGATCGCGAGGCGCACGGCGGCGGGGCGTCCGATGTCCTGCAGCGCGTCGAGCGCCGCGCGGATGCTGCGGCCCGAGAACAGCACGTCGTCCACCAGGACCACGACCTTGCCGTCGATCGGGGCAGGGATGTCGGTGGGGTGCGGCGTGCGCGTCGGGTGCTTCGCCAGGTCGTCGCGGTACATCGTGACGTCCAGGGCGCCCACCGGGACCGCGACGCCCGCGAAGCGCTCGATCAGCGCGGCGAGCCGGCGGGCCAGGGTGACGCCGCGGGTCGGGATGCCCAGCAGGATCAGACCATCGGGGCCCTTGTTGGACTCGAGGATCTCGTGTGCGATCCGAGTCAGGGCCCGCGCGATGTCGGCGTCTTGCAGCACAGTGCGTTCGGTCGCGCGCGTGCTCATCGGCCTCTCCCTTCTCCGCCTCACGGGACGGTGTTAAAGGTGCAGGTGAGTTCATCTTACAGCTCGCTTCGCTCGCACGAGGCTCCACAGGCCGGGCTTCATCGCCACACAACGCGAAAAGGGCCGGATCACGGTGGTGGATCCGGCCCCATTCGACGCGGGGCGTCAGGACGAGCGGGCGACGCGCGCGAGCACGCCGTGCACGAACGCGCCCGAGTCGTCCGTCGAGAACTCCTTGGCGAGCTCGACGGCCTCGTCGATCGCGACCGCCGTCGGGACGGAATCGTTGAAGAGGATCTCCCACGTGGCGATCCGGAGCAGGGCGCGGTCCACCGTGGGCATGCGCTCGAGCTTCCAGTCGCGGCTGTGGGTGGTGATCTGCTCGTCGATCTCCTCGGCGTGGTCGATCACGCCATCCACGATCTCGCGGGCGTAGAGCCACGACGCCTGGCGCGCCGGCTCCGACGCGGCGCGCTTGGCCTCGGCCGCGAGGGCGACCGCCAGGTCGTCGCCGCGCACGTCCGCGGAGAAGAGGATGTCGAGCGCGCGCTTGCGTGCCTTGGTCCGTGCGCTCACTTCTCGCGGCCGAGGTACTCGCCGGTGCGGGTGTCGACCTTGACGCGCGTGCCGGTCTCGAGGAACAGCGGCACCTGGATCTCGGCGCCCGTCTCGACCGTGGCGGGCTTGGTGCCGGCCGACGAGCGGTCGCCCTGCAGGCCCGGCTCGGTGTAGGTGATCTCGAGCACGACCGACGCGGGCAGGTCGACGTACAGCGGCGTGCCGTCGTGCGTGGCGATCGTGACCTCCTGGTTCTCCAGGAGGAACTTGGCCGCGTCGCCGACCGTGGCGGCGGGGACGTTGATCTGGTCGTAGTCCTTCGCGTCCATGAACACGAAGTTCTCGCCGTCGTTGTACAGGTAGGTGAAGTCGCGGCGGTCGACGTTCTGGATGTCGACCTTGGCGCCCGCGTTGAACGTCTTGTCGACGACCTTGCCGGTCACGACGTTCTTGAGCTTGGTGCGCACGAACGCGCCGCCCTTGCCGGGCTTGACGTGCTGGAACTCCACGACGCTCCAGAGCTGTCCGTCGATCGAGAGCACGACGCCGTTCTTGATGTCTGCGGTGGATGCCATGGGATTCCGTTCGTTCGATTGAGGCGCGCGCCCGGATGGATCGGGGACGCGGAAGTACGTGGCCGGAAGCGACCGAAGGTCGAGTCTATCGTGCCTCGCCCGGCCCGACCGGAGGAGTCAGCCCTGGCGCGTGCTGATGATCCGCCCCTGGTCCTCGACCGCGACCTCCTGGTACGCGGCGAACAGGAGCGACTCGTCGGGCGCCTGGAGCACGGTCGGCTTGGCGATGTCGTCCAGCACGATGAAGCGCAGCATCCCGCCGCGCGACTTCTTGTCGCGCTGCATGGTCGCCAGCAGGGTCTGCCACGCGCCGGCGCGGTAGGTCGTCGGAAGGCCCAGCAGCTCCAGCACGCGGCGGTGCCGATCGACGGCCTCGTCCGAGAGCCGCCCCGCGAGACGCGAGAGCTCGGCGGCGAACATCATGCCGACCGAGATCGCCGCGCCGTGGCGCCAGCGGTAGCGCTCGGCGTGCTCGATCGCGTGCCCGAGCGTGTGGCCGTAGTTGAGGATCTCGCGCAGGCCGGCCTCGCGGAAGTCCTCCCCGACCACCTCGGCCTTCATCCGGATCGCCAGCTCGATGCAGCGCCGGAACTCCGGCGTGGTCACGTCCACCGCGCGGGCCGGGTCGGCCTCCACGATGTCCAGGATCTCGGGGTAGTGGATGAAGCCGGCCTTGATCACCTCGGCGAACCCGGCGAGCACCTCGTTCTCGGACAGGGTGCGCAGCAGGTCGAGGTCGGCGAGGACGGCGCGCGGCGCCCAGAAGGCGCCCACGAGGTTCTTGCCCTCGGCCGTGTTGACGCCGGTCTTGCCCCCGACCGACGCGTCGACCATGCCGAGCACCGTGGTGGGCACGTGCACGATGTCGACGCCGCGCAGCCAGCTCGCCGCGACGAAGCCGGCGAGGTCCGTGACCGCGCCGCCGCCGAAGCCGACGACCGCGTCGGTGCGGGTGAAGTCCGCCTGGCCCATGATCTGCCAGCAGAACGCCGCGACCTCGATGCGCTTTCCGGCCTCGGCGTCGGGGATCTCGGCGAGCAGGACCTCGCGCTGGCCCAGCAGGCGCTCGCGCAGCTCGGCGGCCTGGGCCGCGAGCGTGGGCGGGTGCACGATCAGCACCTTGCGCGCCGCGGGCGG
Organism: Microbacterium lacusdiani; assembly: GCF_054779895.1. Classification (NCBI taxonomy): domain Bacteria; kingdom Bacillati; phylum Actinomycetota; class Actinomycetes; order Micrococcales; family Microbacteriaceae; genus Microbacterium; species Microbacterium lacusdiani. Next base: position 75,002 of record NZ_BAAGXJ010000003.1, on the reverse strand, counting down.
CAGCGCCTCGCCCAGACGCGCCAGGACGTCGTGCCCGACCGTCACGTCGTAGCCGGGCGTCCCCGAGACGTGGATGACGGTCTCGTCCCCCGCGGCGGTCTGCCGGCCGGTGTCGCTCATGCGTGCTCCTCCTCGTGCGGCGCGTGCGCCGGCTCCTCGTGCTGTCGGACCCAGTCCGCGATCGCCGTCACGACGTCCTGCAGCGGCCCGCGCGACGTGTCGAACGCGACGTCGGCCACCTCGCGATAGACGGGCTCGCGTGCGTCGCGGATGCGGATCCAGGTTGCGACCGGGTCCTCCTCGCCGTCCAGGAGCGGTCGCTTCTGGCTCTGGATGCGGCCGGCCACGACCTTCTCGTCGACCGTGAGCAGAACGACCCGGTGCGCTCGCAGCGCCTCCCGCGTGCCGGGATGCAGCACGGCCCCGCCGCCCAGCGCGACGACCCCGCCGCGCCGGACGGCGTCGACCACGGTCTCGTGCTCGATCTCGCGGAAGCGCGGCTCGCCGTGCTCGGCGAAGATCTCGGGGATCGGACCGTGCGCCTTCGCGATCAGGCTGTCGGTGTCGCGGAAGCGCCGGCCGAGGGCCTTCGCGAGCCGTCGTCCGATGCTCGATTTGCCGGCCCCCATGGGGCCGACGAGCACGATGGCCGGAGCGGGTCCGCCCGTCGCGCCGACAGCCGGATCAGAGGGCGAGGTCATGTGCGAGGTCGACGGGCTCCGACGACGTCCGCAGGCTCTCGGCGATCGACTCCACGTACGACGTCAGGTTGCGGCGGGTCTCGGCGACCGAGTCGCCGCCGAACTTCTCGAGCACGACGTCGGCGAGCGTGATCGCGACCATCGCCTCCGCCACGACGCCCGCGGCGGGCACGGCGCACACGTCCGAGCGCTGGTGGTGGGCCGATGCCGTGTCGCCGGTCGCGACGTCCACCGTGCGCAGCGCGTGGGGAACCGTCGCGATGGGCTTCATGCCGGCGCGCACACGCAGCACGGTGCCGGTCGACATGCCGCCCTCGGTGCCGCCCGCGCGGTCGGTGCCGCGCGCGATGCCGGCCTCGGTCGCGAACAGCTCGTCGTGCGCCTGCGAGCCGCGGCGGCGCGTGGTCTCGAAACCGTCGCCGACCTCGACGCCCTTGATCGCCTGGATGCTCATGAGCGCCTGGGCCAGCTTGCCGTCGAGGCGGCGGTCCCAGTGGACATGCGAGCCGAGCCCCGGGGGGAGGCCGTACGCGAGCACCTCGACGATGCCGCCGAGGGTGTCGCCGTCCTTGCGCGCGGCGTCGACCTCCTCGACCATGCGGGCCGACGTCTCGGCGTCGAAGCAGCGCAGCGGATCGGCGTCGAGCGCCGCGACGTCATCGGGCGTGGGCAGAGCGGCGCCGTCCGGCACGCGCACGGGCCCGATCGACAGCGTGTGGCTGACGAGGCGGATGCCGAGCTCCGACAGGAACGCACGCGCCACAGCGCCGAGGGCGACGCGCGCGGCGGTCTCGCGGGCGCTCGCGCGCTCGAGGATGGGGCGGGCTTCGTCGAAGCCGTACTTCTGCATGCCGACGAGGTCGGCGTGGCCCGGACGCGGGCGCGTCAGCGCGGCGCCGCGGCCGCGCGACTTCTCGGTCAGCTCGACCGGCTCGGCGCTCATGACCTCGGTCCACTTCGGCCACTCGGTGTTGCCGATGCGCAGCGCGATGGGGCTGCCGAGCGTGAGCCCGTGCCGCACGCCGCCGGAGATGGTGAGCTCGTCCTGCTCGAACTTCATGCGCGATCCGCGGCCGTAGCCCAGCTTGCGGCGCTGGAGGTCGGCCTGGATGTCGGCGGCCAGCAGGGGCACTCCCGCGGGGAGGCCCTCCATGACGGCGATCAGTTCGGGGCCGTGCGATTCGCCGGCCGTGAGCACGCGGAGCATGCCCCTAGTCTCCCATGAGCGCGGAGCGCATTTCGGCACGCACGTCGTCCTCGGACCGGAGCGGCTCGTCCGCGGAGCCCGTCGTGAAGATCCGCACCTGCAGCACCGCCTGGTGCAGCAGCATGCCGAGACCGGGGATCGCGGGGCCGCCCGTCCACCGCGCCGCGAGGTGCGAGGGCCACGGGTGGTAGGCGACGTCGAACAGCGGCCCGCCCGCCGCCGCGAGGGCGTCCGCGTGCGGCTCCGGCAGCTCGGTCCCGCCCGGCAGGGCGCACACCGTGAGATCGACGGCCGGATGCGGACCGCCGAACGGCTCGACGACCATGGCCATCCCCATCCGCTCCCCCAGCTCGACGAGCGGGGCCGCGCGCTCGGGACGGCGCGCGACGATCCATGCGGTGCGCGCGCCGAGCTCGGCGGCGGCGACCAGGGCCGAGGCCGAGGTGGCGCCCGCGCCGACGATGCGCACGGATCCCAGCGACGAGATCGACTCGTCGCCGAGCGCCGCCACGATCCCGCCCACGTCGGTGTTGTACCCCGCGGGGGCGCCCGCGGGCGCGCCGTCCGGGCGCGGCACGTCGGCGGCCGGCAGGAGCAGGGTGTTCACGGCGCCGGTCAGCTCGGCCCGGCGGTCGCGCCATCCGCTCGCGGCCCACGCGCGCTCCTTGAGCGGCATGGTGACGGCGAGGCCGCGCCACGAGCCGTCTAGCGAGGCGAGCGTCTCGTCGAATTCCGCGGCGGGGACGCGCACGCGCTCGAAGGTCCAGTCGAGCCCGAGCCTGGCGTAGGCGGCGCCGTGCAGCTGGGGCGAGCGGCTGTGGGCGATCGGATCGCCCCAGACCGCGAGGCGGGTCGCTCCCGTCATCAGCAGCCCGAGTTGGGGTTCGCCTCGCACCAGGCGTGCCACTGCTCGATCGCCCGCTCGTGCTCGCCGAGCGTCTCGCTGAACACCGTCTCGCCGGTCTCCAGGTTGACGGTGACGAAGTACTGCCAGCGGCCATCGGCGGGGTTCATCGCGGCATCGATCGCGAGGTCGCCCGGGTTCGCGATCGGCCCGACCGGCAGGCCCGGGTGCACATACGTGTTCCACGGGTTGTCGTCGCGCAGCGCCTCCTCCGAGCTGCTCACGGTGCCATCGTGCATCTCGCCGTAGCCGTACTGCGCGGTCGAGTCCATCTGCAGCAGGCCGTCCGTGTCGGAGATCGACTCGTCGAGGCGGTTGTAGATCACGCGGGAGACCTTGTAGAAGTCGTCCTCGAAGCGCGCCTCGCGCTGGATGATCGACGCGACCGTCAGGATGCGCTGCTCCTCCCCCGCGGGCACGCCCGCCGACGCGAGCGACTCGCGCGTGCGCTCGACCATGGTGCGCACGACGTCCTCGGCCGTGACTCCCGGGTCGAACGTGTAGTACGCGGGGAACAGCCAGCCCTCGAGGCTGTCGGCGGCGACGTCGTAGGCGGCGGGGTCCTCGACGGCGGCCTGCAGCTCATCGAGCGGCATCGCGAGGCCGGCGGCGGCCGCCTCCAGCGTCGCGTCGACCGTGAGCCCCTCCGGCACCGCGAAGGCGTTCTCGAGCTTGTTTGCGGGGTCCTCGATCGCGGCCAGCGCCGCCTCGGAGGTCATCTTCTGCTGCAGCCGGTAGGCGCCCGGGTAGAACGGCTGGGCGGGATCGTTCTCGACCAGGTAGTCGTAGAACGACGTCGGCTTGAGCGTGACCCCCGCGTCGTACAGCTTCTGCGAGATGATCTCGCCGCCGTCGCCCTCCTCGATCGTGACCACGGCCTCGCCCGTCGCCTCGCCGGGCTCGTAGTCGGACGGGCCGTCCCAGCCCAGGAACGCCGCGATCCGTCCGCCGTAGGTGTTCGCCACCCAGAACCCGCCCGCGGTGAGCCCGCCGGCGATGATCGCGAAGACGATCAGCGCGACGAGGCAGCCCCGCCCCCGCTTCTTCGGCTTGGTGTCGACCATGTTCTCGGGGACGAACAGGTCCTCGAGAGACGCCGGCAGCTGCGCGTCCGGGGCCGGCTCGCTCTCCTCGCGCGCCGCCGTCTCGGCGAGCGTCGCGGGACGCGTCCGCTCCGACGGCGCGGGCGCCGGGTCGGCGGGCGCCGCATCCGCGGCCGACGGACCGACCGCCGCGGGCGTCCCCTCTCCCGGCGCCGCCGGCTCCTGGGGGGCGCTCCCGCCGAGCCGCGCCTGGCGGCGGGTCAGCGGGGTGCTCTGGTCGCTCGAGGGATCGGTCATGGGCGGTGTCTACTCCTCCGGGTGGCCGGCCGGGCTGCCGGCGGCCGCCCCGGTGCGCTTCTCGCTGTCGATGGCGTGCTGGAGCAGCACCACCGCGGCGACCTGATCGACAATGCTACGAGACCCCTTCTGGGATCGTCCGGACTGACGCAGCGCCGTGTGGGCGCTCACGGTGCTGAGCCGCTCGTCGACGAGCCGGACCGGCGCCGGCTGCGCGGCCGCGAGCTGCGCGGCGAACTCGCGGGCGTCGGCGGTCGAGGGGGTGTCCTCGCCGCGCATGTTGAGCGGCAGGCCGACGACGATCTCGAGCGGCTCGTACTCGGACGCCAGCTCCACCAGGCGCGCGATCGAGCGCTCGTCGCGCGGCACGGTCTCGACCGGCACGGCCAGCATGCCGTCGGGATCGCTGCGCGCCACGCCGATCCGGGCCCGGCCGACGTCAACGCCGAGACGCACCCCGCGCCGGAACCCGCTCATGAGCGGGCTCCGGCGATCCGGGCGGATCCGGTCATGCGGCCTGAAGGGCCGCGCGGACCGCGTCGAGCGCCGCGGGCTCCGCCGAGGCGTCTACGCCGGCGCCCTGCGCCATGTCGTCGCGCCCGCCGCCGCGTCCGCCCAGCTTCTCGAGCGCGACCTTGACCAGCGCGCCGGCCTTGGCGCCGGCGGCGCGGGCGGCCTCGTTGGTCGCGACGATCGCGAGCACCTTGTCGCCGGCCGTGCCGGTCAGGACGACCACGCCGGCATCGGAGCCGAGGCGCTCGCGCACCGACGTGGCGAGGCTGCGCAGGTCGTCGGCCGATCCGACGGCGCCGACCGACTGCGCGACCAGGTTCACGGCGCCCGCGCGCTGCGCGGTCTGGGCGAGCGCGGGTACGCGGTCGGCGAGCGCACGGGCCTCGTACGCCGCGATCTTCTTCTCCGCCGCCTTCAGGCTCGCGGTGAGCTCCGCGATCCGGGCCGGCAGCTGGTCCTTGGGCGCCTTGAGCGACGCGGACAGCTCCGCGACGAGGGCGCGCTCGGCGGTCAGCTCGCGGAACGCATCGAGACCCACGAGGGCCTCCACGCGGCGGTTGGAGGCGCCGACCGACGACTCGCCGATCAGGCTGATGAGCCCGATCTCGGCGCTCGCGGACACGTGCGTGCCACCGCAGAGCTCGCGCGACCACGGGCCGCCGATGTCGACCATGCGGACCTTCTCGCCGTACTTCTCGCCGAACAGCGCCATGGCGCCCGCGGCCTTCGCCTCGTCGAGCGACACCACGCGCGTCGTGACCTCGAGGTTGTCGCGGACCGCGTTGTTGGCGATCTCCTCGATCTCCGAGCGGGTCTCGGGGCTCAGGGCCTGGCCCCACCTGAAGTCGAAGCGCAGGTAGCCGGCGCGGTTGAGCGAGCCCGCCTGCGTCGCGCCCTTGCCCAGCGTGTCGCGAAGCGCGGCGTGCACCAGGTGCGTGGCCGAGTGTGCCTGCTGCACCGAGCGGCGGTTGGCGGCGTCCACGATCGTGGTGGCGGGCTGGTCGACGCCCACCTCGCCCCGCGTGACCTCGACCGTGTGGCTGACGAGGCCCGGCACAGGGCGCTGCACGTCGAGCACCTCGAGCTCGTAGCCGGGGCCGACGATCGTGCCCTTGTCCGCGACCTGGCCGCCCGACTCCGCGTAGAGCGCGGTCTCGGCGAGGATGACCTCGGCGATCTGGCCCTCGGTCGCGCGCCCGGCCGACACGCCGTCGACCAGCACGCCGAGCACGCGCGTCTCGGTCTCGAGGTCGGTGTAGCCCGTGAACGCGGTCTCGCCGAACGCGCGGAACTCGCGGTACACGCTGACGTCCGCGATCGCGCGCTTGCGCGAGCGGGCGTCCGCCTTGGCGCGCTGCTTCTGCTCCTGCATGAGGGAGTCGAAGCCCGCGCGGTCGACGCCGAGCCCGGCCTCCTCGGCGATCTCGAGGGTCAGGTCGATCGGGAACCCGTACGTGTCGTGCAGCAGGAACGCCTGGTCGCCCGCGAGCGTGGCGCCGCCCTCGGCCTTGGTCTTGGCGACCGCGGTGTCGAGGATGGTAGACCCCGACGACAGCGTGCGCAGGAAGGTCTCCTCCTCGGCGAACGCGTACGACGAGATGCGCTGCCAGTCGGTCTCGACGACCGGGTAGGCGTCCTTCATGGCGTCGCGCGACGCCTCGAACAGCGCGGGGAACGTCGCCTCCTCGACGCCGAGCAGGCGCATGGCGCGCACGCTGCGGCGCATCAGGCGGCGCAGGATGTAGCCGCGGCCCTCGTTCGAGGGCGTGACGCCGTCCGAGAGGAGCATGAGCGACGAGCGGACGTGGTCGGCGATGATGCGGAAGCGCACGTCGTCCTCGTGCACGGCGCCGTAGCGACGGCCCGACAGCTCCGAGGCGCGGTCCAGCACCGGGCGGACCTGGTCCGTCTCGTACATGTTCTCGACGCCCTGCTTCAGGAACGCGACGCGCTCGAGCCCCATGCCCGTGTCGATGTTCTTCGCGGGCAGCTCGCCCACGATGTCGAACTCGGTCTTCGAGCGGACGTTCTCGATCGCGTTCTGCATGAACACGAGGTTCCAGATCTCGAGGAAGCGGCTGTCGTCGACCGCCGGGCCGCCCTCGGCGCCGTAGGCGGGACCGCGGTCGAAGTAGATCTCGGAGCAGGGGCCGGCGGGGCCGGGCTGACCGGTCGTCCAGAAGTTGTCCGCGCGGCCCATCCGCTGGATGCGGTCGGCCGGCAGGCCCGCGACCTTCTGCCACAGCGCGGCGGCCTCGTCGTCGTCCTCGTACACCGTGACCCAGAGGTCGCGCTCGGCGAAGCCCAGGCCGCCGTCGGCCTCCGAGGAGGTCAGCAGCTCCCAGGCGTACGCGATCGCGCCCTCCTTGAAGTAGTCGCCGAACGACCAGTTGCCGAGCATCTGGAAGAACGTGCCGTGGCGGGCGGTCTTGCCGACCTCCTCGATGTCGTTCGTGCGGATGCACTTCTGCACATCGGCGGCGCGCGGGTACGGCGCGGGCACCACTCCCGTGAGGTACGGGATGAACGGCACCATGCCGGCGATCGTGAACATGATCGACGGGTCGTCGCTCACGAGCGAGGCCGACGGCACGATGGTGTGGTCGTTCTTCTCGAAGTAGTCGAGGTAGCGCTGCGCGATCTCCGCGGTCTTCATCTGGGGTGCTTCGTCCTTGACTGAGGGGTGCCGCGGGGCCCGGGATCGGGCGTGCGGCCGTGCATGCGGGAGCGGCCGCCTCGGGACGGCGGCCGGCGAGGAGCGGGGGTCAGGCGGCCGGCAGGTCGCCCGCCGACGACCGGCGCGCCTCCTCGGTGCGGTACGCCTCGCCGATGCGCTCGACGAACTCGTCGATGCGCGCGTCGATGTCGGCCAGCACCTCGGCCCCGCGCGGGTCCTTGTTCAGGAAGTGGGCCGCGACGAAGCCGCCGACGATGCCGAGCAGGAACCACAGCACGTTCTTCATGTCACCCATCCTCCGGTCGGTCGCCGCGGGACGCGGCGTCGTTCCATCGTAGACGGATCGCGGGCCCGAGACGGCGAGAGGGCGCCGGGGCCGAGGCCCCGACGCCCTCTCGGACGACACGCTGGATCAGCGGGCGGCGTAGTACTCGACGACGAGCTGCACGTCACACGTGACGGGCACCTCGGCGCGCTTCGGGCGACGCACGAGCTTCGCCTGGAGCTTGTCGAGCTCGACCTCGAGGTAGCCCGGGACGTTCGGGAGGACCTCGGCGTGACCGCCGGCGGCCGCGACCTGGAAGGGCTCGAGGCCCTCGCTCTTGGCCTTGACCTCGATGGTCTGGCCCGGCTTCACGCGGAACGACGGGCGGTCCACGATCTTGCCGTCGACGAGGATGTGGCGGTGCACCACGAACTGACGGGCCTGCGCGGTGGTGCGGGCGAAGCCCGAGCGCAGCACGAGCGCGTCGAGGCGCATCTCGAGGAGCTCGACCAGGTTCTCACCGGTCAGGCCCTCGGTGCGGCGCGCCTCGTTGAACGCGATGCGGAGCTGCTTCTCGCGGATGCCGTACTGCTCGCGCAGACGCTGCTTCTCGCGCAGACGGACGGCGTAGTCGCTGTCGGCCTTGCGCTTGGTGCGGCCGTGCTGGCCGGGGCCGTACGGGCGCTTCTCGAGGTAGCGGGCGGCCTTGGGCGTCAGCGCGATGCCCAGCGCGCGGGAGAGGCGGACCTTGCGGCGGTCCTGCGACTTGGTGGTCATGATTTCCTTTCACGAGGCCGCGACTGTCGCGACGCTCGGACGTACAGTCCCGCTTCATCCGGTCACAGGCGTACGTCTACCCGCCTGGGGGATGTGCGAAGAGGGATGTGCCCCGATTTCAGAGCCGATCAAGCTTACCAGACCGGGCCCGTCGCCTCAGGCGTCGAGGATGCGGCGCAGCCGCTCCAGGCGCGCGGCGATGTCGCGCTCCGCCCCGTGCTGCTTCGGCTCGTAGTACCGCCGCCCCCGCAGCTCGTCGGGCAGGTACTGCTGGGGCACCACGCCGAGGTCGTGGTCATGAGGGTAGACGTAGCCGCGGCCGTGCCCGAGCCGCTTGGCACCGGGATAGTGCGCGTCGCGCAGATGCTTGGGCACGGGCCCCATCCGGCCCGCCTTGACGTCGGCGACCGCCGCGTTGATGGCGTTGTAGGCGGCGTTCGACTTCGCCGCGGTGGCGAGGTAGGCGGTGGCCTCCGCGAGCGGGATGCGCCCCTCGGGCATCCCGATGAAGGCGACGGCGTCGGCCGCCGCGACCGCGATCTGCAGCGCATGCGGGTCGGCGAGCCCGATGTCCTCGGCGGCGGAGATCACGAGTCGGCGCGCGATGAAGCGCGGATCCTCCCCCGCCTCCACCATGCGCGCCAGGTAGTGCATGGCCGCGTCGACGTCGGACCCCCTGATCGACTTGATGAAGGCGCTGATGACGTCGTAGTGCTCGTCGCCCTGGCGGTCGTAGCGCAGGAGCGCGCGGTCGACCGCCTGCGCCACGTGCTCGGCCGTGACGGCCGGTGCGCCGTCGCTCTCCTCCGGCGCTTCCGACACCGCCACGCCCGCGCTGGCCTCGAGCGCCGTGAGCGCGCGCCGCGCGTCGCCGGACGCCAGCCGGATGAGGGCGGCGCGCGCCTCGGGCGTGAGCAGGATCTCGCCCGCGAGCCCCCGGGGATCCTCGACCGCGCGGTCGATGAGCAGGCCGAGGTCGTCGTCCGTGAGGGGCTGCAGGGTGAGGAGCAGGGAGCGCGACAGGAGCGGCGAGATGACCGAGAACGAGGGGTTCTCGGTCGTCGCGGCGATCAGGATGACCCAGCCGTTCTCGACGCCCGGCAGGAGCGCGTCCTGCTGCGCCTTCGTGAAGCGGTGGATCTCGTCGAGGAACAGGATGGTCGACTGCCCGTACAGGTCACGCTGGTTGAGGGCCTCCTGCATCACCTCGCGCACGTCCTTGACGCCGGCCGTGATCGCGGAGAGCTCGACGAAGCGGCGCCCCGACGAGCGGGCTATGGCCTGAGCGAGCGTGGTCTTGCCCGTACCGGGCGGGCCCCAGAGGATCACCGACACCGTGCCGGGAGCCTGCGCATCCGGGTCCGCGAGCGCGACGATCGGCGAGCCGGGACGGAGCAGGTGCGCCTGGCCCGCGACCTCGTCGAGCGACACGGGCCGCATGCGGACGGCGAGCGGCGTCTGGGCGCGACCCGCCCCGCCGAGCGTGGATGCGCCGCCTGACGAGATCATCCGACCAGCGTATCCGCGGCCGACGACACGGGACGCGGACGGATTCCGCGGAACGCCGCAGCGATTTCGGCCCGGGCGCGCCGGATGCGTAGGCTCGTTCCCGCTCAGCTTGGGGCGCCGTCCGCGGACGGCGCCGGACGTCGAGAGGATTCGTTGCCATGGCGGCAGGCGGCAGGGGCTCCGCGAAGGAGCGTGCGGAGCGCGAGGCGCGCGAGCGGGCGCGGCGCTACGAGGCGCGCGTGCAGCTCCACGAGCAGCAGCGCCGCCGGCGGCGCCGCGACAACGTGGTCGCCACGATCGCGGCCGCGCTGATCGTCGCCGCCGCCGTGGGCGGCCAGGCGCTGTTCTACGGCGTCGGCCCGGGGGCCGCCGCGCCGTCGCCGTCGCCGACGACCCCGGTCACGACGCCGGGTCCCACCGGCACTCCCGGGCCGACGGGAACGCCCGCTCCCACCGAGACCCTCGCGCCGACCGAGACGCCCGAGGGCTGACTCCGGCCCGCCCTGCGGGCGCGTACTAGGCTGGGGCGCGTCCTGTCCCCTCCCGCGGCCACCGCGCAAGGAGCCTCCCGTGACGAGCCCCGATCACACCCCCGCTGACGACACGACCCGCGACGGCGACGCCGTCCCCGAGGTCGCCGAGACCGCGCCCGACGGCGCGCAGGAGCTGGCCGCCGCCGACGACGCCCAGGAGCCCGCCGCGGCCGCGGCCGACGCCGACGCCGTGCCGGCGGATGACACCGCTCAGCCCGAAGCCGAGGCAGCAGAGACCGAAGCCGCGCCCGCCGAGCCCGAGGCGGAGGCAGCCGAGACCGCCGACGCCGACGCGCCCGCGGAGGCGCCCGCCCCGGCGCCCGCGACGCCGGGTCCCGTGCCTCGCCCGCCGGCGGCGACCGCGGCGCCCGCCGCCGACACGACCGAGTGGGGTCGCGTGGACGAGGCCGGCGTGGTGTCGGTGCGCGAGGGCGACGACTGGCGCGTGGTCGGCGAGTACCCCGACGGCACGCCCGACGAGGCCCTGGCCTACTACCGCCGCAAGTTCGACGACCTCGCGCTGCGCGTGCGCACGCTCGAGCAGCGCCGCCTCGCCGGCGGCGCCTCCGCGGCCGACCTGCGCGGCCAGGCCAAGAAGCTCAAGGAGGAGGTCGTGGGCGCCGCGGCGGTCGGCGACCTCGCCGGGCTGGCCGAGCGGCTCGACGCGCTGACCGGCACGCTGGCCGAGGCCAGCGCCGAGGAGGCGGCCGCGCACCGCGCGGCTGTCGAGGAGGCGATCGCGCACCGCACGTCGATCGTGGAGCGCGTGGAGGCCCTCGCGGCGCGCGACCCCAAGTCGATCCAGTGGAAGCAGGCCACGGCCGAGCTCACCGCGGCGTTCGAGGAGTGGCAGCAGCACCAGCAGACCGGTCCCCGGCTGCCCAAGTCGACGGGTCAGGCGCTGTGGAAGCGCTTCCGGGACGCGCGCTCGACCGTCGAGCGCCACCGCCGCGCGTTCTTCGCGGAGCTCGACGAGACCCACAAGGCCGCCCGCGACCGCAAGACGCGCATCATCGAGCGTGCCGAGGCGCTGGCCTCCAAGGGCGAGGACGGCATCCCCGCCTACCGGGCGCTGCTGGACGAGTGGAAGGGCGCCGGCCGCGCCGGACGCAAGGTCGACGACGCGCTGTGGGCGCGGTTCAAGGCCGCGGGCGACGCCCTGTACTCGGCCCGCGCCGAGCGCGACGCCGCCGAGCAGGCGGAGTCCGCCCCGCGCATCGAGGCGCGCACGGCCCTCATCGAGGAGGCGAAGGCGGTCGCCGACACCGCGGACCTGACCAAGGCGCGCCAGCTGCTCACGAGCATCCAGCGCCGCTGGGACGAGGTCGGCCGGATCTTCCCGCGCGACACCGAGCGCGCGCTCGACGACCAGCTGCGCCGCATCGAGAACGACCTCCGCGCCCGCGAGGAGGTCGACTGGAAGCGCAACAACCCCGAGACCAAGGCGCGCGCCAACGAGGCGACCCGCCAGCTCGAGGAGGCCATCGCCAAGCTCGAGACCGAGCTCGCCGACGCGCAGGCGAAGGGCGACAAGAAGGCCGAGTCGGCCGCGCGCGAGGCGCTCGACGCCCGCCGCGCCTGGCTCAAGGCCATCGGCGGCTGAGCTCGCGAGGGTCACAGGGGCGCGCCGCCCGCGGTTATCCACACCGCGGCGGCGCGCCCCTCGCGTTTCGCGGCACACTGCCGCCATGACGTACGCCCGCTTCGACCATGACGGCCTCTCCCCCGCCGAGCTGTCCGCCGCGCGGCTGGACGGCGAGCTGGTCGCCGTCGGCGACGCCTACGTGCCCGCCGATGCGCTCGAGACGCCGACCCTGCGCGCCGCCACGCTCCGCGGGATCCTCGGCGGGAGCCTCGTGGCGATCGGGCTGACGGCCGCGTGGGTCCACGGCGCATCCGGCGTGCCGCCTCGCGTGCACCACGCGCAGCGCACGGCCGCGCGCGGCGTCGCGCGACCCGTGGACCGGCGGATCCGGTTCCGCGACACCCCCATCGCGGTCGAGGACACGGTTCTGCTCGGCGGGGTGCGGGTCTCCGACCCCGCCCGCACGCTGGTCGACCTCGTGCGCGAGTTCCACGATCCCGACTCGGCCGCCGCGGCGCGGCGCCTCGCGACGCCGCCGCTGATCGAGCAGGCGCTCGCCTGGATCGACGCGCACCGCCGCTTCGGCGGCCGGCGCCCGGCCGCGGAGATCCTGCGGTCGCTGCGGGGCGATCCGCCGGCTACGACGACGTGACGCGATAGACGTCGTACACGGCGTCGATGCGCCGCACCGCGTTGAGCACGCGGTCCAGGTGCACGGCGTCGCCCATCTCGAACACGAAGCGGCTGAGCGCGAGGCGCTCCTTCGTGGTCGACACGGTCGCCGACAGGATGTTCACGTGGTGCTCCGTGAGCACGCGCGTGACGTCCGACAGCAGGCCGGCGCGATCCAGGGCCTCGACCTGGATCTGCACCAGGAACACGCTCTTGGTCGTGGGGGCCCACGTCACGTCGATCATCCGCGCCGGGTCGGAGCGGAGGGACGCCACGTTCGTGCAGTCCGCGCGGTGCACCGAGACGCCGCTGCCGCGCGTGATGAAGCCGACGATCTGGTCGCCCGGGACGGGCGTGCAGCACTTCGCGAGCTTGACCAGGATGTCGTCGGCGCCGCGCACCAGCACGCCCGAGTCGCCGCCGCGCGGGCGGCGCTGGCTGACGGTCGGCGGAAGCTCGACCTGCTCGGTCGACGACTCCTCGCTGGTCTGCACGAGGGACGCGACCTTCTCGAGCACCGACTGCGTCGAGACGTGGCCCTCGCCCACCGCGGCGTAGAGCGCGGAGACGTCCTCGTAGTGCATGAGGTCGGCCACGTCCTGGAGCGAGTCCTTCAGGCGCTGCAGCGGCAGGTGGTGGCGGCGCATTGCGCGCGCGATCGCATCCTTGCCCTGCTCGATCGCCTCGTCGCGGCGCTCCTTCGTGAACCAGCCGCGGATCTTGTTGCGCGCACGCGTGCTCTTGACGAACGTGAGCCAGTCCTGGCTCGGGCTCGCATCCGGGTTCTTCGAGGTGAACACCTCGACCACGTCGCCCGAGTTCAGCGTCGACTCGAGCGACACGAGGCGGCCGTTGACCTTGGCGCCCATCGTGCGGTGCCCGATCTCGGTGTGCACGGCGTACGCGAAGTCGACCGGGGTCGCGCCCGCGGGCAGTCCGATGACCTTGCCCTTGGGGGTGAAGACGTAGACGTCCTTGGCGCCGATCTCGAACCGCAGCGAGTCGAGGAACTCGCCCGGGTCCTTGGTCTCCGACTCCCAGTCCGAGATCCGCGCGAGCCACGCCATGTCCGTGTCGAGCGACTTGGGGTCGGCCTTGCCGCCCGCCATCCGCTCCTTGTACTTCCAGTGCGCGGCGACGCCGAACTCCGCCTGCTGATGCATCTCCTGCGTGCGGATCTGGATCTCGACCGTGCGGCCGCCCGGGCCGATCACAGTCGTGTGCAGCGACCGGTACAGGTTGAACTTCGGCGTCGCGATGTAGTCCTTGAAACGGCCCGGCAGCGGACGCCAGCGCGCGTGGATCGAGCCGAGCACCGCGTAGCAGTCGCGCACGGTGCCGACGATCACGCGGATGCCGATCAGGTCGTAGATGTCGTCGAACTCGCGACCGCGGACGACCATCTTCTGATAGACGGAGTACAGCTGCTTCGGGCGGCCGACGACCGTGCCGCGGATGCGCAGCTCGTGCAGGTCGCGGTTCACGTCGTCGATGACGTTCTGCACGTACTGCTCGCGCTGCGGCGTGCGCTGCTTCACGAGGCTGTCGATCTCGTTGTAGATCTTCGGGTGCAGCACCGCGAACGAGAGGTCTTCGAGCTCCGACTTGATGGTCTGGATGCCGAGGCGGTGCGCGAGCGGCGCGTAGATCTCGAGCGTCTCGGTGGCCTTCTTCTTGGCCTTCTCGGGAGGCACGAAGCCCCACGTGCGCGCGTTGTGCAGCCGGTCGGCGAGCTTGATCACGAGCACGCGGATGTCCTTGGACATCGCGACGATCATCTTGCGGACGGTCTCGGCCTGCGCGCTCTCGCCGTACTTGACCTTGTCGAGCTTCGTGACGCCGTCGACCAGCAGCGCGACCTCGTCGCCGAACTCGGCCCGCAGCTCCTCGAGCGGGTAGCCCGTGTCCTCGACCGTGTCGTGCAGCAGCGCCGCGGCGATCGCCCGCGGGCCCAGCCCGAGCTCGGCGAGGATCTGGGCGACCGCGAGCGGGTGGGTGATGTACGGCTCGCCGCTCTGGCGCTTCTGGCCGCGATGCTTCTCGTCGGCGACCGCGTACGCGCGCTCGACGATCGCCATGTCGCCGCGCGGGTGGTTGAGCCGCACCGTGTTGATGAGGCGCGTGAGGTCCGCGTGGCGCGCCGCGCGCGAGAAGATGCGCGGCACGAGGCGCCGAAGGCTCGGGGCCTGGGACGTCACCGAATCGGCCATGCTGCGCCTCCTCCCACCCGGTGATGCGGATTCGAACATCCTACGCCCGGGCGCGGACGGCTCAGTCCCCCGCACGTGCGGCGAGGACCCGCTCGTCCGACCGCCGGATCGCCGGCTCGCCCTCGCGGAACAGCGAGTAGAGCGGCGCCGCGACGAACAGCGTGGAGTACGTCGCGACGATGATGCCGACGAAGATCGACAGCGAGATGTCCGACAGCGTCTCGGCGCCCAGCCAGAACGATCCGATGAACAGGATCGCCGCGACCGGCAGCGCGGCCACGACCGACGTGTTGATCGAGCGCACCAGCGTCTGGTTGACCGCGAGGTTGACCGACTCGCCGAACGTGCGTCCCGTCGCCTCGCCGTCGTCCGCCGTGTTCTCGCGGATCTTGTCGAACACGACCGTGGTGTCGTACAGCGAGTACGCCAGGATCGTCAGGAAGCCGATGACCGCGGCGGGCGAGATCTCGAAGCCGCACAGCGAGTAGATGCCGATCGTGATGATCAGCACGTCGACCAGTCCCACGATCGCGGCGGCGGACATCTTCCACGTGCGGAAGTAGATCGCCAGGATCAGGAAGGTCAGCGCCAGGAAGATCGCGAGGCCCCACAGCGACTGCCGCGTGACGTCCGCGCCCCAGCTCGGGCCGATGAACGACGCCGTGACCTCCTCGGGACCGACCTCGTACGCCTCGGCGAGGGCGCTCGTGACCTGCTGCGTCTCGTCGTCGGTCAGCTGCGAGGTCTGCACGCGGATGTCGCGGCCGCCGACCGTCGTGACCTTGGTGGTCGTGCCGGGCACGACCTCGTCGATGGTCTCGGTGGCGACCGCCTGGTCGCGCGACTGGGGCGCGGACACGAGGAACTGCGATCCGCCCGTGAACTCCACGGAGAACTCGACGCCGCGCACGAACGGCGCCAGGGCCGACAGCACCACGAGCACGATCGCGAGGACGAACCACGTGCGACGGCGCCCGACGAACGGGAAGGACACCTTGCCGGTGTAGAGGTCGTTGCCGAACTGGGTGATGGCGCGCATCAGACGTTGTCCTCCTCGGCGCCGGCGGCGCGCTTGTCCGATGCGGCGGTCGCGGCCGCGAGCTCGGCGGCCTTGCGCTCGGCGATGGTCTGGCGGCGCTCGGCCTCGCCGCGCGAGCGCTTGGCGCGCGCGCCGGTCGCGACCGGCTCGCGGAAGCGGGCGCGGCCGCGGTACACGGCGCCGAGGGCGCTCGGGTCGAGGCCCGAGAGCGGGTGTCCCTCGCCGAAGAAGCGCGTGCGCACGAGCAGCTGCATGACGGGGTGCGTGAACATCACGAAGATCAGGATGTCGAGCACGGTCGTCAGGCCCAGCGTGAACGCGAAGCCCTTCACGGTCGCGTCGGCGAGGATGTACAGCACCACGGCCGCGAGCACGTTGATCGACTTCGAGATGTAGATCGTGCGCTTGGCGCGGGCCCAGCCGTCCTCGACCGCGACGGTCACGGCCTTGCCATCGCGCAGCTCGTCGCGGATGCGCTCGAAGTACACGATGAACGAGTCCGCCGTGAAGCCGATCGTGACGATCAGACCCGCCACGCCCGCGAGCGACAGGCGGTAGCCGAGGCGCCACGACAGCAGGCACAGCAGGATGTACGTGAGCACCGCCATCACGATGAGCGACGCGATGATCACGAAGCCGAGGGCGCGGTAGCTGACCAGCACAACGAACAGGCCCACGAGCGCCAGGCCGATCAGGCCCGCGATCAGGCCGCTCTGCAGCTGCTGCGAGCCGAGCGTCGCCGAGATGGTGTCGGAGCTGACGACCTCGAAGCTCAGCGGCAGCGCGCCGAACTTGAGCTGGTCGGCGAGCACCTTGGACGTGTCCTGATCGATCCCGCCGCCCGAGATGCTGGGCTGGCCGTTGGTGATCACCGCGTTCATCTGCGGGGCCGAGATGATCGAGCCGTCGAGCACGAACGCGAACTGGCTGCGCGGGTCGCTCGGGTTCTGCTGCCCGATCCCGTAGAGGCGCTGGCTGATCTCGCCGAACGTCTGCGCGCCCTCGTCGTCGAACGTGAGCTGCACGTTCCACTGGCCGTTCTGCGGGTCGACGCCGTTGGTGGCGTCCACGATCGAATCGCCGGTCATCTCGACCGGTCCCAGGATGTACTTCGCTGTCCCGGCCGTGTCGCACGTGATGAGCGGCTGGTCCGCGGGCGCCGACGACGGGTCGTTGGCGGGGTCGGCGCAGCTGTACGCCAGGAACTCCGCCCACAGGCGGTCGCTCACCCACGCGGCGTCCGACCCGTTCGACGGCTCAGCGGTCGGCGTCGCGTTCAGCGACGGGTCCGGGGTCGGATACGGCGTCTCCTCGCCGTCCTCGCCCACGAAGGTGTTGGTCGGGCCCGAGGCGTAGATCACGGCGCGCAGCTCGAGCTGGGCGCTGGCCTGGATGCGCTCGCGCGTCGCCTCGTCCGCCACGCCGGGGATCTGGACGACGATGTTCGACGCGCCCTGGGTCGAGATCTCGGACTCGCCGACGCCCGAGGCGTCGACGCGCTGGCGCATGATCGCCACCGCCTGCGCGAGCTGCTCGGCCGTCGGATCGGCGTCCTCGGTCTGCGCCTCCAGCACGATCTGCGTGCCGCCCTGGAGGTCGAGCGCCAGCTCGGGCACCCAGGTGCCGCCCTTGAGAACGTGGGCGCCCAGAGCATTCGCCCCGAACAGCACCGCGGTGATGACCAGCAGACCGGTCAGGACGCGCCAGGCACGGCGCGCAGGAGAGGATCTCGCCACTGGCGTGTCAGCTTTCTGCAGCGGGGGCGGACGGGAGCGCGGAAGGTCAGGCCTTCTTGTCGTCGCCCGGGAGCTCGTCCGCGTCGGGACGGTCGGCGGCGGGCTTCTGCTCCGGCGTCGCGTCCGGGGTCGTGTCGATCAGCGGCTCGTCGGCCGCCTCGGCGTCCGTGGGGTCGACGACCGCGTCGGCCGTGGCCTCCGGCGCGAGGTCGAGCGCCTGGGTGTGCAGCTCGGCGACGACGCCGGGCGCGATCTCGACGCGCGCGGGCTTGGACAGGTCGTCCTTGTCGTACTCGACGAGCGTGCCGAACAGGCCGGAGCGCGTCATGACGCGGGCACCCGGGACCATGAGCTGCGCCTTGCGCTCCTGCTCCTCGCGCATCTTCTGCTGGCGGCGGCGCGAGCTGAAGAACATCCAGATCAGCAGCACGGCCAGGACGACGAGAAGAAGGAGGTTCGGATCCATGGGGCGGGGTGTGCCTTTCACGTCAGCGCACGCACCGTCTTCGGCGCGAGGAGGGGGGATTCGGCGGGAGCCCGCCAGACCTTCAGCGATTATAGGTCATCGAATTTCAGCGCCCCGTCCGGGTGCGGCACGCCGAGGTGGGCGTACGCCTCCGGGGTGGCGACACGGCCGCGCGGCGTGCGGCCCATGAAGCCGATGCGCACGAGGTACGGCTCGACCACGCTCTCGACCGTGTCGGGCTCCTCGCCGACGGCGACCGCGAGGGTCGAGAGGCCGACGGGTCCGCCGCGGAAGCGCTTCACGAGAGCGTCGAGCACGGCGCGGTCGAGCCGGTCGAGGCCGATCTCGTCGACGTCGTAGAGGTCCAGCGCGGCGCGCACCTCGTCGATGCGCGGCGTCGACCCGCCCGTGTGGACCAGCGCGTAGTCGCGCACGCGGCGCAGCAGCCGGTTCGCGATGCGAGGCGTGCCGCGCGAGCGGCGGGCGATCTCGGCGCGCTGCCGCTCCTTGAGCTCGACCCCCAGCACCGCCGCCGAGCGGCCGATCACGCGCTCCAGCTCGGCCGGCTCGTAGTACTCGAGGTGGGCCGTGAAGCCGAAGCGGTCGCGGAGCGGGTTCGGGAGCATGCCCGAGCGCGTCGTGGCGCCGACCAGCGTGAACGGCGCGAGATCCAGCGGGATGCTGGTCGCGCCGGCGCCCTTGCCGACCATGATGTCGATCCGGAAGTCCTCCATCGCGAGGTAGAGCATCTCCTCGGCGGAGCGCGCCATCCGGTGGATCTCGTCGATGAAGAGGACCTCGCCCGGCGTCAGGCTCGACAGCAGCGCCGCGAGGTCGCCCGCGTGCTGGATCGCCGGGCCGCTCGAGAGCCGCAGCGGACGCTCGCTCTCGTGCGCGACGATCATGGCGAGCGTGGTCTTGCCGAGCCCGGGCGGGCCCGCGAGCAGGATGTGGTCCGCGGGGCGCTGCTGGATGCGCGCCGCGTCCAGCAGCAGCTGCAGCTGACCGCGGACCTTCTGCTGGCCCACGAACTCGGCCAGCGACCCGGGGCGCAGCGCGCCCTCGATCGCGAGCTCGGTCTCGTCGATCGGGGCCGGCGTCGTCACGTCGAGGTCGCCGTCAGCCACGGGCCGCTCCCTGCTTGGCGGGGCCCAGCAGCGCCAGCGTCAGGCGCAGCAGGGCCTGCACCGAGGCGCGGTCCGCCTCGGAGGCCGCCTCGGCGGCCTGCGCCACCGCGTCGCCGGCCACGCGCTCGGGCCAGCCGAGCCCCGCGACCGCCGTCACGACACGCGTGACGACGTCGTCCGGCGCCGCCGCGGGCGCCGCGCTGGGAGCGGGGGGTGCGAGCCTGCCCTGCAGCTGCACGACGATCAGCTTGGCGGTCTTCGGTCCGATCCCCGACACCTTGCGGAATGGGCGATCGTCGTCCTCCGCGACCGCCGCCGCGATCTGGTCGACCGTGAGCGCGGACAGCACGCCGAGCGCGGACTTCGGTCCGACGCCCGACACGCTCAGCATCGCGCCGAAGACCTCGAGCTCGTCGCGGCTCGCGAAGCCGAAGAGCGACAGCGAGTCCTCGCGCACGATCAGGCTGGTGTGCAGCGCGAGGGTCTCGCCGACCCGCGCGGTGCGCGCGACATCCGGCGGCACGGCGACCGAGAACCCGACTCCCCCGACCTCGACGATGACGCTGTCGGCGCCGGCGTGCAGGACCGTGCCGCGAAGGGAGGAGATCATGCGCCCAGCCTACGTGCCGCTTCGCACCTATGTTCGAGCGACACGCGTGCGGCGCGAGCGCTTCTCGGCGTCGGCCCACGCGCGCTGCGCCGGGGTCAGCGAGGTGTCCGCGGCGTGGGCCTGGGCCGACGAACCCCCGCCCCACGCGTGACACAGCGCAAGCGCGAGCGCGTCCGCCGCATCCGCCGGCTGCGGCAGCGCATCCAGCCGCAGCACGCGCGCGATCATGGTCTGCACCTGCCGCTTGTCGGCCCATCCGTAGCCGGTCACGGCGGCCTTCACCTCGCTCGGCGTGTGGGTCGCGGCGGGGATGCCCCGCTCGGCCGCGAGCATGAGCGCGACGCCGCTGGCCTGGGCCGTGCCGGTCACCGAGTGCAGGTTGTGCTGCGCGAACACGCGCTCGACCGCGACGACGTCGGGCCGGTGCGCGTCGAGCACTGCCCGGATGCCGCGGGCGATGGCCGCGAGCCGCTCGGCGATGGGCATGTCGGGCGACGTGCGCACGACATCGACGTGCACGAGCGACGCGCTGCGGTCGCGCGCCACGTCGACGACGCCGACGCCGCAGCGGGTCAGGCCGGGGTCGATGCCCAGCACACGCAGCGAGCTCACCCGCCCAGTGTAGGCGCGGCATCCGACGCGACCCGCGCGAAGCGCCGCGCAGTTCCGAAGACCGGACGGATGCGGCCACGGCGGCGGCTGCGACCCCACCCTCCTCACCAGCAACACCCATCCGGTTTTCGGAACCGGGCACGGATGATCAGGCGCGCAGTCGATCCGCGTCGGGACGGTACATCGCCGCGTGGCCCCTGAGGTCGTCGCGGCCGGTGGCGCGCGCGTGCTCGTCGGTCCACGCCGCCAGCTCGTCGAGCCGGGGCGAGATCGCGGCCCGGATGTCCGCGACCGACCACGGGCCGCCGTACGCCTCCACGAGCATTGCGACGCGTTCATCCGGCGAGCCGTGCCGCCCGGGATCGAACCTCTCGGCATCCGCGGCGTACGGCGCGCTGCGGTACGCGAGATACGCGACGTCCCAGATCCGCGGCCCCGGCGACGCGAAGTCGAAGTCGATCGCGCCGACCAGGCGCCCGTCGCGCACGATGAGGTTGTAGGGCGCGAAGTCGTTGCGACAGACGACCTCGGCAGGACGGTGCACGGGAGCCCGCCAGGTCAGGGACCGTCTGGTGAGCGGTGCGCCCGCGTCGTGGATCCGGCGCAGGAGCCGCGCCGCATCCCGGAGCGCGTCCCGGCTCCACTGGACGTCGGATCCGGCGAGCACCTCCCCCGGCAGGAAAGACAGGATCTCGCGACCGTGCTCGTCGATTCCCCGCACGCGCGGGGTGCCGTCCACGCCCGCTTCCTCGCAGCTGATCAGGAGCGCATGGACCGCGGGCGTCCACGGACCGGTCTCGCGGCGCACCGTGTCCCCGACGCGTACGACGGGCGCGATGTTGCCTCCGCCCAGCGCCTCGCCCTCGCCCACGCGCCCACCGTAGCGTTCCGAACGCCGGACGTATGCGACGACAGCGACGGATGGGACCTCACCCACCTCACGAGCACCACCCATCCGGTTTTCGGAACCGCCGGCGCAGAACGACGCCGCCCCACCCGGGATCCGGATGGGGCGGAGTCAGAAGGCGTGGTTACTCGTCGTCCTGCTCCAGCTCGGCCTGCACCTCGGGCGAGAGGTCGATGTTGGTGAAGACGTTCTGCACGTCGTCGCTGTCCTCGAGCGCGTCGATCAGCTTGAAGACCTTGCGGGCGGTCTCGGCGTCGACCGGGACCTTGACGTTCGCGACGAACTCGGCGTCGGCCGACTCGTACTCGATCCCGGCGTCCTGCAGCGCCGTGCGGACGGCGACCATGTCGCTCGCCTCGGTCACGATCTCGAAGCCGGACGGGTGGGGCTCGACCTCGAGCGCGCCGGCCTCCAGCGCGGCGAGCATGACGTCGTCCTCCGTGGTGCCCTCGCTCGAGGCGACGATGACGCCCTTGCGCTCGAAGTTGAACGACACGCTGCCCGGATCGGCCATGTTGCCGCCGTTGCGGGTGACGGCCGTGCGGACCTCGGCGGCCGCGCGGTTCTTGTTGTCGGTCAGACACTCGATCAGCATCGCGACGCCGCCCGGGGCGTAGCACTCGTACATGATCGTCGTGTAGTCGACCGACTCGCCGCCGATGCCGGCGCCGCGCTTGATCGCGCGGTCGATGTTGTCCTTCGGGACCGAGGTCTTCTTCGCCTTCAGCACCGCGTCGAACAGCGTCGGGTTGCCCGCCAGGTCGGGGCCGCCGAGCTTCGCCGCGACCTCGATGTTCTTGATGAGCTTCGCCCACGACTTCGCGCGCCTGGCGTCGATGACCGCCTTCTTGTGCTTGGTCGTGGCCCACTTGGAATGCCCGGACATATCTCTCCCGCTCTGCTGACGTGGCCCGAGGGCCTCGGGACATTCTACGAGAACCCGTCGGCCGGCTCGCGGTCGCGACCCTCGCGCGGCGGTGCGAGGATCGAGGGATGAAGATCCTCTCGATCCAGTCGGCGGTCGCGTACGGCCACGTGGGCAACTCGGCCGCGGTGTTCCCGCTGCAGCGCATCGGCGTCGAGGTCCTGCCGGTCTACACCGTGAACTTCTCGAACCACACCGGCTACGGCGCCTGGCGCGGTCCGCTCATCGCGCCGGACGACGTGCGCGAGGTCATCACGGGCATCGAGGAGCGCGGCGCCTTCCCGCGCATCGACGCCGTGCTGTCGGGCTACCAGGGCGGCGAGGGCATCGCGGACGTGATCATCGACGCGGTCGCCCGCGTCAAGGCCGCGAACCCGGATGCGATCTACGCGTGCGACCCGGTGATGGGCAACGCGAAGTCCGGCTGCTTCGTCGCCCCGGCGATCCCGGATCTGC
This sequence comes from Microbacterium lacusdiani, assembly GCF_054779895.1. Taxonomy (NCBI): domain Bacteria; kingdom Bacillati; phylum Actinomycetota; class Actinomycetes; order Micrococcales; family Microbacteriaceae; genus Microbacterium; species Microbacterium lacusdiani. The sequence goes on along the minus strand of NZ_BAAGXJ010000003.1, from coordinate 52,231 downwards.
TGCGCGACAAGGTCGTGCCGGTGGCCGACCTGATCACGCCGAACCAGTTCGAGCTGGGCTACCTGACGGGCACGACCCCGCTCGATCTGGAGTCGACGCTCGCCTCCGTGGACCTGGCCCGCGACATGGGCCCGCGCACCGTCCTCGTCACGAGCGTCGAGCGCCCGGACCGCGAGGACGGCACGATCGAGATGCTCGCGGCCGACGACGCGGGTGCCTGGATCGTCCAGACGCCGCACCTGCCATTCAAGGCGAACGGCTCCGGTGATGTCACCGCCGCGCTGTTCACCGCGCACTACCGGGCGACGGGATCGGCGGCCGAGGCCCTCGCGCGCACCGCGTCCAGCGTTTTCGGGCTGCTGGAGCAGACCCTGGCGTCGGGCGAGCGCGAGCTGCAGCTCGTCGAGGCGCAGGAGCACTACGCGAACCCGCGCCTGGAGTTCGAGGCGCGCCAGGTGCGCTGATCCGTGTCTCACTTCGGGCCGGAATCCGCCTGGGATTCCGGCCCGAAGTGAGACATGCGAGTGGGACGTCAGGCCGCCGCGGCGACCTTGTCGAGGAACCGGCGGTGGAACCGGAGCTCCCCCGTCGCCTCGGGATGGAACGAGGTGCCGAGCAGCGCGCCCTGCTCCACCGCGACCACGCGCCCGTCGGGCAGCGCAGCGAGCGCAGACGCGGCGCCGAGCTCCTCGACGACGGGGGCTCGGATGAACGCCGCGCGCACCGGCGGCTCCCCCAGCACGGGCACGTCGAGGTCGGTCTCGAACGACTCCACCTGACCGCCGAACGCGTTGCGGCGGACCGTGACGTCGAGACCGCCGAAGGTCTCCTGACCCTCGATCGCGCCGTGGATCCGATCGGCCAGCAGGATCAGCCCGGCGCACGTCCCGTAGACCGGCAGGCCGCGGGCGATCCCGTCGCGGATGGGCTGCTGCAGGTCGAACGCGCGCGCGAGCTTGTCGATCACGCTCGACTCGCCGCCTGGCAGCACGAGGCCGTCGACCTCGGCGAGCTCCGACGGCCGGCGCACGAGGGTCACCCGCGCGCCGAGCTCCTCCAGCACCCGGGCGTGCTCGCGGACGTCGCCCTGCAGGGCGAGCACGCCCACGCGCGGGGCCGCCATCGTCACCAGCCGCGCTCGGCCAGGCGGTGCGGCGCGGGCAGGTCGGCGACGTTGATGCCGACCATGGCCTCGCCCAGGCCGCGCGACACCTCGGCGATCACGGACGGGTCGTCGTGGAACGTCGTGGCCTTGACGATCGCCGCGGCGCGCTTGGCCGGGTCGCCCGACTTGAAGATGCCCGAGCCGACGAACACGCCGTCCGCGCCAAGCTGCATCATCATGGCCGCGTCGGCCGGGGTGGCCACGCCGCCCGCGGTGAACAGCACGACCGGCAGCTTGCCCGTCTCGGCCACCTCGGCGACCAGCTCGTAGGGCGCCTGCAGCTCCTTGGCGGCCACGTACAGCTCGTCCTTCGTGAGCGACCGCAGGCGGTTGATCTCGCCCGTGATGGTCCGGATGTGCTTGGTCGCCTCGGACACGTCGCCCGTGCCCGCCTCGCCCTTCGAGCGGATCATGGCGGCGCCCTCCGTGATGCGGCGCAGCGCCTCGCCCAGGTTGGTCGCGCCGCACACGAACGGCACCGTGAAGGGCCACTTGTCGATGTGGTTCACGTAGTCGGCCGGCGAGAGCACCTCGGACTCGTCGATGTAGTCGACGCCGAGCTGCTGCAGCACCTGGGCCTCGACGAAGTGGCCGATGCGGGCCTTCGCCATGACCGGGATCGAGACGGCCTCGATGATGCCGTCGATCATGTCGGGGTCGCTCATGCGGGAGACACCGCCCTGGGCCCGGATGTCGGCGGGCACGCGCTCGAGCGCCATGACGGCGACGGCGCCGGCGTCCTCGGCGATGCGGGCCTGCTCGGGCGTGACGACGTCCATGATGACGCCGCCCTTCAGCATCTCCGCGAGGCCGCGCTTGACGCGGCCGGTGCCCGTGGTCGGGTTCGACGCCGTGGGGTTCGACATGGGATCTCCTGGGGTGGGGACGCGCGTCAGGGTCGCGCAGGGTGGGTTTGATCTAGGCCAAAAAGTACCACGATCCAGACCATAGACTCGACGGGATGACATCCCCCACCGGCACGGACGAGATCCACGGCCGTACGGCCACCGAGATCGGCGCGAGCGTGCGCGAGCTCGTCGAGCGCGGCGCCCTCGCCCCGGGCGACGCGCTGCCCCCGGTACGGGCGCTCGCGGAGCGACTGGGCGTCAACCGGAACACCGCCGTCGCCGCGTACCGGCTGCTCGCCCGGTCCGGGCTCGTGGTGTCGCAGGGCCGCGCCGGCACGCGCGTCGCGGGCGGCGCCCGCGTGGCGCAGGAGGGCTACTCCCCCGGCTCGGCGCTGCGGGACGTGGCCACCGGCAACCCGGATCCGGCGCTCATCCCGGATCTCTCGCGCGCGCTGCAGGCCGCCGCGGGACGTCCCGTGCTGTACGGCGAGCCCGTGATCGACCAGGCCGTCGAGGAGTGGGCGCGCGGCTGGCTCGCGCCGGACACGCCGTCGGACGACTTCCGCGTCACGGTGACAAGCGGCGCCGTCGACGCGATCGAGCGCCTGCTCGCCCAGGCGCTGATGCGCGACGACGCCGTCGCGCTCGAGGATCCGTGCTTTCTCGCGAGCATCCACACGGTCCGCCTGGGCGGCTACCGGGCGGTGCCCGTGCCGGTCGACGCCGAGGGCATGACGCCGGACGGCCTGCGCGCCGCGCTCGAGGACGGCGTGCGCGCCGTGGTCTGCACGCCCCGCGCCCAGAACCCCACCGGGGCCGCGGTCACCGCCGGGCGCGCGGCCGAGCTGCGCGACGTGCTGGCGGATCATCCGTACGTGCTCGTGATCGAGGACGACTACTTCTCGCTGCTCTCTCGCCGCCCCTTCCATTCGATCGTGGGGCCGGGCCACCGTCGCTGGGCGCTCGTGCGCTCGGTGTCGAAGTTCATCGGGCCCGACATGTGCCTGGCCGTGACGGCCTCGGACCCGAAGACCGCCGGCCGGCTCGCCATGCGCCTGAGCCCCGGCACGACGTGGGTGAGCCACCTGCTCCAGCGACTGTCGCACGCCATGCTGTCGGATCCGGACGTGCTGGCGCAGATCGACCGCGCGGGCGCGCATTACGCGGAGCGGAACGAGACGTTCACGCGGCTGCTCGCCGCGCAGGGGATCCAGGCGAGCGCGGGCGACGGCCTGAGCCTCTGGATTCCGGTGGGCGCGCCCGCGCGCGACGTCGCCGAGCAGCTCATGCGCCGCGGCTGGCTCGCCCGCACGGGTGACGAGTTCCAGCTCCGCGAGGACGCTCCCCCGTCGCAGCACCTGCGCGTCACGGTCCACGACCTCACGGACGACGAGATGAAGACCCTCGCATCAGACCTGGCGGCATCAGTCACGGCTTCCTTTTAGCTCGCTTCGCTCGCGCGTCGCACGCTCTCGGGCACCCGCTTCGCGGATGCCGCTCGGCGAGCGACACGCCGTCGCTCCGCTCCGTCGGAGGCGTGCGCTTCGCGCCCGCAGGGTCGCTTCGCTCCACGCTCGCTACGCTCGCACGTCATCCAGCGTCGCGAGCAAGGAAGTCAGGAAACCGGCCAGGCGTCAAACAGGGTGCGGCGGACGTCGCCGAGCAGCTGCGGCAGGGCCTTGGTGCGGGCGATGATCGGGAAGAAGTTCGCGTCGCTCGCCCAGCGGGGCACGATGTGCTGGTGCAGGTGCTCCTCGACGCCCGCACCCGCCACGTGGCCCTGGTTCATGCCGATGTTGAAGCCGTCGCAGCGCGAGACCTCCTTGAGCACCCGCATGGCGGTCTGCGTCAGCTCGCCGATCTCGGCGACCTCCTCCGGCGTGGCCTCGTCGTACATGCCGATGTGGCGATATGGGCACACGAGCAGGTGACCCGAGTTGTACGGGAACAGGTTCAGCAGCACGAACGCGGTGCGGCCGCGGTGGACGATCAGGCCGGCCTCGTCGTCCTTGCCGGGCGCCGCGCAGAACGGGCAGCCCGACCCGCGGTTCACGTCCGCACCGGCGGCGATGTACACCATCCGGTGCGGGGTCCACAGGCGCTGGAACTGATCCGGCACCCCGCTGAAGTCGGAGGCGTGCTCGAGGCGGCCGTCCACGTGGACGTGCCCCTCGGCGCCCGCCTCCGCGGTCACACCAGGTCCTCTGCCGTCTGGATGAGCGCGTGCCGCGCGATCGCCCCCGTCACGAGCGCGACCGCCTCGTCGAGCGGCACGCCGTTGCGCTGCGAGCCGTCGCGGAAGCGGAACGACACCGTGCCGGCGGCGCGGTCCTGCTCGCCCGCGATCAGCAGCAGCGGCACCTTGGAGGTCGTGTGCGTGCGGATCTTCTTCTGCATGCGGTCGTCCGAGTGGTCGACCTCGGCGCGCACGCCGGCGGCGCGCAGCCGGGCCACGGCCTCGTCGAGGTAGTCCGCGTACTCGCCCGCTACGGGGACGCCCATGACCTGGACGGGCGCGAGCCAGAGCGGGAAGTCGCCCGCGTAGTGCTCGAGCAGGATCGCGAAGAACCGCTCGATGGATCCGAACAGGGCCCGGTGGATCATGATGGGGCGCTGCTTGGATCCGTCGCGGTCGGTGAACTCGAGGTCGAAGCGCTCGGGCAGGTTGAAGTCGAGCTGCACGGTCGACAGCTGCCACGAGCGGCCGATCGCGTCGGTCACCTTGAGGTCGATCTTGGGTCCGTAGAACGCGGCCTCGCCGGGCTCCTCCACGAGGTGGAGCCCCGTCTTCAGCGCGACGCGGCGCAGGGCGTCGGTCGCCGTGGCCCAGACCTCCTCCTCGCCGATCCACTTGCCCTTCTCGTCGTCGCGCATCGACAGCTCGAGGCGGAAGTCGTCGAGGCCGAAGTCCTTCAGCAGCGACAGCACGAACTCGAGGACCTTCGTGGTCTCGGCCTCGAGCTGCTCGGGCGTCACGAACAGGTGCGCGTCGTCCTGCGTGAAGCCGCGCACGCGGGTCAGACCGTGCAGCGCGCCGGACAGCTCGTTGCGGTACACCGTGCCGTTCTCGGCCAGGCGCAGCGGCAGGTCGCGGTAGCTGCGGGCGCGCTCCTTGTAGATCAGGATGTGCATCGGGCAGTTCATGGGCTTCAGGTAGTAGTCGACGCCCTGCTTGGTGACGTTGCCCTGCTCGTCGCGCTCCTCGTCCATCCGGATCGGCGGCCAGATGCCCTCGGCGTAGGTCACGAGGTGGTTCGAAGTCACGAAGAGGTCCTTCTTCGTGATGTGCGGCGTGTAGACGTAGCTGTAGCCCTCGGCCATGTGGCGGCGGCGGGCGTGCTGCTCCATCTCGCCGCGGACGATGCCGCCCTTGGGGTGCCACACCGACAGGCCGGAGCCGATCTCGTCGGGGAACGAGAACAGGTCGAGCTCCTTGCCGAGCTTGCGGTGGTCGCGGCGCGCGGCCTCCTCGAGGCGCTCCTGGTAGGCGCGCAGCTCGTCCTTCGACGGCCACGCCGTGCCGTAGATGCGCTGCAGCTGCGGGTTCTTCTCGCTGCCGCGCCAGTAGGCGCCGGCGACGCGCAGGATGTCCCAGCCGTTGCCGACCATCCGCGTGGAGGGCACGTGGGGCCCGCGGCAGAGGTCCTTCCACACGGTCTCGCCCGTGAGGCCGTCGATGTTGTCGTAGATCGTCAGCTCACCCTCGCCGACCTCGACGCCGGCGCCCTCGGCGGCCTCCTTCTTGCCGCCCTTGAGCCCGATCAGCTCGAGCTTGAACGGCTCGTCGGCCAGCTCGGCGCGCGCCTCGTCGTCGCTGACCGCGCGGCGGCGGAAGCGCTGCGCGTCGCGGACGATGCGCTGCATCTCCTTCTTGATCGCCTTCAGGTCATCGGGCGTGAAGGGCTCGTCCACGCCGAAGTCGTAGTAGAAGCCGTCGGTGATGAACGGGCCGATGCCGAGCTTCGCGCCGGGGCGCAGCTTCTGCACGGCCTGCGCGAGCACGTGCGCGGTCGAGTGGCGCAGGATGTTCAGCCCGTCGGGGCTGTCGATGGTCACCGGCTCGACCGTCTGCGTCTCCGTGACCTCGGTCGCGAGGTCCTTCAGCTCACCGTCGACGCGGATCGCGACGACGTTCTTCTCGGGGTGCAGATCGAATCCGGTGGTCACCCGTCAATCCTAGTTCGCCGTCGCGCGCTCCCCCGCCGACGCGGCCTCAGACCTCGGGCAGGGTGCGCCCGAACATCTGGCCGGTGGCGCGGGCGGACGGGTTGCCGGCATCCGGATCGGCGCCAGCCTTCAGGAGCGTGCGGATGACGTCGTCGTGCTGCTTGAACACGGCGCCGGCGAGCGGGGTCTGCCCCCGGCCGCTCACGCGGTCCACGTCGGCACCGCGCTCCGCGAGCGCCGCGACCAGCTCGGCGTGCCCGTGGTACGCGGCGAGCATGAGGAGCGTCGATCCCTGCGCGTCCGCCAGATCGACCGGCACCCCGGAGTCGATCCGGTCGAGCAGCGGCGCGGACTGACCCGTGCGCGCCATGTCGAACAGGCGGTCTGCGAACTCGGCGACGTCGGCCGGCATCTCATCCGTCATGCCCTCAGTCAACCATCCCCGGACGCGGAGAAGCCCGGGGCCTGAGGGCCGCCGGGCTTCGGTGTGGAGCGGATGACGAGACTCGAACTCGCGACCCTCACCTTGGCAAGGTGATGCGCTACCAACTGCGCTACATCCGCATGAGCGGGATACGGGATCCGCTCGTGCGCGATACTGGGATCGAACCAGTGACCTCTTCCGTGTCAGGGAAGCGCGCTACCGCTGCGCCAATCGCGCTCATCAAGAGCTGTATTCAATTATGACGAGGTGGCGACGGGATTCGAACCCGTGTAAACGGCTTTGCAGGCCGGTGCCTCGCCTCTCGGCCACGCCACCGCGGGGGATCGAAACCCGCATGCCGGGGTCGTGAGACCCCTGCACTCGAGCGGATGACGAGACTCGAACTCGCGACCCTCACCTTGGCAAGGTGATGCGCTACCAACTGCGCTACATCCGCATCGCACCCGATTGCGCCGGGCACTTGTTACACATTAGCCGACGACGGCGGCAGAGCCAAACCAGCACCGGTGTCCGGGCGTGTCCGGCGGCTGCCCGCCGACGGCCGGGGCGCCGTGTCAAGCCGCTCCCCCGCGGCGGCGGCCACGCCTAGCCTCGAGCCCATGGGAACCACGGATGACATGACCCCGGAAGAGAAGCGCCACGACCAGCTGACCTCCGCCCCGGGCGCGACCGAGGACGACGCGCGGCCCCGCATCGAGGTCTCCGAGCACGACGGCGTGAAGCGCATCGACATCGCCGACGACGCCCCGGTGCGACCCGGCGACCCCACGGAGGATCCCGAGGCCTGACCGTCGCCGGAGACGGCGAGAGCCCCCGGCGTGCCGGGGGCTCTCTGCGGTGGGCGATACCAGACTCGAACTGATGACCTCTTCCGTGTGAAGGAAGCGCGCTACCAACTGCGCCAATCGCCCGTGCTGTTCAGTTCCTCGGCCTTGCGCGCCGAGAAGTCATACTACCCGATCCTGCCTGCGCGTCCGAACCGCGCCCGCACCGGGCGTGGCGCGCGCCGCGCGTCAGCTCCCCGCGCCCCATCCGTAGCGCCGCTGCAGCGCGGCCGCGACGCGCGTGAAGCGGTCGAGATCGAGAGCCGCCGCCTCGCGCCGCATGCCGTCCGCGTGCACGCTGTACAGCTGGTCGAGATCGACCCAGGACTCCCGGCCGGCTGGATCCCACGGTCCGGAGCCGAGGGGCAGGAACTCGCGGTCCCCGTCCTTGGACTTGCTGGTGAGCTTGACCGCGTAGTGGCGATCGGCGCCGTGGCGGGCGATCAGCAGGACCGGGCGGTCCTTGCCCCGGCCGTCGTTCTCGGCGTACGGCACCCAGGTCCACACCACCTCGCCGGCGTCGGCCTCGCCGTCGTGCTGGGGCGCGTAGGAGAGCCGCAGCCGGGGGACGTCCTCCGGTCGCAGCTCCACGGTCTGGATGCCGCTCGGGGCCGCTTCCGCACGCGCGTCGCCGAGGCCGCCCGACTGCCCGCGCGATCCGGGCCGCGGGCCGCGGAGGCCGTCGTCGCGCCCCCGCCTGGGCCGGCGGGTCGCCGTCTCCAGCGCGCCGAGCGCCAGCTTCGCGAGCGTGCCGAGGAAGCTCTGTCGTGCCATGGCCCGAGCCTATCGGCCGGGTCGGCCGCCGATCCTCGCGTGGCGCCGCAACACACGGAGGGCGCCGCGGCCGAAGCCGCGACGCCCTCCGCTCGGTGGGGTGGGGCCGGTGCTGGGGACACCGGTGGTGGGGTCAGTCCGCGAGCGTGTAGCCCGTCTCGCCGTGCACGACCGCGTCGATGCCGGCCAGCTCGTCCTCGTTCTTGACGCGGAAGCCGATCGTCTTCTCGACCGCGAAGCCGATCGCGTAGGCCAGCACGAACGAGTACACGAGCACCGCGACCGCCGCGATGAACTGCACGAGGAGCTGCGTGCCGTCGCCGCCCATGAACAGGCCGGTGCCGTTGGCGAAGAAGCCGAGGTACAGCGTTCCGATCAGACCGCCGACGAGGTGGATGCCCACGACGTCGAGCGAGTCGTCGTAGCCGAGCTTCCACTTCAGCTCGATCGCATAGGCGCAGGCGACACCGGCGATGAAGCCGAGCAGCAGCGACCAGATCGGGTGCAGCGAGGCGCACGCCGGGGTGATGGCGACGAGGCCCGCGACCGCACCGGAGGCGGCGCCGACCGAAGTGGCCTTGCCGTCCTTGACCTTCTCGACGATCAGCCAGCCGAGCATAGCCGCGGCCGGGGCGCCGATCGTGTTGATGAAGGCGAGCGCCGCGACGCCGTCGGCCGCGAGCTCCGAGCCGGCGTTGAAGCCGAACCATCCGAACCACAGCAGGGCGGCGCCGAGCAGCACGAACGGCGGGTTGTGCGGGACGTGGACGCCCTTCTGGAAGCCGACGCGCTTGCCGAGGACCAGCGCGAGCGCGAGCGCCGCGGCACCGGCGTTGATGTGGACCGCGGTACCACCGGCGAAGTCGATCGCGCCGACGCCGAAGGCCTCCTGCAGGCCGTAGGTGATCCAGCCGCCGTAGGCGAAGCTGCCGTCGTCGGCGAGGCCGAAGTTGAACACCCAGCTGGCGACCGGGAAGTAGACGATGGTGGCCCAGAGGCCGGCGAAGACCATCCAGCCGCCGAACTTCGCGCGGTCGGCGATGGCGCCCGAGACGAGCGCGACGGTCAGGATGGCGAAGGTGGCCTGGAAGCAGACGAAGGCCATGGGCGGGTAGGCGGCGTCCTCGGGGGTCTCGAGGAGGCTGTTCAGGCCGAACGCGCTGGCGTCGATCGACCACGGGGCCAGGAGGCCCTCGGCGCCGGGGAACGCGATCGCGTAGCCGTAGAGCACCCACAGCACGCCGATGAGGCCGAGCGCGCCGAAGCTCAGCATCATCATGCTGATGACGCTCTTCGCCTTGACGAGGCCGCCGTAGAAGAACGCCAGTCCGGGGGTCATGAGCAGCACGAGGGCTGCTGCGATGAGCATGAATGCGGTGTTGCCTTGATCCATGATCGGGCGGGTACCTCTCTGGAAGGGGACGCGCAGGGAGAAGCGTCGGGTCCCCGCAGTCTTGCGCCCGCCCGTTTCACAGAGGTCTCGAAGGATGTTTCCCGGGTGTTACGCACCCCGCCCGGATGTAAACATCGCGTTTCGCGGGCCTCACGATGGCCCCGCGACCGGTCGTGGGCTCAGGCGTTCGTCGACGCCACCAGGCGCGAGATCGCCCGCAGGTACTTCTTGCGGTACCCGCCGGCGAGCATGTCGTCGCCGAAGACCTGGTCGAGCGACAGCCCGGTCGCGCGGATCGGCAGCTCGGCGTCGTACACGCGGTCGACGAACGCCACGAAGCGCAGCGCCTCGGACTGATCCGTGAGCTGGCGGACGTCCCGCAGCCCGATGGCGTCGACCCCGTCGATCAGGCGGATGTACCGCGAAGGGTGCACGCGCGCGAGATGGGAGATGAGGGCGTCGAACCCGTCGTCGCTGGCCGTGCCGAAGGCTGCCAGCGCCGCCTCGTACGCCGCCCCGTCCAGGACGGGCGCGTGCCCGGACAGCGAACGCTGGCGGAAGTCCACGCCGTCGATGCGGATGGTCTGGAAGCTGTCGGCCATCGCGTGGATCTCGCGCAGGAAGTCCTGAGCGGCGAAGCGCCCCTCCCCGAGCGCGTTCGGCGGAGTGTTGCTCGTGGCCGCGAGGCGCGTGCCGCCCTTCACGAGCTCGCCGAGCAGCCGCGTCATGACCATGGTGTCGCCAGGGTCGTCCAGCTCGAACTCGTCGATGCACAGCAGCGCGGAGCCCTGCAGGAGGTCCACGGTCTGCCGGTACCCGAGGGCCCCCACGAGGGCGGTGTACTCGATGAACGAGCCGAAGTACTTCCGGCGCGCGGGCACCGCGTGGTAGATCGACGCGAGCAGGTGCGTCTTGCCGACGCCGAACCCGCCGTCGAGGTACACGCCCGGCTTCATCTCGGGCGTCTTCGGCCGGCGCGAGAACAGCCCACCCCGCTTGGCGGGCGGGGCGCCCACCGCGAAGGTCGTGAGCAGCTCCTTCGCCTCCTGCTGGGACGGATACGACGGATCCGCGCGGTACGTGTCGAAAGTCGCGTCGTCGAACTGCGGCGGCGGCACGAGGCTCGCCAGCATCTCCTCGCCGCTGAGCTGCGGCTGACGCTCGGTGAGGTGAACGATGCCGGTCGCGGTGGAGGTCATGGATTTCCGATCGTTACGCGCGCTGCCGGGGCCCCGATGCGCGCCCGCGCGGGGGCGCCTACCCTCGGAACAGGGACGTGCACAGCCTAATCGCGCGCCGCCCGCCGGCCCATCCGGCCTCCCGCCACCCGGCATCGCACCACCGACATCCCAGGAGCACACGTGAGCGTCGAGTTCGATCCCTCCCCCGCCTTCGCCGACTACGCCGAGCCCGGTCGACTGGTGTCGACCGCGTGGGTCGAGGAGCACCTGGGCGCGCAGGGCCTGGTGGTCGTCGAGTCGGACGAGGACGTGCTGCTGTACGAGACCGGGCACATCCCCGGCGCGGTGAAGATCGACTGGCACACCGAGCTGAACGACCCCGTCGTGCGCGACTACGTCGACGGCGAGGGCTTCGCGCGGCTGCTGAGCGCCAAGGGCATCTCCCGCGACGACACGGTCGTGATCTACGGAGACAAGAGCAACTGGTGGGCCGCGTACGCCCTGTGGGTCTTCTCGCTGTTCGGGCACGAGGACGTGCGGCTGATGGACGGCGGGCGCGACCGCTGGATCGCCGAGGGCCGTCCCCTGACGACCGAGCCGGCCGCGCGCCCCGCGACCGAGTACCCGGTGGTCGAGCGCGACGACTCCGTGCTGCGCGCGTACAAGGAGGACGTCCTGGTCCACCTCGGGAGCCCGCTGATCGACGTCCGCTCCCCCGAGGAGTACACGGGCGAGCGCACCACGGCCCCCGCCTACCCCGAGGAGGGCGCTCTGCGCGCCGGCCACATCCCGACGGCCCGCAACGTGCCGTGGGCCCGCGCGGTCGGCGAGGACGGCGGCTTCAAGCCCCGCGCCGAGCTGGAGGCGCTCTACCGCGACGAGGTCGGACTGCGCGACGGCGATGACATCGTCGCCTACTGCCGCATCGGCGAGCGGTCGAGCCACACGTGGTTCGTGCTGAAGCACCTGCTCGGGTTCGAGAACGTCCGCAACTACGACGGATCGTGGACCGAGTGGGGCTCGGCCGTGCGCGTGCCGATCGTCACGGGCGCCGAGCCCGGCGAGGCGCCCGCGCGCTGACCGGCCGGTCCGCGGCGGTGGGAGGATGAGGGGATGAGCTCCGAGTCCCTTCCCGCGCCGCTCGCCGACATCCGCGACGAGTTCCTCGAGCTGGACGAGCCCGAGCGCCTGCAGCTGCTGCTGGAGTTCTCGCGGGAGCTGCCCGACGTTCCCGAGGAGTACCGCGACCACCCCGAGCTCACGGAGCGGGTGGCGGAGTGCCAGTCGCCCGTGTACATCGTGGTGGAGGTCGCGCAGGACGACACCGTGACCATGCACGCCCTGGCACCCGCCGAGGCGCCCACGACCCGCGGCTTCGCGAGCATCCTGGCGCAGGGCATCAGCGGGCTCACGGCCCAGGAGGTGCTCGCCGTGCCGGGTGACTATCCACAGTCCCTCGGGCTCACGCGGGCGGTCTCGCCGCTGCGCATCGCGGGCATGACCGGGATGCTGATGCGAGCCAAGCGGCAGGTCCAGGCACGCCTCGACGCGCGCTGAGCGCGTCGATCCGGCCGGCGCTCAGCGGGTGGTGCCGAGCCCGCGCGCGGCGAGCCAGTCGCGGATCGCGGTGGTCCAGCGTCGCTCGTCGTAGTTCCAGAGCTTCGTGTGCCGCGCGACCTCGAACGTCTCCATCGTGACAAGGTCGGGGCGCGCCGCAGCGAGCGCGTGCGAGGCGTCGGACGGCACGTAGCCGTCGTCGTCGCTGTGCATGAGCAGGATCGGCACGTCCAGCTCGCCCGCGCGCGCGACCATGTCGAGCTCGTCGAACGGGATCCCGCGCCCGGCACGGACGACGCGGGCCGTGAGCGGCGTGGACAGCGTGCCGATGGCGGCGGTCGCGGCGAACGGCGGCACGCCCAGCTCCCGGGCGTGGTGGCGGAGCACCAGACGCCAGTCCACGACCGGCGACTCGAGGATGAGCCCCTCGAGCACGTCGCGGTGCGCGGAGTTGACCGAGGTCTGCAGCGCGATCGCGCCGCCCATCGACCACCCCATGAGCACGATGCGCCGTGCGCCGTGTTCGCGCGCCCAGCCGATCGCGGCGTCCACGTCGCGCCACTCCCGCGCCCCGAGTCCGTACTTGCCCGTGCGGCTCGGCGGCGCCTCGCCGTCGTTGCGGTACGAGACGACGAGCGACGAGATCCCCGCCGCGTGGAGGACCGGCACGGCGCGCAGGCCCTCGGCACGCGTGGTGCCTCGGCCGTGGACGATCACGGCCCACACGTCGCCGCGTCCGGCGGAGAACAGCCACGCCGGCGCGTGGCCGACGGGGGTGTCGACCCACTCCTCGGTGTACGGAAGGTGCAGCTGCTCCGGCGCGTCGAAGTACCAGCCGCTGAACGACGCGTACGGGCCGACCTTGGTCCCGGCCGCGATGTGGCTGAGCAGCTTGCGCGTCACACCGCGATCGTCGAGCGCGAGGACCGCCCCCAGCTTCACGTAGCCCGCGCCGTTCGTGAACACCCCGTACCGCCCCGGCAGCACCGTGTCGGGAGTGTGCGAGAGCGTGATGGTCTGGGCCGCGCGGTCGATGCCCACGATCTCGACGTCGGCGACGCGGGGAGCCGGGGTCACGACCTTGCGCGCCACGTCGGCGATCCGCACGCTCAGCGCCGTCGCAACGCCGGTGAACAGCACTCCGAGGCCCACCATCGAGACGAGCGCCGATGCGGCGGCTGGGGAAGCGGCGCGCCTGAGGTGCTTCATGACCCTCCCACTCTAATCTGACGTCGTGAGTGGAGAAGGAGGCGCCCCGGCGGCGTTCGCCGCGGCCGAGGAGCAGCTGCGCGCGTCGACGTTCCGCAGCGACTTCGTGGTGCGCGAGATCCCGTCGCCGCAGGGCGTCGCGCCGTTCAGCCTCGCGCTCGCGGGCGACGTCCGGCCGACCGCCGAGGGCGAGTCGCCGTACGGCACCGGCCGCTTCATCCTGCTGCACGACCCGGCCGAACCCGACGCCTGGGGTGGCGCCTGGCGAATCGTGGCGTTCGCGCAGGCTCCGCTGGAGCCCGAGATCGGCACCGATCCCCTGCTCGCCGACGTCGCCTGGTCGTGGCTGGTCGACGCGCTGGACTCCCGTCACGCGCAGTACCACTCCGCCTCGGGCACGGCCACCAAGATCCTGTCCAAGGGCTTCGGCTCGCTGGCCGACGAGGGCGATGGCGCCCAGATCGAGCTGCGCGCGTCGTGGACGCCCGACGGCCCGTTCGGCGCGCACGTGGAGGCGTGGGCCGAGCTGGTCTGCATGCTGGCGGGTCTCCCGCCCGGGTCGGAGGGCATCGCGGTCCTCGGAGAGCGGAGGAACCTGCATGGCTGAGGCCGCGCACTACGACGTCATCGACACCCCGGAGGAGCTCGCGGCCGCGAGCCGGGCGCTGTCAGCCGGCGAGGGTCCCGTCGCCGTGGACGTGGAGCGCGCCTCGGGCTTCCGCTACTCGCAGCGGGCCTACCTCGTGCAGGTGTTCCGTCGCGGCGCCGGCGTCTTCCTGTTCGACCCGCCGGCGCTCGACGACCTGGCCCCGCTCCAGGAGGCGATCGGCGGCGAGGAGTGGGTGCTCCACGCGGCCAGCCAGGATCTGCCCTCCCTGCGCGAGCTCGACCTGGTTCCGGCCCGGATCTTCGACACCGAGCTGGCGGCGCGCCTCCTCGGCTGGGAGCGCGTGGGCCTCGCGGCGGTCGTGGAGGCCACGCTCGGGATCTCGCTCAAGAAGGAGCACTCGGCGGCCGACTGGTCGACGCGCCCCCTCCCCCAGGCGTGGCTCGAGTACGCGGCGCTCGACGTGGAGCACCTCGTCGACGTCCGCGACGCGCTCGTGGCGGCGCTCGCGGAGGCCCGCAAGACCGAGTTCGCGGCCCAGGAGTTCGACGCCACGCTGCACCGCGAGCCCAAGCCGCCGCGCGCCGAGCCGTGGCGCCGCCTCAGCGGCCTGCACACCGTGCGCGGGCGGCGCAATCTCGCGATCGCGCGCCAGCTCTGGCTCGCCCGCGAGGAGTACGCGCAGCAGCAGGACGTCTCCCCCGGCCGCCTGGTTCCGGACCGCGCGCTGGTCGCCGCGGTGATGGCCGCGCCCGGCTCCAAGAGCGAGCTGGCCGCGCTCAAGGCGTTCAACGGCCGCGCGAGCCGGACGCAGCTCGACCGCTGGTGGAACGCGATCGTCGCCGGGCGCGAGAGCGGAGACCTCCCGGTCGAGCGCGTGCCGAGCGACACGCTGCCGCCGCCGCGGGCGTGGGCCGACCGCAATCCCGAGGCGGACGCGCGCCTCAAGCAGGCGCGTCCCGCGGTCGAGGAGCGCGCCGCCGCGCTGTCGATGCCCACCGAGAACCTGCTCACGCCGGATACGCTCCGCCGCGTGGCGTGGGAGCCGCCCGCGCCCGCCGATGCCGCCGCGATCGCCGGGGCGCTGCGCGCGCTCGGCGCCCGCGAGTGGCAGATCGAGCAGACCGCGGAGCTGATCGCGGAGGCGTTTGTGCGGGCCGTTCAATCCCCCGACGACGCCGTCGAAGCGCGTTAGTCGATCCTGGCCAACCGGTTCCAGGCGCACCGGGCCGCTCCCTAGGCTGAACAGCAATCAACACTGGGAGGCAGAGTGGCCGAGCTCTCTGATGTCTATTTCGTCGACGGCACGCGGACCCCGTTCGGGCGCGCCGGCGAGAAGGGCATGTACTGGAACACGCGTGCGGATGACCTCGTCGTCAAGGCGATGAAGGGTCTCATCGAGCGCAATGCGGAGATCCCGAAGGACCGGATCGACGACGTCGCGATCGCCGCGACCTCGCAGACGGGCGACCAGGGCCTGACGCTGGGGCGCACCGCCGCGATCCTCGCGGGGCTTCCGCAGACCGTGCCCGGCCTGGCGGTCGAGCGCATGTGCGCGGGCGCCATGACGAGCGTGACGACCATGGCCGCGTCGATCGGCGTCGGCATGTACGACGTCGCCATCGCGGGCGGCGTCGAGCACATGGGGCGCCACCCCATCGGCTCGAACTCCGACCCGAACCCCCGCTTCGTGGCGGAGCGCATCGTCGACAGCGGCGCGCTCAACATGGGTGTCACCGCCGAGCGCATCCACGACCGGTTCCCGCACCTGACCAAGGAGCGGGCGGACCGCTACGGCATGCTCAGCCAGCACAAGCTGCAGGCTGCCTACGAGGCCGGGAAGATCCAGCCCGACCTGGTGCCGGTCGCCGTGATCGGCCCCGACGGACAGTGGGGCCTGGCGACCGAGGACGAGGGCCGCCGCCCAGAGACGACGATGGAGGGGCTCGCGACGCTCGCGACGCCGTTCCGCCCGCACGGGCGCGTCACGGCCGGTACGTCGTCGCCGCTCACGGACGGCGCGACCGTGAGCCTGCTGGCGAGCGGCGCGGCCGTGAAGGAGTTCGGCCTCGCCCCGAAGATGAAGCTGGTGTCGTTCGCGTTCGCGGGCGTCGAGCCCGAGATCATGGGCATCGGCCCGATCCCCTCGACCGAGAAGGCGCTCGCCAAGGCCGGCCTCACGATCGACGACATCGGCCTGTTCGAGCTCAACGAGGCCTTCGCCATCCAGGTGCTCTCGCTCCTGGACCACTTCGACATCGCCGACGACGATCCGCGGGTCAACCCGTGGGGCGGCGCGATCGCGGTCGGCCACCCGCTCGCGGCCTCCGGCGTGCGCCTCATGATCCAGCTCGCCGCGCAGTTCGCGGAGCACCCCGAGGTGCGCTACGGGCTGACGGCCATGTGCGTCGGTCTGGGTCAGGGCGGCACCGTCATCTGGGAGAACCCCCACTACACCGGCAAGAAGAAGAAGCAGAAGTGAGCCCTGCAGTGACCGACTACACCACCATCGACTTCTCCCCCCTCCAGCAGCTCACTGCCGACGAGGTCGTCACCCATTCGCTGGTGAGCGACGTGAAGCTCCCGAGCGGCCGCACCATCGCGCTCATCACCCTGCACAACGGGAAGGACCACACGCGCCCGAACACGCTGGGCCCCGCGACCCTCCTCGAGCTCGGCGAACGGCTCGACGAGCTCAAGGAGCGCGCGGCCGCGGGTGAGATCGACGCGGTGGCCGTGACCGGCAAGCCGTACATCTTCGCCGCGGGCGCCGACCTCTCCGGGGTCGGCGACCTCCCCTCGAAGGACGTCGCGCGGCTGATCGCCCAGCTCGGGCACCACGTCCTCGGCCGGCTGTCGAAGCTGGGCGTGCCGTCGTTCTCGTTCGTGAACGGCCTCGCGCTCGGCGGCGCGGTCGAGATCGCCCTGAACTCGACGTACCGCACGGTCGACTCGTCGGCGGCGGCGATCGCGCTGCCCGAGGTCTTCCTCGGCCTGGTGCCCGGATGGGGCGGCGTCACGCTGCTGCCGAACCTGATCGGCATCGAGAACGCGCTCGAGGTGATCATCTCCAACCCGCTCAAGCAGAACCGGACCCTCAAGCCCCAGCAGGCCTATGAGCTGGGGATGTTCGACGCGGTCTTCGGGCCCGCCGCGTACCTGGAGGACTCGCTGCGCTGGGCCGACGGCGTGCTCTCGGGTGAGATCGAGGTCGAGCGGAAGAACGCTCCGGGCAGGATCGAGCGGCTCACCAAGTGGCCGATCGCGATCAAGGTCGCCCGCGGCATGCTCGAGAGCCGGATCGGGACGGTGCCGCGCGCGCCGTACCTGGCGCTCGAGCTCATGGACAAGGCGCGCTCCGGCTCGATCGAGGAGGGCTTCGAGCGCGAGGACGAGGCTCTCGCCGAGCTGATCTCGGGCGACCAGTTCGTGGCGTCGATGTACGCGTTCGATCTCGTGCAGAAGCGGGCGAAGCGCCCGGTCGGCGCACCCGACAAGGAGCTGGCGCGCAAGGTCACCAAGGTCGGCGTGATCGGCGCCGGCCTCATGGCCGGCCAGTTCGCCCTGCTCTTCGCTCGGCGCCTGCAGGTGCCCGTGCTCATCACGGACATCGACCAGGCTCGGGTCGACAAGGGCCTCGCGTACATCCGCGACGAGATCGCCGCGCTCGAGGCCAAGGGGCGCATCGACGCCGACACCGGGAACCGGCTGCGCGCGCTCGTGCGCGGCACGATCGACAAGGCCGAGTACGCCGACTGCGACTTCGTGATCGAGGCGGTGTTCGAGGAGACCGGCGTCAAGCAGCAGGTGTTCCGCGAGATCGAGGCGATCGTCTCCCCCGAGGCGATCCTGGCGACCAACACGTCGTCGCTGTCGGTCGAGGAGATCGGCTCGGTCCTCGCGAACCCCGAGCGGCTCGTGGGCTTCCACTTCTTCAACCCGGTCGCGGTCATGCCCCTGATCGAGATCGTGAAGACGCCGCAGTCCAGCGACGTGGCGCTGTCCACCGCGTTCGTGGTGGCGAAGAACCTCCGCAAGAACGCCGTCCTCACGGCCGACGCACCCGGCTTCGTGGTCAACCGGCTGCTGGCGAAGGTCATGGGCGAGGCCGCGCGCGCGGTCGACGAGGGCACGCCGCTGCTCACGGTCGAGAAGGCGTTCGCGCCGCTCGGGCTTCCGATGACCCCGTTCCAGCTGATCGACCTGGTCGGCTGGAAGGTCGCGGCGCACGTCCAGGACACCATGGTGCGCCACTTCCCCGACCGGTTCTTCGCGTCCGAGAACCTCCATCGCCTCGCCGAGCTCGACCAGGTCGTGGAGAAGGACAGGAACGGCCGCGTGACGGGCTGGACCAAGCAGGCGCAGAAGACGCTCGTGACCGGGAAGAGCCCCGCCGCCGAGGCGGAGATCCTGCGACGCGTCGAGGACGGCCTCGCGAGCGAGATCCGGCTCATGCTCGACGAGGGCGTCGTCCCCGAGGTCGAGGACATCGACCTCTGCCTCATCCTGGGCGCCGGCTGGCCGTTCATCGACGGCGGCGCCTCGGCCTACCTGGACCGCTCGGGCGCCTCGGAGCGCGCGTTCGGGGGCACGTTCCACACGCCGCCCCTCCGCGGAGCGGCAAACCGCTGATGTCGCACGAGGCGCCGGATCCCACGGGTCCGGCGCCTCGTCATGATACGGACCCGCCGACCGCATGTCATGCGCGCCGCGACGCGACACGCGGCGCGTCGTAACATCGCGACTCGGTCCGTAACAGCGCGTCTCCTGCGCTCGCGCGCGGACACGTTCTTCCTAGGCTGTGGCGCGAACCCGACCAGGAGGAGCGTCCGATGACATCGAGCGACACCGAGGCGTCGCCCGTCCCCGTGCGCGGCGCGCGGATCCGGGCGCCGCGACCGTCCAGCAAGCCGAACGGGCAGTGGCGGATCGACGGCACCGCCCCGCTGAACGCCAACGAGGAGTTCAAACAGGCGGACGGCGGTCTCAACGTCCGCGAGCGCATCGAGCGCGTCTACGCGCGCGACGGGTTCGCGTCGATCGATCCGACCGATCTGCACGGCCGCTTCCGGTGGTGGGGGCTGTACACCCAGCGCAAGCCCGGGATCGACGGAGGCCGCACCGCCACGCTCGAGCCGCACGAGCTCGAGGACGAGTACTTCATGCTCCGGGTGCGGATCGACGGCGGTCAGCTCACGACCGAGCAGCTGCGGGTGATCGCCGACATCTCGAACGACTTCGCGCGCGGCACCGCGGACCTCACCGACCGTCAGAACGTGCAGCTGCACTGGGTGCGCGTCGAGGACGTGCCGGAGATCTGGCGGCGGCTCGAGGCCGTCGGGCTGCACACGACGGAGGCGTGCGGCGACGTGCCCCGTGTCGTCCTGGGCTCCCCCGTCGCCGGGATCGCCGCGGACGAGCTGATCGACCCCACGCCCGAGATCGAGGAGATCACGAGCCGCTACATCGGCGACCCCGAGCTGGCGAACCTGCCGCGCAAGTTCAAGAGCGCGATCACGGGGCACCCCAGCCAGGACGTCGTGCACGAGATCAACGACGTCGCGTTCGTCGCGGTGCGGCACCCGGAGCTCGGCGTCGGCTACGACGTCTGGGTCGGCGGCGGCCTGTCGGCGGTGCCGCGCCTCGCCGAGCGGCTGGGCGCGTGGGTCGCGCCCGAGCAGGTCGCCGACGTCTGGCACGGCGTCGCCCGCATCTTCCGCGACTACGGCTACCGGCGGCTGCGCAACAAGGCGCGCCTGAAGTTCCTCCTGGCGGACTGGGGGCCCGAGCGCTTCCGCGAGGTGCTCGAGACCGAGTACCTCGGGTACGCCCTCGCCGACGGTCCCGCCGCGCCGCGCCCCACCGCGCCCGGCGACCACGTCGGCATCCACCGGCAGAAGGACGGCCTCTTCTACGTGGGCGCCACCCCGATCGTCGGCCGCGTGTCGGGACCGGAGCTCGCGCAGCTGGCGGACCTCATCGAGGAGCACGGGTCGACCCGGCTGCGCACGACGCCGCATCAGAAGATCGTCGTGCTCGACGTGCCCGAGGACCGCGTCGAGTCGCTCGTCCGCGGACTCGACGCGATCGGACTGAGCGCGCGCCCGAGCCTCATCCGGCGCGGCACCATCGCGTGCACCGGGATCGAGTTCTGCAAGCTCGCGATCGTCGAGACCAAGGCGAACGCCCGGCGCGCCGTCCTGGACCTCGAGGAGCGCCTCGCCGGCGTCGAGCTCGACGCCCCGCTGAGCGTGCACGTGAACGGCTGTCCCAACTCGTGCGCGCGCATCCAGACCGCCGACATCGGCCTCAAGGGCCAGCTGATCACCGACGACGAGGGCAAGCAGGTGCCCGGCTACCAGGTGCACCTGGGCGGCGGCCTCGCCTCGTACGATCGCGAGGAGCCGGGCCTCGGGCGCACGGTGCGAGGCCTCAAGGTCGCCGCGGACGGCATCGCCGACTACGTCGAGCGCGTCGCGAAGCGCTACGCGCAGGAGCGCGACGCCGACGAGTCGTTCGCGCAGTGGGCGCACCGCGCCGACGAGGAGGCCCTGCGATGACCGTCTCCCTCGCCCCGCGCATCGCGCGCCGGCGCACGGCCGCCGAGCTCGAGGCGATCGCCGCCGCCGGCGCGGCCGAGCTCGGCAGCCTCACGGCCGCCGAAGCGACTCCCGAGCAGGTCGTCGACTGGGTCGCCCGCACGTTCGCGCCCGAGGCGGTCGCCGTCGCCTGCTCGATGGCGGACACCGCCCTGCCGCACCTCGTGGCCGAGCGCATCCCGGACGTCGACGTGCTGTTCCTCGACACCGGCTACCACTTCGTGGAGACGATCGCCACGCGCGACGAGGTCGCGCGGCGGCTGCCCGTGCGCGTCGTCGACGTGCTCCCCGAGCAGACCGTCGCCGAGCAGGACGCGGCGCACGGCAGGGATCTGTTCGCGCGCGATGCTGCGGCCTGCTGCGCCCTGCGCAAGGTCGCCCCGCTGAACGCGGCCCTCGCCGGCTACGAGATCTGGTTCACGGGCGTGCGCCGCGAAGAGGCGCCGACCCGCGCCCGCACGCCGCTCGTGACGTGGGACGCGAAGAACGGCCTGGTCAAGGTGAACCCGGTCGCGGCCTGGACCGCGGATGACCTGTCCGCGTACGCGACCGCGCACGACGTGCCCATGAACCTGCTGCTCGCCCACGGCTACCCGTCGATCGGGTGCCGCCCCTGCACGCGCCCGGTCGCGCCGGGCGAGGACCCCCGCGCCGGCCGCTGGTCGGGCCTCGACAAGACAGAATGCGGACTCCACGTATGACGCTCCAGCCCCTCACCCCCGCCGCGACGCTCGAGCGCACGCGCCTCAGCTCGCTCGACCTCCTCGAGTCCGAGGCGATCCACATCATCCGCGAGGTGGTCGCGGAGTTCGAGAACCCGGTGCTGCTGTTCTCCGGGGGCAAGGACTCGGTCGTCGTGCTGCACCTCGCCGCCAAGGCCTTCCTGCCCGGGCGCGTGCCGTTCCCCGTCCTCCACGTCGACACCGGGCACAACTTCCCCGAGGTGATCCGCTTCCGCGACGAGACCGTGGCACGGCTGGGCCTCACGCTCGAAGTCGCGCGCGTGCAGGACTGGATCGACGACGGCCGGCTCGCCGAGCGCCCCGACGGCACGCGCAACACGCTGCAGACCCTGCCGCTGCTCGACGCGATCGCCGCCGGCCGCCACGACGCGGTCTTCGGCGGCGCACGCCGCGACGAGGACAAGGCACGCGCCAAGGAGCGCATCATCTCGCTGCGCAACGAGTTCGGCCAGTGGGACCCGCGCAACCAGCGCCCCGAGCTCTGGAGCCTCTACAACGGCCGGCACGCCCCCGGCGAGCACGTCCGCGTGTTCCCGGTGTCGAACTGGACGGAGCTCGACATCTGGCGGTACATCGAGCGCGAGGGCATCGCGCTGCCTCCGCTGTACTTCGCGCACGAGCGCCGCGTGTTCCGCCGCGACGGCATGTGGATGGCCGAGGGCCCCGCGTCGCCGCCCCGCGCGGGCGAGCAGGTGGAGACCCGTCTCGTGCGCTACCGCACGGTCGGCGACATGAGCTGCACGGGCGCGGTGGAGTCCACGGCCGCCGGCGTCGCCGACATCGTCGCCGAGGTGGCGCTGTCCACGCTCACGGAGCGCGGCGCGACGCGCGCGGACGACCGCATCAGCGAGGCCGCCATGGAGGACCGCAAGAAGGACGGGTATTTCTGATGACCACTCTCGCCCCCGCGACGCTGTTCCGCTTCGCGACCGCCGGCTCCGTCGACGACGGCAAGTCGACCCTGGTCGGGCGCCTGCTGCACGACTCCAAGGCGATCCTGTCGGACCAGCTGGACCAGATCGCGCACGTCTCGCGCCGGCGCGGCTTCGCGCACGCCGACGGCATCGACTTCGCGCTGCTCACCGACGGCCTGAGGGCCGAGCGCGAGCAGGGCATCACGATCGACGTGGCGTACCGCTACTTCGCCACCGCGCAGCGCAGCTTCGTGCTCGCGGACTGCCCCGGCCATGTGCAGTACACGCGCAACATGGTCACGGGCGCCACGACCGCGGACGCGGTCGTCGTGCTGATCGACGGACGCAAGGGCGTGCTCGAGCAGACGCGCCGGCACCTCGCGGTCACCGCGCTGCTGCGCGTGCCGCACGTGATCGTGGCGGTCAACAAGATCGACCTGCTCGACTACGCCGAGGCCGCGTACCGCCCGGTCGAGGCGCAGGTGCGCGCCGTCGCGGGAGAGCTCGGCCTGTCCGACGTCCACGTCCTGCCGGTCTCGGCGCTCGAGGGCGACAACGTCGTGGATCGCTCGGGCCGCACGCCCTGGTACGACGGGCCCGCGCTCGTAGAGCTGCTCGAGACGCTGCCCTCCGCGGACGAGCTCGACCGCGACGAGGAGCCGCTGCGCCTCCCCGTCCAGATCGTGCTGCGCCCGCAGGGCGCCCTGTCGCCCGAGCTCGTCGCCGCGGATCCCGGAGCCGTCGACCGGCTGCGCGATTACCGTGCGGCCGCCGGTCGCATCGCGTCGGGCCGGATCCGGGTGGGCGACCGCGTCCAGGTGCTCCCCTCGGGGATCGCGACCACCGTCGCCGCCGTCGAGCTCGGCGGTGTCCCGCTCGCCGAGGCCGCCGCGCCGCAGTCGGTCGCCATCCGCCTCGCCGACGACGTCGACGTCGCCCGCGGCAGCACGATCGTGGCGGAGGGCACCGCGCCCGAGCCGTCCAAGGAGATCTCGGCGCAGCTGTTCCTGCTCGACGAGCGGCCGCTCGCCACGGGCGATCGGGTGCTCGTCAAGCACGGCACGAGCACCGTGCCCGGGATCGTCGCCGAGATCACCGAGCGCCGCGACCTCGACACGCTCGCCCACGTCCCCGCGGACCGGCTCCACGTCAACGAGATCGGGCGGGCGCGTATCCGCCTCGCCGAGGCGCTCCCCGTCGAGCCGTACCGCGTGTCGCGCGAGTCGGGCTCCTTCCTCGTGATCCGGCCGGCCGACGGCCACACGATCGCGGCCGGCACCGTCGATGGATGAGGCGCGCGAGGGTCGCGTCACCCTGGTCGGCGCCGGTCCGGGAGACGCGGGCCTCCTCACGCTGCGGGGCCTCGCGGCGCTGCAGTCCGCGGACGTGATCGTCGCCGACCGCCTCGGCGCGCGCGCCGTTCTCGATCAGCTGCGCGAGCAGGGCATCCGGATCGACGCCGAGGTGATCGACGTCGGCAAGACCCCGGGCCTGCATCCCGTGCCGCAGGAGAGGATCTCGCAGCTCCTGGTCGATCTCGCCCGCGACGGGCGCGACGTCGTGCGCCTGAAGGGCGGCGATCCGTTCGTGTTCGGCCGCGGCGGCGAGGAGCTGCTGCACTGCCGCGCCGCGGGTCTCGTGGTCGAGGTGGTGCCCGGCGTGACGAGCGCGGTGGCCGTGCCGGCCATCGCGAGCATCCCGCTGACGCACCGCGGCCTCGCCACCGCGTTCACCGTGGTCACCGGCCACGACCAGCTCACGCAGGTCGTCGGCGGCGGCCGCGACCACACGGTCGTCCTGCTGATGGGCGTCGGCACGCTCGCGCACTCGGCGCACGTCCTCGCATCCGGTGAGCGCGGCGCCGACTGCCCGGTCGCGATCGTCGAGGACGGCTACGGCCCCGGCCAGCGCGTCACGTTCGGCACCCTCGCGACCATCCCGTACCAGGCCGCCCTGCGCCAGGTGCGCAACCCCGCCGTGGTCGTGGTCGGCGACGTCGTGACCCTCAGCCCCTACTCCCCCGAGGACCTGTCCGCCGACGTGCGGCACCTCCTCCCCGATCGAAAGGTCCTGACATGAGCCTCGAGAACCTGCGCGTCGCGATCGTCGGCGCGGGCCCGGCCGGCATCTACGCCGGCAACCTGCTCGCCGACGCCGTCGAGGCGGCCGGCGGCAGCGTGACGATCGACCTCGTCGAGTCGCTGCCCGCGCCGTACGGACTCATCCGCTACGGCGTCGCGCCCGACCACCCCCGCATCAAGGGCATCGTCGACTCGCTGCACGAGATGCTCGACTCCGGACGGATCCGCTTCCTCGGCAACGTCGAGGTGGGCCGCGACGTGACGATCGACGACCTCAAGGCGCGCTACCACGCCGTCATCCTGGCGACCGGCGCGATCCGCGACGCGGCGCTCGACATCCCCGGCATCGACAAGCGCGGCTCGCACGGCGCGGCCGACTTCGTCGCCTGGTTCGACGGGCACCCCGATGTGCCGCGCACGTGGCCGCTGGACGCCCGGCAGGTCGCCGTGATCGGCAACGGCAACGTCGCGCTCGACGTCGCGCGCATGCTCGCCAAGCACGCGCGCCACCTCGTCACGACCGAGATCCCCGACAACGTCCTCGAGGGCCTCGAGGCGTCGGCCGTGACCGACGTGCACGTGTTCGGACGCCGCGGCCCCGCCGACATCAAGTTCACGCCGATCGAGCTGCGCGAGCTCGGCGAGGTGCCCGACGTCGACATCGTGCTGGACGACGCGGACTTCGAGGGCATCGACCCGGCCGCCGCGCCGACGAACCAGCTGAAGGTCATGCTGCGCACCCTGCAGTCCTGGCGCGGCAAGGAGCCCACGGGGGCGTCGCGCCGACTGCACCTGCACTTCTGGCACGCACCCGTCGAGGTCCTCGGCGACGAGCGGGTCGAGGGTGTGCGCTTCGAGCGCACGCGCAGCGTGGACGGCGCCGTCGTCGGCACGGGCGAGTTCGTGGACTATCCGCTGCAGGCCGTGTACCGCGCGGTCGGCTACTACGGCACCCGCGTGGAGGGCGCGCCGTTCGACGAGGCCCGCGGCGTGATCCCGAACGAGGCCGGCCGCGTGCTCGAGAGCCCGGGACTGTACGCGACGGGCTGGATCAAGCGCGGCCCCGTCGGCCTGATCGGCCACACCAAGTCGGACGCCATGGAGACCGTCGGCCACCTCGTCGCCGACGCGCGCGCCGGGCTCCTGCCGGCTCCCGCCGAGGGCGACCTGGTGGCGCTGCTCGAGGAGCGCGAGGTGGAGTTCACCACGTGGGACGGCTGGCGCGCGCTGGACGCGCACGAGCGGCACCTCGGCGAGACGCACCGGCATGCCCGTCAGCGCGTCAAGCTGGTCCCGCGCGAGGAGCAGGTCGAGATCGCGCGCGCCGGCGCGCTCGCCGTCTCATGACGTACGTCATCGCGCTCCCGTGTGTGGACGTCAAGGACCGCGCGTGCATCGACGAGTGCCCGGTCGACTGCATCTACGAGGGTGAGCGCAGCCTCTACATCCACCCGGACGAGTGCGTCGACTGCGGTGCGTGCGAGCCGGTGTGCCCGGTCGAGGCGATCTACTACGAGGACGACCTGCCGGACGAGTGGCAGGACTATTACAAGGCCAACGTGGAGTTCTTCGACGAGATCGGCTCGCCCGGCGGCGCCGCCAAGGTCGGCGTGATCCCCAAGGACCACCCCATCATCGCGGCCCTGCCCCCGCAGGGCGACGCACACGCCTGAACCAGCCGCCACAGACCGACGGAAGGGCGGGACCGGATCATCCGGTCCCGCCCTTCCGTGCGTGGTCGGCGCGGATGGTCAGTCCGCGACCAGCACCCGGTCGTCGAGGTCGTCGATCTCCTCCGCGACGGCCCCCGCCTCGGCGCGTGCCGCGGCGCGGGAGGCCAGGTGCGCGCGCACCGACCACGCCACCGCCGCAGCCCACAGCACGGCCGCGGCGGCGATCCACAGCGCGAACGCGCCGCCGTCGACCTCGAGCGAGATCAGTATCGTGCGCAGGTTGGTGAGGACGATCACGCCGCCCACGGCGGAGCCGAGGATGCGGGCAGGGAGATGCCGCACGAGCCAGGCCGCGATCGGCGCAGCCGCGACGCCGCCGAGCAGCAGCGCGAGGAACCACGTGAAGTCGATGCCGGCGCCGCCCAGGCCGATGAGGAAGCCGACCGACGCGGCCACCGCGACGAGAAACTCGCTGGCGTCGATCGTGCCGATCACCTTGCGGGGCTCCAGGCGCCCGCTCGACAGCAGCGCCGGCGTGCCGACGGGTCCCCACCCGCCGCCGCCCGACGCGTCGAGGAAGCCGCCGAACAGGCCCAACGGGGCGAGGAACGCCAGCGGAAGGCGGCGGTCCGTGCGGCGCTGCGGCAGGCCGCGCACCGTGAAGCGCACGAGGATGTACAGGCCCAGGCCCAGCAGCAGCGCGCTGGCGTACGGTGCCGCGACGTCGGCCGACAGCGCGGACAGGAACGTCGCGCCGGCGAAGGCGCCGATCGCCCCGGGGATGCCGATCTTGAGGACCACGCGCCACTCGACGTTGCCGAAGCGCCAGTGCGACAGGCCCGAGGCGAGCGTCGTGCCGATCTCGGCGAGGTGCACCGAGGCGCTGGCCGCCGCGGGGGCGACCCCCGCCGCGAGCAGGAGGCTCGTGGACGTCACGCCGTAGGCCATCCCGAGCGACCCGTCGACGAGCTGGGCGGCGAGTCCGACGAATGCGAGGACGAGTATGGTCTGCATGCGCCCGACACTATGGATTCGCGCGCGACCCCGCCGCTCTCGCTAAACCCGGGGTAACACTTCCCAACACGGCGTAACACTCGCGCCGTCGCGCGGGCCGATGTGCCTAGCGGCCGGGCGCGTGCAGGTCGAACTCGCCCGTGATCGCGGGCAGGCCGCGGCCCTCGTCGCGGCGGGCCATCGGCACGCGCGTGCCGAGCACCTGGGCGACGACGTCCTGCGCGATCTTGGCGGGCGTGAGGCCCGCGTCCTCCAGGATCTGCTCGCGCGTCGCGTGGTCAAGGAACTCGTCCGGGAGGCCCAGCTCGTCCACCGCGGTGTCGACGCCGGCCTCACGCAGCACCTGCCGGACGCGGGTGCCGATGCCGCCCACCCGGATGCCGTCCTCGAGCGTGATGACGAGCCGGTGGCGCGCGGCCAGCTCGACGATCGATCCGGGCACGGGGACGACCCAGCGCGGGTCGACGACCGTCGCCCCGATGCCCTGCGCGCGCAGCCGCTCCGCGACGTCCAGGCCCAGGCGCGCGAACGGGCCGATGCCCACGATCAGCACGTCCGAGGAGTCACCCCGGGCCAGCACGTCCACGCCGTCCGCCAGACGCTCGAGCGCGGGGATGTCCTCGGCCACCGCCCCCTTCGGGAACCGGATGACCGTGGGCGCGTCGCGCACGTCGACGGCCTCGCGGAGCTCCTCGCGCAGGCGGGCCTCGTCGCGCGGAGCCGCGATCCGGATGCGGGGCACGATGTGCAGCAGGGCGAGGTCCCACATGCCGTGGTGGCTCGGGCCGTCCGGGCCCGTCACGCCCGCGCGGTCGAGCACGAACGTCACGCCCGCGCGATGCAGGGCGACATCCATCAGCACCTGGTCGAATGCGCGGTTCACGAAGGTCGAGTACAGGGCGACGACCGGGTGCAGCCCGCCGTAGGCGAGACCCGCGGCGGACGCGACCGCGTGCTGCTCGGCGATGCCGACGTCGTACACGCGGTCGGGGAACCGCTCGGCGAACGGCGCGAGGCCCGTCGGCCGGAGCATGGCGGCCGTCATCGCGATGACGTCGGGACGCTGCTCGCCGATCGCGACCAGCTCCTCGGCGAACGCGTCGGTCCATCCCGCGATCGAGGAGCCGAGCGGCCCGCCCGTGACCGGGTCGATGCGCCCCACGGCGTGGAACTGGTCGGCCTCGTCGTCGAGCGCCGGCTGGTAGCCGCGGCCCTTCTCCGTGATGGCGTGCACGATCACCGGAGCGCCGTACGACTTCGCCAGCTCGAGCGTCTCGATCAGGGCGCCCAGGTCGTGCCCGTCCACCGGACCGAGGTACTTCACGTCCAGGTTCGAGTACAGCGACGTGTTGTTTGTGAAGCGCGACAGGAAGCCGTGCGTCCCTCCGCGGACGCCGCGGTACAGCGCGCGCCCGACCGCGCCGAAGCGGCCGGCGATGCGCGACGAGCGCAGCGACAGGTCGCGGTACGTCTCGGCGGTCCGCACCCGGTTGAGGTGGCGCGCCATGCCGCCGATCGTGGGCGCGTAGGAGCGGCCGTTGTCGTTCACGACGATCACCAGGTTGCGGTCGTTGTCGTCGCTGATGTTGTTGAGCGCCTCCCACGTCATGCCGCCCGTGAGGGCGCCGTCGCCCACCACCGCGACCACGTGGCGGTCGTTGCGGCCGGTGCGCTGGAACGCGCGGGAGATGCCGTCGGCCCAGCTCAGCGAGCTGGACGCGTGCGACGACTCGACCACGTCGTGGTCGCTCTCGGAGCGCTGCGGGTAGCCGGCGAGCCCGCCGCGCGCTCGCAGGGCCGAGAAGTCCTGTCGGCCCGTGAGGAGCTTGTGCACGTACGACTGGTGTCCCGTGTCGAAGATGATCGGGTCGTCCGGCGAGTCGAACACGCGGTGCAGCGCGATCGTCAGCTCCACCACGCCGAGATTCGGCCCCAGGTGGCCGCCCGTCCGCGCCACGTTCTCGACGAGGAACTCCCGGATCTCGGCGGCGAGGTCCGTCAGCTCCGCCTCGGTGAGGCCGTCCAGGTCGCGCGGGCCGCGGATCCGGTCGAGAAGACTCATGCTCCGAGCCTACGCCGGTCCCCGGGATTCCCGGGAACGCCGAACGGCCCCCGGGAGCTCCCGGGGGCCGTTCGATGCGGTGCGTCAGACGAGGCTGCGCAGCACGTACTGCAGGATGCCGCCGTTGCGGTAGTAGTCCGCCTCACCGGGGGTGTCGATGCGGACGATCGCGTCGAACTCGATCGTCTGCTTGCCCTCGGGCGAGTGCTCGCTCGGCTCGGCGACGACGTGCACCGTCTTGGGGGTGACGCCCTCGTTGAGCTGCTCGAGGCCCTGGATCGACACGATCTCGGTGCCGTCGAGACCCAGCGACTCCCAGCTCTCACCGGCCGGGAACTGGAGCGGCACGACGCCCATGCCGATGAGGTTCGAGCGGTGGATGCGCTCGAAGCTCTCGGTGATGACCGCCTTGACGCCCAGCAGGCGCGTGCCCTTGGCCGCCCAGTCGCGCGACGAGCCGGAGCCATACTCCTTGCCGCCGAAGATGACCAGCGGCGTGCCCTGGGCCTGGTAGTTCTGCGACGCGTCGTAGATGAACGACTGCGGGCCCTCGGGCTGCGTGAAGTCGCGCGTGTAGCCGCCCTCGATCTGCTGACCGTCGTTGACCGCCTTGACGAGCGCGTTCTTCAGGCGGATGTTCGCGAACGTGCCGCGGATCATCACCTCGTGGTTGCCGCGACGCGAGCCGTACGAGTTGAAGTCGCGCTGCGCGACGCCGTGCTCGGTCAGGTACTGCGCGGCCGGCGTGCCCGCCTTGATGTTGCCCGCGGGGCTGATGTGGTCGGTCGTGACCGAGTCGCCGAGCGTGGCCAGGACGCGCGCGCCGGTGATGTCCTCGACCGGCGTGAGCTCCATGGTCATGCCGTCGAAGTACGGCGCCTTGCGGACGTAGGTCGAGTTCTCGTCCCACTCGAACACCGGGCCCGTCGGCGTCGGCAGGTTCTTCCAGCGCTCGTCCCCGTCGAACACGGTGGCGTACTGCTTGATGAACTGCTCGCGCGAGATCGACGAGTCGATGATCTGCTGGACCTCGTCGGGCGAGGGCCAGATGTCCTTCAGGAACACGTCGTTGCCGTCCGCGTCCTTGCCGAGCGCGTCGGTCTCGAAGTCGAAGTTCATCGAGCCGGCCAGCGAGTAGGCGACGACCAGCGGGGGCGACGCGAGGTAGTTCATCTTCACGTCGGGGCTGATGCGGCCCTCGAAGTTGCGGTTGCCCGAGAGCACCGCGGTCACGGCCAGGTCGTGCTCGTTGATGGCCTCGGAGACCTCCTCGATGAGCGGGCCCGAGTTGCCGATGCAGATCGTGCAGCCGTAGCCGACGGTGTAGAAGCCGAGGCCCTCGAGGTCCTTGTCGAGGCCCGACTTCTCGTAGTAGTCGGTGACGACCTTGGAGCCGGGGCCGAGCGTGGTCTTGACCCAGGGCTTGCGCTTGAGGCCCTTGCTGAGCGCGTTGCGCGCCAGCAGGCCGGCCGCGATCATGACCGAGGGGTTCGACGTGTTGGTGCACGACGTGATCGCCGCGAGCGTCACGGCGCCGTTGTCGAGCAGGTACGAGTCGCCCTCGGGCGTCGTGACGCGCACGGGGTTCGACGCGGCGTGCGGCTCGCCGCTCGCGACGACCACCGACTCCTCGTGCTCGTGCTGGTACGACGCGCCGTCCGGCTGGATGTGCTCGTGCTCCACGCCGGGCGCGACACCGGGGTCGGAGGCGGGGAACGTGCCCTCGACCTCGACCGCCTCCTCGGCGTGGTTGGCGTAGTTCAGGATGTCCTTCTGGAACTGCTGCTTCGACTCCGACAGCAGGATGCGGTCCTGCGGGCGCTTCGGGCCGGCGATCGACGGCACCACGGTCGCCAGGTCGAGCTCCATGTACTCACTGAAGACGAGCTCGCGGGCCGGGTCGTGCCAGAGGTGCTGCTCCTTGGCGTACGCCTCGACGAGCGCGACGGTCTGCTCGTCGCGGCCGGTCAGGCGCAGGTAGTCGAGCGTGACGTCGTCGATCGGGAACATCGCGGCCGTCGAGCCGAACTCGGGGCTCATGTTGCCGATCGTGGCGCGGTTCGCGAGCGGCACCGAGGCG
This sequence comes from Microbacterium lacusdiani, assembly GCF_054779895.1. NCBI lineage: Bacteria > Bacillati > Actinomycetota > Actinomycetes > Micrococcales > Microbacteriaceae > Microbacterium > Microbacterium lacusdiani. The sequence continues at coordinate 20,895 of NZ_BAAGXJ010000003.1, read as the reverse complement.
ACGCCCTCGCCGTAGAACTCGACGAACTTGCCGACCACGCCGTGCTGGCGGAGCATGTCGGTGATCGTGAGCACGACGTCGGTCGCGGTCACGCCGGCGGGGATCTCGCCGGTGAGCTTGAAGCCGACGACCCGCGGGATGAGCATCGACACGGGCTGGCCGAGCATGGCGGCCTCGGCCTCGATGCCGCCGACGCCCCAGCCGAGCACGCCGAGGCCGTTGACCATGGTCGTGTGCGAGTCGGTGCCGACGCACGTGTCGGGGTAGGCGCGGAGCACGCCGTTCACCTGGCGGTCGTAGACGACCTTGGCCAGGTGCTCGATGTTCACCTGGTGGACGATGCCGGTGCCCGGGGGCACGACCTTGAAGTCCTGGAACGCGGTCTGGCCCCAGCGCAGGAACTGGTAGCGCTCGCCGTTGCGCTCGTACTCGATCTCGACGTTGCGCTCGAGCGCGTTCTCGGTGCCGAAGAGGTCGGCGATGACCGAGTGGTCGATGACCATCTCGGCCGGCGAGAGCGGGTTGATCCGGTCGGGGTCGCCACCGAGCGCGGTGACGGCCTCGCGCATGGTCGCGAGGTCGACGATGCAGGGCACGCCGGTGAAGTCCTGCATGACCACGCGGGCCGGCGTGAACTGGATCTCGGTGTTCGGCTCGGCCGAGGGGTCCCACGAGCCGAGCGCGCTGATCTGCTCCTTGGTGATGTTCGCGCCGTCCTCGGTGCGGAGCAGGTTCTCGAGCAGCACCTTGAGGCTGAAGGGCAGCTTCTCGTACCCCTCGACCGCGTCGATGCGGAAGATCTCGTAGTCGGTGCTGCCGACCGTCAGGGTGCTCTGGGCACCGAAGCTGTTCACCGTTGACACGGGCTGTCTCCTCCTGGGTCGACCGCGCTTGCGCTCCTTATCCTGCCCGCATCCGGGGCACCAGGCCAGCAAGGCGGGCCTAACCCGGACGGGGCCGCGAGCGGACCCGCGAGGAGCGCAGATTTATCTTGACATCAAGATAAATCTATCACGCGCGCGGCGCGGGATAGAGAGCCCGCACGGCGAGCCACGTCACCGCGACGAGCGGCGCGAACAGCGGCAGCCCCATCAGGAGCTTGAGCGTCCCGAGGAGCGTGGTCTCGTTCGCCAGGTACAGCGGCAGCTGCACCCCCAGCCGGGCGAAGAACAGCGCGGCCCAGGCGAGCGCGAGCCAGAAGAAGACGCGGCGCTTGCGCGCATCCCGGCGCCACGACGTGCCCTCGTTCATGAGGAAGCCCGCCGCGAGCCCGATCAGCGACCAGCCGACGAGCGCCGAGACGAGGAACGCGGTGCCGTAGACCCCGTTCGTGACGAGGCCGATCACGAAGTTGTCGCGCCCCTGCCCGGTGAACAGCGCGAGCGCGGCCGCGGCGCCGGCCGCGATCAGACCGCCCAGCGCCGCGGCCGGCGGCGACTTCTGCGCGAGGCGGACGAGAGTGAAGACCGCGGCCATTCCGACCGACAGCCCCAGGGAGAGGATGAGCGGCTCGGGCGCGAGCGTGTAGACGACGACGAAGACGAGGCTCGGCAGGACGGACTCGAGCACGCCCCGGATGCCGCCCATCGCCTTCCACACGACGCCCCCGGTCGTCGACTCCGCGGCGGGGTCGATCCCGGCACGGCGCGCGGCGCCGCCGATCGCCGCGCCCACGAGATCGGACGCGCGCGGCTCGTCGGCCGGCCGGTCGTCGTCGGGACCGGGTGACTGGGTGGTCATGCGGCCGCGTCAGGCCGACGCGGGAGTCGACGGCATCGTGAGCGGGATCAGGTCGCGCGGGGGCATGGGCGCCGTGCCGCGGACGACCACGATCGAGCGGAACAGGTCCTCGACCTGCTCGGCGGCGGCCGGGTCGCTGGTCGCGGCCCCGCCGATCACGCCGCGGAGGAACCAGCGCGGGCCGTCGACGCCGACGAACCGCGCCAGGCGCATCTGCGGATCCTCGCCGGCCACGACCGGCACCTCGGCCAGCAGCTCGGCGCCCAGGGGACCCTCGCGCTCCTCGACCCGGCCGCCCTGCTGGCGGACCTGGTCGCGGATCTGCGCGCGCGTCTCGTCCCACAGGCCCGACGTGCGCGGCGCGGCGAACGGCTGCACCTGCAGCGTGGAGTCGGCGTAGTCGAGGCCCACGGCGACGATCCGCTTGCTCTGCTCCTCGACCTCGAGGCGCAGGTTGAGGCCCTCGCGCGGCAGCACCTTGATGCCGCCCAGGTCGATGTAGGGGCGGACCGGGTTGGCCTCGTTCTCGTCCAGCGGGCCCGCGGTCGCGCGGTCCGCCGGCGCCGCCTTGCGGCTGATCTCGAGCTCGTCGCTCATCGGTTCCCTCCCTGGGACTGGTAGCCGGTCGAGCCGAAGCCGCCGTGGCCGCGCGTGCTGTCGGGCAGCTCCTCGACCGGCAGGAAGCGGGCCCTCGGCACCGGCATCACGATGAGCTGGGCGATGCGATCGCCGATCTCGATGTCGTAGGCCTCGGTCCGGTCGGTGTTGAGCAGCGCGACCTTGATCTCCCCGCGGTAGCCCGCGTCGATCGTGCCGGGCGCGTTGACGATCGTGATGCCGTGCTTGGCCGCGAGGCCGCTGCGCGGGACCACGAACGCCGCGTACCCCTCCGGCAGCGCGATGCGCACGCCCGTGCCGACCAGGGCACGCTCCCCCGGCTCCAGCCGGACGGCCTCGGACGCCACCAGATCGGCGCCCGCGTCTCCGGGGTGGGCGTACAGCGGCGGCACCGATGCGATGATGGGGACGTCCACGGTTTCGGTCACTCCACGAGGGTAATGCAGAACACACAACGGCCCGTCAGGGAGCCCGCCTCGACCGCTCCCCTCTATCGGGAGCGCCTCTCGCCCTCGCTGTGGATCCTCGGATCCGCGGCCGTCGTCGCTCCGATGGCGAGCCTCGTGTTCGTCCAGATCGACGCGGCGCTCTCGCTCGCGATCGGCCTCGCGGTCGGCGTGGCCGTCGTCGCCGGGCTCATCGCGCTCTCGCCCGTGATCGAGGTGCGCGACGGCGAGCTCCGCGCGGGACGCGCCCACATCGACGTCTCCCTGCTGGGCGATCCCGTCGCGCTGACGGATGAGGACGCGCGCACCGCGCGCGGCACGGGGCTCGACCCGCGCGGATGGCACCTGATACGCGGAGGGATCGCCGGGATCGTGGTCCTTCCGGACTCGGATCCCGACGATCCCGTGACGTCGTGGACGCTGTCGTCGCGCACGCCCGACCGCCTCGCGGCGGCCGTGCGTCACGAGCAGCTCAGGCTGCGCAGTCGCGGCAGATAGGGCCGGCCGACTCCTCGTGGTCGATCTGCGAGCGGTGCTTCACGAGGAAGCAGTTCATGCAGGTGAACTCGTCATCCTGCGGCGGGAGGACGACGACGTCGAGCTCCACGTTGGACAGGTCGGCGCCCGGCAGGTCGAAGCTCGACGGGTTGTCGGAGTCCTCCACATCCACCGACCCCGACAGGTTGTCGGGCACGCGCGCCTTCAGGGCCTCGATCGACTCGTTGCTGTCGTCCTCGGTCTTGCGGGGGGCGTCGTAATCGGTAGCCATGTGAGTGGGTCACGCTTCTTTCATCAGCTGCGGTGCGTGCCCCGCCGAGCGGCGGGGCGGCGATAGTCTGCACGTCCTCCGCCGGTTTGGCAAATGCGCGCGGACTCCCCGACGGAACTCGCGGCACGCCCACGGTATTCCCGGCTGTTCCGGCGGGCCCGTGAAACCATGACGACGTCGTGAATGCCAGCGGCGCCAGGCAAGCCAGAGGAGCATGGGCATGGATCAGCTCACCATCATCGGAACCGAGGACGGCCGTCTCGTCCTGGCCACCGAGGCCGGTCAGCGCTTCACGCTCGCGATCGACGACGTGCTGCGCTCCGAGATCCGCAAGGCGCAGCGCGACCAGTCGCCGGCCGAGTCGCGTCCCCCGCTGCCGAGCCCGCGCGAGATCCAGGCGCACATCCGCTCCGGCATGTCCGCCGAGGACGTCGCGCAGCTGCTGGGCGCGCGGGTCGAGGACATCCGCCGCTTCGAGGGCCCGGTGATCGCCGAGCGCGAGCACATCGTGGACCAGGCCCTCGCGGTGCCCGTGCTCATGGGCGTGGACCTCGAGCACGACGAGAACCCCACCTTCGGGGTCGCGATCCGGGCGAAGCTCGCCGAGCTCGGCGCGGTGAACGAGCGGTGGACGAGCTGGAAGGAGAGCTCGGGCTGGATCGTCAAGCTCGAGTTCACGGCGTCCGACGTGGACCACGATGCGCGCTGGACCTTCGAGCCGCGCCGCAGCGCGCTCTCGCCGCTGAACAGCGACGCCACCCAGCTGTCGCGCCAGGGGCCGATGCCCGAGGGGCTCATCCCCCGGCTGCGCGCGCTGGACACCGTCGCGCCGGCCGAGCCCGCCGAGCGCGAGGACGCGCGGTTCGACTCCGGGGCGTTCGGCCCCCGCCGCCTCCCGGAGCCCGACGCCGAGTCGGCTCCCGCCGTGCGCGAGCTCGCGACGAAGCGCGGCACGACCTCCGCGGCGCCGAACCCCGACACCGCCGACCTGCTGGAGGCGCTGCGCCGCCGCCGCGGCCAGCGCGAGCCCGCCCCGTCGTTCGACGCCTTCGACCCCACGCACCCCGAGAGCCCGCACCTCGAGCGGAGCGGTGAGCGCCCCGGCCCCGAGCGCGGCGGCGGCAGCCCCGTCGCGCTGTTCGAGACCCTCCCCGCCGCCGAGGAGCCGCAGGAGCCCGAGCAGCCGGCCGAGCCCGAGGAGACGCCCCGCCGCCGCGGCCGCGCCTCGATGCCCTCGTGGGACGAGATCGTCTTCGGCGCCCGCAGCGAGGATTAGAGGGTCGAGCCCGCCCGCGGCCGTTCAGGCCGCGTAGGCGCCCAGGCGCAGGAGCGGGACGGTGACCTCCTCCGGGGAGATCGAGCCGTGCTGGCCGATCATGCCCTGCGGGCGCTTGTCCTCGAGGCGGTCGTCGTAGAAGGCCCACGCGCCGCGGGCCGCGACCAGCAGGTCCCCGATCCGGGCACGGACCTCGTCGTCGACCGTGCCGAACAGCCCGGCCGAGATCGCCTCGTCGCGCGTCGCCACGTCCGCGCTGCGGCCCGACTCGGCGGACCAGACCGCGGCGGCCGCCGCCGCGTCCGCTCCCGGCTCGAGGTACACGTGCAGGAGGCGCGGCTCGCCGCCGACATGGGCCACGCCGTCGAGGCGCGGGTCGCCGTCCTGCAGCAGCACATGGCGGTGGCGCGGCACGTCGATCATGCCGTGGTCGGCCGTGACGATCGCGCCGACGCCGGGCGGCACCGGCGCCGCGAAGGCGGCGTCGACCTCCTCGAGCGCGGCGATCCACTCCGCGGAGTCCACCCCGTGTCGGTGCCCCGCCTTGTCGATCTCCGGCAGGTAGCAGTAGACGAGCGCGCCGGGCTCGGCGGCCGCGAGCTCGTATGCGAGGCGCACCCGGGCGTGGACCTCGTCCGAGGCGACGTACTCCGCGCCGCGCAGGATCGCCGCCGTCAGCCCGCTGCGGGCGTATTCGGCGAGGCCCACGGTGAACGCGCGCCGCCCCTCGGCGACCGCGCGCTCGAACACCGTGGGGCGGCGCTGCCACGTCATCGGGTCCAGGCCGTCGCGCTCATAGCCGCTGAGCTGATTGATCACCCGGCCCTGCGCGGGGTCCAGGACGCGATACCCCACCAGCCCGTGCCGACCCGGATCCGCGCCGGTCAGGATCGAGGACAGCGCGGCCGCCGTGGTCGAGGGGAACACCGACCGGGCGACGTCCTTCTTCCCGCCCGCCGCCGCCAGGCGCCGTGCGTGCCCGGCGTGCGCCCGCAGCTGCAGCGCGCCGAGGCCGTCGATCACGAACAGGACGGCCGAGCGCGCCGGAGCGAGAATCCCGGACGCGCCGGAGAGCGACAGGAGGATCTCCGGCGCAACTCCGGTGAGGCTCCGGGCGGTGGCGGGGCCCGTCGGTACGATGGGGGGCATCCGGGCAAGTCTCGCACAGCGCGCGTCGCCCGCCCCTGGTGAGGGACACGGGCCGCCGGACCCGAAGTCCCCGCCTTCCGTCGAGAGAGCAGTCGAGAGAGCAGTATGGCCCGCAAGTCCTCCGCATCCCCGAGCTCGGCCGTCCCGGTCGAGGAGCGCATCGAGGACATCGACCTCGAGGCGGAGATGCAGGGGTCGTACCTCGAGTACGCCTACTCGGTCATCTACTCGCGCGCCCTGCCCGACGCCCGGGACGGCCTCAAGCCGGTGCAGCGGCGCATCCTGTACCAGATGGCCGAGATGGGGCTCCGCCCCGACCGCGGCCACGTCAAGAGCGCCCGCGTCGTCGGCGAGGTGATGGGAAAGCTCCACCCCCACGGCGACACCGCGATCTACGACGCGCTCGTGCGCCTCGCGCAGGACTTCGCGCTGCGGGTCCCGCTGGTGGACGGCCACGGCAACTTCGGCTCCCTCGACGACGGCCCGGCCGCGGCGCGCTACACGGAGGCCCGGCTCGCGTCGCCGGCCCTGTCGCTGACGGAGGACCTCGACGAGGACGTCGTGGACTTCGTGCCGAACTACGACGGCCAGTTCCAGCAGCCGTCCGTGCTGCCCGCCGCGTACCCCAACCTGCTCGTCAACGGCGCGAGCGGCATCGCGGTCGGCATGGCCACCAACATGGCCCCGCACAACCTCAGCGAGGTCGTCGCGGCCGCCACCCACCTGCTCGAGCACCCGGAGGCCACGACCGAGGAGCTCATGGAGTCCGTGCCGGGACCCGACTTCCCCTCGGGCGGCATCCTCGTGGGCCTCGACGGGGTCCGCGACGCGTACGAGACGGGCCGCGGCGCGTTCAAGCTGCGCGGCAAGGTCTCGATCGAGCAGATCGCGCCGCGCAGGACCGGCATCGTCGTCACGGAGCTGCCCTACATGGTCGGCCCCGAGCGCGTGATCGAGAAGCTCAAGGACGCCGTGCAGTCCAAGAAGCTGCAGGGCATCAGCGACGTCACCGACCTCACGGACCGCAACAACGGCCTGAAGCTCGTGATCGGCGTCAAGACCGGCTTCGATCCGCAGGCTGTGCTCGAGCTGCTGTACCGGCTCACGCCGCTCGAGGACTCCTTCAACATCAACAACGTGGCGCTGGTCGACGGCCAGCCGCGCACGCTGGGCCTGAAGGACCTGCTGCGCGTCTACATCGACCACCGCCTGCAGGTCGTGACCCGGCGCAGCCGGTTCCGTCTCGCACGGCGCCGCGAGCGGCTGCACCTGGTCTCGGGCCTCCTGATCGCGATCCTCGACATCGACGAGGTCATCCAGGTCATCCGCTCGTCCGACACGTCCGAGCAGGCCCGCACGCGGCTGTGCACGGTGTTCGACCTGGACGAGGTGCAGGCCGAGTACATCCTCGAGCTGCGGCTGCGCCGCCTGACGAAGTTCTCGCGCATCGAGCTCGAGCAGGAGCGCGACGCGCTGCTGGCCGAGATCGCCCAGCTGGAGGAGCTGCTCGGCAGCGAGGCGCTCCTGCGGGCGCAGGTCGCGCGCGAGCTGGAGGCGACCGCCGACAAGCACGCCACGCCCCGCCGCACGCTGCTCATGAACGGCAGGCCCGCCGCGCCCGCGGCGCGGCGCGGCGCCGGCAAGGCCGCTCCCGACCTGCAGATCGCCGACGGCCCGACGCTGATCGCGCTGTCCACCACGGGGCGCGCGGTGCGCGTGGAGGTGGCCGAGGGTCAGGTGCTGTCGGCTCCCGCGCGTCGGAGCAAGCACGACGCGATCCTGGTCACGGTGCCCGCGACCATCCGGGGCGAGGTCGGGGCCGTCACGTCGAAGGGGCGCCTGGTGCGCTTCTCCCCCGTCGATCTGCCGTCGGTCCCCGCCAACTCCGTGCAGCTGGGCGTCGGCGCCAGGCTCCACGACTACATCGGGCTGACGGACCGGAACGAGCGCATCGTGACCCTGATCGCGCTCGGCGACGACACGCCGGTCGCGCTCGGCACCGCGCAGGGCGTCGTCAAGCGCATCGTGCCGTCCGCCCTCCCGGCCAAGCCCGAGCTCGAGATCATCGGCCTCAAGCCCGGCGACTCGGTCGTCGGCGCGGCGAAGGCCGGCGACGACGACGAGCTCGTGTTCGTCACATCGGACGCCCAGCTGCTGAGGTTCGCGGCGTCCTCGGTGCGACCCCAGGGCGCCCCCGCGGGCGGCATGGCGGGCATCAAGCTCGCGGCGAAGGCGGAGGTCGTGTTCTTCGGCGCCGCGGCGGGCGACGAGACCGTCGTCGTCACGGTGTCGGGCGCGTCCGAGGCCCTCCCGGGCATGGACGCGGGCCGCGCGAAGATCACCGACTTCTCGGAGTTCCCGGCCAAGGGACGCGCCACGGGCGGCGTGCGCGCGCACGCGTTCCTGAAGGGCGAGGACCGGCTGACGCTGGCGTGGGTCGGACCGGATCCGGCGCGCGCCGTCGACCCGTCCGGCGCCGTGCGGAAGCTGCCCGAGTCGCTGTCGCGCCGCGACGCGTCCGGCCAGCCGCTCGAGGCCGTCGTCGGCTCGATCGGCCGCACGCTGGTCTGATCCGGCAGCGCCATGGATGCGGCTCACTCGCCGGATCAGCGGCTCAGTGGTCGGATCCCTGGGACGGGTGCTGCGTCATGACTCATCGTGCGTCACACCAGCCCCACGTCTCCTGCGAGTGAGCGACGGATCCGACGACTGAGCGCGATCGCGCATCCGCTCAGGCGTCGATGGCCTCGCGCGACAGGCGGTCGGCGGACTCGATGATGAACTCGCGACGCGGCGCGACCTCGTTGCCCATGAGCATCTCGAACACGCGTCCGGCGGCCTCGGCGTCCTCAAGGCGCACGCGGCGCAGCAGGCGGCCGTCGCGCATCATGGTGGTCTCGGCCAGCTGGTCGGCATCCATCTCACCCAGGCCCTTGTAGCGCTGGATGGGCTCCTGCCAGCGCTTGCCGGCCTTGCGCAGCTTGTCCAGCAGGCGGTGCAGCTCGGCCTCGCTGTACGTGTAGATCGTCTCGTTGGGCTTCGAGCCGGGGTTGATCACGATGATGCGATGCAGCGGGGGCACCGCCGAGAACACGCGGCCGGCCTCCACGAGCGGGCGCATGTAGCGATAGAAGAGCGTGAGCAGGAGGGTCCGGATGTGCGCGCCGTCGACGTCGGCGTCGCTCATCATGATGACCTTGCCGTAGCGCGCCGACTCGAGGTCGAACGTGCGGCCGGAGCCGGCGCCCACGACCTGGATGATCGACGCGCACTCGGCGTTCGAGAGCATGTCGCTGATCGACGCCTTCTGCACGTTCAGGATCTTGCCGCGGATGGGCAGCAGCGCCTGGTACTCGCTGTTGCGCGCCAGCTTCGCGGTGCCGAGGGCCGAGTCGCCCTCGACGATGAACAGCTCGGACTGCGCGACGTCCTGCGTGCGGCAGTCGACGAGCTTGGTCGGCAGCGACGAGCTCTCGAGCGCGTTCTTGCGGCGCTGCGTCTCCTTGTGGGCGCGCGCCGAGACGCGCGCCTTCATCTCGGCGACCACCTTGTCGAGCAGCATCGACGTCTGGTTCTTGTCGTCGCGCTTGGACGACGCGAAGCGGGCCTTGAGCTCCTCGCGCACGACCTTCGCGACGATCGAGCGGACCGCGGGCGTGCCGAGCACCTCCTTGGTCTGACCCTCGAACTGCGGCTCGGGCACCGTGACGGTGAGGACGGCGCTCAGGCCCGCGAGCACATCGTCCTTCTCGAGCTTGTCGTTGCCGACCTTGAGGCGCCGGGCGTTGGCGGCGACCTGATCGCGCAGCTGCTTCAGCAGCTCCTGCTCGAAGCCCTGCTGGTGCGTGCCGCCCTTGGGCGTGGAGATGATGTTCACGAACGACCGGATGGTCGTGTCGTAGCCGGTGCCCCACCGCAGGGCGATGTCGACCTGGCACTCTCGCTCGACCTCGGTCGAGACCATGTGGCCGTTGGGCTGGAGCATCGGCACGGTCTCGGTGAACGTGCCGGACCCGGTCAGACGCCACGTGTCGGTGACGGGGGCGTCGGTGGCGAGGAAGTCCACGAACTCCGAGATGCCGCCGTCGAACCGGTAGGCCGTCTCGCTGGGCTCCTCGCCACGCTCGTCGCGGATGACGATCTCGAGACCCGGCACCAGGAACGCCGTCTGGCGGGCGCGCGTCACGAGCTCATCGAGCTGGAACGCGGCGTCCTTCGTGAAGATCTGCCGGTCGGCCCAGTAGCGCACGCGCGTGCCCGTGACGCCCTTGGCGACCTTGCCGACCACACGCAGCTCGCTGCGCTCCTCGAACGGCGTGAACGGTGCATCCGGGCGGGGCTCGCCCTTGTCGGCGAACACGCCGGGCTCGCCGCGACGGAACGACATGGCCCACGTCTTGCCACCCCGGTCGACCTCGACGTCGAGGCGCTCCGAGAGCGCGTTGACGACCGAGGCGCCGACGCCGTGCAGGCCACCGGATGCCGCGTACGAGCCGCCGCCGAACTTCCCGCCCGCGTGCAGCTTGGTGTACACGACCTCCACACCGGACAGGCCGGTGCGGGGCTCGACGTCGACGGGGACGCCACGCCCCCGGTCGCGCACCTCCACGCTGCCGTCTGCGTGCAGGATGACGTCAATGCGCGATCCGTTGCCGGCGACGGCCTCGTCGACGGCGTTGTCGATGATCTCCCACAGGCAGTGCATGAGGCCCGGCGAGCCGTTCGAGCCGATGTACATGCCCGGACGCTTGCGGACGGCCTCGAGGCCTTCCAGCACCTGGAGATGATGGGCGGAGTACTCGGCGGTCACAATCTTCGATGCTATCCGCGCGGGCCCGGAACGCCGGGGTGACACTCCCTTCCATGGCGCCTCGGAGACACCGTCATGCCCGGCCATCGGCGCTCGCGTACGCGGTGAGCGAAACATGCCGCGACGCGGGCAGGAATGTCAGGATCCCGTGGTTGTATGTGACGAATCCCGCCACACGTGGATGGATCGAACGAATGAGGAGGCAGACATGACGACGACCGCACCCGAAGCCCCCGCTGTCTACCGCCTCACGGCCATGGACCGTTGCGACTCGTGCGGCGCTCAGGCGTACATCGCCGCCGAGGTCAACGGCAGCGAGCTGCTGTTCTGCGCGCACCACGGCCGCAAGTACGAGGAGAAGCTCCGCGCCGTCGCGACCTCGTGGCACGACGAGACCGCGCGTCTCGCCGAGGCGGACTGATCCCGACAGCCCACAGGCTTCACGAGCCCGTCGCCCTCAGGGCGGCGGGCTCGTCCGTTTCGTCGGCGGTCAGGGCGTGACGACCCGGGGGATGAGCGGGGAGACCCGCAGCACCGGCTCCTCGCCCACCGTGCCGATCGCCTCGGCGAGCGTGGTGGGCGACGACTCCCCCGCGCCGCCCGGCCCGAAGACCGCGACGTCGTCGCCGGGCACGGCGTCCGGCCAGCCCGCCACGCGGCTGGTCGTCAGCCCCACCGAGATCAGCGCGCGCGGCCCGGCGGGCGTGCCGACGTCGACCCTGCCGCCCAGGCTCGAGGGCAGGCCGTCGAGCGAGCCGACGCCGATCTCGACATCGCCGCCCCGCACCGCGGTGACCCGCGCCACCAGGGTGGCGGCCGGCGCGATGCCCGGGATCTCGGGGCCGTCGGCCGATCGGATGCCGTAGCAGAACGCGCCCAGGCGCACGAGGTCGTAGCGGAACTCGGGCCGCGCCCAGCCGGCCGCGCTCGCGGCGAGATGACGGACCTCGGGATCCAGGCCCGCGGCGCGGGCCGTGTCGACCGCGGCGTCGAACAGGGCGCGGGCGACGTCGTCCTCCTCGTCGCTCGCCTCGGCGATGTGGCTCCAGATGCCCGCCACGCGGATGCGCCCGGCCCGCTCGAGCTCGGCGGCGCGCGCCGTGAACGCGGGCCAGTCCTCGCGGCGGACGCCGTTGCGGTGCAGGCCCGTGTCGATCTTGAGGTGCACGACTGCGGTGGTCCGCGCGACGCGCGCGATCCGCTCGAGGTATCCCGCGTCGCCCACCCCGAGCTCGATGCCCGCCTCGAGCGTCGCGGCCGCCTCGTCGGCGCCCAGCGTGAGCCAGCAGAACACGCGGGCCCGGTCCCCTGCCACCGCCTTCGCGCGCAGCGCGCTGCGCGGGTCGATCGCGCCCAGCCAGCGCACCCCCTCCTCCACGGCGACGGCCGCGACCGCGTCGACGCCGTGCGCGTACGCGTCGTCCTTGACGACCATGAGCAGCTCGGCGGGAGCGATCCGGGCGCGCACGGCCGCGATGTTCGCCGCGAGGCGCGACCGGGAGATCCGCAGCTCGGCTTCCATCAGGACACCGCCTCGCGCTCGACATGCAGCCCCACCGCGCACACGAGCTCGGCCGGGGTCAGCCCGGTCGCGCCCGCCCAGGCCGACAGGGCGTCGGCCACCGCTCCCGACCCGAAATACACGGCCTCGTCCCCGGGGGCCACGTCCAGGTCGCCCACGTCGATCACGCACACGTCCATGGCCACGCGGCCGACGATCGGGCAGAGACGCCCGCGGAGCTCCACGCCGACCCGGTTGCCCAGCGCGCGCACGACGCCCTCGGCGTAGCCGCCCGCAATCAGCGCGATCGTGGTGTCCGCCGTGGCGCGGTGGGTGTAGCCGTACGACACGGCCTCCCCTGCGAGGAGCGGCTTGGTCGAGAGGACCGGCGTGACGAGCTCGAGCGCCGGCTCCCCGCCCGTGCCCGGGAGGCCGTACAGCACGTCTGACGGGTCCGGCTCGACGTCCACGGCGCGCAGGCCGAGGGCCTCGACGACCGGGATGTCGCGCGCGTCGACGGCGACCGAGACGATGCCCGCCTCGCAGACGGCGCGCCCGACCGTCTCGACGCCGTGGCCCCACGCGTCGCGCCGCAGATCCGCGACGGGATCGCCGCCGGCGGCGCGCATCCGAGCCGCGTTGGCCCGCAGAGCGGCGCGGGAGACGCGCGCGAGCGGAGCGCTGCGGGAGGGCGACAGGGCGGCCGCTGCATCCGGGTGCGCCACGTCCTCGGAGAGGGGGCGCCGGGGGTTCGGCCAGGTCACCCATCTAGACTAACCAGGTCCCGTCGACCCCCTTCGGAGTGTGCATGACTGACAACCGCCTCGGCCTCGCCGGCAAGTTCCGCTACCTCGCGGAGCGCGCCCGCCGCATCGACCTCAAGTCGGTCGCGGAGCGCGCCAAGGAGGTGCACGAGCAGCACGGCACCTGGACGCCGAAGGTGTTCGCCGACATGCTCTGGTCCGCCGCGCGACACGACGTCGCGTTCCAGGACTACGTCGACTACGACTTCGCGATGCTCACGAAGCAGGAGCGCGCGACCTACATGACGCACCCGGTCTCGATGCAGCTCGCGGCACGCTTCGCACGCCGCGACAAGCGCGTGCTGTTCGAGAACAAGATCGAGTTCAACAAGGTCTTCGCCGATTTCCTCAAGCGCGACTGGATGATCGTCGAGCCCGGCGGCGCCGACGCCGTGCGGGAGTTCGCTCAGAAGCACGGCACGATCATCGCGAAGGTCCCGGTCAGCCACATGGGCCTGGGCGTGCGCCGCTATCACGCGGCGGACGTGTCCGACTGGGACGCGTTCCACCGCGGTCTCATCGAGCGCGACGAGGTGCTCCTGGAGCAGGTCATCGAGCAGCACGCCGACCTCGCGGCCGTGTGCCCCGGCACCGTGAACACGACGCGTGTGACGGCGTTCTTCGACGGCACGGATGTGCACATCCTCGCGATCGCGCAGAAGTTCGGTCGAGGTGCCGTGAGCGACCAGATGTCGTACGGCGGCTTCTACACGATGCTGCACGACGACGGAAAGGCCTTCGGGCCGGGCTACGACTCGCACGGCCACGTGCACGAGAAGCACCCCGACACGGGCTTCCCGATCGCCGACTTCCGCCTGCCGATGATGGACGAGGTGCGCGCGTTCATCGACCAGGTCGCCCGCGTGGTGCCCGAGGTGCAGTACGTGGGCTGGGACGTCGTGGTCTCCCCCGAGGGTCCGGTCCTCGTCGAGGGCAACTGGGGCGCCGGCGTGTACGAGAACAAGCCCAGCGTCACCGGCATCCGCACCGGTCACAAGCCCCGCTACCGCAAGGCCATCGGGTTTTGACGCGGGCAGGATTCGGCCCGTTTCGACTCCGGCTCCTTCGTCGCCTCCGCTCAACGACCGGTCGTTGAGCGGAGCGCAGCGGAGACGAAACGGCCCACTCCCATACGAACAAGGCCCCTCCGCGAGGAGGGGCCTTTCGCGTGGAACCGGGTCAGGCGGGCCGGACGATGCCGAGCGGCGTCGACTGGTGGCCCTGACCGAGCGGGTTGTCGCCGAGGATGCGCACGAGGCGCTTCTCGCCGGCCTTGTCCAGGGTCGACCCCAGGATGTTCCCGCCGATGTCGTTGATGTCGACCACCGCGACGTCCAGGTCGCCGCCGAGCAGCGCCTTGAGGTGCGTCGCGACCTCGCGGGGCCGCTCGGGACCGAGCACGACGGCCTGGTTGTACGGCGGGATGGTGCCGCTCGTGGGGCCGTCGATCGCGCGCGCCCTGTCGCCGGCGATCCGGTAGAAGTCGCCCTTCCGCCCGAACGCCTTCGTCACCGCCGCGACCGCGGCCGCGAACAGGATGCGCGGCGTGCCGCACTCCCGCAGCGCCATCTCCATCGTCTCGGGCATGCCGAGGCCGATGCCGTACGGCGTCTTGACGACGTACCGGGAGAGGAAGCGGGCCAGCGGACGGACCTTGATGTCCGACAGCAGGTACGAGCGGCCCTGCGTGATCGCCACGATCTTCTCGGTGACGAACAGCAGGTCGCCCGGCTGCACCGCGTCCTTGGCGTAGGTGGTGATGATCTCGTCGAGGTCGTCCTCGGGCATGACCACGCGCGTGCGCAGCGGGATTCGCTGCACGCGGTCGCCGTCGATCTCGACCTCGAGGGCCTTGCCCTCGTTCGCGGCGCTCACTCGAGGTAGTCCCGGAGCGACTGCGAGCGGCTGGGGTGACGCAGCTTCGCCATGGTCTTCGACTCGATCTGGCGGATGCGCTCGCGCGTCACGCCGAACGTGTCGCCGATCTGGTCCAGCGTCTTCGGCTGGCCGTCGCCGAGGCCGAAGCGCATGCGGATGACGCCCGCCTCGCGCTCCGACAGCGAGTCGAGCAGGCTCTCGAGCTGGCGCTGCAGCATCGTGAAGCCCACCGCGTCGGCCGGCACGACCGCCTCGGTGTCCTCGATCAGGTCGCCGAACTCGCTGTCGCCGTCCTCACCCAGGGGCGTGTGCAGCGAGATCGGCTCGCGGCCGTACTTCTGCACCTCGATGACCTTCTCGGGGGTCATGTCGAGCTCCTTCGAGAGCTCCTCGGGTGTGGGCTCGCGACCCAGGTCCTGCAGCATCTGGCGCTGCACGCGGGCGAGCTTGTTGATGACCTCGACCATGTGCACCGGGATGCGGATCGTGCGCGCCTGGTCGGCCATGGCGCGCGTGATCGCCTGCCGGATCCACCAGGTGGCGTACGTCGAGAACTTGAAGCCCTTGGTGTAGTCGAACTTCTCGACCGCGCGGATCAGACCGAGGTTGCCCTCCTGGATCAGGTCCAGGAACTGCATGCCGCGGCCCGTGTAGCGCTTGGCGAGCGAGACGACCAGACGGAGGTTCGCGCCCAGCAGGTGCGACTTGGCGCGCTGGCCGTCGCGGGCCACCCACTGCAGGTCCAGGCCCAGCTGGCTCGACCTCTCGGCCGCCGACATCTTGGAGAGCTTCTCCTCGGCGAACAGGCCCGCCTCGATGCGCATGGCGAGGTCGACCTCCTCCGCCGCGTTCAGCAGCGGGACCTTGCCGATCTGCTTCAGGTAGTCCTTGACCGGGTCGGCGGTCGCGCCGGTGATCTGCGTCGAGTAGACGGGGACCTCGTCCTCGTCGCTCGACGTGATGACGATCGCACCCGTAGGCAGCGGCTCGGTCACCACCTTCTTGGGCGCGTCGTCGTCGTCGGACGTCTCGGCGGACTCGTCCTTGCCGGCCTCGTCGTCGGCGACGTCGTCGATCGCGACGTCCTCGATCTCGACGGCCTCGTCGTCCTCGGGCTCGTCCGACTTCTTCTTGGCGGCGGCCTTCTTGGGAGCGGCCTTCGCGGCGGGCTTGCGCGCCGGCGCCTTGCGGGCGGGCTTCTCGGCGGCCTCGCCCTCCGCCTTCGCGGCGGCGGTCTTGCGCGCCGACGTCTTCGCGGCGGGCTTCTTCGCGGCCGCGCTCTTCGGGGCGGCGGCCTCTGCGGCCTCGTCCACCTCGGCGGTGTCGTTGTTCTTCGCGGTGCTCCGCGGAGTCTTCGTGGCAGTAGTCACGTTTCGCCTTTCACCGGCGGCGCCGCGCGCCGCGCCCCCGGGTGTGTTCGGGCACTAGTAAGACCCTTGTCAAGTCCGGCGCCGTCTCACGCGCCCCTCGACAACGGGTCGGACATCCATTGTCTCATAGGTCGAGCGGCGCGCCGGACGACGCGTGGTGCGTCACCGGATGAGAACGACGTCACGTCTTCCGGTATTCCCCGCGCGCGGCCGGCGCGTCAGCTGCCGCGCTTGTCCTCGTCGCCCGTCTGGCGGGTCGCCAGGTAGCGCTCCAGCTCGGCCGCGAGCTCGTCGGCGCTCGGGAGCTCGCCCTCGCGGAAGCCGCCGACTCCGGTCGGCACCCCGCCGCCCGAGAGGCCCGCGGCGTAGGCGTCATAGCGCTCCTCGAGCCCCTGCACCATGCGGCCCAGCTCGTCGTTCCCGGCGATCTGCTCCTCGACCTTGCCCAGGTACTCGCGGTTCTCGGCGTACAGGTCGTCCATCGTGAACACGAGCCCGGTCGCCGCCATGACCTTGTCGAGCGCGGCGATCGTGCTGGCGGGGTAGTCGGTCTCGGCGAGGTAGTGCGGCACGAGCAGGACGAAGCCCGCCGTGTCGAAGCCCGCCTCGACGAACCGGTACTCGAGCAGGTGGCCCACCGTGGCGGGCACCTGCGTGCGCGGGTGCCAGATGGAGTGCGCCTCGATCAGGTCGGCGCGGTTGCCGCTCACGGTGACGCCCAGCGTGCGCGTGTGCGGGACAGGCATCGCGATCGCATGGACCCAGGTCATGGAGCGGACCGAGAACAGGTCGGCGAAGTCCAGCGCGGCCTCCGCGAACGCGTCCCACGCGAAGTCCGGCTCGTACCCGGACAGCAGCAGGAACGGCTGCCCCAGCGCGTCGTGCACCAGCGAGAGCTCCAGCCGCGGCGGCCGGTAGTCGCTCAGGTGGTCCTGCTCGAAGGTGACGATGGGACGACGCGCGCGGTAGTCCAGCAGGGTGTCGTTCGAGAACACGACGACGGGCCGTGGATCCAGCTCGTCGCGGGCGAAGTCGATCAGCCCTGCGACCGCTCCCCCGGCGTCCGTGAAGCCGGTCATCAGGATGACCAGCGGCAGGCCGTCCGGCACCACTGGGGCGTTCGCGACCCGCTCGTAGATGTCACCAGTCGAGGGCATGCATCCATGCTACGAGCCGCGACGGACCCCGGGTCCGGTTCCGCTGAGCGCGTACGCGGCGCGCGCGAGCCCGCTCCGCCCGCGCGGACGGCGCGTACCTAGGATGGACGACATGCCGATTCCCGCTCTCGCGCTGACCACCGATCCGTTCCCCGCTGGCGGCGCCGAGGCCGCGATCCTGGCGATCCCCTCGTTCGGTGAGGGCGACGAGCCCGCCGCGGGCTTCCCGGGGCTGCGCACGGCGCTCGAGGCGATCGGGTTCACCGGCGCGAAGAACGCGTTCGCGCGGGTCTACGCGCCCGACGTGTCGCCGCGCCCGCTCGCGGTGGTCGGGCTGGGCGCCGAGCCGGACGCGAACGCCGTGCGCGAGGCCGTCGGCGCCGGGGCACGGCAGCTCACGGGCTTCGACACCGTCGCGGTGTCGGTGCTCGCCGACGTCGACGGCGCGTGGCGCGCCGCGGCCGAGGGCGCCGCGCTCGGCGCATACCGGTTCGAGGGGTACAAGAGCGAGAGCGCCGAGAAGTCCGCGCGCAGGCGCCGCGCTTCCTCCTTCCTGATCCACGTGCCCGGCCCCGTGGACGACGCCGCGCTCGCGGCCGTGCGCGCCGGCGCCGAGGCCGTCGCGCTCGTGAAGGACCTCGTCTCGACGCCCGCGGACCGGCAGAGCCCCGCACAGCTCGCCGAGGCCGCCGTCACGGCGGTCGAGGGGCTGGGCGTCGACGTCACGGTCTATGACGAGCAGGCGCTGGCCGAGGGCGGCTTCGGCGGCATCCTGGGCGTCGGCCAGGGCTCGGAGCGGCCGCCCCGCCTGGTGCGCCTCGAGTGGGCCCCCGAGGACGCCGAGCGCCACATCGCGCTCGTCGGCAAGGGCATCACGTTCGACACCGGAGGCCTCTCGCTGAAGCCGGCGGCATCGATGGTCGGCATGAACGAGGACATGACCGGCGCCGCCGAGGTGCTGGCGGTCATCCGGGCGGCCGCGCAGCTGCGCCTGCCCGTGCGCGTCACGGCGTGGATGTGCATCGCCGACAACATGCCGTCCGGTCGTGCGACGCGCCCCGGCGACGTCCTCACCATGCTCGACGGGACCACGGTCGAGGTCACGAACACCGACGCCGAGGGCCGGCTGGTGCTCGCCGACGGCCTGGTCGCGGCGAGCCGCGAGCATCCCGACGTGATCGTCGACGTCGCGACCCTGACCGGGGCCATCCTGGTGGCGCTGGGCACGCGCCACACCGGCGTGATGGGCCACGGCGACGCGGTCGACGCGTTCCTGCGCTCGGCCGACCGCACCGGCGAGCTCGCCTGGCCGCTGCCGCTGCCGGAGCACATCGCCGAGCAGCTCGACTCCCGCATCGCGGACATGCGCAACGCCGACATGGGCAACCGCAACGGCGGCTCGCTGTTCGCCGGCCTCTTCCTGCAGCGCTTCATCGGCCGCACGAGCGACGCCGACGACGCCCCGCGCATCCCGTGGGTGCATCTCGACATCGCCGGCTCGGCCATGAGCTCGACCTCGGCGTACGGATTCACGGACAAGGGGCCGACGGGGGCCACGGTGCGCGCCCTGATCGACTTCGTCGCGGCGGGCGGAGAGGTCCAGTGAGCGCGCACGAGTTCGACGTCGTCGTGCTCGGCGGCGGCAGCGGCGGCTACGCCGCGGCCCTGCGCGCCGCCGAGCTCGGCAAGCGCGTCGCGCTGATCGAGAAGGACCGTCTCGGCGGCACCTGCCTGCACCGCGGCTGCATCCCCACCAAGGCGCTCCTGCACGCCGCGGAGATCGCCGACTCGGTGCGCGAGGCCTCCGCATACGGCATCACGGCCTCGCTGGGCGGCGTCGACGCGGCGGGCCTGCGCGCCTACCGCGAGGGGATCGTCGCGAAGAAGTTCAAGGGACTCGAGGGCCTGGTCGCGCGCCGTGGCATCACGGTCGTGGCCGGCGAGGGCCGCCTGGAGCCCGGGCGAGCCGTCCGAGTGGGCGACGAGGTCTACACCGCCCCGGACATCGTGCTCGCGACCGGCTCGTACAGCCGCTCCCTGCCGGGCCTCGAGCCCGGGGGCCGGATCCTCACGAGCGAGACCGCGCTCGCCCTCGACGAGGTGCCGTCGCGCGTCGTGATCCTGGGCGGCGGCGTGATCGGCGTGGAGTTCGCGAGCGTGTGGCGCTCGTTCGGCGCCGAGGTGACGATCGTCGAGGCGCTCGAGCACCTCGTGCCGAACGAGGACGTGGCCCTCAGCAAGGGCCTCGAGCGCGCCTACCGCAAGCGCGGCATCCAGGCGCGGCTCGGGGTGCGGTTCGCGTCCGCGACGCAGGACGCGTCGTCCGTAACGGTGACGCTCGAGGACGGGACGGCTCTGGAGGCCGACTACCTGCTCGTGGCCGTGGGGCGCGGGCCGGCGACCGCCGGTCTGGGCTTCGAGGAGGCCGGCGTCGCGCTGGACCGCGGCTTCGTCGTGGTGGACGAGCGCCTGCGCACGGGCGCGGAGGGCGTCTGGGCCGTCGGCGACATCGTGCCGGGCCTGCAGCTGGCGCACCGCGGCTTCCAGCAGGGCGTGTTCGTGGCCGAGGCGATCGCCGGCCTCGACCCGGTGCCGGTGCCCGAGACCCAGATCCCCAAGGTCACCTACTCGCACCCCGAGGTCGCCTCCGTCGGCCTCACCGAGGCGCAGGCCGTGGACGCGCACGGCGCGGCCGGCGTGACCTCGTACGAGTACAACCTCGCGGGCAACGGCAAGAGCGAGATCATCGGCACGGGCGGCCTCGTCAAGGTCGTGCGCCGCGTCGACGGCCCCGTGCTGGGCGTCCACCTGATCGGCGACCGCGTGGGCGAGCTGATCACCGAGGGCCAGCTCGCCGTCGCGTGGGAGGCCCACCCCGAGGACATCGCCCCGCTGATCCACGCCCATCCGACGCAGAGCGAGGCGCTGGGCGAGGCGTTCCTGGCGCTCGCCGGAAAGCCGCTCCACACCATCTGAGCGGCCCCGCCGCCCGCCGCGCCCGCCCGCGCCGACCAGATCGCCACACCGACTCACTAAGCTGTTCACGTCATCGAAATCCTGAAGGAGACTCCGACATGAGTACTTCCGTGGTCCTCCCCGAGCTCGGCGAGAGCGTCACCGAGGGAACGGTCACCCGCTGGCTGAAGAAGGTCGGCGACACGATCGCCGTCGACGAGGCCCTGCTGGAGATCTCGACCGACAAGGTCGACACCGAGATCCCGTCCCCCGTCGCCGGCGTGATCGAGGAGATCCTCGTTCAGGAAGACGAGACCGTCGAGGTCGGCGCCGTCCTGGCCAAGATCGGCGACGGCTCGGGCGCCGCGCCCGCCGGCGACGCGCCGGCGCAGGAGGCCCCGGCCGCCGAGGCCGCGCCGGCCG